>JAETSQ010000015.1 GCA_021769525.1 Oscillospiraceae bacterium
CTTTGGGAGGGTCCAGGGGGGAACCCCCCGGTGGGATACCTAAGGGCAAAGCCCTTAGGCCGCTCTTTCCCCCCTTTCTGTCGGCACAGAAAGGGGGTCCCCGCCGGATAGGCGCATGACGTTAGCACAGCTAAAAAGCAAATCCCAGGAACGAGACCTTTCACACAGGGAGGAAACTTATGACCGGCACAGACACCTTGCGGGGCATCTTCGATTCCCACGCCCACTACGACGACCCGGCCTTTGACCCGGACCGGGAGACCCTCCTGGCCTCCCTGGCGGGGGCCGGGGTGGAGGCGGCAATGACCATCGGGGCGGACCTGGCTACCTCCCAGGCGGCGGTGGGCCTGGCGGAGAGCCACCCCTTCCTCTGGGCGGCGGTGGGGGTCCATCCCCACGGGGCGGCGGACCTTCCCCCGGACTGGCTGGACCGGCTGGAAGAGCTGGCCGCCCGCCCCAAGGTGCGGGCCATCGGGGAGATCGGCTACGACTACCACTACGACGGGGACTGGAAGGAGGCCCAGCGCGCCGCCTTTGAGGCCCAGCTCCGGCTGGCCGCCCGCCTGGGGCTGCCGGTGGTGATCCACGACCGGGAGGCCCACGGGGACACCATGGAGCTGCTGCGGCAGTACCGCCCCGCCGGGGTGGTCCACTGCTATTCCGGCTCCGCCGAGATGGCAAGGGAGGTTTTGTCCCTGGGGATGTACATCGGCTTTACCGGGGTGGTGACCTTCAAGAATGCCCGCCGGGCCCTGGAGGCCGCCGCGGTGGTCCCCTTGGACCGGCTGCTGGTGGAGACCGACTGCCCCTACATGGCCCCGGAGCCCTTCCGGGGCAGGCGGTGCGACAGCACCCTCCTCCCCTACACTATTGAAAAGCTGGCGGAGGTGAAGGGGGTGTCCCCCCAGGAGCTGGCGGACCTCACCAACCAAAACGCCCGGCGGCTCTTCGGCATCCCCAGGGAGGAGGAGATACCATGAAAAAATTCCTTTTGGTGCTGCTTTCCGTCCTGTACTGCCCCGCCGTCTTTCTGGGGCTTTTTGCGCTGGCCCTGCGGGCCACGCCGGGGACCGCCCTGCTGTACTTCGGCTACCCGGCCCTGGCGGTCCTCTATTTCCTGCTGGCGGGGCCGCCCCTGAAGCGGGCGGGCATCGGCCGGTGGCCCTTATGGCTGTGGATGAACCTTTTGGGCTATCCCCTCTGTTGGGCGGCTCTCACCCTGCTGGTGCCGGGGCTTTGGTTCAATGCGGGCATCCTGCTGGTGCTGCTGCCGGTGACGGCGATCCTCACCGCCGTCTGGTGCCTCACCGGCCTGGGGTTCCTGGTGGCAAAGCTCCTGAGGACGCCCCCGAAGCAGCTCCTGCGGGGAGCCAAGGGGGGCTTGGCATCGGTGTGGGGCATTGTGAAGCCGGCGCTGTTCGTTGCCGCCGCCGCGGGGCTGCTGGTGGGGGGACGGGGGTATCTCTCGGTGCGTCCCGCCGGGGAATACACCGACAAAGGGGTGATGACCTTTACCGCCGCCACCTGCTACCCCACCAGTGTAAAGACCACCACCAGCCGGGGGCGGCAGCACACCCGCACCGCCTACATCGTCACCTACAAGGCGGGGAACACCGGCTATACCTGGATCCAGGAGGCCGCCACCAGCAGTGCCGGCCAGCAGGCGGTGAAGGAAAAGCGCCAGGTGGAGCGGCGGGTCCTCTCCGTCACCGGGGAAAACAAGTACATCACCGTGGAGCCCCGGTACACCGCCGAAAGCTACGTGGCGGCCACCCGCACAAAATACCTCTGGCTCTTCGGCATCTCGGCGGGATACCTCGCCCTCTGGGCCGTATGGCTCATCTGGCGGCAGCGCAGGCGGGAACCGTCCCTGTCATAATGCAAGATGCATAAAAATACCGCCGCCGGGGAAAAATACTTTTATACATAAAAGCGCGAAAGCCCCTTGAAAAATCTCCGTTCCGGGTGTATCCTTATACCGTCGGCCACGCTTCATCAGCTAAAAGCAGGAAAGCAGCAGCGCGGTAAAGCGTACGGCCATTGGGAAAGGAGATTTTCTGATTATGAATAAGATCCGGAAAAAACTGACGGCTGTCCTGCTGGCGGCCGCGCTTGTGACCGCCCTGGCGGCCTGCGGAGGGAACGCTTCTTCCCCCGCCTCTTCCTCTCAGCCTGCCGCTCCCGCGCCGGAGAGCGGCTCCGCTTCCGCCGCCCCCTCCACCGCCGGGACACCGGTGAAGATCGGCGTCATCCAGCTCATGGAGCACGCCGCTTTGGACGCCGCCTACCAGGGCTTTGTGGACGGCCTGGCGGAGGCCGGGTACAAGGACGGGCAGGAGATCCAGATCGACTTCCAGAACGCCCAGGGGGAGCAGGCCAACTGCCAGACCATCGCCGATAAGTTCGTCAGCGACAAGGTGGATCTGGTGCTGGCCATCGCCACCCCCGCCGCCCAGGCCATGGCAAACGCCACCCAGGATATTCCCATCCTGGTCACCGCCGTCACCGACCCCGCCGACGCCAAGCTGGTAGCCTCCAACGAGGCCCCCGGCGGCAACGTCACCGGCACCTCCGATATGAACCCGGTGGAGGAGCAGATGAAGCTCCTCAAGGAGATGGTCCCGGAGGCCAAGACGGTGGGGATGCTCTACAACTCCAGCGAGGCCAACTCCAAGCTCCAGGTAGACATGGCGAAGAAGGTCGCGGACACCCTGGGCCTTGCCTGTGTGGATTACACCGTCTCCAACGCCAACGAGATCCAGCAGGTGGTGGAATCCGCCATCGGCAAGGTGGACGCCTTCTACGCCCCCACCGATAACGTCATCGCCAACGGCATGGTCACCGTCGCCGGCGTCACCGAGCCCGCCAAGATCCCCGTCATCTGCGGTGAGGAAAACATGGTGGATAACGGCGGCACCGCCACCTACGGCCTGAGCTACTACAACCTGGGCAAACTCACCGCCACCCAGGCGGTGGACATCATCACCGGCAAGTCCAAGCCGGCGGAAATGCCCATCCTCTACCTCACCGACTGCGTTCTGGCCATCAACGAGGAGAGCTGCCAGAAGATGGGGCTGACCATCCCCGATGAGCTGAAAGCCCAGCTCGCCAAATAAGACACCCTCTACTTTCTTCTTTTCTTCCTTATTCATTGATTCCGGTAATAGCCCCCTGCCAAAAGGGGGCTATTGCTGGAAATAGGGAAAATCATCACCGGCCCTCTGCGGGCCTTTTCCGGGAGGTTTTCAGATTGTCAACGTTCGCAGCTTTTTTCTCCAGCATGGGGACAGCCGTCCAGGGGGCGGCCTCCCAGGGAGTCCTGTGGGGGGTGATGACCCTGGGGCTCTACATCACCTACAAGGTGCTGGACTTCGCCGACCTGACGGTGGACGGCAGCTTCGCCCTGGGCGGGGCGGTGAGCGCCACCCTCATCGTGGGGGGGATGGACCCCTTCCTGACCCTCATCGCCGCCCTGCTGGCGGGGATGCTGGCGGGGGCGGCCACCGGCCTTCTCCACACCAAGCTCCAGATCCCCGGCATCCTGGCGGGCATCCTCACCATGATCGCCCTCTACTCCATCAATATCCGCATCATCGGCGCGGCCAACGTCCCCCTCCTGGGGGAAAAGACCGTCATCACGGCCATCACCGATACCCTGCCCATCGGCAAGAACTGGGCCGCCATCCTCATCGGCACCATCGTGGCGGGGGCCGTCATCGCCGCCCTCTACTGGTTCTTCGGCACCGAGATCGGCTGCGCCATCCGGGCCACCGGCTCCAATGAGCGGATGGTCCGGGCCCTGGGGGGCAGCACCGACCAGCTGAAGATCATCGGCCTGGCCCTGGGCAACGGCCTGGTGGCCCTTTCCGGCGGCCTGGTGGCCCAGAGCCAGGGCTACGGGGATGTGGGGATGGGCACCGGTACCATCGTCATCGGCCTTGCCTCCATCATCATCGGGGAGGTGATCTTCGGGGCGGGGGGGAACTTTGCCCGGCGGCTCCTCAGCGTGGTGCTGGGCTCGGTGGTCTACCGGGTCATCATCGCCATGGTGCTGCGCCTGGGCCTCAAGTCCACCGACCTGAAGCTCCTCACCGCCGTCATCGTGGCCCTGGCCCTCTCCATCCCGGTGCTGCGCCGGGATAAGGATCTGCGCGTCTACGGCATCGTCCTCCTGGCGGGGGCGGTCCTCTACCTCCTGCTGGTAAACGCCGCCGCGGCCCTGGCCCCCGGTAACGCCACCCTGCTCTTTGCCGCCCGGTTTGCGGCCCTGGGCGCCACGGCGGCCGGCTTCGGGACCATCTGGCTGACCGGCCGCCGGAAGATGGCGGCTATCCTGAAGCGGTAAGGAGGGGCAAAAAAATGCTGAAACTGGAAAACGTGAGCAAGGTCTTCAACCGGGGCACCATCAACGAAAAGCGGGCCATCAACGGCCTTTCCCTCCACCTGGCGCCGGGGGATTTCGTCACCGTCATCGGCGGCAACGGCGCCGGCAAATCCACCATGCTGAACCTGATCTCCGGCACCCTTGCGGCAGACAGCGGCTCCATCCTCCTGGACGGGGTACAGCTCCAAAAACTGCCGGAGCACCTGCGGGCCAAATTTTTGGGCCGGGTCTTCCAGGACCCCATGATGGGCACCGCCGCCGATATGGGCATTGAGGAGAACCTGGCCATGGCCTACCGCCGGGGCAAGAAGCGGGGCCTCTCCTGGGGCATCACCGCCGCCGAGCGGGAGGAGTACCACCGCCGCCTGGCCTCCCTGGGGCTGGGGCTGGAGGACCGGATGAAATCCAAGGTGGGGCTCCTTTCCGGCGGGCAGCGCCAGGCCCTCACCCTGCTGATGGCCACCCTCCAGAAGCCGAAGCTCCTGCTGCTGGACGAGCACACCGCCGCCCTGGACCCCAAGACCGCCGCCAAGGTGCTGGAGCTCACCGGGGAGATCGTGGGCCTGGATAAGCTCACCACCCTGATGGTCACCCACAATATGCGGGACGCCATCCGCATGGGCAACCGCCTCATCATGATGCACGAGGGCCGCATCATCGCCGACATCGCCGGCGAAAAAAAGATGGGCCTCCACGTCTCCGACCTGATGGAGATGTTCGAGAAGGCCAGCGGCGGGGAGTTCGCCAACGACCGGATGCTGCTGGGCTGACCGGCGGGGCCTCGCCCCTGCACCCCACTTCTTTTTTCTCACCCGTGAGATCCGAAACGATGAGACGGGGCGATGCGAAGCAGCGCCAGCCTCGGCCCAAAGGAACGGGCCTCGGCAGACCTGACGGGAGTATGTCAGGCCGGCACGCGAAGCGGAAGTTTCCTTAAAACAGAATAGTGGGCAGCCGAAACTGCCCACCAAACCATATTCATTTTAGGGGATCCACATTCTGTACCTATAGGCGGAAACAGAAGGGAGATCGGCGGGGTTTTGATCCGTACGGAAATTTTCACTCCTCCAGCGCCGCCCGGAAAACTTCCAGCAAACGCTCTTTTTCGAAGGGCTTATCAATAAACCCCTTGGCGCCTATCTCCTTGGCCGTATCAAAAGTTTCTTCGTAGGCCAGAGAGGATACCATGATGATCCTAGCGTCCGGGTGATCCTCCAGGATCGCCTGGGTCGTTTCCAAGCCGTCCATTCCGGGCATGATGATGTCCATGGTCACCAAATCGGGGGATACCTGGCCATATTGTTCCACCGCTTCCTCTCCGCTCCGGCAGTAAGCGGCCACCTCGTATTCCGTCTCCTCCAGCAGATTTTTCATCTGGAGATAAACCATTCGGGAATCGTCTACAATCATAACTCGCTTTGCCATTTCAAATTACCTCTTTGCTATGTATTTTCAGATCACTTTGCCGCGCTTCCGTTGTTTTCTCCGCCCTGCGGTACATAATGCGTCAGGTGTGCGCTTTGCTGATTCCCATCGGCATAGGTCAGAACGAACTGCATCTGATGCTCTTCAGGTGTGTAGCGGCCGCGATAAAACTCAGGGACACTGAAACGCGCCGGTATCTTCGTGTACCGGAATAAGATCGCGGCGATCTTTCCACACAGGATATTGAAATATTCCTTGCAAAAATCCTCCAGGTCTTGGGTGGTGGGGGTCTCCTCCTCCAAGGCGTTCTGCGCCATACGGGTCAGCAGTGCAGTATCAGCGCAGAGGGTCAGGCTGGTGTGAAAGCCCCGGTTGAATGAAATATGCACGCTGCACAGATCTTCGCTCAGTTCCCCCCCTCCCTGAAAAAGACACACCCCGGCTGCCTGTTTGGTTACCTCCCGCACCGCCCGGTCCAGCATTTCCTCCAGATTTTTCTGCGGTATGGCCGTATTCATAAGCCTAAGGTCCCTCCTCCCGATCCGCATCCCCTAAATCAAACATATCTCACCATCCCGCAATTCAGCGAAGCAGGGAGAGACCATATCGTTGATGTGACGCACGAGCCCGTCAACGGTAAGCACCGTTCCGGGAAACGCAGTGTCACACCGCATACGCCGCACGCCGGGCTCCTGCAGCTCCGGGGGATGAAGCGCCCGCTCCTTATCGAATAACTGAAGCCGGGCCCGGCTCAGCTTCAGTTGTACCTGCATCTTTGTCAGGAGGGCCGTTCGGTCCGGGCTGTCCGGCTGGCCTTCCGTGAACTTTATGGAAGCCTCCAGCTCTTCGATCTCCGCAGTCAGGATCTGGTAATCAAATTCTTCGCAGGGGTCTCCGCCCAGGATGATATTGGTCCGGTTGCCCACCCGCGAGCCGATCATTCCGGCATATACCTCGTGAGCCGCATGGATCTTGCCCCCGATGATCTTGCCGTACCCGGAGCGCACCGTCACCCCCCCGCCGCAGTAAACTTCGCAGTTGATGATGCATTCCGTTTCAATGTTTACCTTGGCGTAAACATAGCAATTCTCCATATATTTCACAAAGACGCTTCCCTGGGCGCGGATCACCGCCTTGCCATCGCCCTGGATCCCCTTGGCGATCACCAGATCCCGACCCGCTTCCACAGAAGAAGCCTCTACCACGCCGCCCACCGTAACGGTACCCGTTGCCCGGACCGAGAAGCCGCTGAGGACATCCCCCAAAATGCTGACATCCCCAAGAAAATTGATGTTGCCCACCGAATAATCCACATTCCCCGGAATAGTCAGCACCGGGTTGACATGAAAGCTGCGGCCGCTGAACTCTACACGCCCGCTGATGGAGGCGATCAGTGAACTGCCATCCTCCGAAAGCTCTGTGTTGCGGCCCTTGGGTATCGTCTCCGGTTTGCCGTCCTTGGCGATGACCTCTTGACCCTGAACGGTCCTGCCCGGCGTTCCTTCCCCCGGCGGGATGATGCTGCAGATCGCCCCGCCCTTTTCCACACTGTGGATAAAATCCAGGTTTTTGTAGTCGATCCGGTCATGTTCGTCTACTTTCAGCTTGCGCTCCTGGATCCGGGGGAAAAGGTCCACGATGTGCCCGTTTGCGCCGGGCACCGCCTCCACGCCTTTGGCTACCGCAAACAGCTTAAAATAACGCTCCGGCTCCTGGGGCAGGGCATCCAGCAGGGCTTCATCCAATCCGAAGCATATCTGCCGGTCTTTTAACGCCTGGTCCAGGATCTCCCGATCCAGTGCTTTTCCGCCGCCCGCCGGAGGGTAGACCAACACCCAGGCGGTCATCCCGTCCTTCGCCAGAAAGACAACGGCCTGCGCGTCAAGATCCACCGGCGGGGACTTTTCGTCTTCCAAAGCCTTCTGCCCGTTCCGGATCTGTTCATACCGCGCCTGAGAGGAGGTGTTGACCAACATCCGCAGCCTTACCAGCTCAGCGCTTCCCACCGCGTCCGGCAAGGGAACGCCCGAAGCCCCTTCCAGAACCAGCTCCGGCTTAGGCTGCCAGCCGGCTTCTTCGCAATAAAGGGCCCAGAGCTTGAAGAGCACATGATTTTGGGACAGTTCCAGTCTATGCAGGAGCGGTCCGGCGGGACGGCTCTCCGTCTCTGTTTCGATCGCCGGAAAAGGAGCCTGTTCCGTTTCTTCCTTTTCGGGCTCCTCTGCGCCGTCCCGCACAAATTTGAACAGTCGAGATAATAACGAATCTTTCGTTCCCATGCAGGACACCTCACCTTTGCAGTTTTTCGCAGCGATCCGCTTCCTTACTAACAAAAATATAACGGCTTCTTTCCCTTGTGCAAAGATAAAACCCCTGATCTGATTTTAATTATAATAATTTCCCGTAAAAATGCAAGCGGGAAATTTTCAATTCGTATATCGCAACAACATTTTCCGGTAACCCAGGCTGATCCCTTTTCAACGCGATCACATGACCCGCCTTTTTGCCGGTGATCGTTCTGCCGTTTTTCGCGGGATATGACCAGCACGGCCTTCCACGATCGCACAAGCTCCCTTATCCGCAGTCTAAAGTTTTGTAGGTGTATCGAATGAATATCTGGTCCACGATATTGTAGAGGGCTGCCACCAGCAGGGAAATGATGCAGGGGACGGCGTACTTCGCCATCAGCCTGCCCAGCTGCTCCGTTTCCAGAAAAGAATTTGCTTTTTGTCCCATCAACTGTTTCCTCCTTTGAACATGAGAAAGCGCCCGGCGAGAAGAGCTGGACTTATGCCTTCAGGCCGCGCGCTTTCTGGTATCGTGTTTTGCAAAAAAATAAAACAACATACAGCAATCAACCGGATTTACGCGGTGACGCTACACGTTGCATTTAGAATATAGCAGATGTAAGGCCGAAAAGTCAAGATAAATTTTCTTAAACACCTTTGGCAAAGTTTATCTGAGTATTTGCGGTTTTCCCACATGAGCAAAGAGATCTTCTCCGAATATCCCCCGCCGCTGCGAATCCTTCGGCCGGACGAAAGCCGGATCGGCCTGACCGGCTGCACCGGGCCGTGCGGTTCGGCCACCTTGCGGTCCAGCGCGGGGTGACGCTTACCGGCCCGGCTCTTGCCATCAATCCCAAGGAGGACCGCATCGGGTCTCTCCATGAAAAGCACCATTTCCGCCCACAGTCCAGTTGCCCAAAAGGCATGAAAATGCTACAATAGCTTCGCGGAAGCATGACTTTGCCGAAAGGAGCAGCCCTATGGAGATACGAGTTCTGCGCTATTTCCTCACTGTGGTCCGGGAGGAGAGCATCACCAAAGCGGCGGAAGCGCTGCACATCACCCAGCCCACCCTGAGCCGTCAGCTTTCCCAGATGGAGGAGGAGATCGGCGTCCGGCTGTTCGACCGGGGCAGCCGGAAGATCACCCTGACCAACGAGGGCCTGCTCCTGCGCCGGCGGGCGGAGGAGATTTTGCAGCTGGTGGACAAGACCGAAAAGGAGCTGGTGGAGCAGGAGGAGCAGGTGGAGGGGAAGATCACCATCGGCTGCGGGGAGATCGCTTCGGTGGAGCAGCTGCCGCCCCTCATCTCCGCTTTTCACGAGCGGCATCCCCTGGTGACCTTCGACCTCTACACCGCCACGGCGGACCATGTGAAGGAGCAGATGGACCGGGGGCTGGTGGACATCGGCCTGCTGCTGGAGCCCATCGACATCGAAAAATACGACTTCATCCGCCTCACCACCTGGGAACGGTGGGTGGTGCTGATGCGGCCGGACGATCCGTTGGCGGAAAAGGAGGCGGTGACGGCGGGAGAACTTTCAAAGCGCACCCTCATCCTGCCCCGGCGGATGAAGGTCCAGGGGGAGCTGGCCAGCTGGTTCGGGGACTATTATGAGGGCCTTTCGGTGCTGTTTACCAGCAACCTGAGCACCAACGCCGCCATCATGGTGAGCCGGGGGCTGGGGCTGGCCATTGTCATCGAAGGGGCGGTCCCCTTCTGGGACCGGGAAAAGATCGCCCACCGCCCCCTTTCCCCCGCCCTTACCGCCACCAGCGTTCTGGCCTGGAAGCGCGGACAGCCCTTCAGTCCGGCGGCGACCAAGTTCATCGCCCACATAAAATGCTTTTTAGGCATTGCAAACCCATAAAAACTAAGTATTTGATATATCGCGTTTTTGCCATTATACTGTAAGTGCGGCCGGAGGAACACCGCTTCCGGAAGCACTTACTTTTTTGTGGAACGGAGTGAGAGGGAATGACGCTGGAACAGGCCGGAAAGCGGTACCACATCAGCGTGGAAAAGCTGAAAAGCTATGAAGAAAGCGGCCTTTTGAAGCACCGGACAGAGACCGACGGCGTTTTTGATTACACCGAGGCCGAACTTTGCCGGGCCGGGCTGATCCACTCCCTGATAAAAACCGGCCTGGACCGGGAAACGCTGAAAACCTACCTGGAACTGCCGGAGGATGCCGTGGGCCGGCAGGAACGGCTCCGCATCCTCCGGAAAGCGCGGGGCCGGCTTTTAGAGGACATCCACGAAAAACAGCAGTCGCTGGACGAGATCGACTATATGATCGGCAGGATCCGGAAAAGCCAAGGAGGTAACCGGGCATGAAACAGCTTTTTTCTCTTTTTCTGGCAGCTCTTTTGATCTGCGCGCTGGCCGCCTGCGGCGCTCCCCCGACGGCAAGCGGCGGTTCATCCGGTTCGCAATCCGCCGCCACAGGCAGCGGCCCTTCCCAGGAATCCAATCGCTCCGAGACGGCATCCGAGACAGCAGAAGTACCATCATCGGAGGTTCCTGTGCAGGAAACGGCATCCGCGCCATCCACGCCGGGATCTCGGCAAGTGGCAGCTCCGGCATCGGGCGGCATAGGCTCCAGCGCTGCCAACCTCCAAAGCTCCGCCGGCGGGGCAAACTGGCTCTCCGGCCGGCGGATGAGCAGCGGCGTATCCCAGAGCGAGATCGCAGAGTGGGTGAACGGCCTGGGGCTGGAACTCTCCGCAGAGTAAGATCCGGGGACTGTTTCAAAAAAGCTATCAACATCAGGAGGTTTTTTATGAGCAGGAAATTGGTGGCCTATTTCAGCGCCGGCGGCGTGACCGCCAAAGCAGCCAAAGCCTTGGCTGCGGCAATCGGCGCGGACCTTTACGAGATCCGGCCGGAGGTCCCCTACACCCGGCAGGATCTGGACTGGAATGATAAAAGCTCCCGGAGCAGTGTGGAGATGAACGACCCTTCCTCCCGACCGGCGATCGTGGAAAACGACGCGGGCATCGAACACTACGATGTCGTCTTTGTGGGGTTCCCCATTTGGTGGTATGTGGCCCCCACCATCATCAACACCTTCCTGGAAAGCCACGACTTTTCCGGCAAGACGGTGGTACCCTTTGCCACCTCCGGCGGCAGCGGCATGGGGAGGACCAATGAAAAGCTCCGGCCCAGCTGTCCCGGCGCAAGGCTCCTGCCGGGAAAGCTGCTGAACGGGCGGCTTTCCGAAAGAGAACTGACCGAATGGGTGGCGGGGCTTGGGCTCTGAACCGGCTGGCAAAAACGGTCGTTGTATCCGGGAGATGAGGCGATCATGACCGAAACGGCACAAAGGGACAAAAAGCTCCGGTTTGATGACCGGACGCTCAAAACCATCATCGTCCCCCTCTTTTGGGAGCAGCTGCTCCTGCTGCTGGTGGGCATCGCGGATACTTTGGTCATCAGCTACGCCGGGGAGGCCGCCGTCTCCGGCGTCTCCCTGGTGAACCAGTTCAACACCGTTTTCATCTTCCTGTTTACCGCCCTGGCCTCCGGCGGCGCCGTGGTGGTGAGCCAGTACATCGGCCGCAGGGAGCCGGAGCGGGCCGGGGAATCGGCCAGCCAGCTATTGCTTTTTTCCGGCGTGTTTTCGGTGCTGCTGGCCGCCGGCGTCCTGCTGGGGAGCCGCTCCCTGCTGGGGCTGCTCTTCGGCCGGGTGGAGGAGGATGTGATGGCGGCCTGCGTCACCTATCTGCGGATCTCCGCCTATTCCTACCCGGCTCTGGCCGTCTACAACGCCGGGGCCGCCCTCTGCCGCAGCATGGGGAAGACCCGTGTGACCATGAACATTTCGGTCATCGCCAACGCCATCAATGTGGCGGGCAATCTCATCGGCGTCTTTGCGCTGAAGGCCGGGGTGGCCGGTGTGGCCTGGCCCTCCTTCCTCTCCCGGACTTTTTCCGCGGCGGCAGTCACCTTCTACTGCTTCTCCGGCAAAAACGAGGTCGCCTACCGCACCGCCTGGCTCTGCCGCTGGAACGGGCCGCTGCTCCGGAAGATCCTCCACATCGCCGTCCCCAACGGCATCGAAAGCGGCATCTTCCAGCTGGTGAAAGTGGCCCTTTCCAGCATCGTCGCCCTGTTCGGCACCTACCAGATCGCGGCCAACGGCATCGCTCAGAGCATCTGGTCCCTGGCCGCCATGTGCGGCACCGTGATGGGGACGGTGTTCATCACCGTCATCGGCCAGTGTATGGGGGCCGGGGATCTTCCGGCGGCGGAATCTAACTTCAAAAGGCTGATGCGGCTGACGGTGCTGCTCTCCGGCATCTGGAACGCCGTCATCCTCGCCCTGACGCCGCTGTTCCTCCGCTTTTACGCCCTGGAGCCGGAGACCGCCCGGCTGGTCTTTTGGCTGGTACTGCTCCACAATATCTTTAACGCCGTGGCCTACCCCTTTTCCGGCGCTTTGGGCAACGGCCTGCGGGCCGCCGGGGATGTGACCTTTACCATGGTGGTGGCTATCGCCTCCACCATCGGCGGGCGGTTCCTGCTGTCCTGGCTGTTTGGCGTTGTTTGGAACATGGGGGTCATGGGCATCGCCCTGGCTATGTGCTGTGACTGGGTGATCCGCGGGGTGCTCTACTTCCGGCGGCTGCGGTCCGGGAAGTGGAAAGAATTTCAAGTCATTTAGGAGATGGAACGGGACAGCTTTACCAACTGAAATCGAAAAAAGTGAAGGAGGTTTTTCATTATGGCAAAACAGACTGCGGGAAGAAACCAGCTTGGCGCCTTTGCGCCGAAATTTGCGGAACTCAACGACGATGTCCTCTTCGGAGAGGTTTGGAGCAGGACCGAGGCCCTTTCCCTGCGGGACCGCTCCCTGGTGACGGTGGTCTCCCTCCTGTCCCAGGGGCTGGTGGACAGCTCCTTCCGGTTCCATCTGCAAAGCGCCAAGGCCAACGGCATCACCAAAGGGGAGATCGCCGAGATCATCACCCACGCCGCTTTTTACGCCGGCTGACCCAAGGCATGGGCGGCCTTCCGCATGGCGCTGGAGGTCTGGAAGGAGGAGGACGGCGCCGGGGACGAAAAAGCCCGCCACCAAAGGGAGATGCTCTTCCCCATGGGCGAGCCCAACGACGCTTACGCCAGGTATTTTGTGGGGCAGAGCTATCTGACCATGCTGACCACGGCGGGGGTCCCCATCGGGAATGTCACCTTCGAGCCGGGCTGCCGCAACAACTGGCATATCCACAGGGCCAGCCAGGGCGGCGGGCAGATCCTTCTCTGCACCGCCGGGAGGGGCTGGTATCAGGAGTGGGGCAAGCAGGCCCAGGAGCTGCACCCCGGTGATGTGGTGGTGGTCCCGGCAGGGGTCAAGCACTGGCACGGCGCGGCCGGGGACAGCTGGTTCACCCACCTGGCGGTGGAGGTTCCGGGGCAGGATGCCGCCAAAGCAGGGCTTTGCCTGCATCGAGGCCATCTCTCCCTGCCCCACCCACTTTGGGCGCAACAACGGGATGCGCACCGCCGCGGAGCTGATGCGCTGGACCAGGGACCACTCGGTCACCCCCGCCCAGGCCGCCGCCCTCTCCCCGGAGGAGCGGGCCGGGAAGCTCATCATGGGCAAGCTCTGCGACCGCCCTGGGGAGGATTACTACACCAAATATCAAAAGGCCATGGAACGGGCCGGGATCAGGAGGGCAGAGGAATGAAACAGAAATGGGAGATCATCTTCAGCGGCGTGGGCGGACAGGGGCTGGTGTCCTGCGGGAACCTCCTGGGGGAGGCCGCCGCCCAGGAGGGGCTGCGGGTGGCCATGACCACCTCCTACGGGGTGGAGACCCGCGGCACCTTCACCAAGTCGGACGTGATCCTCAGCCGGGAGGAGATCGACTACCCGGAGGCTCTGGCCCCGGATGTCATCCTGACCCTGGCGGATGTGGCCTACCGGCGGTACGCTCCCCAGGCGGGGAAGGACACCATCCTCCTGTACGACCAGGGGGCGGTGACCCCCATGGACAGCGACGCCCCCCAGTACGGCTTCCCCATCCGGGATACCGCGGAGGAGATGGGAAATCCCGCCTCCGCCAACATCCTGGCCCTGGGCATCCTTCTGGGGAAGACCGGCCTGCTGGAGGAGGCTTCCCTCTGCCGGGCCATCGAGAAGGCCTTCGCCAGTAACCCTAAGGTGGTGGAAAAGAACAAGGCCATCCTCCGCCGGGGGATCGAAATGGCCGCCCCTTCCAAAGCGTAGAGCCTGTTTAAGTCGAAACACCCCCGGTCCGATGCCGGGGGTGTTTTTAGAGCCAGCAAAACCCCCTTCCGGCTGCAAGCCGGGAGGGGGTTCGTTATACATATTATGCTGCTTATTTAGCGTAGTCGATGGCGCGGGTCTCCCGGATCAGGTGCACCTTGATCTGGCCGGGGTACTCCATCTCGTTTTCGATCTTCGCCACGATCTCGCGGGCGGTAATGACCATCTGCTCGTCGTTTATGACCTCCGGCTTGAGGATCACCCGGATCTCCCGTCCGGCCTGGATGGCGTAGCACTTATCCACACCGTTGAAGGACTTGGCGATCTCCTCCAGCTTTTCCAGGCGCTTGATGTAGTTTTCCAGGTTCTCCCTGCGGGCGCCGGGCCGGGCCGCCGAGATGGCGTCCGCCGCCTGCACCAGGCAGGCCACCACGGTGCGGGGCTCCACGTCGTTGTGGTGGGCCTCGATGGCGTGGATGACCTCCGGGGATTCCTTGTACTTGCGGGCCAGATCCACGCCGATGGCCACATGGGAGCCCTCGATCTCGTGGGTGAGGGCCTTGCCGATGTCGTGCAGGAGGCCCGCCCTGCGGGCGGTGGTGGTATCCAGGCCCAGCTCCGCCGCCATCACACTGGCCAGGCGGGCCACCTCGATGGAGTGGTCCAGCACGTTCTGGCCGTAGCTGGTGCGGTAGCGCATCCGGCCCAGCAGACGCATCAGTTCCGGGTGGACGCTGTGGACGCCGGTCTCGATGACCGCCCGCTCCCCGTCCTGGCGGATCTTCTGCTCCACCTCCCGCCGGGCCTTCTCCACCATTTCCTCGATCTTGGCGGGGTGGATACGGCCGTCCTGGATGAGTTTTTCCAGGGCGATGCGGGCGATCTCCCGCTTCACGTGGTCGTGGCAGGAAAGGGTGATGGCCTCCGGGGTGTCGTCGATGATGAGGTCCACGCCGGTCAGGGTCTCCAGGGCGCGGATGTTCCGCCCCTCCCGGCCGATGATGCGGCCCTTCATCTCGTCGCTGGGCAGGGGCACCGCCGAGACGGTCACCTCCGCCACATGGTCGGCGGCGGCGCGCTGGATGGCCATGGAGATGATCTCCCGCGCCCGGTGGTCGGCGTCCTCTTTGATGCGCTGCTCATGCTGGGCGATCCGCAGCGCCTTCTCGTGGGCAAGCTCCCCGTCCAGAAGGGTCAGAAGATGGTTCTTGGCCTGCTCCTCCGAAAAACCGGAGATCTCCTGGAGCTTTTCGTACTGGCGGGTCTTTTCCAGCTCCGCCTCCTTCAGGCGCTCGGCGGCCTCCGCCAGCTTCTGCTGGAGGGCCTCCTCCTTCTTCTCCAGGTTTTCCGCCTTGCGGTCCAGGTTCTCTTCCTTCTGCTGGATGCGGCGCTCCTGCCGCTGCACCTCGCTGCGGCGTTCCTTCAGCTCCTTCTCCGAGTCGTTTTTCAGCTTGTAGATCTCATCCTTGGCCTCCAGAAGGGCCTCTTTCTTTTTGGTCTCTGAGATTTTGATGGCGTCGCTTACAAGACGCTTCGCTTCTTCCTCTGCGGAACCAAGCTCTGCTTCTGCAACTTTCATTCTATACTGAACGCCTGCGAAAAAGGCGATGACTGCTCCAATAATGAATGAAACCAAGCCACACACGATCATTCCAAGATAGTCGTTCATCTGCCGATAATGCTCCTCCTTTTCTTTAGATTTTTCGGCGGCGCACAGCCTGCCCGTCTGGGGAGCGGCCGGAGGGCGCGGTCCTCAGATGCCTAAAAAACACCGGGCACACCAGTAAAACACCGCCTGAGGCGATGTGGAAAAAGATAGTATTTATAGGGGTGGCAAAGGGCCGTCCCCCTGCGCCGGGTCCCCGTGACCGGGGCCGGGCGCAAACTGAATAAATTTTTATTGCCGGATCTGCTCCCCCCAGGCGTCTCCGCCCCGGCGGTCAGACCCCGAACAATAAAAAAACATCATATAAATACAAATAATATTTTAAGGCTGCCGGGGCGGATTGTCAAGAAGTTTGTGCGTTTCTTTCACGTTTCTTTCCACTTTTTGCAGGATAGTTGACAAAGGGGCGGAAAAGTGGTATTGTTGGGCTGTTAAATACGTGGACGGAGGACGCCGGTCTTTCCCTATGCAGCCTTCCAGAGAGCCGGGCGCTGGCTGAAAGCCCGGCAGGCTGCCCAGAGACCGGACACCACCTCCTGAGTGCGGTGCAGGGCTCCCGCGGGCGCCTGAACACCGCCGCATGGAACGCGTTATCCTCCGACGACGAGGGGCGGCCTTTTCCTTGGGCCGCAATTCAGGTGGAACCGTGGAGCATCGCTTCACCCTGACAGGAAGAATGGCAGGGTGGAGCTTTTTCTCTGCCCTGCGCAAAGATCTTAGGAGGGAAAAACGACATGAAACTGACTCTGAAAGACGGCTCTGTTAAGGAGTACCAGGGCCCCGTCACCGCCGCCGAGGCCGCAAAGGACCTGAGCATGGGCCTTTACCGGGCCGCCTGCGCCGCCCGCGTGGACGGCAAGGTGGTGGACCTGCGCACCGTTCTGGACCGGGACTGCACCCTGGAGATCCTCACCTTCGCCGACGAGGAGGGCCAGCGGGCCTTCAACCACACCGCCTCCCACATCCTGGCCCAGGCGGTGACCCACCTGTACCCGGAGGCCAAGTTCGCCATCGGCCCCGCCATCGAGAATGGCTTTTACTACGATTTTGACCTCCCCGCCCCCTTCACCGCCGAGGATCTGGAGAAACTGGAAAAGGAGATGGCCGCCATCGTCAAGGCGGACCTGCCCCTGGAAAAATTTGAGCTGGACGCCGCCGAGGCCCTGGAGCTGATGAAGGACCAACCCTACAAGGTGGAGCTCATCCGGGAGCACGCCGGCAAGGGGGAGAAGATCAGCTTTTACCGCCAGGGGGACTTCACCGACCTCTGCGCCGGCCCCCACCTGATGACCACCGCCCCTGTAAAGGCGGTGAAGCTCACATCCTGCACCGGCGCCTACTGGCGGGGGAGCGAAAAGAACAAGATGCTCTGCCGGGTCTACGGCACCGCCTTCCCCAAAAAGAGCGAGCTGGAAGCGTATCTCGCGCGCATTGAGGAGGCCAAGCGCCGGGATCACCGGAAGCTGGGCAAGGAGCTGGGCCTCTTTATGCTCACCGATGAGGGCCCCGGCTTCCCCTTCTTCCTCCCCAAGGGGATGGTGCTGAAGAACACCCTCATCGACTACTGGCGGGAGGTCCACAAAAAGTACGGCTACGTGGAGATCTCCACCCCCATCATCCTCAACCGTTCCCTGTGGGAGCGCTCCGGCCACTGGGACCACTACAAGCAGAATATGTACACTACCGTCATCGATGAGGAGGACTACGCCGTCAAGCCCATGAACTGCCCCGGCGGGATGCTGGTCTACGCCAGCGAGCCCCACAGCTACCGTGACCTGCCCCTGCGGGTGGGGGAGCTGGGACTGGTCCACCGCCACGAGCTTTCCGGCGCCCTCCACGGCCTCTTCCGGGTGCGGTGCTTTACCCAGGACGATGCCCACGTCTTTATGACCCGCGAGCAGATGAAGGATGTGATCCAGGAGACGGTGCGCCTCTTTGACGAGGTGTACTCCGTCTTCGGCCTACAGTACGAGATCGAGCTTTCCACCATGCCGGAGGACCACATCGGCACGGTGGAGGAGTGGGAAGAGAACCAGGAGATTTTGAAAGCCGCCATCACCGATATGGGCAAGAGCTTCGTCATCAACGAAGGGGACGGGGCCTTCTACGGGCCCAAGCTGGATTTCCACCTGGCGGATTCCCTGGGCCGCACCTGGCAGTGCGGCACCATCCAGCTGGACAGCCAGCTGCCGGAGCGCTTTGCCCTGGAGTACACCGGTGCCGACGGCGAAAAGCACCGCCCCGTGATGATCCACCGGGTGGTGCTGGGCTCCATCGAGCGGTTCATCGGCGTCATCACCGAGCACTTTGCCGGGGCCTTCCCCCTGTGGCTCTCCCCGGTGCAGGCGGTGGTGCTGCCCATCTCGGAAAAATTCGCGGACTACGCCCAAAAGGTGGCGGCGGACCTGGATGCCGCCGGCCTGCGGTGCGAGACCGACCTGCGGCCCGAAAAGGTGGGGTATAAGATCCGCCAGGCCCAGATGCAGAAGGTGCCCTATATGCTGGTGGTGGGCGAGAAGGAGGAGACCGACGGCACCGTTTCGGTGCGCTCCCGCAGCGAAGGGGACAAGGGGGCCATGGCCCTCCGGGACTTCATCGCCATGGCCCAGGAGGAAGTGCGCACCAGGGCAAAGTAATTTGAGACCACAAAAAGGCGACCCCCAGGGAGATGGCTGCTCCCTGGGGGCCTTTGATTTTTCTCCTGGCAGGCTGCAATAAGGGGGCTGCTGACGGCGTTATATTCTTTAGTATAATTAGGAATTCGCCCGTGCTTTGGGGAAAGGGGACCGCTATGTGCCGAAAAATTTTTTCTTTTGTCCTGTTCTTCGTCCTGCTGATGCTCCTTTGTACCGGGTGCATCGGAAAACCTGCCTCCGGCGGCGGTGCCTCCGCCCCTTCTCCGGAGCCGTCCTCTTCGGAGGAGCTCACCCCGGAGGTGCAGAGCGCCTACCGCCAGTACCTGGAGCCGCTGCTGGAAAACGGCGCCCTGATGAACAGCTGGACAGGCACGCCCCAGGGGATCGAGTCCGGGGACCTGTACGGCACCGCCAAGGACCTGGAGATCGTGGACGCCCTCCTGGAGGAGGACGGCCTGACCCTGACGGCGGAGGTCTACGGCGTGGTGCTGCGAAACCCGGAGACCGGGGAGGAGACCATCACCAACGGCGACTGGGTGGTGGAAAATACCATCGCCGTCCAGACGCCATACGATTCCCCGCACTTCCCCTATATCCCCCTGGGGGCCGCCGCCGTAAAGATGCAGGACCCGGCGCTGACATCCGGACCGGCGTATCTTTCCTGTGTCTGGGAGCCCTACGAAAACCCCGGCCGCCGTTATCTGGAGGCCAAAACCGCGGAGCTTTCGGACCGGCTGGCCGCCAGCGGGAAGCCGGACCTCTCCGGGTATGACCGGCGGCTGGTGGATCATGTTTATAAGGTCATCGCCTCCCAGCGGCTCATCGGCGGCCCGGAGGACATCACTTTGTGGGACCTGGAGAACCTCTGCACCCGGCTGACCATCAACTACGAGGTGGCGGAGGACTTTACCGACCAGCGGCTGGTGGATCCCCCCGTTCTGGACGCCGGACTGCTGCGGCTGATGCCGAATCTCCGCTCCTTCACCACCTATTATCCCTTGGCCGATTACGGCGTCTTTGAAGGGATGGACCGGCTGGAGTACCTGGGGCTGTGCATCGATGGGGAAACAACGCTGGACCTTTCCACCCTGCGGGTGGGGAAAGCGGAGACCCTTTCCATTGACGGTTTCCGCCAGGATGTCGCCATCGATCTTTCCGGGTGTGATGTGAACACCCTCCATATCAATTCCTGGGTGGCGGCGGTGACCGGATTCCGGGGATGTGAGAGTGTCAAAAACCTGGAGTTCAACAACACCCGCAGCGATACCCGCATCATCAGCGCCGAGACCTTCCCCAACGCGGAACATATCCGTATGGCCTTTTTCAGCGACACTCCCCGCGTGCGGGACTTCTCCCGGCTGGCTTCCTTCGGGGAGGATGTGGAGATCGACCTGACCCTCACCTACCAGGCCGCCAACAACAAGACGGTGGAGAGCCTGGCCGGGGTGCGGCTGGACCACCTCACCCTGGACCCCAAAGACGGCCAGTGGCCCCTGGATGAGCCGGACCCTGCCCTGGTGGAGAAGGTCAAGGCCCGGCAGGTGGAGTGGCTGGAGCCCTACAGCTGATACAGAGCAGGATGCAGCAGGCCCCCCGGTAAAGCCGGGGGGCCTGTTTTGGATAGACGATCTCTTAATTGTGGATCTCCAGGATCTTCAGGGAAAAGACGCCCTTGGGAGCGTGGACCTCCACCGTCTCCCCGGCCCTGTGGCCCATGACGGCCTCCCCCACGGGGGATTTATCGGTGAGGGTGTTGCTGCCGCTGCCCCCCTCCACGCTGCTGACGATGCGGTACTCCAGCTCCTCGTTAAAGCGGCAGTCCAGGAACTTTACCACCGAGCCGATGTTCACAACGTCCTTATCCAGGGCGGCCTTGTCCACCACCCGCACCACCTTCAGCTGCTCCTCCAGGGTGAGGATGCGCGCCTCCACGATGGCCTGCTCGTTTTTGGCCTCATCGTACTCGCTGTTCTCGGAAAGGTCGCCGAAGCCTCTGGCGGTTTTGATCTTCTCCGCCAGCTCCGCGCGCTTGACGGTCTTGAGCTGCTGGAGTTCGTTTTTCAGTTCCTCGTAGCCTTCCGCAGTCAGAAGGATCTCCTGTGCCATAGCGCTCCATACTCCTTTTTTCGTTTCAATATATGATATGCTGCCGGTCATCGGATCCGGCGCCTAATATTATAGGTATTTTCCCCTCCGGTGTCAAGCCTTGATGCGCGGGGACAGGAACGCGGGGACCTGGGAAAAATCCACCAGGCGGCCGTCCGCCCGGCAGGAGCACACCCCCATATCCAGGGGGAAGCGGCGCAGCCCCGTCTCCCAGGCCGCTCCCAAAAAGAGGGGCACATTCACCCCAGGGGGCAGCTGTTCCCGCAGCTCCGGGGAGAGGGCCGGCTCCAGCCGGTTCAGGGTCGGCCGCCCCTGGATGCCGCTGTGGTCCACCGTCAGCACCGGCATGGGCAGCTTCCAGACCCCTGTGGGGGCGGGGGAGACAGCAAAGAGGCAGTCCCCCAGCCCCTCCGGACCATCGGTGAGCAGCAGGGAGGCTCCCAGCCCCTCCATCAGCTCCCGGCAGAGGGCGGCGTACCGGTCCGGGCGGCGGGTGTATACCCGCAGGAGGGCGCACCGCCGGGCCAGCTCCCCGGCGCACCAGGAGAAAAGGCCGTCCTCGTCCACCAGGGCCACCGTGGCCCGCCGCCCTTCCTCCCCCATCTCCCGCAGAAGCTGCACCCCGGCCATAGCGGACATCCGCCCGGCAAAAACAGAGGGGTCATAGAGGCGCAGGCCGCTCCCCCTGGGGGGCTCCTCCTCCCCGGCGATCACCAGGCGGGTGGCGGCCTTGCCCACCGCGCGGGAGAGCAGCTCCCAGTGGGGGCGGCCCCCGGTGTGGTCGATGATATGGTAATACCCGTTGCCCAGGAAGCTCTTCCGCCGCACCTCCAGCGGTCCCCGCAGCCACTCCCCGGCCCTGGCCAGCACTCCCTTTTCCTCCCTCTGGACGGTCAGCACAACAAACATCCTGTCATTTCTCCTTCCTCTGCCCGCTTCCCGGCATCTGGTAAAGGATATGCCTGTCCGCCGGGGGATATGCGGGGCCGGGCCCCCTCCCCCGGAAAAGGCTGGAAAGCAGGAAAAAAGGCCTCATTCGCCCTTGCCAAGACAGGATGCGATAAGGTATAATAAAATTTATCATGTTTCGACAGGATCTTCAGCGATGGGAGGACGACTATGAAGAAGAGGGGAGCTGCCCGCATCCGGGCAGAACTGGCGGCGCTTTTGGCCGCCGTCATCATCCTTTGCCCCCTGGCCACCGGGGCGGGAAGGCTGGAGGACCTCACCGGGGCCCCCTACGTGGTGGAGGGCCAGACGCCCCAGCCCCTCCAGCCATCCCAGAGCAAGCCCGCCGGCCGTCTCAACTCCTTGGTCACCGACGGAAAGATCAAGGTCTCCGACCTGGAGAAGGTGGCGGAGGACTACAGCAGCGTGCCGGATAAGTTCCTCCAGCAGATCCAGGGGCGGGACACCATTACGGTGGAGCGCTTTGAGGAATACGCCCTGGAGCATATGCTCTCTTCCCAGTACGTCCAGCGCTTCATCGACGATTACTTCGTCTTTAAGCAGGGGAACAAGTACCAGTACCTGCCGGTGGAAAAGAACGCCCCCAAGCACAGCTACGACTGGGACAACCTGGTCCACTACAGCCGGGAAAAAGACTACCAGGTAAACGGCTCCTCCAGGGTCCTCAAGGGCATCGATGTCTCCGTCTTCCAGGGGAATATCAACTGGAACTCGGTGAAGGCGGACGGGGTGGACTTCGCCTTTATCCGCCTGGGCTACCGGGGGTACACCAACGGGGCCATCAAGGTGGACAGCAACTTCCACAAGAACATCCAAGGGGCCCAGGCCGCCGGGATCAAGGTGGGTGTGTACTTCTACTCCCAGGCTGTCTCCCGCGCGGAGGCCATTGAGGAGGCCCAGTTCTGCATCGACGAGCTGCGGGGCTACAGCCTGGAGATGCCGGTGGTCTTTGACCTGGAGGGGGCTCAGAACAGCCAGTACCGCACCAGGGGGATGACCACCCAGACGGCGGTGCGGATGGTGGAGGCCTTCTGCGACACGGTGGAAAACGCCGGCTACCGCTCCATGTACTACTCCTACGCCAAGTTCCTGGCGGAGCACGAGGGGATGGTGGCCCAGCTAAAGGACTACGACCTGTGGATGGCTATGTATTACCGGGTGCCCTTCTTCCCCTACAACTTCCAGATCTGGCAGTACTCCGCCTCCGGCAAGGTGGCGGGCATCGCCAAGGAAGTGGACCTGAATATGCTGTTTTTGGACTACGTGCCCAACTGAGCAGCCGTTATCTTCTCCGGCTGCGCCGGGAATCGTCTCGGACAAAAAATTCTAGCCAAAAGGCCCCTCCGCATTGGAGGAGCCTTTTCTTTATAGACTTTATTTTGTTCGGTCCACCAGCTCCAACCCGTCGGGGTCGTAGGCGATCTTGGCGTGGTTTTTGCCGATGCGCTCCTCTCCCAGGGCGGCGCCGGTCTGGGCGTCCACCGTCAGGCGGTAGATCTCGTTGTTGCGGTAGACCCCGTCCGCCTCCTGGGAAAAGAACTCACCCCGGCACTGGATATGGTAGACCCGGTCCGGGCGCCGGTCGCACCGCAGCTCTCCGTGGAGGTACTCCCCGGAGGTGTAGGTGATGAGCTGATAGGTGGCATCGGTGTCGTTGCAAAAACGGTAGTCCAGGTAGTTATAGAGGATGGAGGTGCCGGTGCCGAAGGGAATCACCCGGCCAAAGTCCGGGAAGAGGTCGATGCCGTCGTGATGGTGCCGCTCAATGATGGTGAGGTCGGAGTGGAGGACCATCCAGTGGATGAGGTTCGTGAACTGGCACATCCCCCCGCCGATGCCCTGGCCGGTCCTGCCGGAAGCGATGACCAGCCCCTCCCGGTAGCCCGCCCGCCGGGTGGGGTTGCCCACCAGCCGCCAGAAGGAAAATATCTCCCCCGGACGGATGAGCAGGTGGTCCACCTTGGGGGCCACCAGGGCCAGGTTCACCGCCTTGTTCTCCTGGAGGCGCATATCCACGTTCCCCAGCCGCCGGCGGATGAGGGAGGAGTGGCGGTAGACCCGCACCGGCAGCTCGTCCGGGGATCTTTCCAGGGCAAAGCGGGAGCGCAGGGGCAGGTCCCGCAGGCGGCGCAGGGCGATCTCCTTCTGCACCGAGATGCGGTAGGTGAGGGGAGAAATCTCACAGAACAGCTTTTTTGCCATAAGCCGCCGCCTTTCTTAGAGGCTATTCAGGATCTCCAAACTTGGAGATCCTGAATAGCCTCTTAATAGGGAAGGGTGTATTCCGCCACCCGCCAGCCCGCCGGGGTCTCTTGCAGGACGATCTCTGCGCGCTTTACCGAGAAGGGCTCCGGGTCTTCCTTGCCCATGTCCTCCGGGGCGCAGTAGAAGGAGTACCGGGAGAGGTGGATGAAATCATCGTACCGGGCGCCCAGGGTGTAGCGGTCCCCGGCCAGGTATCTGATGTCGGTGCCGCGGGCGCCGTCCCGGAAGTACAGTTTCCGTTCCTCGCCCCACCCGGCAAAGATGCCGCCGTCGGCGCTTTGGTTCAGCTCCTCAAAGAGCTCGGTGGTAAAGACCGAGAGCATATCCCGGTAGAAGTCCTCCCAGCCCCGGTACAGCGTCCCCTGGTAGAGGGTGTAGCTGTGTCCGCCGATCTCCCGGACGAGGGTGGGGTCAAAGCCGGAGAGGTCGTCTCCGGGGAAGCGGGAGGTGTCCACCTGGAAGACCCGCGTCAGCTCCTCCGCCCGCTTCAGGAGGGCCCACTGCTCCGGGGTGAGGAAGTCCCCCTCCCCAAAGAGGCACCCCGCCAGGGCATCGGCGGTGGGGCGGCAGTCCCAGCCGGTGTACTTCCAGCCGCCCTCCGGCTCCAGGGTGACGTAGAGCCGTCCCCCTGCATGCTGGGAATATTCATAGTGCAGCTCCAGGTCGATGGTCAGCCTGTCCCCCTCCCTGGTGTAGGTATAGGTGACCTCCGGCCTCTCCCCCACGCCGCCGCCACCGCCGAGCCAGTAGCCGCCCAGCTCCGGGTCGTAATAGCTGCTGTCCCGCAGGTGCTGGGTGGTGACCCCAAAATATCGCTGCACCCGCTCCTCAAAGAGGTCCTGGGGGAAGAACCAGCCGCTCCCCTCCCCCAGCTTCGGGTGGGTGTAGTGCTCCAGCTTGTATTCGTCCTCCTCGTCGAAGGTGGTGGACAAAAACCACCCCCAGTAATCCCCGGTGGAAAGCTCCTCCGGATGGCTCCAACTGGTGTCCATATACAGCAGGCTGACCATCTTGGTCACCAGGCGGGTGCGGCCGTCCTTGGGAGTAGATTCCTCCGCTCCGTAGGTCATGACGATCTCCCGCACCAGGGCGTCATCCGTCTCCTCCTGGGACGGCTCCGAGGCGGAGCTTGGAGTTTCCGGCGCGGGCTCCGGATCCTCCGCCGGGGGCCGGACGGTCAGGGAGGAGGGACCCTCCGGGGCCTCCGAGGAGGGCCGGGCCTGGGTCCCCTCCCGGCAGGCCGCCAGGAGAAGGGCAACGGTCAGGGCAAGGCACAGGATCTTTCGCATAAAATCGTCCTCCGGTTCTTTTTCATTCCCTATATCCAATCGTGCTCAGGCAGGGCCTTTTCATGCCTGCGTTTTCGGCAGAAAGGCCCTTCTTATACCTCATATAACGACGGAAAACCGCAAAATATTGCGGCCCGCCGGGAAGAAGTGCGCACATTGGCAAAAAGCTCCGCGGGAGCAAAAATTTTATGGCGGAACTGCTTGACATTTGGGGAAGGATGCTTTATAATAACAACCGTTGACTTTGCGCCCTGTTCTTTCTGAAGGACGGGCGGCAGAGGGACTAGGGGATAACGCGGGGCGCCTTCCCGGAACCGTATACAGGGGTATAGCTCAGTTGGTAGAGCAGCGGTCTCCAAAACCGCGTGCCGAGGGTTCGAAGCCTTCTGCCCCTGCCAAACACCGCTTTTTGCGGTCGTTCGCTGCTATGGCTCAGTTGGCAGAGCGCGTCCTTGGTAAGGACGAGGTCGGCAGTTCGAATCTGCCTAGCAGCTCCACCAGGCAAGAGCCTGGAGCCGTATTGTGCTCCAGGCTTTTTATTTGTTGTTCTGCCGGATCAATGATCTTTCCCGAAAGGAGGCGCGGCAATGGGGATACTGGACCGGGGGCGGGCGCTGCTCTGGCCGGACCGGTGCATTCTTTGCGGCCAGGTGGCCGCCTACGGGGAGTGCTGCTGCCCCCGGTGCCGCCGGGAGACGCCGCCCCTGGAGGGGCCGCTCTGCCGCAGCGGCCTGCTGGTGGCCGCCCCCTGGCCCTACGAGGGCCGGGTGCCCTCCGCGGTGGCGCGGTTCAAGTTCCGGGGGGACCGCAAGACCGGCCGGAGGATGGCCCGCCAAATGGCCCTGGCCTGGAGGGAGCAGGGCGGGGATTTCGGGGCGGACAGCATCACCTTTGTGCCCATGCCCCCGGAGCGGGAGCGGCAGAGGGGGTATAATCAGGCCCGGCTGCTGGCCCAGTGGGCCGGGGAGGAGCTGGGCCTCCCGGTGCTGGAGCTCCTTGGCCGGGAGGGGGTGCTGATGCAGCACGAGATGGCGGCCTCCTTCCGGAAGAAGGGGGCCCGCCCGGTGTTCCGGCTGCTGCCGGGGGCGGAGCAAAGGGCCGCGGGCCGGCGCATCCTGCTGGTGGATGACATCGTGACCACCGGCGGCACCGTCCACGCCTGCGCCGCCCAGCTCCAAAGGGCGGGCGCGGAGGCGGTGGCCGTCCTGGCCGCGGCGGTGGGATAGTCCTCCCCGTTTTTCTCCCCATCTGCCGCCGATGGCGGGGAAGATCTTTGTCATCTTGGGCAGATCGCAAGAAAATCCGGAGATTTTTGCGGGGAATGAAGGGATTTCGGAAAATTTGCCGTATATTATAGGTAGAAGCTGCAAAAAGACGATGGAACGGGGTGAAACACCATGGTAAAGGAGCAGAACGTGCGGGAACTGACCCAGGAGCTGGAGCGGGAGACCCTCTCCCCCTACGCCGCCCTCTCGGCGGAGACCGTCGGGCGGGACATCCCGGAGGAGGAGTGCCCCATCCGCACCCCCTACCAGCGGGACCGGGATAAGATCATCCACTGCAACGCCTTCCGCCGGCTGATGTACAAGACCCAGGTGTTCCTCTTCCCCCAGGGGGACCACTACCGCACCCGCCTCACCCACACCCTGGAGGTGAATCAGATCGCCCGGACGGTGGGCCGGGGCCTGCGCCTCAACGAGGACCTCATCGAGGCCATCGCCCTGGGGCACGACCTGGGGCATACCCCCTTCGGCCATGCCGGGGAGTACGCCCTGCGGGAGGTCTCCCCCATCTGGTTCGTCCACAGCCAGCAGAGCGTGCGGGTGGTGGAAAAGCTGGAGCGGGACGGCCGGGGCCTGAACCTCACGAGAGAGGTGCGCAACGGCATCCTCTGCCATTCGGACAAGGCCCCCTGGGCGGATACCCTGGAGGGCCAGGTGGTGCGCTGGGCCGACAAGGTGGCCTACATCAACCATGATATTGAGGACGCCATCCGGGGGGACATCCTCCGGGAGGGGGATCTCCCCTGGGAGACCAAGGTGGGCCTGGGCCAGACCAAGAGCCAGCGCATCACCACCCTGGTCACCTCCCTCATCCAAAACAGCGGGGAGGACATCCGGATGGACGACGAGACCTTCCGCCTGTACAAGATGCTCCAGGACTTCCTCTTTGAGGCCGTGTACAAAAACCCGGTGGCTAAGGGGGAGGAGGGCAAGGCCAAAGCCATCATCGGGCAGCTCTATGAGTGGTTCGTGACCCACCCCGACAGCCTCCCGGCGGAGTACGAGGCCATCCGGGAGGAGGAGGGCATCGAGCGGGCGGCGGTGGATTACATCGCCGGGATGAGCGACCGCTTCTGCATCGCCACCTTTGAGGAGCTGTTCGTCCCCCGCCCTTGGAACAAGTGAGGAGGACAGAGCTAAGGCCATCCGGGCTGCCGCCCGGCCCCGCCTTCTTTTTCTTCTTGCAAAAGAAGAAAAAGAAGCAAAAAGAAGAATGACCACAATCACCGATACAAAGGCGTAAAACCCAAGGCTCCGGGCACCCACCTGCGTCCTGTGCAACGGAAAGGAGTGGTAAAATGCTGCCGGAGAGCTTCCTCAACGAACTGAAATACAACACCGACATCGAGCAGGTCATCGGGCGGTATGTCCAGCTGCGGCGGCGGGGCAAGAACCTCACCGGCCTCTGCCCCTTCCACTCGGAAAAGACCCCCTCCTTTACCGTCTACCCGGATACCCAGTCCTTCTACTGCTTCGGCTGCGGGGCCGGGGGGGACGCCATCACCTTTATGAAGAAGATCGAGAACCTGGACTATATGGAGGCGGTGCGGGCCCTGGCGGAACGGGCCGGGATGGCGGTGCCGGAGGGAGCGGTGGACGACGGCAGCCGCCGGATGAAGGCAAGGATCCTGGAGCTGAACCGCGCCGCCGCCCGGCACTTCCACCAAAACCTGATGTCGGATATGGGCCGGGGGGCCAGGAAATACCTGGTGGACCGGGGCCTCACCAAGGCCACCGTGATAAGGTTCGGCATCGGCTACGCCCCGGAAAGCTGGGACGACCTGCGGAATCACCTGCGGGAAAAGGGCTTCACCGACGAGGAGATGACCGCCGCCGCCCTGGTGAATCCCGGCCGGAAAAGCGGCTGCTACGATGCCTTCCGCAACCGGGTCATCTTCCCGATCATCGACCTGCGGGGCGGGGTCATCGCCTTTGGCGGCCGGAACCTCTCGGACCAGGGGCCCAAGTACCTCAACAGCGGCGATACCCCGGTCTTTAAAAAGAGCCGCAACCTCTTCGCCCTCAACTTCGCCAAGGATACCAAGCGCCCGGAGCTGATCCTATGCGAGGGGTATATGGACGTGGTGAGCGTCCACCAGGGGGGCTTCGATAACGCCGTAGCTACCCTGGGCACCGCCCTCACCCCGGAGCAGGCCCGCCTCATCAGCAACTACACCGATACGGTGGTCCTCAGCTACGATTCCGACGGGCCGGGGCAGACCGCCACCCGCCGGGCCATCTCCATCTTCGAGGAGACGGGGGTGAAGGTGCGGGTCCTTTCCATCCCGGACGCCAAGGACCCGGACGAGTTCCTGAAAAAATTCGGCCCGGAGCGGTTCGCCCTGCTGCTGGAGGGCTCCTCCGGGGCCATGGACTTTGAGGTGGAAAAGCTCCGGAAAAAGTACGACACCGATACCCCGGAGGGGCGGGTGAGCTTTTTGCAGGACTTTGTGCGGCTGCTGGCCGGACTCTCCAGCCCCATCCAGCGGGAGGTGTACCTCAGCAAGGTCTGCCGGGAGCTGGAGGTGGATAAGCAGGCGGTGTCCAATCAACTGGAAAGCGCCATCCGCCGCCGGAAGGCCGGGCAGGACAAGCGGGACGCCAGGGAGCTGCGGCCCTTTACCGCCCGCCAGGCCTCGGCCCGGACCGATCTGGAAAAGCAGAAGTACCCCCGGTTCGTCCTGGCGGAGGAGCGGCTCATCGCCTACCTCATCCGCAGCCCCGGCGCCTGGGACTGGGTCAGCCAGGAGGTGAGCCCGGAGCAGTTCATCTCCCCCAGGGACCGGGAGATCTACGAGGCGGTGGCGGGACGGCTCTCCCAGGGGCTCACCGCCGATATGATGAGCCTTTCCGGGGAGCTGACGGAGGAGAACCTGGCCCGCCTCTCGGAGATCCTGGCCTCCCCAGGGTGCGGGAATATTTCCGCCAGGGAGGCAGAAGATTACATCGGTACGCTGAAGAGCTTTTATACACAGAAAACCAGCGAGGAAGTGGGCAATATGGAGGCAGAGGACTTCGGCCGGTACATAGCCTCCATTGCCGCGAAGAAAAAATAGGGGGACAAATCATTGCTGCAGGACAAGAAAACCGTCATCCGAGAGCTCATCGAGATGGGCAAGGCAAAGGGAAAGCTCACCACCAAGGAGATCAACGACGCCCTGGAGGAGCTGGACTTTGACGTGGAGCAGGTGGATAAGCTCTACGATACCTTTGAGAACAACAACATCGAGATCGTGGAGGACTTCGCCGCCGAGGTAGCCGCTACCGCCGAGAAGGACAGCGACCTGGAAAGCGTCCTCTACGCCGAGGGCATCAGCATCGACGACCCGGTGAAGGTGTACCTCAAGGAGATCGGCCGGGTGCCCCTCCTCTCCGCCGATGAGGAGATCGACCTGGCGGTGCGGATGTCCCAGGGGGACGAGATCGCCCGGAAGCGCCTTTCCGAGGCCAACCTCCGCCTGGTGGTCTCCATCGCCAAGCGGTACGTGGGCCGGGGGATGCAGTTTTTGGACCTCATCCAGGAGGGGAACCTGGGGCTCATCAAGGCGGTGGAAAAGTTCGACCACACCAAGGGCTTCAAGTTCTCCACCTACGCCACCTGGTGGATCCGCCAGGCCATCACGCGGGCCATCGCGGACCAGGCCCGCACCATCCGCATCCCGGTGCACATGGTGGAGACCATCAACAAGGTGAAGAAGGTGAACTCCCAGCTTCTGCACCAGAACGGCCACGAGCCCAGCTGCGAACAGATCGCCGCCGAGCTGGAGATGCCGGTGGAAAAGGTGCGGGAGATCATGCGGGTGGCCCAGGAGCCGGTCTCCCTGGAAACCCCCATCGGCGAGGAGGAGGACAGCCACCTGGGGGATTTCATCCCCGATAACGACGCCCCCGCCCCCACCGATGTGGCCAGCCACACCCTCCTGAAGGAGCAGCTCACCGAGGTGCTCTCCACCCTCACCCCCCGCGAGGCCAAGGTGCTGAAACTCCGCTTCGGCCTGGAGGACGGCCGCAGCCGCACCCTGGAAGAGGTCGGAAAGGAGTTTAACGTCACCAGAGAGCGCATCCGCCAGATCGAGGCTAAGGCCCTGCGGAAGCTCCGCCACCCCAGCCGCAGCAAGCGCCTGAAGGATTTCCTGGAATGACCGGGCTTCGTCCGGGTTTCGCCCTATAAGGAGCGGGGATAAACCCCGCTCCTTATGTTTGTGCAAGGCGCAGGGGATTGTCTGGAGTCTTATGACGATGGTGCCGTTGGTGGGATCGATGAGTTCCAGAGAGGAGCTGTCCTCTTCACGTTTTTTGAGGGTGGATCCCTCCAGGATCATGATGACGTCGCACTCGCCGGTCTCCAGCTTGGTGCAGGCCACGCCGCCGGATCCCACCATGATGTTCTGCTTGCCCAGGGCCTCAAAGCACTCACAGCCGCAGTTGTCCTTCAGGGCGGTGACATCCGCGGGAGTGGGCTTGCGGGGGCAGAGGCACCGGCACCGGGCGATTATATCTTTTCCGCCGGGATTTGGGCAAGGATGAACAAGGAACCTCCGGGGGCCTTGGTGATTTTCACTAAGACCCTTTTCACATCCACTGGGATTTTGGCCGGAAAAACTACAGTGGAAATATAGTGGCAACAAAATTTGACGCGGCGCCCTCTCCCCGGTAGAATTGGGTACAACGACCGGTTTTCATCTCCGTCCTCCCCCCTGCGCAGAGGGATTGCTAAGAGCCTATTCAGGATCTCCAAGTGCGGCGGCTGGCGAGGGATTTTCTTCCCAGGCGCAGGCAAATTTTTGCCGAAATACTTGCTGTATTTCAAGAAAATTTGACAAAGCATGGGGAGAAAAGACCCGTCAGACGCTGTGCGGGGAGATTCTAAATAGGCTCTAAAGGGCCGGAGAGCTTACAACAAAAGCACTGTGGGAATCTGATCCGAAGCTCCAATAAAAAAGTGGTTTTTATTGGAGCTTCGATGAGACGGGGCGGCGCGTAGCGACGCCAGCACGCGAAGCGGGCGTATTATCGATTTTAATCGATAATTAGTATTAGAAAACAAAAAAAGGAGACTTTTACCATGAACCAGAGAAGAATAGCGGCCGCGGCTTTGGCGGCGATGATGGCCCTGATGATGCTGGCCGGCTGCGGCGGCAATGGCAACAGCAACGGCGGCGGCACCAAGACCTTTACCGTGGGGATGGAGTGCAACTACGCCCCCTTCAACTGGACCCAGGTGGAGAGCGACGACTACTCGGTGGCCCTGGAGGGGGCCGGGTATGCCGGCGGCTACGACGTGATGATGGCCAAGACCCTGGCTGAGAAGATGGGGGCCACCCTGGTCATCAAGAAGCTGGCCTGGGAGGGCCTGGAGCCCGCCGTCACCTCCGGGGAGATCGACGCCATCATCGCCGGCATGACCGCCACCCCGGAGCGGAAGGAGAACGCCGACTTCACCACACCTTATTATGAATCCGAGATGGTCTGCATCGTCCGGGCGGACGATCCCCTGGCGAAGGCCTCCTCCCTGGCGGACTTCACCGGCAAGAACGTCCAAGGGCAGCAGAACACCCTCTACGACGAGATCATCGACCAGATCCCCGGCGTCAACCACATGACCCCCCTTGCCAGCTATCCCCTGATGGTGCTGGCCCTCCAGAACGGGGACGCCGACGCCCTCACCGCCGAGCTGCCGGTGGCCACCGGCGTCGTCACCAGCAACCCCAATCTGGCCATCGTGCGCTTTGCCGACGGCCAGGGCTTTGAGGCGGACACCACCGTTTCCATCGCGGTGAAGAAGGGCAACACCGAACTGCTCAACAGCATCCAGGCGGCCCTGGACACCATCGATGCCGACACCCGCAACCAGTGGATGACCGACGCGGTCTCCAGGCAACCCGCCAACGAGTAACGCGATTCTGGGGCTTCGCCCCAGCCCCCACTTCTTTTTCCCACCGGTGGGAAAAAGAAGCAAAAAGGACCGCCGGGCCGTGGGCCCGGACCCATCCCCCTCCTTTACCGGGCGGAGGGACCTGACCCTCTGCCCGGAGTCCCAAAAAGAAAGGAAGCTGCCCAATGGCTGCGTTTATTCAAAAAGTGCTGGAGATCGTCCAGCGGTACTGGCCCCTCTTCTGGGCCGGCACCAAGGTGACCCTTCTTATCTCCCTCACCGGCACCGTCATCGGGCTTGCCATCGGGCTGCTGGTGGGGAGCGTCCGGGCGGTAAAGGTAGAACCCAGGGACGGCCTCGGCGCCCGTGTGGTAAAGCGCCTGGTCCACGCCCTCACCAGCATCTACATCGAGGTGTTCCGGGGCACCCCCATGATCGTTCAGAGCGTCTTCCTCTACTACCTGCTCAAGCCGGTCTTTAACTGGAAGCCCACGGTGGCGGGCATCTTCATCGTATCGGTAAACACCGGGGCCTACATGGCGGAGATCATCCGGGCCGGCATCCAGAGCGTGGACCAGGGCCAGACCGAGGCCGCCCGGAGCATCGGCATGACCCCCATGCAGACCATGTTCCTGGTGGTGCTGCCCCAAGCCATCAAAAACTCCTTCCCTGCCATCGGCAACGAGTTCGTGGTGAACATCAAGGATTCCTCCGTCCTCAGCGCCATCTCGGTCACCGACCTGTACTTCCAGTCCATCGGGGTGGCGGGGAGCATCTTCCTCTTCACCCAGACCATGACCGTGACCGCCTCCGTCTACCTGGTGCTCACCTTTACCACCACCCGCATCCTGGGCCTCATCGAAAAGCGGATGGGCCGCCCCCGCTCCAGCTTCCCGGCGTCCCAGACGGTGCCCGGCAACCCGACATTTTGACGGAAGGAGGGGTAAGCAGTGGAAAACATCATTGAGATACGGGGCCTCAAAAAGCATTTTGACAAGCTGGAGGTCCTGAATGACATCCAGTTCAGCGTGGCCCCCGGAGAGGTCATCTGCCTCATCGGCGCCTCCGGCTCCGGCAAATCCACCCTCCTGCGTTGTGTCAATCTCCTGGAGACCCCGGACGCCGGGGAGATCCTGGTCCACGGCCAGAACATCCTCCGGGGCCGGATGGATGTGAACCAATACCGGGCCAAGGTGGGGATGGTCTTCCAGTCCTTCAACCTCTTCGCCAACATGGACGTGCTGAAAAACTGCATGGTGGGCCAGACCCATGTCCTCCGGCGGGGCAAGGAGGAGGCCCGTGAAAAGGCGCTCTACTTCCTCCGGAAGGTGGGGATGGGGGACTTCCTATCCGCCTCCCCTTCCCAGCTTTCCGGCGGCCAGAAGCAGCGGGTAGCCATCGCCAGGGCCCTCTGCATGGACCCGGAGGTGCTGCTCTTTGATGAGCCCACCTCCGCCCTGGACCCGGAGATGGTGGGAGGGGTCCTGGAGGTGATGAAGGACCTGGCAAAGGACGGTCTCACCATGATCATCGTCACCCACGAGATGGGCTTTGCCAGGGACGTCAGCACACGGGTGGTCTTTATGGATAAGGGGGTCATCGCCGAGGAGGGCACCCCGGAAGAGATCTTCCAAAACCCCAAAAATCCCCGCACGCGGGAGTTCCTTTCCCGTTACATCCAGTCCTGATCTGCCAAGAGACAAAGCGCTCCCCCGGCACCGTGCCGGGGGAGCTCAGCTTTTATCCGAATCCGCCGTTTTCTTCTACATGGTCCATACATCCTGGTTCGTGGAGGAGATGGCGGCGGCGCCGTTCTGAAGGGCCAGCAGGATGTCCTCCTTATCGCTGATAAGCCCCCCGGCGATGACCGGCAGGCGGCAGGTGCTGGTGATCCTCCGGACGATCTTCGGCATGGTGGCCGGTAAAATCTCGATGGCATCGGCCACCTGCGCCTCGGTGTACTTCTGGAAGTTGGCCAGGGCCAGGGAATCGATGAGGAAGAAGCGCTGGATCGCCAGCAGCCCCTGCTCCTTGGCAGCCTTTACGATGGCGGGCTTTGTGCTGATGACCCCGTCCGCCTGGGTGTTCTGCCGCAGGAAGGCCACCGCCACGTCTTTGCTGGAAAGGCCGTCGATGAGGTCGATGTGGACCATAGCCAGCTTGCCGGAGGATTTGATCCGGTCCACAAGGCCGCCCACGCTGCACACGTTGCCGCAGAGAAGGAAGATGATCCGGCAATCGGTGAGGAGGGCCTTTTCCAGGCCGTCTTCGTCCTTCACCGCCGCGATGATGGGGTTCTCCGAAAGGATGCTTTCCAGGTTCTCCATGAACTTCGCCCTCTCCTGATTTTTTTGTCATACCGATTATAGCATAAAGGATGCTCTGCTTCAAGGCGGCGCCGGATCCGCGCCCCGCTGGCTATTGTTTTATCCCGCTCTTGTTGCTATAATTAGGTTACATCGTTGGAAAGGGGGAGCGCGGATGGCAAAGAAGGGCAGCACGGAGCCGGCGGCTCTGAAAAAGCTCTGGCACAGGGCCCGGCGGCTCTGGGCCCGGCACCAAAACCGCCGCCCCCGGTTCTTCACCCCGGCCTTCCAGGTGATGTACATCCTCACCGTGGTCAGCGCCGTTCTCACCTGGCTGAGCTGGAAGCTGATGTGGTATCTCCCTCAGGCCGCCAAGATGGACCTCATCGCCGATACCGGGGTGGACCCGGAATCGGTGACGGTGCTGGTCTCCCAGGATGCCTACGCCATCTTTGCCGGGATGTGCGTCCTCACCCTCCTTTGCGCCCTCTGCTGGCTCTTTGTCTGGCTGAAGAAGCTGTAGCTTCTATACAAATAGTATTTTATACAGATAGGACTATTTTGCTATGGATACTTCCTCTAAAACCGCCATCGTCACCGGCGGGAGCCGGGGCATCGGGGCCGCCGCCGTCACCCTCCTGGCCCGGAAGGGCTGGCGGGTAGCGGTGGGCTGCCTGCAAAATCCGGAAAGGGCCCAGTCCCTTTGTGCCTCCCTGGAGGCGGAGGGCTGCCAGGTCTTCCCTTTCCGGGGGGACGTGGCCTCGGCGGCGGAGATGGAGGCCTTCGTCCAAACCGTCCTGGACCGCTGGGGGCAGTTGGACCTCCTGGTGAACAACGCCGGCATCGCCCAGCAGAAGCTCTTCACCGACCTCACCGAGGAGGACTGGGACCGGATGTTCGCTGTCAACACCCGGAGCCTCTTCACCTGCTGCCGGGCGGCGGTGCCCCATATGGTGCACCGCCATGCCGGGAACATCATCAACGTTTCCTCCATCTGGGGGCAGGTGGGGGCCTCCTGCGAGGTGCACTACTCCGCCGCCAAGGCCGCCGTCATCGGCTTCACCAAGGCCCTGGCTAAGGAGCTGGGCCCCAGCGGCATCCGGGTGAACTGCGTGGCCCCCGGCGTCATCGCCACCGAGATGAACGCCGCCCTGGACCCGGAGACCCTGGACGCCCTGCGGGAGGAGACCCCCCTGGGGGCCATCGGCAGGCCGGAGGACGCGGCCCAGGCCATCCTGTGGCTGGCGGGGGAGGAGTCCGCCTTCGTCACCGGGCAGGTCATCGGGGTGAACGGAGGGTTCGTAATATGAAGATGAGCAGCGCGGAACGGATCCGGTACTTCTACGAAACTGTGGTTTCCCAGCATCTGCTGGAGGAACTGCCCGGCATCGTTGCCGGGGACTGCCGCTTGCGGGTGGGGGAGGAAACCTTCCCCATGGGGCCGGCGGAGATGGCCGAGCACCTTACGGCGGTGCGGCAGACCTACCCCGATTATACGATGCACATCCTTCGCCAGCACATCGCCGGGGAGTATGTCATCAGCGAATTTGTGATGGAGGGGACCCACCTGGGGGAGTTCTGCGGCATCCCGCCCAGCGGGAAAAGGCTCACCTTTACCGGGGTGGATGTGGATCGTGTCGTAAACGGCAGGATCGTGGAGCACGGCGGCGCGGTGAACACCTTTGAGACCCTGATAGCGAATCGTCTGATCCGGGGCGCGCCGAAGGAGGAAACGCTGTAAAGTTGAGGCTCCTATTTGGATAACTGATAGTAGAATATACAAGGAGGAATTTTTATGCGCGCTGTTGTGACCGTCATCGGCAAGGACATGGTGGGCATCCTCTCCAAGGTGTCCGGGGCCTGCGCCGAGGCCAACGCCAACGTCATCGAGGTGACCCAGTCGGTTTTGCAGGATATGTTCGCCATGATCATGCTGGTGGACATCACCGACCTGAAGCTGCCCTTTGACCAGTTCGCCGCCAAGATCGATGAGATCGGCCAGGAGATGAACCTTTCCACCCATGTGATGCACGAGGACATCTTCAACTCGATGCACCATATCTGATCGGAGGGGGACAACTATGGCTGTTTTGGACACCAAGGATATTTTAGAGACGATACACATGATCCAGGACGACTGCCTGGACGTGCGCACCACCACCATGGGCATCTCCCTGCTGGACTGCGCCTGCGAGGATATGGACCGCACCTGCCAGCGGGTCTACGACAAGGTCTGCCGCCTGGCTAAGGACCTGGTGCGCACCGGGGAGGAGATCCAGCGGCAGTACGGCATCCCCATCATCAATAAGCGCATCGCCGTCACCCCCATCGCCATGATCGCCAGCCCCAGCGGCGGCGACCCGGTGAAGCTGGCTTTGGCCCTCCAGCGGGCGGCGGACACCCTGGGGGTGAACTTCATCGGCGGGTACTCCGCCCTGGTGCAGAAGGGCTTTTCCCCAGGGGATACGGCCCTCATCCGCTCCATCCCGGAGGCCCTCTCCGTAACCGAGAACATCTGCGCCTCGGTGAATGTGGGCTCCACCAAGGCGGGCATCAATATGGACGCGGTGGCCCTTATGGGCCAGATGGTGCGGGAATGCGCCGAAAAGACGGCGGACCGGGACTGCATCGCCGCCGCCAAGCTGGTGGTGCTCTGCAACGCCCCGGAGGACAATCCCTTTATGGCCGGCGCCTTCCACGGGCCGGGGGAGCCGGACTGCGAGATCAACGTGGGGGTCTCCGGCCCCGGCGTGGTGCGGGCGGTGCTGGCCAAGCACCCCGACGCCTCCATCAGCGAGCTGGCGGACATCATCAAGCGCACCGCCTTCAAGATCACCCGGATGGGGCAGCTGGTGGGCACCGAGGCCAGCCGCCGCCTGGGGGTGCCCTTCGGCATCGTGGACCTGAGCCTGGCCCCCACCCCCGCCATCGGGGACAGCGTGGCCCGCATCCTGGAGGAGATGGGCCTGGAGAGCTGCGGGGCCTGCGGCACCACCGCCTGCCTGGCCCTCCTCAACGACGCGGTGAAGAAGGGGGGCGTCATGGCTTCCTCCAGGGTGGGGGGACTTTCCGGGGCCTTCATCCCGGTATCGGAGGACGAGGGGATGATCGCCGCGGCCACCAGCGGGGCGCTGTGCATCGAGAAGCTGGAGGCCATGACCGCCGTGTGCAGCGTGGGGCTGGATATGATCGTCCTGCCGGGGGATACCACCGCCGAGGTCATCGCCGCCCTTATCGCCGATGAGGCGGCCATCGGCATGGTGAACTCCAAGACCACCGCGGTGCGGGTCATCCCCGCCATCGGCAAGGAGGTGGGGGAAACCCTCCGGTTCGGCGGCCTGCTGGGGAGCGGCCCGGTGATGAAGATCAGCCGGTACTCCCCCGCCAAGTTCATCCGCCGGGGGGGACAGATCCCCGCCCCCATGCAGAGCCTGAAGAACTGAGGGCCGGGTCATGGTGCTGCCGGATCTTTTCTGCCGCCTTTGGAACACCGCCGTCCTTGTGGCGGCGGCCAACTACCTGCTGCTGCCGGAGGATATACGGGGAGCGCCCCTCCTCATCCTCCTGGCGGCGGCCTTCCTGCTGCTGAGTCTCTTCCCCTCCCCCAGGGCCCACCGGGCCCCCACCGCCCGGCTGCGGGTCTGCGGCGGGGGCGGGGAGCTGCTGATCCTCTTCCTCTGCTCCGCCACCGTCACCTTCTGCTGGCACCTGGCGGTGCTCCCCCGCTTCTTCCCCCAGGACTGGAAGGGCTGGCTCCTGAGCGTCCTCGTCGCCTTCCTGGTGGAGGCGGCGGTCTTCTGGAACGGCATCCTGCGGGTCTACCTCACCTCGGTCCAACTGGGGCTGCGGTGGCGGGTCATCGGCATCCTGCTGGGGTGGCTCCCCCTTCTGAACCTCTGGGCCCTGTGGCGGATCATCCGCACCGTCCGGGCCGAGGTGGCCTTTGAGTGGGAGAAGATCCTCCAAAACGAGGCCCGCAAGGATCAGGCCCTCTGCCGCACCAAGTACCCCCTGCTGCTGGTCCACGGGGTCTTCTTCCGGGATTCCAAGGTCCTCAACTACTGGGGGCGCATCCCTGGGGAGCTGCAAAAAAACGGCGCGGTGATCCACTACGGCAACCACCAGTCCGCCGCCGCGGTGGCGGACAGCGGGGCGGAGCTGGCCCGGCGCATCCGGGAGGTGGCCGGGGAGGGGGGCAAGGTGAACATCATCGCCCACTCCAAGGGGGGGCTGGACTGCCGCTGGGCCATCAGCCGCCTGGGGATGGCCCCCTACGTGGCCTCCCTCACCACCATCAATACCCCCCACCGGGGCTGTATCTTTGTAGATTACCTCCTGGAGAAGGTGCCCCGGCCCGCCCAGGCCTCCCTGGCCGCCGGGTACAACACCGCCCTGCGGCAGCTGGGGGACGAAAACCCGGACTTTATGGCGGCGGTGGGAGACCTCACCGCCAGCGCCTGTGCCCGCTTCAACCAGGAGGTCCCCGATGCCCCCGGCGTCTTTTACCAGAGCGTCGGTTCCCGGCTGAACCGGGCGGTGAACGGGCAGTTCCCCATGAACTTTTCCCACACCCTGGTGAAACACTTCGACGGGGCCAACGACGGCCTGGTGGCGGAGACCTCCTTCCCCTGGGGCGAGAAGTACACCTTCCTCACGGTAAAGGGCCGGCGGGGCATCTCCCACGGGGACGTCATCGACATGAACCGGGAGAACATCCCCGGCTTTGATGTCCGGGAATTCTTTGTGCAGCTGGTCTCCGACCTGCGGGAGCGGGGACTTTAAGAGACTGAGAAGGGCCCAGGAATTGGCGCAAAAACCAGGCTCCGAACCCTTAGGCTGTCGAAAAACCTCTTCCAGAAGCAAGAGGGTGCTACCCAAGAGGGGGAAAAAGTGTGAAAAGGGGGGCCGAGCGGCCCCTCTTTTCGCGTAGAGCGACCGTAGGGAGCGGATAGCTCCGCCGCAGCGGCGGCCCTCAGTTTGTCGAAAAGACTTTTTCGACAAACTGAGGGTCCGGAGGCTGGAAAGAAAACCAGCCTCCGGACCCTTGCTTTGTCCTCGCCGAATGGGGTCTAATCCCGGAAGGTATGCTCCCGGTCCTGCTTGGGGTCCAGAATGGTGGGGTTGCCGTAGGCGGTGGCCTGCTCGTTGATGACCACCAGGAAGGTGGCGGGGCCGCCCATAGCCAGCTGGACATGGGACATCCGGGGGTCGAAGTAGAGGCTGTCCCCCTCCTCCAGGATGATCTCGTGGTCCCCCAGCAGCACCTTGACGGTGCCTTTCAGGACATAGTTGAACTCCTGGCCGCTGTGGCAGAAGTACTCCGGGGCCTCGTCAATGGGATCGATGTTGACGATCATGGGCTCCATCTCCCGGCCCACATAGTTGGTAGCCAGGGAGGAGAAACGGTAGCCGGGGTAGCGCTCGATGTCCAGCCCGCTCCCCTTCTTCACCAGGGCGTAGGTGCGCATCTTGGGGGGCTTGCCGGTGAGGAGGAGGGTGGGGTCCACCTGGAAGAGGGCGGCGGCCCCGTACAGCACCCCGATCGGGATGTCGTCCTTCCCCTCCTCGTAGCGGCGGTAGTCCTCGATGCACACCCCCAGCTGCATCGAGACATCCTCCAGGCTCATCTCCAGCACCTCGCGCAGCTCCTTGATCCGCCTAGCGATCTGTGTAACCTGCTCGTTCATCCCCAAATACACTCCCTTCGCGTTTGCTTTTATTAAATGTATTGTAGCATACTTTTGCCAAGAGTTCCAGAGGCTGACCCCTTCAAAGCCCGGCCTGCCGAAGGTTTTTTGCCGATCCGGGGCGTTGCCCCATCCCAAAGAAAACACCGGGGACCGCCATACACAGCCCCCGGTGCATTACTCTTAGGCGAAGGTGAGCTCCTCCATGGTGCGCTTAAAGTCGGTGGTGTTCTCGTACCCGCCGGCGGTGAGGATGAGGGTATCCGAGTGGCGGAAGCCGCCCACATGGGGGATGTAGATCCCCGGCTCCACGGTGAATACCATCCCCTCCTGGAGCACCAGGTCGGAATCGAAGATGAGGAAGGGCTCCTCGTGGCGGCCCAGGCCCTGGCCGTGGCCCACCCGGTGGATGGCGTATTCCCCCAGGCCGTACTTTTCCAGCACCCGCCGGGCCAGGGCATCCATCTCCTTGGCCACCACGCCGGGGCGGATGGCGTCCAGCACCGCCATCTGGGCCTCCACCATGGCTTTAAAGGCCCGCTCTGCCTCCGGCTTGGGCTTCCCTACAAAGAAGGTGCGCTCCAGTTCGCCGTGGCAGCCGTTGATGGCGGGCTTCCGGACGTGGATCACCATGTCCCCTTCCCGGAACTTCCGCAGGCCGGAAAAGACATGGGGCATATTGCTCCGCTCCACTCCGGAGGGGGTAAAGCAGGTGGGGGAGGAAAAGACATAGGGGTAGTCCTCCCCGGAGATGAGGTCGTAGAGGGCGGTGGTGCCGTACTGCTCAAACTCCAGCTCGGTGATGCCGGGGCGGGCGTGCTCCAGGGAGATGCCCATGGCGTATTTGCAGAGGCGCCCGGCCTCCCGGATGCAGTCCTTTTCGTACTCGTCCTTGATGGCCCGCATCTGGGTGATGGCGGGGGAGACATTCACCAGGCGGCAGCCCCAGCTTTCCAGCATCTGGGCGTTGCCCAGGGTGATGACGCCGTACTCCACCCCCACCACCGGGTTCGCCTTTTTGGCAAGGATGTTCTTCAGAATGTCAAAGGCGCCGGGGCACTCCACCGCCTTGGGGGGGTGCTCGTAGTAGACGTGGAGGGCCCCCGCCGCGGCGCCTGCGGCGTGCTCCTCCTCCAGGGCGGGGACGATGAGATGGGTCTCATCGCCCCCCACCACAAAGCGGATGGGGCGGGTGTAGGTGATGGCCTGGAAGCCGCTGAAGTAATTCATGTTCTCCGGGCCGGCCAGGACACAGAAATCCAGGCCCTCCCGGCTCATCAGCCGGCGCAGTTTTCCAAGCCGTTCTTCGGCGGGGAAGGGTACCATAACAAAGACCTCCTTTTAACAGTCCAAATTGAACTCTTGTGAAGATAAAGACACCTAGGTGGCCGCACAAAGGGGGAAAAGTGTGAAAAGGGGGGGCAAGGCCCCCTCTTTTCGCGTAGAGCTGGCCGGTCGCGAAGCAAAGTGGACGCGATGGAGGCCCCGGTGGGGCCTCCAAGGCCACGTTCCCGACCGCAGGGAGGGATCCGCAGGGAGCGGATAACCCCGCCGCAGCGGGCCCCGTCTTGCCAAATTTTTTGGCAAGACGGGGCCGCGCGTTTTGCCTGCGCGGCCCCATAAGCGAGGAAGGAAGATGGCGGTTTTGGGTATCAGATTTCAAACCCCAGGAAATCGGCGGCCATGCCGATGATGGTGAGCATACCGGTGGGGATGCTCTTGGGGTCGCTGTAGTAGGTGGGGGAATGGGCGGAACCGTAGGGGCCGCCGGGGGTGTGGGAGCCCAGGCGGATAAAGACGCCCGGCTTCTTCTCCTTGATGAAGGCGAAGTCCTCCCCGCCCATGGCGGCGTAGGGCATCATCACCACGTTCTCCTTGCCCAGCATCTTCTCGCCCACCCGGATGGCCCGGTCCACCCACTCGTCCTCGCAGACGAAGGGGGGCACGCCCCGGATGTACTCCACCTCGGCGGTGACGCGGTAGGCCTCGGCGATGGAGGCGGCCACCCGCTTGAGGCTCTCTTCCGCCCGGTCCCGGTCGGCGGCGTTAAGGGTGCGGACGGTGCCGGTCATCACCACTTCATCGGGGACGATGTTGTGGGCGCGGCCCCCGTGGATGGTGCAGACGGAAACTACCACCGCGTTGGCGGGGTTGGTCTCGCGGGAGACCAGGGTCTGGAGCCCGGTGACGATGGCGCTGGCGGCCACGATGGGGTCCCGGACGGTGTGGCAGTGGGCCCCGTGGCCCCCCACACCCTTTACGGTGATGTGGAACTCGTCGGCGCTGGCCAGGATAGCCCCGTACCGCACCCCGATGGTCCCCGCTTCGATCTCCGGGGAGCAGTGGAGGGCGGTGATGGCGTCGATCTTGTCAAAGTCGATCTCCGGGTCGTTCAGGAAGAGCTTGGCCCCCTGGAGGATCTCCTCGGCGGGCTGGATGAAGAAGTAGAGGGAACCGGAGAACTGGTCCTTGCACTTGCTGAGGATGGAGGCGGCCCCCACGTTGATGGTGCCGTGGATGTCGTGGCCGCAGGCGTGCATCACGCCGGGGACCTTGGAGCAGGGGGACATCTTGGGGTCCTCCTGGATGGGCAGGGCGTCGATGTCCCCCCGGAAGACGATGGTGCGCCCCGGTCCGGGCTTGGTCCCCTTGATCTCGAAGAAGAGGCCGGTCTCCCCCACCCTCTTCAGTCGGTCGTAGGCCACGTTCTTCTTGACGTACTCCTCCAGCAGAGCGCAGGTGTTGTACTCCTTCATGCTCAGCTCCGGATTCTCGTGGATGTGGTTGCGCATGGCGGTGATCTCCGGAGTGATCTCCTCCACCGCTTTGCGGATGTCGATCATGGCGTTTCACTCCTGTTCATAAATATTAGTCGATTTCAAATCCCAGGAAATCGGCGGCGATCCCGACAATGGTCAGTATGCCCGTGGGGATGCTCCTGGAATCGCTGTAATAGGTGGGGCAGTGGGCGGAGCCGTAGGGGCCGCCGGGGGTGTGGGAACCCAGGCGGACAAAGACACCGGGACGCGGGCCCTTGAGGAGAGCGCAATCATCGCCGCCCATGGCGGCGTGGGGCATCATCACCACGTTCTCCTTGCCCAGCATCTTCTCGCCGGCGCGGATGGCGCGGTCCACCCACTCGTCGGCACAGACGAAGGGGGGCACATCGCGGATGTATTTGACCTCCGCAGTAACCCGGTAGGCCTCGGCGACCGAGGCGACGATCCGCTTGATGCTTGCCTCGGCCCGGTCCCGGTCGGCTTCGTTCAGGGCCCTGGCGGTCCCGCTCATCTCCACCTTGTCCGGCACGATGTTGTGGGCGCGGCCCCCGTGGACCGAACAGACGGAAATCACCACCGAATTGGCAGGATTTGTTTCCCTGGAAACCACCGGCTGCAAAGCTGCAACCATGGCGCTGGCGGCCACGATGGGGTCCCGGACAGTGTGGCAGTGGGCCCCGTGGCCCCCCACCCCATTCACAGTGATGTAAAACTCGTCCACGCTGGCCAGGATGGCCCCGTACCGCACCCCGATGGTCCCCGCCTCGATCTCCGGGGAGCAATGGAGGGCCGCCACGGCATCGATCTTGTCAAAGTCGATCTCCGGGTCATCCAGGAAGAGCTGCGCGCCCCGCAGAATCTCTTCCCCCGGCTGGATGAAAAAATAGAGGGAGCCGGAGAACTGGTCCTTGCATTTGCTGAGGATAGAGGCGGCCCCCACGTTGATGGTGCCATGGATGTCGTGGCCGCAGGCGTGCATCACGCCGGGGACCTTGGAACAGGGGGACATCTTGGGGTCCTCCTGGATGGGCAGGGCATCGATGTCCCCGCGAAAAGCCAAAATCCTGTCCGGTCCGGGCTTCGTCCCCTTGATCTCAAAGAAGAGGCCGGTCTCCCCCACCCTCTTCAGGCGGTCGTAGGCCACGTTCTTCTTGACGTATTCCTCCAGCAGAGCGCAGGTGTTGTACTCCTTCATGCTCAGCTCCGGATTCTCGTGGATGTGGTTGCGCATGGCGGTGATCTCCGGAGTGATCTCCTCCACCGCTTTGCGGACATCGATCATGGCACTTCACTCCTTTTCTTTTGTAGGGAGAGGACCTGCCCTCACAGAGCCTCTCCCCTGCTCAATACAGCGGTTTGCTTAGAAGCCGACCCAACCCGCGGCGGAAAGGCCCATGGTGATGACGGCGGCCACAAGGTACTGGATGACCAGGAACTTGATGGCCCACTTGATGTACTTGGAGTAGCTGACACCCACCATGGCGAGGCAGCCCATCATGGGTCCGTTGAGGGGGGTGAGGAGGTTGCCCAGACCATCGCCGAACTGGAAGGCCTGCACCGCCACCTGACGGGTCATGCCCACCAGGTCCGCGATGGGGACCATCAGGGGCATCACCATGGCGGCCTGGCCGGAACCGGAGGGCACCAGGACGTTGATGAGGACGTTGATGATGACCATGAAGCCGGCGCCCAGGACGGAGCCCATCATGGCAACGGGCATGCTGAGGAAGTTGACGATGGTATCGATGACCTTGCCGCTGTTGAGGATGACCGCCACAGCGCTGGCAAAGCCGGTGACCAGAGAAGCGTAGACCATGGGCTGGCAGCCCTTGATGAACTTCCGGGCGATCTCGTTCATAGAGAAGCCGGAGAGGATGCCGGTGACCACCGCCAGGCCGACAAAGAAGGAGGCGATCTTCTTGGCAGGCCAGCTGTTGAGGATGGTGAAGGTGACGCAGAAGATCACGCCCAGGAAGAAGACGGCCACGGTGAGAGCCTGGCGCTTGGTCATCTTGGTGTCATCGGCGCTGGCGCCGTCCATGGGGCCCATGTAGTCCTTCAGCTCCATGCCGGCCTCGTAGTTCAGGCTGCGGGTGGGGTCCTTCTTGATGGTCTTAAAATACAGGAGGGTGAGACCATACAGATAGCAGATGTTCAGCAGGCAGCAGATGACGCGGGGGCCCATGCCGGAGAAGATGGGGATCTCCGCCAGGGTCTGGGCCACGCCCAGGATGCCGGGGTTGGCAAAGCCGACGGAGAAGCCGGACTGGAGGCCCCAGTAGATGATGAGGAAGCCCAGGAAGGAGTCGCCTCCCATGGCGCGGGCCATAAAGACACCGATGAGGATGATGGCGGTGCCCAGGTTGCCGAAGACGCCGGCGGCGTTGCCCAGACCCAGGGCGAACATGACGGCGGCGATGGCCAGGGCCTCCTTGCCCCGGAGCTTCCGGGCCATGGTGGAGAAGGCGGCGGTGAGGGCCTTGGACTCATCCAGCATATTGACGGCGGCGCCGCAGAAGATGATCATGAAGATGGTGCCGGCGCTGTTGATGCAGCCCTGGAAGATGGCCTGGAGCATATCCCAGGGGGTCTGGGGAACACGGTCGATGTACTGGAAGCTGCCGGGGACTACCTTGGTGAGGGTCCCCTCGGTGACCCGCTCAAAGGTGCCGGCGGGGACGATCCAGGTGGCGATCATCGCCACGATGCACATCAGGAATACCAGCGCGTAGACGTCCGGGAATTCCCTTTTTTTCTTTTCCGGTGCGGCCTGTGCTTTTGCCATAGGATACAACACTCCTTTTCTTTTGGCCGCCGGGGGATCCTGTCGGCAGCCTTTGTTTTTTGCTGTGCGTAACACACACTTGCCCTGTGGGCCGCCGGGGAATCCTACTGGCGGCCTTCCAAGGATATTATACCGGATCGGCCTGTTTTTTTCAGGTGCAACTGACATTTTGTAACATTGATTACACCGTGACTTTTTGTGCGCTAAATTGTTAAATTCACGCCCATTTACGGCTTTTTCCTTGTCTTATCCTACAAAATGCGGCGGGCGGCTTTTACACGCTGTTCATTATGTACAAAAAATCCTTTAAAATTTCGGCGATCCGGCCTGTGTCCGCTTCTCCCCGTTTCCTATTATACCTCGTTTCCCGGCATCTGCACAATTCCTTTCGTGTCGGAAAAGCGCCTTTTCTTCCCCTGTGGCGCCGGTCTCTCTGCCAAAAATCCGGGAGCCTTGATTTCCGGCAGGCAATCCACTATACTTATACTGGTTTTGTCATTTCGGAAAGGGGAAAATGCCATGCTGCGGCGCCTGCTCACCTACTTCCGCCCCTACAAGGGGCTTCTGGCTCTGGACCTTGTCTGTGCCTTCCTGCTGGCGGGATTCGACCTCTTCTACCCCACCATCACCGGGAACATCATCGATATTTACATCCCCCGGCAGATGTTCCGGGAGCTGATCTTCTGGCTCTGCGCCCTGCTGGGGCTGTACCTCCTCAAGGCGGTGTGCAAATACATCGTCACCTTCTACGGCCACGCCATGGGGGTGCGCATCCAGACGGATATGCGACGCCAGGTGTTCCAGAAGCTCCAGGAGCTGCCCTTCTCCTACTTTGATAAGAACAAGACCGGGGTCATCATGTCCCGCATCGTGGGGGACCTCCAGGACATCAGCGAGCTGACCCACCACGGCCCGGAGGAGCTGTTCATCACCGCCGTCACCCTCATCGGCTCCTTCCTCATCCTCTCCCGGTCCAGCCTTCCCCTCACCCTCATCATCTTCGCCTTCATCCCCGCCATCGTGGCGGCGGCGGTCTGGAAAAAGCGGAAGATGAACCGGGCCTTTGCCCTGATGCGCCGCACCGTGGGGGAGATGAACGCCGACCTGGAAAGCAGCATCGCCGGCATCCGGGTGAGCCGGGCTTTCACCGGGGAGGAGCACGAATCCGGCCGCTTTGAGCACGCCAACCAGACCTTCCGCCAGAGCCGGGAGCTGGGGTACAAGGCCATGGGGGAATATTACACCCTCCTGTACCTCCTCACCGACCTGCTGTACTGGGCCACCCTGGCGGGGGCCGCCGTCTTCACCTTCTACGGCTCCATCACCCCTGGGATGCTGGTGCAGTATATCCTGTATGTCTCCCTCTTTATGAACTCCACCAAGCGCCTGGTGGACTTTGCGGAGATGTACGAGATGGGCATGACCGGCTTTGCCCGCTTTCTGGAGATTCTGGACTGCGACAGCGAGCGGGAGGTCCCCGGCGCCCCCGACCTGCCCCCGGTGCGGGGGGAGATCCGCTTCCGGGATGTCTCCTTCTCCTACGAGGGGGAGGAGGGCGAGGGCCAGAAGGCGGTGCTGCGCCATTTGGATCTGACGGTGGAGGCCGGGCAGAAGGTGGCGGTGGTGGGGCCCTCCGGCAGCGGAAAGACCACCCTCTGCCACCTGGTGCCCCGGTTCTACGACACCACCGAGGGGCAGATCCTGGTGGACGGCCGGGACATCACCCAGGTGAGCCTCTCCTCCCTGCGGCGGCAGGTGGGCATCGTCCAGCAGGATGTATTCCTCTTCCCCGGCTCCTTCCGGGAGAACATCGCCTACGGGCGGTTCGACGCCACCCCGGCGGAGATCGAGGAGGCGGCCCGGCGGGCCAACATCCACGACTTCATCCTGGCCCAGCCCCAGGGGTACGAGACCCTGGTGGGGGAGCGGGGGGTCCGCCTTTCCGGCGGGCAGAAGCAGCGCATCGCCATCGCCCGCGTATTTCTCAAGAACCCCGCCATCCTGATTTTGGACGAGGCCACCAGCGCCCTGGACAACACCACCGAGCGGATGATCCAGGAGGCCCTGGACGAGCTCTGCAAGGGCCACACCACCCTGGTGGTGGCCCACCGCCTCTCCACCATCCAGGAGGCAGACAAGATCGTGGTCCTCACCGAGGAGGGCATCCGGGAGGAGGGCTCCCACCAGGAGCTGTTGGAAAAGGGCGGCCTCTACGCCCGGCTCTACAACAGCCAGTTCGCGGCGCAGGGCTGAAAGGCCAATCTGGGGCGTTGCCCCAGACCCCACTTCTTTTTCTTTTCACGGGACCAGAAAATTTGCTCGCAAATTTTCAGTGAGCCGGGGCGATGCGTAGCAGCGCCAGCACGCGAAGCGGGCGTATTTTCGATGTATTTTTA
>JAETSQ010000016.1 GCA_021769525.1 Oscillospiraceae bacterium
CGAGGAGGAGGAAAAATGAGGACCTACCAAATGGACCAGGGGTGGTATTTTGCGGTCCCCGACGATTGGGCAGCGGAGCGGGACAGCCAGGACGGCCACTACCTCTTCTACCCTCCGGATAGCGACCTGACGCTGCACTTCACCCCTTGGAGGGTAGAGAAAGAGGGCCAGCCCGCCCCTGCGGAGCTGATGATCGGGGCCTTCCTCCGAGGCATCCCGGAGGATGCGGTTCCGCTGAATAAAACGGCTTGTCGCCTGGAGAATTTTTATGTAAAGGGATTTGCCTTTGCGCGAAAAGAAAGGGGACAGAAGGTGTTCCGGCGGCTCATCGGGTACTACGGACCGGGGGAACTGCTTTCGGTGGGCATCTTCGGGACTTCGGAGACAGATTGTGACCGGGCGGTGGGGATGCTGGCCGGATTACAGAAAATTTGAGGGCAGTACAAAGGGATCCAGAAAAGCACGGCAAAAGTCTTGACAGAGAGAGGACTTTCCACTATAATCGTTAAAAATGGCTGAGAAGGGAACCCAGTACCATCGGACCCACGGACTTTCAGAGAGCTTTTGGCCGGTGCAAAAAAGCAGTCCGCCCGCATGGGAATTACCTCCCGGAGCCGCCGCCTGAAATCAAAAGCTGTATTTATGATCGTCTGTGAATACGGCTTCCAAAAGTAGGGCTGGCCGGGCGCGACCGTTACATCGCGGGGGTTTTTGCGAAAACCCTGTAAGGGCGTCCCGGTGACGGGAGGCCGAACAAGAGGTGGTACCACGGGTAAACCCCCGTCCTCTGTGCCTTTGGGCGCGGGGGGCGTTTTCTTTTTGCCCGCGCCGGTGAAAAAAGAAAAGGAGCGAGAAAAATATGAGCCAAATCTTTGAAGAGCTGGAACGCCGGGGCCTTATCGCCCAGATGACCCACCCGGAGAAGATCCGGGAGAAGCTGGACAACGAAAAGGTGACCTTCTACATCGGTTTTGACGCCACCGCCGACAGCCTCCACGTGGGGCATTTCCTCCAGCTAATGGTCATCAACCACATGATCCGGGCGGGGCACACCCCCATCCTGCTGCTGGGCACCGGCACCACCATGGTGGGGGACCCCACCGGCCGCACCGATATGCGCAAGATGCTCACCCCGGAGGAGATAAACGCCAACGCCGACTGTTTCCTCCGGCAGATGGGCCGCCTGGTGGACCTCAGTAAGTGCATCGTGGCCCGCAACGGGGACTGGCTGATGAACCTTAACTACATCGAGCTGCTGCGGGATGTGGGGGTGCACTTCTCGGTGAACCGGATGCTCACCGCCGAGTGCTTCAAGTCCCGGCTGGAGCGGGGGCTCTCCTTCATCGAGTTCAACTACATGATCATGCAGAGCTACGACTTTCTGAAGCTCTACCAGCTCCACAACTGCACCATGCAGTTGGGAGGGGACGACCAGTGGAGCAACATCCTGGGGGGCGTGGACCTGGTGCGCCGGGTGGAAGGGCAGGAGGTCTGCGGCATGACCTTCCAGCTCCTCACCACCAAGGAAGGGAAGAAGATGGGCAAGACCATGGGGGGCGCCGTCTGGCTGGACGCCGACAAGTTCTCTCCCTATGATTTCTTCCAGTATTGGCGGAATGTGGAGGATGCGGATGTCATCAAGTGCCTCAAATTCCTCACCTTCCTGCCCATTGAAGAGATCGAGGCCATGGAGAGCTGGGAGGGCAGCCAACTGAACAGGGCAAAGGAGATGCTGGCCTACGAGGTCACCGGCTTCGTCCACGGCAAGGAGGAGGCGGACAAGGCTCTGGCCGCCGCCAAGGCCCTCTTTGGGGCAGGGAGTCAGGATGAAAATATGCCCACCACCGTCCTTGCCGGGGCGGACTTCACCGACGGGACCATCGGCATCATGGACCTGATGGTCAAGGCCGGTCTGGCTCCCTCCAAGAGCGAGGCCCGGCGGCTCATCCAGGGAGGCGGCGTTGTGGCGAACGACGAGAAGGTCACCGATGTGAACCGGAAGCTCTCCGCCGATGCCATCCGCCAGGGGGTCATCCTGCGGAAGGGGAAGAAGGTCTTCCACAAGGTGATATTGGAGTAAAAAGACCGGCAATAAATAAATATCCCCGCCGAGGCGGGGGATATGCGGGAGCGGCGGGGGACAGTCCCTGCCCCTCCCGCTTTTTAATGGGCGCCGGTAAAGGAGAGCAGGGCAAACAGGCTGACCATCTCACGCATGAAAAAACATCCTTTCATCCCCAATACCCATCCGCGATCCTCCGCAGGGGATCGTCCCTTTGCTCGCATTCCACCAGATAATCCACGAACAGATCCTCGATCTCCGGATCCCCCTGGATGGAGGCCAGCACCCGGAAGGCGGCCTCCCGCAGCTTTGGCGGGACATCCTTCCCGGCGAAGGAGAGGGCCAGCTTCTTGGCGTCGGTCCCCGGCTGGCGGCAGAAATAAGAGAGCAGCACCGGAGGGACCAGGGAGCCCTCCGGCTCCGGCAGGGCCTGTATCCCTTCCGGGGTCAGGGCCTCCCGCCCGTAGAGGGCCAGAGCCCCGGCTTCCACCGTGTCCGGATAGCGTGCGGCGGCCCGCCGGTATTCCGGCTCCCATTGGCGCCGGAAAAGCTCCCCCGGCACCGGCGGCGGAGCGGAAGGCGATGCGGGGAAGCAGCGGTGCATCTGTTCCAGGGGGATGGACACTCCGGGCACCGTCTCCCGCTCCTCGTCCGGCCAGACCACCTTCCAGTCGCCGTCCCGCCCCGCAAACCGGGCGGAGGAAAGGAGCAGGCAGGGGAGGGACACTCCCTCCAGAGCGCAGGCGCAGGCCCGGTGGTGACCATCCAGAAGAATAGAAAGATACGCAAAGGCGCAGTAGGCGAAGGCAGGGGGAAGGGGCTTTCCCTCCCGGAGCTGCCGCCGGTACGCCTCCACCTGGCGGGGGTCATACTTCCCGGTGGACTGGGAGGGATAGAGGAACCGGGGAAAGACCGGCAGGACCGAGTAGCTCTCCGGGTCGTAGGTCTCTGCGGTGGCGGGGGAGGAGGTGAAGCCGTTGGGGATGTCCCAAAAGAAATGGCCGCTGCCGTCGGTGGGAAAGCAGTCCGCCAAGGAGAGGGTGTAATACCCAGGCGCCAGGAGCCCCGTCACCGGGGCCAAGCGTTCCAGGGCATCCTCCAGATCGGCAAAGGGGGCGGCGATGGCGTCCGCCGCTTTTCGCAGCTCCAGGCAATCCGACCGCAGGCCGTACCCCGCCGCCAGCAGGGACTGACAGGTAGGGCAGCCGCTGGTCTGGATAAAGGCCAGGGGCTGCCCCTTTAGGGTGAGGGTGAGATAGGTATCCAGCATGGGGTCGCTCTGGGCCCGGTCCCGGCTCAACTCCATCACCAGCTTCTTGGCGCTGTCCCGCACCTCAAAGAGAAGGTGCTCCCCGGAAAACCAGGTCCCAACGGTGGTATGCCGGGCCGAAATCTTGACCTTGGGCTTTTTCTGCCAAAGGGCCATGGGGAACACCTCCCGTTCTCAGCTGTTCTGGTTGATGATGCCCCGGCGGTAGGCCTGGAGGAGGAGGAGCAGGTCGTCGATCTTTCCCTGGATCACCTTGCCCTCGTCGGTGTGGCAGATCTTGATCCGCTCCGGGTAGGTATCCACCGGCACCATGTTGGAGTGCATATCGCTGTTGTGGTTGATGACCGAATCGATGCCGGAGAAGGGGTGGTGCTCCGAAAGGAAAAGCTGGTGGGAGTTGGAGACCAGGGTGTACCCGGCGATGCCGGTGACCGCCTGATAGGCCTTGGAGATGCCGCCGTCGATGATGAGGACCTTCCCCCCGGCCTTTACCGGGGATTCCCCCTTGCGGATCTTCACCGGCACGTGGCCGTTGACGATGCGGCCCATGTCGCTTTGGATGCCGAACTCCGCCAGGATCTTTTTGGCCGCCTCCGGGTCGTCGCTGAGCTGGTAGTAGATGTCCTTGGTCTCGGTCCAGGTGGCCTTGTCCTCGATGAAATACCGCTCGAAGGTGGTCATTTTATTTTTGCCGTTGAGGGGGGACTTGGGGCCGCACCACAAAAACCACATGAAATCCAGCCCCCGCTGCTGCTCCTCGCTGCCCGCCCTGCTGTAGGCCCCCTGGCGGCAGAGCTTGTCGCTGTAGTCCATCAGGGCCTTGCCGCGGTATTCCCTGCCGTCGACCGTCAGGGCGGCGAATCCCCCTTCCGGCGTCATGGGAACGCAGCCGTGGTACAGGAGGTTGCCGTTGCAGACCTTGTACATCCCCCCGTGCTTGAAGAGGAAGTTCATGTGGGCCTGGAGCTTCTCGCTGTGGAGGAAGGAGAGCTGGAGGCGCTCCATCAGCTCCTGTTCCGCGAAGGTGAGGGAATAGGGGGTCTCCGGGGTGATGGTGGGGAAGTAGCAGTCCCGCATGGGGTACTCGGTCCCCTCCAGGTTCACCGTCCGGCGGCGGAAGTCGATCTTGTCCAGCAGCAGGCGGTTTTCCATCTCGTACTCCGGGTGGGCCAGGATGGTCTGCCCCTCCAGCTTCAGCTGGATGACCGTGATGGCCTTGTGGATCTTGGCGATCTGCATATCGTCATGGGAGCTGGGGACATACCCCTCCTCCGCCATATGGCGGGGATAGAAGGACAGGCAGGGGTCGGTGCCGTACTGCTCCATGGCGAAGACCGCCAGGGGCCGCACATTGATGCCGTAGGATTCCTCCAGGGTATCCAGGTTGTCGTACCGCACGCAGTTGCGGATGACGTTGGCGATGCAGCAAAGCTGCCCGGCGGCGGCGCCCATCCAGAGGACGTCGTGGTTGCCCCACTGGATGTCCACATTGTGGTGGCGGCAGAGATCGTCCAGGATGAGGGCGGCGCCGGAGCCCCGGTCGAAAATATCCCCGATGATGTGGAGCTTATCCACGATCATGCGCTGGGTCAGCTGGCAGAGGGCGGTGACGAAGGCCTCCGCCCGGTCGATCTCGATGATGGTATCCAGGATGCGCTCAAAGTATTCCTGGCGGTTGGGGTTGCTCTCGTCGGTGTTCATCAGCTCGTCGATGATGTACTGGAAATCCGGCGGCAGGGCCTTCCGGACCTTGGAGCGGGTGTACTTGGAGGTGGCGGCGCGGCAGACGGTCACCAGCTGGTAGAGGATGTCCTTGTACCAGGCGGGGGTCAGCAGGTGGGCCCGGCGCAGCTCCGCCAGCTTGCGCTCCGGGTAGTAGACAAGGGTGGCCAAAAGGTTCTTCTGGTCCACCGTCAGCTCCTCCCCGAAGCTCTCCTCGATCTTGCGGCGGATGGAGCCGGAGGCGTTGCGGAGGATGTGGGTGAAGCACTCGTACTCCCCGTGGACGTCGCTGATAAAGTGCTCGGTGCCCTTAGGCAGGTTCAGGATGGCCCGGAGGTTGATGATCTCGGTGGACGCCGCCTGGATGTTGGGGTAGCTCTGCGCCAGCAGACGAAGGTATTTGATCTGTTCTTCCGTAGGTGTCTGAGCCAGTTCTGTCATAGCCTGTTCCGCCTCCTGTATTTTTGTCCGATAATTTGTGACCCTTATTCCAGGTAACCCTTGGCGGCCAGCAGCTCCGCCATCAGGACCGCCCCGCCCGCGGCCCCCCGCAAGGTGTTGTGGGAGAGGCAGACGAATTTGTAGTCGTACTGGGTGTCTTCCCGCAGGCGGCCGACGGAGACGGCCATACCCCGCTCCAGCTCCCGGTCCAGGCGGGTCTGGGGGCGGTCCGGCTCCGAGAAGTAGTGGAGGAACCGCTCCGGCGCAGAAGGGAGGCGGAGGGCCTGGGGCTCCCCGGAAAATTCCCGCCACCGGCGGAGGATCTCCTCCTTGGGGACCTTTTTCTCCAGGGAGAAAAAGACCGCCGCCAGGTGCCCGTCGGAGACCGGCACCCGGATGCACTGGGTGGTGATGGCGGGGGAATCGGCGGGAACGATCTTCCCGTCCTCCACCCGGCCCCAGACCTTTAAGGGCTCCTGCTCGCTCTTCTCCTCCTCGCCGCCGATGTAGGGGATGATGTTGTCCCGCATCTCCGGCCAGGTCTGGAAGGTCTTACCGGCCCCGGAGATGGCCTGGTAGGTGCAGGCCAGGACCCTGGTCACCCCCAGGTCCAGCAGGGGATGGAGGGCGGGGACGTAGCTCTGGATGGAGCAGTTGGACTTGACAGCGATGAAGCCCCGCTTGGTCCCCAGGCGCCTGCGCTGGGCCCCGATGACCTCCGCGTGATGGGGGTTCAGCTCCGGGACGATCATGGGGACATCGGGGGTGGAGCGGTGGGCGGAGTTATTGGACATCACCGGGCACTCGTGCCGGGCGTAGGCCTCCTCCAGGGCCCGGATGTCCTCCTTCTTCATATCCACCGCGCAGAAGACAAAGTCCGCCAGGGCGGTGACCGCCTCCACATCCGAGGCGTCCAGCACCTTCATCTCGCCGATCCTGGAAGGGAGGGGGGAGGACATGGCCCAGCGGCCCTCCACTGCCTCGGCGTAGGCCAGTCCCGCCGACCGGGGGGAGGCCGCCAGGGCGGTGACGGTGAACCAGGGGTGGTCCTCCAGCAGGGTGATGAAACGCTGTCCCACCATCCCGGTGGCTCCTACGATGCCGACACGAAATTTTTTCATAGCAAGAACTCCTTTTATTTTTGTGCGGAAAGCATGAGAATCTCCTTATTATGTAAGAACCTGGCTTTAGGAGGTTGAAAAGGGAGAAAAATTATCCTATAATAGGAGCCATTGGCCTTCTTCCCAGGAATAGCCTTGTTTTATCCTATCTTACCACTGATGAGACCCTCTGTCAATTTGCCCAGAGCGAAAGACCGGGGCTGAAAAGCCTTTTTCAAAGGGAGGCTAAGTCCAACAAACCAGGCCCTATATAATTAAGGAGTCATTATGAAACAAGAACCCATGCACCGCTCCGACTTCGCCTTTGATCTGCCCAAAGAGCTTATCGCCCAGCACCCCCTGGACCGCCGGGACAGCTCCCGGCTCCTCTGCCTGGACCGCCGGGACGGCTCCATCTGCCACCGGCATTTCTCCGACCTTCCGGGGCTGCTCCGCCCCGGCGATGTGCTGGTGATGAACGACAGCCGGGTGATGCCCTCCCGGCTGCTGGGTCATCGGGAGGGCACCGGCGGCGCCGCGGAGCTCCTGCTGCTGGAGCAGAAGGGAAAGGACCTTTGGGAGACGCTGGCCCGCCCCGGCAGAAAGCTGCGGCCGGGGGCCCGGATCATCTTTGGGGACGGGCTGCTGACCGGGGAGATCGTGGACACCCTGGAAGGGGGCAACCGGCTGGTGCGCTTCTTCTATGAGGGGGATAATTTCTTTGCCGTCCTGGACCGTATCGGCCAGATGCCCTTGCCCCCCTACATCACCGAGGAACTGGAGGACCGGGAGCGGTACCAGACCGTTTACTGCCGGGAGCTGGGGAGCGCGGCGGCCCCCACCGCCGGGCTCCACTTCACCCCGGAGCTGCTGGAGGAGCTGCAAAGGGGAGGAGTTCAGACCGGATTTGTCACCCTCCATGTGGGATTAGGCACTTTCAGGCCCGTAAAGGCGGATAACATTACAGATCACCATATGCACCTGGAGCACTACACCGTGCCGCCGGAGACGGCCCAAATGGTCAACGCCGCCAAAGCGGAGGGACGGCGGGTCATCGCGGTGGGGACCACCTCCTGCCGCACCCTGGAATCCGCCTGGAGGGACGGAAAACTGACCCCCGGCCCGGACAGCACCGGCATCTTCATCTACCCCGGATACCGGTTCCAGGTGCTGGACGGCCTCATCACCAACTTCCACCTGCCGGAAAGCACCCTCATCATGCTGGTGAGCGCCTTCGCCGGGTACGAGCACACCATGAACGCCTACCGGGTGGCGGTGGAGGAACGGTACCGGTTCTTTAGCTTTGGGGATTCGATGTTTATTGGAGACATGAGGTAAATCCCTTTTTTATAACAATAACAGGTGCAGCTCAGGTAAGATCTTTACCGGGCCGCACCATTTTTTGATTGCATATCTGTCGGGAATCTGATAGAATAACAGTAGAAATCCGAATTACTCCAAGGGGTGTGTATGGTGGTCATTCGATACTCGAAGAAGTCGCTGAAGTTTCTGAGCAAGCTGGATGACAGGTCGGTGGCCCGTATAAGGGCTGCGATAAGCGGTCTGTTATCCGTACCTCCAGAGGGCGACATTAAGCCCATGCAGGGGTACAATGATGGCCGGAAGCGCCTTCGTGTGGGAAGTTGGCGAGTGGTGTACCGATATGACCGTGATGGAGCGATCGAGATTCTCCTTATTATCGAGATAGGCAATCGAGGAGACATCTACAAGTGAGGTGTGAAAGATATGTCTGAAAAGGCCATGGAAGCCGCCCGTATGATGGATATGTTGCCGGAGGCAGACCAGAATTTCGCCTGTGAGTTTATCAAGAAGCTAGTGCTGGCGTGGGACCCGGATTTTACGAAAGTCACCCCGCAGGAGGCCAAAGAGATGGCTGATGCCGAGGCCAGTGGATTTGTTGATGAGTCCGAGATAGACTGGAGCGACCTGACACGTTATGCCTGAGCATAAGCCCATAAAAGGCCCCTATATGGGGGCTTTTTTTCGGAAAGAGAAAGGATCGACCATGTACCAACTTCTGAAACAGGAGGGCCGCGCCCGGAGGGGGGAGTTTACCACCGTCCATGGCACCGTCCAGACACCGGCCTTTATGAATGTAGCCACCAGCGCCGCCATCAAGGGCGGGATCTCGTCCCTGGACCTTGTGGAGCTCCGGTGCCAGGTGGAGCTCTGCAATACCTACCACCTCCACATCCGCCCAGGGGATGAGGTCATCCGGGACCTGGGGGGGCTCCACCGCTTTACCGGGTGGAAGCGCCCCATCCTCACCGACAGCGGGGGATTCCAGGTGTTCTCTCTGGCCGGCCTGCGGAAGATCCGGGAGGAGGGGGTCACCTTCAACTCCCATGTGGACGGCAAACGCATCTTTATGGGGCCGGAGGAGAGTATGCGCATCCAGTCCAATCTGGCCTCCACCATCGCCATGGCCTTTGACGAGTGCATCGAAAACCCCTCCCCCCGGAGCTATGTGGAGGATTCCGTGGCCCGCACCACCCGCTGGCTGCGGCGGTGCAAGGCGGAGATGGACCGCCTGAACCGCCTGCCGGAGACCATCAACCCCCGGCAGCTCCTCTTCGGAATCAACCAGGGGGGGACCTACGACGACATCCGAGTGGACCACATGAAGGAGATCGCCCAGCTGGAGCTGGACGGCTACGCCATCGGCGGCCTGGCGGTGGGGGAGCCCGCCCAGGTGATGTACCACATCATCGAGGAGGTGGAGCCCCATATGCCCGCCGACCGCCCCCGGTATCTGATGGGGGTGGGCACCCCGGTGAACATCCTGGAGGGGGTGGCGCGGGGGCTGGACCTCTTTGACTGCGTCATGCCCAGCCGCAACGCCCGCCACGGGCACCTCTTCACCTGGCAGGGCATCCTGAACCTCCAGAACAACAGGTACCTCCGGGATGACCGCCCCATCGAGGAGGGCTGCGGCTGCTTTGCCTGCCGGGGCGGCCATTCCAGGGCCTATATCCGCCACCTCTTCCGGGCCAAGGAGATGCTGGGGATGCGCCTTGCGGTGGCCCACAACCTTTATTTTTACAACACCCTGATGGAGCGCATCCGGGAAGCCCTGGACCAGGGGCGGTTTGACGCCTTTTACCGGGAAATGGTGCCGGTGCTGGGCAGAAGGATCTGATTTTCCATCTTTCTTTGCGGAAGTCTTGCAACAGGGACAAAAAGAAGGTATAATGGTCATTGAACTTTATGGGAGGTAACAAAACTATGAGCTTTGCATTTCTCACAGCGGACCCCGCAGCGACAGGCGGTATGCTGACCAGCGTCCTTTCCCTGGGCCTGATCTTGGTGGTATTCTATTTCTTCATCCTCCGTCCCCAGCAGAAGCGGGAGAAGGAGGCCACTAAGATGCGCTCCAACCTCCAGGTGGGGGACGATGTCATCACCATCGGCGGCATCGTGGGCACCATCGTCAGCACCAAGGAGGATACCTTGGTCATCGAGACCGGCAGCGACCGCAGCAAGATCCGCATCACCCGCTGGGCGGTCCAGCAGAACACCACTCCCAAGGAAAAATAAGCGCCCGGCTCCGCCTCGGCATCCTTTGAATAATGGCACGCCTTCCGGAATATAGTTTACTGTGAAAATGTCAATACAAGGGGTGTCTGTTATGAGGAAACCGGCGTCTGCTCCCGATACCAGGAATGTCGTGAAGTTTTCCCGCTCCCTTGCCGTCTCGGTGGCGGCGGGGGTGGTGCTCACCTTTCTCATCCTCTGCGCCTTCGCGGCGCTGATGTCGGTTCGGGACCTGCCCCACAGCGCGGTGGTGCCCATGTCCATCCTGGCGGTATCGGTGGGGACCATCCTTTCCGGCTACTGCTGCGCCCGCATCCTCCGGGAGCGGGGGCTTCTCTGGGGCCTGGGCTGCGGAACTGTGATTTTTTTTCTGGCCTTTTTCTGTGAGCTGATGCTTCTGGGACAGCCCGTCGGCATCCTGGCCCTCTATAAGTACATCATTTACGCCGCCAGCGGCATGATCGGCGGTGTGCTGGGTGTGAACAAAAAGCGGAAGGTCCGCTGAAAAAGGGGTAGAATTTTGTTCTGCCTCGTGGTATAATGGACAAAAACCTATATCTAGGAGGAATTTCAAATGAAGCATGTCAAGACCCTCAATAAAGCAAACCTGAAGGAAACTGCCGTCAGGGGCGGCTGCGGCGAGTGCCAGGCCTCCTGCCAGTCCGCCTGCAAGACCTCCTGCACCGTCGCCAACCAGAAGTGCGAGAACGCCAAATAAGCAGTTCTGCCCCCAGTCCAATTCCGCCTGCACCTGCGGGCGGGGTTGGACTGTTTCTTTTATAGGAAATAGGAAGGATAAACGCGATGATACACTGCTACCAGATGAACGGCTACAACATTATTTTGGATGTCCACAGCGGCGGGGTCCATGTGGTGGACGAGCTCTTCTACCGGCTGGCCCAGGAGCTGGAGCCGCCCCTGCCGGAAGCGTGCCCCCCGACCCTGGTGGAAAAGTACGCCGCCTACGGCAGGGAGGCGGTGGAGGAGACCTACGGGGAGATACTGGAGCTGTACCGGGAGGGAAGCCTCTACTCCCCGGACGACTACGCCGCCTTTGCCGACCGGATGGTGCTCTCTCCCATCAAGGCCATGTGCCTGCACATCTCCCACGACTGCAACCTGCGGTGCGAGTACTGCTTTGCCGGCACCGGGGACTTCGGCACCGGCCACCGGATGGAGATGCCCCTGGAGGTGGGGAAGAAGGCCATCGACTTCCTCATCGAAAAATCGGAGAACCGGCGGAATCTGGAACTGGACTTCTTCGGCGGGGAGCCGCTGATGAACTTTGAGGTGGTAAAGGAGATCGTCCGCTACGCCCGGCAGCGGGAGAAGGAGTGCGGCAAGAACTTCCGCTTCACCATCACCACCAACGGGACCCTCCTCACCGATGACCGAATCGACTTCATCAACCGGGAGATGCACAACGTGGTCCTCTCGGTGGACGGCCGCAAAGAAATAAACGACCGGGTCCGCCACCGGGTGGACGGCTCCGGCAGCTACGACGCCTTTCTGCCCAAGTTCCAGAAGCTGGTGGAGCGCCGGGGGGACGGGCAGTACTATGTCCGGGGCACCTTTACCAAGTACAACCTGGACTTTGCCGAGGACGTGCTGCACCTGAACCGCTGCGGCTTCGACCAGATCTCGGTGGAGCCGGTGGTTGCCGACCCCAAGCTCCCCTACGCCCTCACCGAGGCGGACCTGCCCGCCATCTTCGCCGAGTACGAGCGGCTGGCTAAAATGCTCATCCAGCGGCGGCGGGAGCACACCGGCTTCAACTTCTTCCACTTTATGATCGACCTGGACCAGGGCCCCTGTGTCATCAAGCGGCTGCGGGGGTGCGGGGCCGGCAACGAATACTGCGCCGTCACCCCGGATGGAGACGTCTATCCCTGCCACCAGTTCGTCGGGCAGGAGGAGTGGAAGATGGGGGACATCTTCTCCGGCCGGCTGGATATGGAGATGAAGCGGCGGTTCGCCGCCTCCAACGTCTACGGCAAGGAGGAGTGCCGGGACTGCTGGGCCAAGTTCTACTGCTCCGGCGGCTGCAATGCCAACAACCACACCTATGCCGGAGACATCATGCGGCCCTACCATCTGGCCTGCGAGCTGGAGAAAAAGCGGGTGGAATGCGCCATCATGATAAAAGCAGCTCTGGCGGATAGGACTGATGAGACAGGGGAGACCATCCCCTGTGACCAGGACTGCGCCGCTTGCGTGAAGTAAAAGGGAGGGGAAACTATGGCTGTATTCAGTGCGCTGGGGGCGGGGAAGATGGCAAACGCCATCCTTTCCGGAGCGGTGGCCTCCGGGTATCTCACACCGTCGAATATCGGGACCTACAACGTCCACGAGGAAAAGCGGGAGGCCATGGCGGCCAAGGGCTACCGGGTCTACCGGACCATCGGGGAGCTGTGCCGGGAGAGCAGGTACATCCTCCTGGCTATGAAGCCCCAGCAGGCGGAGGAGGTGCTCCGGGAGATGGCCCCGGAGTTCCCGCCGGACAGCGTGGTCATCTCCATCGCCGCCGGCATCTCCCAGGGCTTTATCCAAAGCATCCTGGGGGAGGGGACCAGGGTGGTGCTGGCCATGCCCAATACCCCGCTGCTGGTGGGGTGCGGTGCCACCGCCGTGGCCTGCTGTGCCCCTACCTCTCAGGAGGAGTTCGAGTATGTAAAGGGGGTGTTCTCCTCCGCCGGGCTGGTGGAAGAGATCCCGGCGGACAAGATGAACGAGATCATCGCCGTCAGCGGCAGCACCCCGGCCTATCTCTATCTCATCGCCCAGCACTTCTGCCGGTACGCCCAGGAGCAGGGCATTGATTTTGACACCGCCAACCGGATGTTCTGCCAGACCATGGTGGGGGCTGCCAGGATGATGACCGAAACCGGGATGACCCACCAGCAGCTCATCGACATGGTAACCAGCCCCAAGGGCACCACCCTCATGGGCCTCACCGCCCTGCGGGAGGGCGGTCTGGAGCGGCTGATCCGGGACTGCTGCGACGCTACCATCCGCCGGGCCAGGGAACTGGGAAGGTGACAAGGTGTAAACATTTACACCTTGTTCATCGATCTTTGCCGGTTTGGTATCAAGGAAAACCGGCCCATTGAGTTCCGATAGGAGGACACGCCATGAGCGATGGCAAAAGCCCCGGCGAACTGCCCTACCTCACCGAGGCCCAGGAGGACTACCTCCGGGACCGGGAAGAAAGTAAAAAATACTGTAATGTCTTCAATGCCGACCTCCGGCGGATCGAAGAGTGCTGGGCGGAGCTGGAGCAGCCGGAAGCCAGTTGGGACATCCGGGACCTGCGGGCCAGCGGCAAGCAGTTCCCCTATCCCTTCCCGGTCCAGGGGGCGGACTATAAATGGACCATGGAGACCCGGTACAAGGTGCTGGACAACACCCTTTTGGTGGGGCATCAGGCCATGGACCATCTTATCAGCTGTTACAGCTTCTGTGGGGACTATGCCTTTGCCAAGTGGCGGGATACCCCAAAATGCAAGGAGTATTTCTACCTGGCGGCCTACTGCCAGGAAAAGCTCTGCCACTGGCCCATCGAGGACCCGTACCGGGTGACCATGGAGTTTGTATCCATCCACCGGATCATACAGTTTATGATGGCGGTCATCGCCGACGGGGAGGAGGGCTTTATCCGGCAGCTGGGAGAGATGCTGATGCTGCCGGAGCACAACATCGGGAAGCCCGCTGTCCGGAAACATGCGGACACCGTGGGCAGGACCACCATCTATCTGGCCCACGGGGAGGACAAGAAAGCCCGCCGCGCCGCGGAGCAGCTGCTTGCTTACGAGGAAAAACGGAAATCCCTCAAAAGCCAAAAGAACCGCCCCCTCACCTGGACCTGCTACGCCCAGGGGGCGCTGGCGGTGCTGGACGGGGACGAGGAAGAGCTGGATACCGCCCTCCGGGGTTATGTCCGAGCGCTGCGGGGGACCGGCAAGCCGGTAAAGGACCTGGCGCCGTACCTCTGTGCACATTATGCCGTCTTTCTGGCAAAGATGGCGGTGCGGCGGGGGATGGAAGTCACCGTGGACACCGTCGACTGCCCCAAGGAGCTGATGACCACCGTCCTCACCGATTACAGCTATCTGGACCTGCCAAAGCCAAAGGACGGCTTCCCCTGGGAGCGGAAGCGATACGACGGGATCTGACCGTGCCCCATCCGGACAGCCTGTACTAAACCAAAGAAGCGCCGCATACCCTTTAATGAGCAAGGGTATGCGGCGTTCGGCTTCGGCATAAAAAGGACAAGTAAAAGGGTGGTGGCATGGGATGGGAAGGTCTTTTCGGCGGCGCGCGAGGCTCCGTTCCCACTTTGGGGGGACAGGCTCCTGGGCAGGATATTTCCGGCTGCGGAAAAACAGCACAGTTTTTCTGGGGCTCTTCCTCTGCGGGCTGCTGTTTGGCAGCCTCTACACCGTCCGGGACTGCGGCGGGCAGCGGCTGATCCTGACTATGACAGCCAACCAGATCCAGGCGCAGGCCGCCGCCGGATTTTGGCAGGTGCTCACCGGCCGCCTTGTGACCAACCTGGGGTACATCATTTTTCTGTACTTTGCCGCCAACTGCATCCAGGGGAAGTGGCTGGCCGGCCTGGTCCCGGCCTTTTACGGGCTCTCGGTGGGGGCTGCCGTGACGGCGGTCCTGTACCAGCACGGCATCGCCGCCGGAGCATACCTTGCAGTCTGTGTGCTGCTCCCCCGGTTTTTCCAGTTGATCCTCCTGATGACGGCCTGCAACCAGGCGGTGAAGCTCTCCCAAAGCATCTCCTCAAAAAAGCCGGCGGGGGAGCGCAGCTTTCTGCTCCTGGGGGCGGCAACGACAGCTTTTTCCGCCGTGGAAGCCCTGATTTTAAGCCGGTTTACAGGGCTCTTGAATTATCTGTAATGCAAATTGACTTTACATAGCTTTCAGCGATATTTACCGGGAAAAGATGTTACCGGCTTCACCCAATATCGCGGTCGATGCCCAGAAGTGCTTCCTCCGGTCATTTGTCCTCGTTCTTTACCGCCTTTTTGGTCTTTGGGGCGGCGATATTTCCCAGGGGATTGTTGCGAACGGCGGATTCCACCTGGGGGCTGGCCACATGGGTGTAAATTTCCGTAGTGCCCAGGTTCTCGTGCCCCAGGATCTCTTTAAGGACCCGGATATCCACTCCGCCGTGCTGATACATCAAGGTGGCGGCGGTATGGCGGAGCTTGTGGGGAGAGTAGCCCCGGCCGCTCAGTCCGGCCGCCTTCAGGCTCTGCTCCACAATCTGTTCCACCCGCCGGGGGGAGAGGGGCCGCTTGTTTTGGGAAAGGAAGAGGTACTCCCGGTCTTTTTCCACCTCCGGCTCCGGCCGGACAGCCATGTACACCTGCAAGGCGCTGATACAGGCGTCATTGAGGTAGATCATCCGCTCCTTATTGCCTTTGCCCAGCAGCACCAGGGTGTTATCCTCCCAGTGGATGCTGCCTTTTTTGATGCCCACCAGCTCGGAAAGGCGCATCCCGCAGTTGAGCAGCAGGGTGATGATGCAGTAGTCCCGCTCCTTCCGGGGGCTTGGCCCATCCACCGCCTGGAGAAGCTGGAGGCTTTCCTCCAGGGTCAGGTATTTGGGCAGGGACTTCCGCTGGCTGGGGGTCTCCAGGTCCTTGATGGGACTGATCTCCAGCAGACCCGCCTTGCTGCTGAGGTAATTATAAAAGGAGCGCAGGCTGGAGACCTTCCGGGACCGGGTGGCGGCGTTGTTCTCGTTGGTGGTCTGGACAAAATTCAGAAAACCGTAGGCATCGGAAAGGGTGACTCCCAGGATGGTCTCCTGGGAAAGACCTTCGATGGAAATATCCGCAAGGTTTGGCTCCGCCATGGACAAATGTTCGCGGGAGGCCCGGAGATACCGCAGGAAGAGTCGCAGATCAATGTAGTAGGCGTCCACCGTCCGCTGGGAACGGCCCTTGATGGTGAGCATATAAAAGAGGAAATCCTTTAAAAGCTGTGGGCACGGGCAGTCATTGATGTTCATGAAAAATTTCCGGGACTATAAAAGTCCCATGGTCCATAAGCGATTTTCGGTCCCCTTAATTTCGCTAAATTTCTATTTAGCGAAATATCCTGTTCCGATTCCCGGACCATTCCCTGCTTATTTTACCGGAAATTTGTGCCTTTGTCCAGAGCGCACAGTCAAGGCGGTTTCTTTCGCCGCCGCCGGGCCTTTTGCCTCCGCTTTAGCTCCTTATCCAGCAATCGGTTTTCTCGAAGCATTGCCCGATATTCGGGATCATAAGAATCTCCTTGCAGAATTTCGTAGCAATCTGCCCACAGCTGGGTTTCCGCAGCAGAAAGCACAACATAGCCACTATGTAGAGCCTGACAGCCTCAATTATCCGAAAGGACCTCTTGCATTCTCCCCCGGCAGCCGATATAATGGACAAAGATGAAGGAGGTACAGATATGCTAACAAGAGAAGACCTTGCAGCCATCGGTGCCATGATGGACGAGAAATTAGAGGCCAGACTAAAACCAATCGAAGAGCGACTTACAGGCATCGAGGACCGGGTCACGGGCATCGAAGACCGATTGACCGAAAACGAGAGACGGACCCAGGAACTCAAGCTCCTGATGGAGAACGAAACCAATCGGGCGGTGAACCTAGTACTGGAGGGCCACGAGGGGCTCCGCCAGATGATTGAGGAACACCTGGTCACCAAGGAGGAGCGAGAGCAAGACCGAATCCGAATCCACACCCTGGAGGGAATCGCAAAGTTGCACACCGAACAGATCGCGGACCTGAAAAAGAAAATCGGCTAAGAAAAGCCCCCTGCCCCATCAGGAGCAGGGGGTTCTCTTTGCCCCAATTTTAGCGCAAAAGAATTTCTATTTAGCGAAATATCCTGTGCCGATTCCCGGACCATCCCCTGCTTATCATTTTAGCGGAAATTTGTGCCTTTGTCCAGAGCGCACGGCTTCAGGAGAAGAAAACCGGTCCCGGCGCGGAATCCCCCGGCGGGCATTGCCGGGGACTGCTTTCCTCCCTGGGAGGAAGGTTCCGGGGCGGAGGCGGCTCCTGGGGGCCGGGGCCGGGATTTTTTGCGGGGAAGCCTTTTTTTGGCTGCGTGCCGCCATTCGGGCCGAAAGGTCCGGCCTGTTTCGTTAAATATTGCTCCATTTCGCTTTGCCCCTCCTTTTCTGCCCTTTATTCATGTCGCAGCGCGTCCACCGGCCGCAGCCGGGAGGCCGTCCGGGCCGGATAGACCCCGAAGACCGCTCCGATCCCCACGGAAAAAAGGATCACCGCAGCGATGATCCGCGGCTTCAACAGGAACCCCAGGCCAGTGATCTGCCCCGCCGCCAGGGTCAGCAGCCCGCTGACCAGGATGCCCAAAAAACTTCCCGCAGCCGTAAGAAGGATGGACTCCGTCATAAATTCCCGGAGGATGTGAAAGGTTTTGGCGCCCACCGCCTTTTTAACGCCGATCTCCTTGGTGCGCTCCCGCACCGCTACGGTCATGGTGGTCATGATGCTCAATCCCGATACCACCAGAGAGATCCCCCCAATGGCGGAGAGGACCAGTGTGACTCCCCCCAGGATGGATTCCAGCCGCTCCTTCTGGACCGCCAGGTCGTTGTACCGGTACAGGTTGCGGTAGCCGGCGGAACGGTTCAGCAGGGTGACGATCTCCTCCCCCGCCTCCTCCGGCGTGGCCCCCTCCGATACCTTTACGAACAACTGGTCGATCACCGAAATTTTGGTCAGGGATTGGTGGGCCGTGTAGGGGATGTAGACAAAGGATGGCACATAGTCCCCCGCTAGATTTTTCAGGGCGTTGCTCTCCCCGTCCACCACCCCGACGATGGTAAAGGTCTCGGTGCTTTGGTTGATGGTCACCTCCATCTGTTTCCCCACGATATTGGTGCGCCTGTAAAAGGCGTAGGCCAGGTTTTCGTCAATGACGCAGCAGTTCGCCCCGGAGGAAACATCATTTTCCCGCAGGAGCCTGCCGTTTTTCAGCTCCAGGTCAATGATCGCCCCCGCATTTTGATCAACGCCGCAGACCAAAGCCTCGCCGGTGTAGTCCCGCATCGTTACCCGGCCGATGCAGGAGTTGAGGGGAGCCGCCACCTCTACCCCATCCAGCGCCTTCACCGCCGCAAGGTCGTCCCCCGTCAGGGTGTTCAGTTCCCCCTGGGATGCGGAGACCGTGATGCAGTCAAATCCCAGTTTTTCCAGCTCGGCCCCCAGGATGCTTTGCCCCGCGGCGCCGATGGCGGAGATGACCAGAACCGAGAAAACACCGATGGCGATGCCGCAGACGGTGAGGGAAAGCTGCTTTCTCCTCCGCCAGAGGCTTTCTGCCGCAGTCCGTAAAAGTTCCATACCGGTTTATCCCTCCTCCCATTGCAAGAGATACCGTCCCGGCTTTTCATCGCGGTCCGCCCAAGCTCTGTCCGGGATCACCACCAGGTCGTCCGGCGAAAGCCCGGAGAGGATCTCCACCCCCTCCAGAGTCTCCCGGCCCGTGGCAATGGGGCGCTTTTCCAGGTGATACTTCCCCGCCACCGTCACGTATTCCGTATTGTCCGGGTCCTGCCGGATGGATTCATATGGCAGGATCATCATCTCCCCCGGTTCCTCTATAAATATATCTGCCTTTACAGTATATCCCGGACGGATCTCTCCCGGTTCCCCTTGGATGGCCACCTCTAGGTCCACCACCTTCTGGGAGGTGGTCCCCTTCAGCTCCTTGCGTGTACCGGGGTAGATCTTGGTGAGGACGCCGGCGCAGACCGCCTCCCCTACCCCCTCTCCGGTCAGCTGGACCTGGCTGCCCACCGCGATCTTTCCGGCATCCTTTTCCCCCACCGTCAGGAGGGCGAAGTATCTCTCCCGCCCCTCCACGGCGCAGATGGTCATCCCCGGCTTTATCACGCTCCCCGGCAAGGGGACTCCTTTGGTCACCACCCCCGTTACCGGCGCCGTGACCACCACTGGCTGCGTTTCTTCCTGCCCCTGGCCGGAGGGAAGGAGCAGGCTCTTCCACTGCGGCTGGACCTCCTCCTCCGCAAAGCTGTAGCTTTGGGCCAGGGCGGCAAGCCCCGCCTCCTCCGCCTCCCGGAATCCGCTGCCCTGGGTCTGTAAGTACAGCACCGGATCTTCCCCGGCGGGGGCCAGTACCGCCAGGGTCTCTCCCTTTTCCACCCAGTCCCCCAGGCTGATGCGCCGTTCTTCCACCTGATACAAGCCGGAGGAAAGCAGGTCATACCCCTCTTCGGAGTAGATGGTCCCCTCGCACCGGATGCTGCTGTGGTGGGAGACCGTCTGGGGGGAGATCACCTGGCAGCGGGTCACCCCCCGGAGGACCAGCCCCGGCGTTGCCCCGGCCAGTATGATTGCTCCCGTTATGGTGGCCAGGGCCAGCTGCTTTTTCATCGCGCTCCATCCTCCTACAGAAAAAAATCCCGAAAGACCGTCTCCATCGGGCGCCGGACAGACTGACCGTCCGGCACCCTTTTAAAGATAGTCTTCCAGGACTGCTGGAAAATATGACCGCGGGGCAAGAAATTTTTTCGTGGAATAATCGGGACACGCCGGCCGGAAACTAGGGGGCAGGAGGTGTTTTGGCCGTGAATCTCATTGTTTGCAGCGAAAGATGCGTCCACCAGCGGGACGGGTACTGCGTTCTGGAGCATCCCTGCGCCATCCCCAATCCCCAGGGACCTTTGGAAAACCGCTGCATTTATCTGGAGCTCCCGCCGGAAGGAGAGGCCGGCGGGGAGGTCAGCGGCTCATCCGCAGGCCGGTAAAGGCTTCCGCGATGCTGGAAACTCCGTGGAAGACCGCTCCGGGGTACTGCTTAGTATCGATGGTCCGCAGATTGCTTTTGGGGAGGATAAAAGTGGTGAATCCCAGGCGGTACGCCTCCCCCACCCTCTGGTGCACCAGCCCCACCGAGCGCACCTCCCCGGCCAGGCCCACCTCCCCCAGGGCCAGGAGCCTGGACTCAATGGGCTTGTCCAGGAGGTTGGAGACCATGCAGAGGGCCACCGCCAAGTCGGCCCCCGGATCGTCGATGCGCATTCCCCCCGCTACATTCAGGAATACATCCAGATTTCCCATGAAATATCCCCCGCGCTTTTCCAGCACCGCGATGAGGAGGGCGGTGCGGTTGTAATCAAAGCCGGTGGGCACCCGCCGGGGATTGCCAAAGCTGGTCTTGGCGATGAGGGCCTGCACCTCCACCAGGATGGGCCGGGTCCCCTCCATCAGGCAGGTGATGCAGGTGCCGGAAACATCCAGGGGGCGGCCGGTGAGGAGCATTTCGGAGGGGTTCTCCACCTCCAAAAGGCCGCTGCCGCTCATCTCAAAGACGCCGATCTCGTTGGTGGAGCCGAAGCGGTTTTTGATGGCCCGGAGGATGCGGTAGCTGAGGTTGCGGTCCCCCTCGAAGTAGAGGACGGTATCCACCATATGCTCCAGCACCTTGGGGCCGGCGATGCCCCCGTCCTTGTTCACATGGCCCACGATGAAAAGGGGGATCTCATTGCCCTTGCAGGCGCCGATGAGGAGCTGGGTGCACTCCCGCACCTGGGTGACGCTGCCCGCCGACGAGGTGATGGAGGAAAGGCTGATGGTCTGGATGGAATCCACCACCACCACATCCGGCTTTTCAGCCAGAATGGTCTCGTAGATCTCCTCCGCGTCGGTGGCGGCGGTGAGCAAAACATTTTCCCCGCCCACATCCAGGCGGTTGGCCCGCAGCTTCACCTGGCGCATGCTTTCCTCCCCGGATACATAGAGGATCCGCAGGTCCGGGTCGATGGTGCGGCACATCTGGAGGAGGACGGTGGATTTGCCGATGCCGGGGTCGCCGCAGACCAGGATGGCCGCTCCGGGAACGATGCCGCCCCCCAGCACCCGGTCCAGCTCCTTCATCCCGGTGTGATACCGCACCGATTCATCGGCGGAAATATCTGTTAAGGCTTTTACCTTTGCAGGTGCCGCCCGGCGTTCTGACGCCGCGGCCTTGGCCGCAGGGCCCCCGGTGGTGCGGGTCTCCTCCACAAAGGAGTTCCAGCTGCCGCAGTCGGGGCACTTCCCCTGCCACTTGGGGACCTCGCACCCGCACTGGGTACAGACGTATACCGTTTTACTCTTGCTTTTTACCGCCATGGCTTTTTTGCTCCTTTACTGATTTCCTTCCCTTTTTCTCCCCCGCTCAGGAGACCGCCGCCTCCCCTGGGAGCTCATCTCCAAAGCTGCCATCGTAGAACTGGAGAAGCGAGCAGCAGATGGCGAAGGCCACCTTGTCCTGATAGTCCTCGGTTTTGAGAAGGGCCGCCTCCTCCGGGTTGGAGATAAAGCCGCACTCCACCAGGACAGCCGGATTTACAGTATTATTATACAACAAAAACAGGGAGCTGTCAGCCTTTTTGATCTGGCGGGTGTTTTCCGGCTGGAGAAGGGTGCGGAAATTATCCTGCACCGTCTGGGCCAGGACATCGCTCCTCTGGGACCTGGGCGCGTAGAACACCTGGGCTCCCTTCACCCTGGACTGGGGGAATTTATTCAGGTGGATACTCACCACCACCGCACCCGCGTCCTCGGTCATGATCTTCAGGCGGTTTTTCAGGTCGGAGTTTTTCTGGGCCCGGATGGTGCTTTTGTCCTCATCGTGTATGGAGATGTCCTCTTTCCGCGTCATCCGCACCTCAAAGCCGAAGAGTTTGCAAAGCTCTTGTACTTTACACGCAATGGCAAGGTTTACATTTTTTTCGGTGATGCCGTTGGCCTCTGCCCCGCCGTCCACGCCGCCATGGCCGGCGTCCAGGATCACCACCGGGCGGGTGGTGGTGGGCAGCTCCACCACCCGGCTTTCCAGGGTGCGGTCCAGGATATGAAAGGCGGCAAACACTGCCGCCGCTAAAGAAAATCCCCCAAGGGCGGTCACAAAGACCCTTGTTCGACGCTGCTTCATACCATCATCCTCCCCAAAGCAGTCATATGATGGGGACAAGGGGGATTATGCCAGGCCGGAATTTGCCCCCTCCCCGCATAGGACAAAAGCGGCGCGGCCAACCCCAAGAGAGGGGAGGCCGCGCCGCCTTTACCTTTTCTGTCACAGGGAGCGCTGATGCTTTTTGTGGAAAAGCCATGCCGCAAAAGCGCAGGCCAAAATCCCGATCCCATAGGGGATACACAGCAGAAAAGCGGTACTGGGCGGGGCGCTGTATCCCGCGTATCGCCCTCCCCACTGGAGGGCACAGTAATTGTAGGCGACTGCGGCACACATGATATGGGAAAGCAGGAGCGCGAGGACGAAAAAAAGGATGGTCAGACGCGGATAGTTCTTCATAGCAAATACCTCTTTCAGGATGGATCAGGTATCCGGGTTTACGCCGGGGGCCGGCGGGGATCGGTAGGCCATCACGCCGTAGTCCACCAGGTCCGCAGGGATGTTCATTTCCGTCATGAGCCGGGAGACTGCCGCCGGCATCTTTTGCAGGGCGGCTTCCTCGGTAGCCTCCTTCGTATCGTAGCTGACGACAATATCCACCCTGCCGTAGTTCTCGCGGGCGTTGTTCTTGGAGGCCCCAGGGCCGAAGTCCAGCCGGTTCACCTCCTGGGCGAACTCCTCTAGCCGGGCGCGGGAGCAGCGGCCCTCGGTTTTCCGCACCACGTTCCACTTGGTGCCGGTCCAGCGGTCCAGCATCTGGTCCACCGCCGCTTCGTCGGTGACGGCGATCTCCAGGAGGATGGATTCCCCCTCACACCAGACCTCAAACTGATTGTAGGCATCCAGAGGCAGGGCGTCGTACAGCTCATCTACCAGGGCGTTGCGCCGTCTCTGGGTCTCCAAACTGGTGGGATTGGGGTCTGGGGCGGTGTCCGGGTTCATCGTTAGCGGGTCGGTCCCGCTGCCGGTGGGCGCAGTGGCCTGCCCCCCGCCGGAGGTGCTGGCGCGGACGGTCAGGGCGATACGGGCAGCCTTCCAGATCGTCCCCTCCTGCTCCATGGTGAGGTTCCCCTGGGCGGTGGCAACGGTCTCCCCCGCCGCTGTTTTTATAGTGGCCGAGAAGTCGTAGACCTCCGCCCCGCCGGCGCGCCTTTGCAGGGCAACCCCATCGGCGTCAATATCCGCCCCGGCGCTTCGGGCCAAGGAGACCACCCGGTTCAAGGTGCGGTCGGCTATCAGCTTCTCAATACAGTCTTCGGTCACAACGTCGCCGAACCGCCGAGTGTGGTAGTCCAGCAGGTCGCTGCTCCCGGTGGCTAGTCCGGTCCCACCGGAGGGGGCTGCCCCCGCCGTGGCCTGGCTTACCGCCCGGTCGTAGTCATTCGCCTGCTGCACCGTCCAGGAGAAGAGCTCCCACAGCACCATCTGCGCCCGCCGGGACGGGCCGTCGGCGGTCTGGATGGGCGCAAGGCCCTGTCCCCCGCCCCCGGTGCCCAGTCCTACGACCGTGTACAGCTTCCCCTGGATGCGCCGGAACCGGAACTCCTGGTAGTTTTCGGTCCAGTGCCAGCCGTCAAAATCTGCCGCAGGCTGGCCGTTGCCATTGGCGGAGATCCAGCGGCTCTGCTGGGTGGTGTCGTAGTCCCAAAGGAAGGAGACGGAAAATTCCTCCGGTGTCCCCGCCATGGGGGTGATCTCCCCCACGGTAAAGTTTCGGATGCGCAGCTCCTCCGGGATATTCCGGGCTGTAAAGGCCCCAAAGTACCCCTCGATACCCACGCGGGCGATGTCCTGCATCTCCCCTTCAGCGTAGAAGGAGAGGGCTTCATTCACGATCCCCTCTTCGGCGGTGTCCAGGTAGATGTTCCGTATCTGCCGGTAGGCGTCCTCGGTCAGCTCCACCCGGTAGTTCATGAGCTTCTCCGCGTAGTAATGCCCCTGGTCCTCATACAGATAGTAGGCGTTGCCGGGCTCCCGTATCTCGATGCGCAGGAAGCTGTCAACAGGCACCTCCTTTTCCAGAGGGTTCAGGGGCACATCCGCCCCTCCCAGGATCAGCTCCGCCAGCCGGGTGGCGGTCTCCCCCTGGTGGCCGGTGAACTTCCGAAGCCGCTCCCCCGCCACCGTCTCCTCAAAGCCGGTGTAGTAGCCGTTTTCCGGATCCGGGGATTCCCGCCGGGAGACGGTCTGATAGACCTCCCGTATCTCCCGGTAGACCTCCTGGGTCAGCTCCAGGCGGTAGTCCTCCGGCCGCTCCAGGTAGAACCGCCCGCCGGACTCGTAAACATAGTAGGTGGTGCCGGGGTTGCCCATGTTGATGAACAGGTAATCCCCGGATGGCGGGACCTGGCCGGGCTTTTCCTCCAGCAGGGTACCGTCCAGCAGCAGGGAGGCCAGGCGGGAGCCCACCAGGGGCTCGGTGGAGATAAGATACTGCTGTTCCCTGCCGTCCAGCACCTCCAAGAAGCTCACCCGGTATTCCCCGGCCTGCTCCGGGCCGGTGAGGAAGGTGTACTCCTCCACCACCCGGAAAAGATGGACCGATTCCCGGAGGAGGTAGCTTGGGCCGCCTTCCTCCCAGACCGCAGATAAGGTGAAGCAGAGGGAGAGGTCCTCCGACCCTCCGGCATCGGAGCGCTGAAAGGTGAGGCGCAGTTCCCAGTCCTCCGGTTTTTCTTCGGAAGGAAGCGGCTTTTTGTTTACCTCCAGGCCGGAGACCAGCTCCACCAGCCGCTCCACCTGTTCCGCGTCGGTGAGCAGCACCGCGCCGGCATCCCGGCGCTCCACCCGGATGCTTTCCGCCGAAAGGCCGTTATACTGAGGATAGGCCGCTTTGTCGGAGAGGGGGATCCAGTCCTCCGCCGGATCGGTCAGCAGGCAGAAGGCCAGGATCACCCCCAGGACCAGTGCCGCCATCAGCACCCAGAAGGCGGGCTTTTTGTACCGCAGGATGTTCCGGATGCGGGTCTTTACATCGTTTTCCCCAAAGGCCAGGGGGCTCATCAGGCCGCTTTGCCGCGCCGAGACCGCCAGGAGGGAGGAGGAATAGCCCTTCCGGATGCCGGAGCCCAGCTTTTCCATGACCGCTTCATCGCAGGACATCTCCATATCCCGGCACATGAGGAAATAGGCCAGCCACAGCACCGGGTTGAACCAGTGGACGCAAAGGAGCAGCAGGGCCAGGGGCTTCACCAGGTGGTCCATCCGGCGGATGTGGGTCTCCTCGTGGCAGAGGATATACTCCCGTTCCTCCTCCCCCAGCCCCAGGGGCAGGTAGATGCGGGGGCGGAAGAAGCCCAGCACAAAGGCGGTGGGGATGCGGTCGCTTTCCCAGACATTTCCCTCCCTCCGGGTGGCCTCCCGCAGCTTCCGGCAAAAGCGCAGGTAGGAAAGGACACAGTACAGGAACATCAGGAGAGCTCCCGCCTGCCAGACCAGATTTCCTACCTCCAGCCAAAGCTGCACCGGGTTGATGCTGGCGGCAGGGGCGGCCGGGGGCAGGCTCTGGTTCACCGCCTGGTCAAAGAAGGTGAAACCGCTTTGGATCTCCGGCCGGGCGGCGTAAACGATGTCCTGGGGGATGGTCTGGGGCCGGGGCATCAGACTGAAGATACTGGTGAAGGACACCGGGCAGACCAGCCGGAACAGCACCACCGACCACAGGGCGTAGGAAAAGACCTTGGGAGCCCGGCGCAGCAGCAGACGCCCCGCCATCACCAGAAGGGCCGCCCATGCTGCCCCCAGGCTCATATTCAGGATCTGGATAAACCAGCTTGCCGGGATGCTCATTCCGTCGCCTCCTCGATCAGCTGCTTCAGCTCCGCCGCCTCCTTTTGGGTGAGCTTCTTCTTCCCCAGGAAGGCAGCGACAAAGACCGGCAGGGAGCCTTCAAACCCCCGCTCCACCACAGCCTGGCTTTCGTACTGCCGCACCTCTTCCCTCCCCACCAGGGCGGTGACGGTGGCGTTCTCGTTTTGCAGAAGCCCCCGCTCCCCCAGCTTCCGCAGCACTGTGTAGGTGGTGGGCTTTTTCCATCCCAGCCGCTCCTGGCACACCCGGCACAGCTGGGTGGAGTTTACCGGCTCCAGCTCCCAGATGATGTCCATAAAGCGGTATTCCGCGTCAAACAGCTTATATTGCATCGCTCATTCCCCCGGTGGTTTATTATGGTAGACCTGTCTTTCGGTATAAGTTTACTACAATAAACTTATCCTGTCAAGCGGAAATTTTGGGGAAGAACTTGCAATGCCTGCGAAATCACCGAATGAAGGGCCAAACGGGCATATTGACCCTTGCATTCTTCCACGGCAGCCGGTATAATGGACAAAGAGAGAGGAGGTGCGAATATGCTGACAAGAGAAGACCTGGCAGCCATTGGTGCCATGATGGATGAAAAGCTGGAGACCAGCCTAAAGCCTATCAGGCAGGACATCACCGGGATAAAAGGCGAAATCACCGGAATGAAGTCGGACATCAAAGAGATGAAGGGTGAAATCCTCACCCTCAAGGAGAGGACCACCAAGCTGGAGTTGACCATGGAACATCAAGTAGACCGGGCGGTGAACCTGGTGCTGGAGGGCCACGAGGGGCTCCGCCAGATGATCGAGGGACGATTGGTCACCAAGGATGACCGCGAGCAGGACAGGGTCCGCATCTTCACCCTGGAAGAGATCGCAAAGCTGCATACCTCCCAAATTGCAGACCTGCAAAAGAAAACCAGCTGAAAAGGACCCCCTGCCCCATCAGGCGCAGGGGGCTTTTTTGTTCCATATTACATTACGCTAAAGAAATCTTTAGCGTAATGTAAGGCGGTACATTTTAGTAAAACCTGTTTCCGGAGCTTCCCGGCAAGGGACTTGCCAGGACAGCAGCCTGTATGCTATACTGAGGACAAATAATACTTCCCGGCAGGTGGATATGCCAAAACAATGGTATAGCTTTTAAGGAAAGGAGATCTTGACATGTTGCTTTCTTCGGTAAACAGCGATTACAACAACGATCTGCATAGCTGGAAGGAGATCGAGCGCCAGGTACTGAACATCGCCAAGGCGGGGTTCACCCATACCCAGTGGATCCACGATTGGGACGGTGAGTACCTCTACAGCCCCAGCGAGATGTTCCAGGTGCGGGACCTGCTGCGAGGCTGCGGGGTAAAGGCCCACACCATCCATGCCAGCGAGGGAGGGCGGCGCACCGCCGTGATAAACGGGCGGGTAGTTTTCCGTAACGGCGAACGCTTTGAGGAGATCCGCAAGGACTACACCTCCGCCAACGAATACACCCGTCTGGCCGGAGTGGACCTTCTGAAAAACCGCATCGACCTGTGCAGCCACATCGGCGCAGGGGCCATGGTGCTGCATATGCAGATGCCTTGGCGTTGGTTTGCCGAAGATCCCCAGAACAAGACCGATTATTTCCGGCAGGTATATAAAAGTTTGGACGAATTGCAGCCCTATGCCAAGGCAGCAGGGGTAAAGGTGGCGCTGGAAAACCTCATCGTCACCCCCTGGCAGCTGCAGGAGGAGCAGTTCGACCGGCTGTTTGACCGCTACGATGCCGACTTCCTGGGCTTTACCTACGATTCCGGCCATGCCGCGCTGCAGTGCTGCCACGATCCCTACTACTTCCTGCGCAAATACCACAGCCGTCTTTACGCCACCCATCTGCAGGAAAACCGCGGCATCGACCCGGCGCTGAATAACGACGACGCCGAAGCGCTGGCCCACGACAGCCACTGGGTGCCCATGGACCCCCGCGGCGGCCTCATCGACTGGGACGAGATCGCTGCCTGGGTGGCAAAGGCCCCCCTGGACCTGCCGGCGGATTTTGAGGTGGGCATCTATGGCGACACCCCGGAGGAGGAATTTGCCCAGTTGGTGAAGTGCCGCGAGACGGCCGAAAAATTCTACCAAATGGTACAGGCGCACAAAGAAACAAAAATATAGATGAAAGGTCCCCTGCCGGAGCGGGGGACTTTTCTGTCTCGGATTTTCATTTGTGCGCGGCGGTAAGCCGTGTGGGGGCTGCCTTACTGCACCCTGGGCAGATTGGAAAGGTAGCGGAAGCTGCCGTCCTCCAGGGTCTTGACCGTCAGACGGTACAGGCCATCATCCAATGGAACACCGGTATAAAAATAGTATTCTTCATAATCGATGGCCAGGGTCTCCCCTTCCTGCTCCCAGCCGGTGACGCGGTAACAGATGGGTCCGCCGCCCCGGCCCCCCTCGTAATGGATGGTGCCGGTCTCCGGGTCGTATCGACCGGAAGTTTTCCTCTCGCCGATCACCAGGTCGGCGGTGATCCCGTCAAAGTAGCGGGAGAGGGTCTCCACCATCTCGGCCACCGGCCAGTCGCTGCCAAAGCGGTCAAAGGCGGAGCTGCCGGTCTCATAGCGGTAAATATCCTCAAAGAGCCCCACCCAGGAGGTCAGCTCCTGGGGAGAAGCCCAGGTGCGGCTGCCCAGACCCAGGTACAGGATCGGAGGGAAATACCGGTCATACAGCTTCCGGCACTCCTGGACGTTTTCATAAAGGGCGCGGTCGTTCACCACCTGGTCACCGGAATCCGCTCCGTAGACCAGGTATCCGTATTCGTTGAGGGAAAGGCCGCTGACAGCGATCTTTTCTCCCTCGGTCATGCTGTCCCACTGCCTTTCAAACCCATCGCTGTAAGTTACAGTACCTTTGTCCGAGACAAAGTGCCGGAGGTAGCAGCTTCGCTCCCCGTTGTCATAGATCTGGAAGGTATAGTGATAGAGGTCCCAGTCCTCCCCATTTTCCACCGCTGCCAGGAAGTCCTCCACCGGCTGGGGGCCGGTGATGATCTCCCCATCATAGAGGATGACCGAGGGCCGCTCCAACGCCTGCCGGTAGAGAGGGGACGCGGCAAGGTCCTCCCCCACCAGCTCCGGATAGTCGATGACCGCCGGATTTCCAATAGGCTCCCGGTCCGGGGCAGACGGTCCCGGAACAGAGGCGTCCGAAGATGCCACAGAAGAAGAGCTTTCCGGAGAAGGGCTTTCCGGCACGGCCGGAGAGGATTCCGGGGCAGAAGCGCTTTGAGAAGACCCGGAAGGAGCGGCACCGTTTCCCGGTCCGCCGCAGGCGGAAAGACCAAAAACAAGCACCCATGCAAAAACCAGTGCGGAGATACGAGCTGCCATACAGAGAGCCTCCTTTCTTCAATAGATAACGCTGAAAAAGAGAAAATATTGCAGAAAAGACGCAGGTCCCCTATAAAAAGAGCGGCCTTTTGTTCAACATCGAAGACGGATACCCCCCGCCGCAGCGGGCTCCAAATAAAAAAGGACCGATTTTCGGTCCTTTTTTGTTTGGAGCGGGTTACGAGGCTCGAACTCGCTACCTCCACCTTGGCAAGGTGGCGCTCTACCAGATGAGCTAAACCCGCAGGATGCGGCCGTTTGGCCGCTGGTGGCTCCGACTGGAATCGAACCAGTGACACGGGGATTTTCAGTCCCCTGCTCTACCAACTGAGCTACAGAGCCAAAAGATGGCGACCCGGATGGGGTTCGAACCCACGACCTCTAGCGTGACAGGCTAGCGTTCTAACCAGCTGAACTACCGGGCCATTTTGATGGTGGGAACAACAGGGCTCGAACCTGTGACCCTCTGCTTGTAAGGCAGATGCTCTCCCAGCTGAGCTATGCTCCCAAACAGGCTTTTGGGACACTGGGAAAAGCCACAGGCCCTCAAGCGACGAATGTTATTTTATCATAATCTGCCCTTTAAGTCAACCCATTTGAGGCAGTTTCCGATATTTTTTTTGCAAAAACTGGCCGCCGCTCCACCCAGCGGAAAGGAGGCTCTTTTGTCAGAAACTCCATGGTATTTCTTCTTTCCGCAGCCAAACAATATGGATACGGAACATCCTAAAAAGCCGTATTCGCGGGCACTGCCCGCCTGCGGATACAGCCTCCAAATCACTACAAAAAGCGAGGAAACCGCCATGAACGAGGATAAACTTCTGGAAGATATTTACCAGAACGCCAACACCGGCATCTATTCCATTGAGACCATCCTCCCCAAGGTGGAGGACAACCGCGTTTCCGCCGAGCTGGTCTCCTACCAGGGGAATCTGGAGCAGATCGCCCACACTGCCCGGCAGATGATGGCCCTGAAAAATATGGATCCCACCGATTCCGGGGTGATGTCCCGCATGGGGATCTGGACCGGGGTGCAGCTGAATGCCCTGCGGGATAACAGCGCCTCCCACATCGCCGATATGGTCATCAAGGGGAACACCATGGGCATCACCAAAATGACACGGGAGATGAACCAGTCTCTCTCCGGGGACCCCCAGGTGCGGGGACTGGGGGAGGAACTCATCAACGCCCAGCGCAGAAGCATCGAGACCCTGAAAAAATACCTCTAGGAGGGATCAGTATGTGCCACAGAAAACCAAAACCATCCCAGGAGGAGGAGCCCCTTCTGCTCCATGGCAACCAGGCGCAGATCGACCAGGGGGAACATTCCGGCCACGCCTACGCCACCAATGCCCTGACCCAGTACGACACCCCCACCGGGGAGGGATACAGCGAGGAGACCGACCTGGCGGTGGAGGACGCCAAACGCCGGGTGGACGAAAACCAAAAGTGAGGGTTCCCCCTCACTCTACATAGACATACTTACGTAAGGCTTCCAGACGCTTTTCCCCGATGCCCTGGACCTCGGTCAGCTCCTCCACCGAGGAAAAGCCGCCCTTTTGCAGCCGGTAGGTCAGGATCCGCCCTGCCAGCACCTCCCCGATCCCCGGCAGCTCCATCAGCTCCAGGCGGGTGGCGGTGTTCAGGTTTGTGGAGGAGAGCTTCATAAACTCCGCCAGGGACATATCCCGGTAACCCACCGGGGGCCGGACATCCGGCAGAAAGGTGGGGTCAAAGAGGCAGCGCCAGCCCAGAAGCAGGGCGAAGGCGATCATGGTATAGGCCAGGAGGATCTCCCCCAGCCGCTTCATCTTGGCCCTCATCCTTTTCCGCTTCTGGGCCCTGGCCCCCGCTCGCGCCATCCCTTTCCCCTCCCTCCTGCCGCCCATCTCCGCGCTAAGAGCCTCGCTGCGCTCGGTTGCGCTCCGAAACGCGCCTTCTGCGCAGCAGACGTGCCCGAAGAGGCGTAGCCTCGTTAGGGCTGGGCGCAGTACCCGGAGCGGGGATAAACCCCGCTCCTTACCTTTGCGCAAAGCGCAAGGGAGTGCCTGGAGTCTTGGGTTTTTTGCTTTCGTATCGGTGACTTTGCCCATTCTTCTTTTTGCTTCTTTTTCTTCTTTTGCAAGAAGAAAAAGAAGTGGGGGCTGGGGCAACGCCCCAGATTTGCTGTACTATCCTATCGCTTCAGGGTGAGGGCGCGCTTCGCCTCGGCGGCGATGTTTTCCCGGCAGAGGCCGTATTCCTTCAGCAGCTCCGCCCCCTTGCCGGAGTGTCCGAAGCTGTCCTTGATGCCGACACGCACCACCGGCACCGGGCATTCCTCCCCGATGGCCTCCGCCACCGCGGCCCCCAGGCCGCCGATGACCGAGTGCTCCTCGGCGGTGACCAGCACGCCGGTCTCCTTTGCGGCCTCCACCACCAGCTCCTTGTCCAGGGGCTTGATGGTGTGGATGTTGATGACGCGGGCGGAGATGCCCTCGACGGCCAGCGCCTCGGCGGCCATCATCGCCTCGTAGACCAGGATACCGGTAGCGATGATGGTGAGGTCGCTCCCCTCCCGGAGGGTGACGCCCTTCCCCATCTGGAATTTGTAGTCCGGGCTGTTGAAGACCGGGGCGGCCAGGCGGCCGAACCGCAGGTAGACCGGTCCCTCGTACTGGGCGGCGGCCAGGACGGCGGCCTGGGCCTCCACATCGTCGGCGGGATTGATAATCGTCATGCCGGGGATGGTGCGCATCAAGGCGATGTCCTCGTTGCACTGGTGGGTGGCCCCGTCCTCCCCCACCGAGACACCGGCGTGGGTGGCGCCGATCTTCACGTTCAGGTGGGGGTAACCGATGGAGTTGCGCACCTGCTCAAAGGCCCGCCCGGCGGCGAACATGGCGAAGGTGCTGGCAAAGGGGATGAGGCCGCAGGTGGAGGCGCCGGCGGCGGCCACCATCATGTTGGCCTCGGCGATGCCGCAGTCGAAGAACCGCTCCGGGCAGGCCTTTTTGAAGGTGCCGGTCTTGGTGGCCCCGGCCAGGTCGGCGTCAAAGACGATGACCTTATCGTTGATGGCGGCCAGCTTAGCCAGCGCCTCGCCGTAGCTTTCCCTTGTGGCTTTTTTTACCATATCGGCCATATCAAAGCACCTCCTCGATCTTCGCCAGGTCCCCCATGGCGGTCTCATACTGCTCCTCATTGGGGGCGGCGCCGTGCCAGGCGGCCTTGCCCTCCATAAAGGAGACGCCCTTCCCCTTCACCGTCTTGGCTATGATAGCGGTGGGCTTCCCTTTGACGGTCTTTGCCTTTTGGACGGCCTCTTCGATCTGCTCAAAATCATGGCCGTCGATGGTGATGACCTCAAAGCCGAAGGCGGCGAATTTTTCGTCGATGGGATAGGGGGAGCAGACGTCCCGGATGTTCCCGTCGATCTGGAGGCCGTTGTTATCGATGATGTAGCAGAGGTTATCCAGCTTGTAGTGGGCGGAGAACATGGCGGATTCCCATACCTCCCCCTCCTGAAGCTCGCCGTCCCCCAGGATGGCGTAGACCCGGTAATCCTTGCCGGTGATCTTCCCCGCCAGGGCCATGCCGGCGGCGGCGGAGACACCCTGCCCCAGGCTGCCGGCGGTGAAGTCCACGCCGGGGGCCTTGTTCAGGTCCGGGTGTCCCTGGAGCCGGGAACCCACCTTCCGGAAGGTCTTGAGCTCCTCCCAGGGGAAGAAGCCCTTTTGGGCCAGGGCGGCATAGAGGGCGGGGCAGACGTGGCCCTTGGAGAGCACCAGCCGGTCCCGGTCCTCCCACCTGGGATCTTTCACATCCACCCGCAGCTCCTCCTGGTAGAGGTAGGTCATCACGTCGGCGATGGAAAGGGAGCCGCCGGGGTGCCCCGACTGGGCGGAGTACACCTCCGTGAGGATCCCTTTTCGCACCTCATTCGCCGCCTTGGCAAGCTGCTTGCGCCGTTCTTCGTTCATAGCGTTTCCTCCTTATCCAAAAACCTGCTTTTCTGTCTTTTAGAGCCTATCCAAAATCTCCGGACGTACCAGCCCTAACGGGTCGCTCCGCGCCCCTTCGGGCACGTCTGCTGCGCAGAATCGGCAGGGAATTTTTCCTCAAAAACTCCTATTCCGCGCCGGGGGGCTGTGCCTCCCCCGCAAACAGCGCTTCAAACACCGCCAGCGTCTCCGGGCTCATCCGCCGGGTGGACTGGAGGCTCATGGCCAGGATGCCGCCGCTTTGATCGAAGCGGAGCCCCTTCTCCTTGCTCTTGGGGTGGCCGAACCGCAGGCCCGGCACCAGCTCCGGCGGCACCGGCCGCGGCTCTATGCCGCTGCCGTGGTCCCCCCACACCGCCCACTGGGAGCAGCAGTTGAAGGGCTCCTGGTGCTTCTGGTGGGGTTTCTGCACCTGCTCCGACAGGGGGATGACCCGGATGCCCTCCGGGATGTCCTCCAAACGGTCGTAGTACTTCACCGTTCCGTCCTTCCGGCAGGAGTAGAAATGCTTCCTGCCTTGGTGCTCCAGGGCCACCCCCTCTGTGAGCAGGGCACCGTAGGGCAGTCCCAGCTCCCGCAGGCAGTAATCAAGGGCGGGCTCCCGGTGCTCCACCGGCAGCCGGGCCATGACGTAAAGCTGCTTTTGGATGAGGGTGACGGGAAAGACCACATCCCCCTCCCGCACCGAGGCGATGGAGGGCATCCGGGAGTGGACGCTCCCCAGCACCACCCGGATGGGGCCGGCATCCCCTGCCCTTTGCAGCTCCCGAACCCGGTCCTGGGGCCAGTAGACCATGTAGCCAGGCATGGCGCTCCCTCCTTTAGTCCTTAGCCTTTTCCGCAGCTTCAGCCGGATGCCCTTTCCTTCCGCCAGGCGCTGGAGCGCCCCGGCCAGGTAGGCGGCCTTTTCCCGGATGCCAGCCTCCGCCAGCTCCGGGCGGGCTTCCGCCTCCCGGATGGCCTCCCGGATCTCCTCCGCCTCCAGCAGGTTGACCGCAAGGCAATACAGGGTCTTCCGCCGCCCGTCGTCGTACCGCTCCAGGAGGTCCGCCAGCAGCGCCGCCTTCTCCGCCTGCTCCCGGCCGTAGGCCTCCGGCCCCATCCTTTGGGCCTTCTCCAGGTCGGCCAGCCGGTGCTGGCTGGTGATGAACAGGTCGTAGCGGTCGTCCTCCCGGTAGCGGGCGCAGGGGTACTCCTCACACCGGAAGCAGTATTCCACCCCGCCGTGCTCCAGGCTGCACCGGGCGATCTTACAGGACTGGTTCCCAAAGCCGCAGCCCCCGCAGTGTCCCCCCAGCCTCATGGAGCAAAGCCCGCAGTTAAGGCCGCAGAGGGAAAAGAGCGGGTCCTTCCGTGTAAAGCCCTTCATTTCTCCAGCTCCCTTCTGTGCCCCAGGTGTATCCCGATGTGCCCGATACCGAGGACTGCCGGGATGACCTACCCTTCTTTCAGCCGCTCCAGCGCCGCGGTGAAGTACGCCGGCAGCGGGGAGGTAAAGGACAGCTCCTCCCCCGTCCCCGGATGGACAAAGCCGATAGTCCGGGCGTGGAGACACTGCCCCGCCGTATCCAGGGCGGGCTTTTTGGGGCCGTAGACCAGGTCCCCCAGCACTGGGTGCCCCAGGTGGGCGAGGTGCACCCGGATCTGGTGGGTGCGCCCTGTCTCCAGGCGGCATTTTATATGGGAAAAGCCGGGGTACTCCCCCAGCACCTCCACATGGGTGACGGCGTTCCGGGCATTCCTCTGGGTGACGCACATCTTCTTGCGGTCGGAAGAAGAGCGGCCGATGGGCGCGTCTATCGTGAAGGAAGGCTCCTTGAAATGCCCGTGGACGATGGCCTCGTATTCCCGTGTAAAGCTGTGGGCCCGGATCTGCTCCGCCAGCCCCCGGTGAGCCTCGTCGTTTTTGGCCACGATCAAGAGGCCGCTGGTGTCCTTATCGATGCGGTGGACGATGCCGGGGCGGATCACCCCGTTGATGCCGGAAAGAGAGCCCTTGCAGTGCCAAAGCAAGGCGTTTACCAGGGTCCCGGTGTAGTTCCCCGGCGCGGGATGGACCACCATCCCCTTGGGCTTATTCACCACCAGCAGCCAGCCGTCCTCATAGAGGATGTCCAGGGGGATTTCCTCCGGCAGCACTTCCAGCTCCACCGGCTCCGGAAGGGAGAGCTCCACCCGGTCCCCGGCCCGGAGGAGCTGCTTTTTGCCCGCCGGTCTGCCGTTTACCAGGACGCCCCCGTTTTCACAGAGGGTTTGGAGGGCGGAGCGGCTCAACCGGGTCTGCTCCGGCAGGACCTTGTCCAGGCGCTGCCCCTCCTGCTCCGGGGCGATGACCAGCGAAAGCGCCTCCATCAGAGTGTCCCCTCCGGCGGCGTCTCCTCCCCGGCGGGGACGGGAGCATCCCCCTCCCCTGCCGCCAGGGGCGCCTTCCCCTCCACAAAGAGGATGTAGAAGGCCAGCAGGAAGGTCCCCACGCAGACACAGATGTCCGCCAGGTTGAAGATGGGGAAGTTGATGGGCTCAAAGTAGATATAGTCCACCACAAAGCCGCCGGGGTGAAAGGCCCGGTCGATGAGATTTCCGATCCCCCCGGCCAGGATCAGGGTGACGGAGGTGCGGATGAGGGGCCCCCGGAACTTCCCCAGGAGGAGCCCCGCCAGCAGAGCGGCCAGCACCACCCCGGTCACCGCCAGCAGCAGCCACCGCTGCCCCTGGAGGATGCCCCAGGCGGCCCCGAAGTTCTCGTGGTAGTACAGGCTCAACACATCGGGAATGAGGTCGATGGAGACCGCCGGTTTCAGGACCTCCATGGCCCACCCCTTGATGAGCTGGTCCCCGGCCACCAGCAGGCCGGCCAATAGCAGATAAAGGATCATATAAAAACCTCATAGGGGCCGCGGGCAGTCTGTTGCGCTCCCGCAGCCCCTTTATCTTGTTGTTTATTCCGCCAGGATGGCGGCGCACCGGGCGCAGAGGGTGGGGTGCTTTTCGTCCTTCCCCACCGTCTCGCTCTGCATCCAGCAGCGCTGGCACTTTTCGCCCACGGCGGCGGAGACGTCCACCGTGAGGCCTTCCACCTCGCCGGAGAAGGCCCCGGCCCCATCCTGGGTCAGCTCCACCTGGGAGACGATGAAGATGGTGGGCAGCAGCGCCTCCTCCCCCGCCAGGAAGCGGTAGAGCTGCTCATCGCAGTGGAGGGTGACCTTGGCCTCCAGGGACTTGCCGATGGTCTTGGCGGTGCGGGCGGATTCCAGGGCCTTGTTGACGTCGTCCCGGATGGCGTGGAGCCGTTCCCACTTCTCCATAAACTCCTGGGAGACCAGCCCCTCCCGGCACTGCGGCATATCGTTGAGCATCACCGAGGACTTGTTGTATCCCTTGCTCTCCGGGATAAAGGACCAGATCTCCTCCGCCGTGTAGGGCAGGATGGGAGCCAGCATCAGGTCCAGGGCGCAGAGGATGTCGTAGATGGCGGTCTGGGCCGCCCGGCGGTCCTTGCCGTCCTTCCGCTCCACATACAGCCGGTCCTTGAGGACATCCAGGTAGAAGCTGGACATATCCACCGAGCAGAAGTTGAAGATGGCGTGGTAGATGTTGTGGAACTCGAAGGCCTCGTAGGCCGCCCGCACCTCCCCGATGAGCTTCTGGCAGCCGGCGATGGCCCACTTATCGATGTCGTGGAGCTCCTCAAAGGACACCCGGTGGGCGTCGGGGTCGAAGTCCTTCAGGTTCCCCAGGATGTACCGGGCGGTGTTGCGGATCTTCCGGTAGCCGTCGGAAAGCTGCTTTAGGTACTCAAAGGACATACGGACATCCGAGTGGTAGTCGGAGGAGGCCACCCAGAGGCGCAGGATGTCGGCGCCGTACTGCTCGATGATCTTCTCCGGGGCGGTGCCGTTCTGGAGGGACTTGGACATCTTCTTCCCCTCGCCGTCCACCACCCAGCCGCAGCTGCAAACGCTCTTGTAGGGGGCGTGCCCCCGTGTGGCCACCGCCGTCAGCAGGGAGGACTGGAACCACCCGCGGTACTGGTCCGCACCCTCCAGGTAGAGGTCGCAGGGCCAGGGCAGGCCGTGCTCCTCCAGCACCGAGGCGTGGGTGCTGCCGGAATCGAACCAGACATCCATGATGTCCTTTTCCTTGCGGAATTTCTTGCCGCCGCACTTTTTGCAGACGGTGCCTTCCGGCAGGATCTCCGAAGCATCGTACTTGTACCAGGCGTCGGAGCCCTCTTTGGCAAAGAGGTCGGCCACCGCCCGGATGCTGGCCTCGTCCACATGGTACTCCCCGCAGCTTTCGCAGTAGAAGATGGGGATGGGCACCCCCCAGACACGCTGGCGGCTGATGCACCAGTCGCTGCGGTCGCTGACCATGTTCTTGATGCGGCCCTCCCCCCAGGCGGGAATCCACTTCACCTCTTCGATGGCCTTGATGGCGTCCTTCTTGAAGCCGTCCACCGAGCAGAACCACTGCTCGGTAGCCCGGAAGAGCACCGGCTCCTTGCAGCGCCAGCAGTGGGGGTACTGGTGGATGATCTTCTGCACCGCAAAGAGGGCGCCGATGTCGGTGAGGTGCTGGAGGATGGCCTTGTTGGCCTCCCCCGTGGTGAGGCCGGCGAACTGCCCCGCCTCGGCGGTCATGCGGCCCTTGTTGTCCACCGGTACCACCACCGGGATCTCCGGGTAGTGGTTCACGCAGACCTCAAAGTCCTCCACGCCGTGGCCGGGAGCGGTGTGGACACAGCCGGTGCCGCTCTCCAGGGTCACATGGTCCCCCAGGATGATGGGAGAGACCCGGTCCATAAAGGGGTGGGTATAGGTGAGGTATTCCAGCTCCCGACCGGGGATCACGTCGGAGACGGTGTAGTCGGAGATGCCGCCGGCCTCCATGGTGGAAGCCACCAGCTCCCGCGCCATGACGTAGTACTCGTCCTTTTCCTTGGCGTGGACCACGCAGTAGTCGTAGTCCGGCCCCAGGCAGATGGAGAGGTTGCCGGGGAGGGTCCAGGTGGTGGTGGTCCAGATGACGAAGTAGGTCTTACTGAGGTCGGCCCCCAGGGCGGTGAGCTTCCCCTTGTCATCCGCCACCTTGAACTTCACATAGATGGAGTCGCAGGGGTCCTCGGCGTACTCGATCTCCGCCTCGGCCAGGGCGGTCTCGCACTCCGGGCACCAGTACACCGGCTTGAGGCCCTTGTAGATGTAGCCCTTGTTGGCCATGGCCCCAAAGACCTCGATCTGCTTGGCCTCAAACTGAGGCCGGAGGGTGAGGTAGGGGTCGTCCCAGTCCCCCAGCACCCCCAGGCGCTTGAACTGCTCCCGCTGGACATCCACATAATGCAGGGCGTAATCCTTGCAGATCTGGCGCAATTCCAGATCGCTGGCGCCGCTGTCCACCCCGGCCTTCTTCCGGGCTTTCAGCTCGATGGGCAGTCCGTGGGTATCCCAGCCGGGGATGTAGGGGGCTTTGTAGCCCAGCATATTCTTGGAGCGCACGATGATGTCCTTGAGGATCTTATTAAGGGCGGTCCCCAGGTGGATGTCCCCGTTGGCGTAGGGGGGGCCGTCATGGAGGACATAGAGGGGCTTCCCTTCGTTGCGGCGGATCATCTCCTGGTACAGCCGGCGCTCCTCCCATCCGGCAAGGATGCCCGGTTCCTTCTGGGGCAGGCCGGCCCGCATCTGGAAGGCGGTCTCCGGCAGATTCAGTGTCGCGTTGTAATCCTGGGCCATATCGATACATCTCTCCTATATTCTGTAAAGTCCCATACCTGGGCCGTCAGCGGCGTTGTCCGCTTTTACCTGCGTTTTCCGGAGCGTCCTCCCCCGGTGCCGCTCCGCTCCTCTCCGGTGAGGCTGAATCCTTCCCCGAAGCGCATCTCCCCGAACTTGGAGCTGAAGACGGTCCGGGACGGGAGGAGGTCCTCCTCATCGTCTTCGTCCTCTTCGTAGTCCTCCGGCTCCGGTTCCTTTCGGGCCGAGCGCCGCCTGGTAAAACGGGAGAGCAGCTCTTCCTCGTCCTCCTCGTCGTAATCGTCTTCATCCTCGTCTTCCTCCAGTTCCAGGCGCAGGGCCGGGCGTCTGGAGGGAGCTTTTTTGGCCGGCGGAGGAGGCGGGGGAGCGGTATATTCATCCTCCGGCTCCAGTTCGGGTTCCGGTCCCTCCACCTCCAGCACCGGCGGGGGCTCCGGTGCCTTCTTCACCGGGGGCTCCGGTGCCTTCTTCACCGGGGGCTCCGGTGCCTTCTTCACCGGGGGCTCCGGCGGGGGGACGGGTTCCGGGGCGGGGGCGGCCTGCTTCGGTGCGGGGGCCGGGGCCTTTGCCGCCGGCTTGGGCTTCTCCTTGTGGGGCATACGGCTGATCTCTTCGATGTGGCTCTTGTACATATCAAAGAGCCCCTCCCGGAAGGCGCTGACCTCCTCCTTGAGCCGCTCATACTCGGCGGTCTCCCGGTCCAGGCGGGCGTGGGCTTCCTCGATGATATGGTCCGCCTCGGTGGTGGCGTCCCGCAGGATCACCTCCGCCTTGCTCCGGGAATCCTTGAGGATGCTGTCCCCCAGCTTCTGGGCGCCGATGAGGGCGGAGCGCAGGCTCTCCTCATCCTCCCGGTATTTTTCCAGGCTCTGGGCCAGGACCCCCATCTTCTCGGTGAGCTCCTGGTTCTCCTCCTGGAGGGCCTTTATGATCTCAATGGCCTTGGTGACGAACTCATCCACATCCTCGGTCCGGTATCCAAAGGCCATGGCTTTGCTAAATTCCACATCAAAAAATTTCTCCGGGACCACCATATGCGTTTACCCCCTTAGCTGTATTTTCGGAATCGTGTGCGCAGTCTTCCCTTTTTGCTGAGTCCGGTCTCCTCATCGTAAACAAATTTTCCCGTCCCCCGGATGGAGATCTTCTCCCCAGGCCGGATGATCCGGGTCCTGGAGGTTTCCGTCTGCCCGTCAATGGCCACCTGCCCGCCGGCGATCCGCTCCGCGGCAGCAGAGCGGGAAAGTCCCGCCAGAAAGGCCACCACGCAGTCCAGCCGCAGCGAGGACACCGAGCCGGATACCTCGGTAAAGCGCCGCGCGGCGCCGCTGTGGGAGAGGGGTTCCCGGCAGACGACACCCACCCGCCCCGCCTGGGTCAGCTGGGTGAGGACCACATCCGCCGCCGGGCCGGTGAGGTAGATGCGGGCGCTCCCCTCCTCCAGGAGGATGTCCCCCACCGTCTCCCGCCGCAGCTCCAGCCCCAGCACCGCCCCCAGGAAGTCCCGGTGGGCCGGCTTGTCCTGGCGCCGGAAGACGGCCTCCACGCACCGGATGGGGAAATCCCGGTCCCCAAGGCCCCGGTCCTCCCAGGGGGAAAGCCCCAGAAAGACCCGCTCCGCGTCCTCGTAGCCGCCGTAAAAGCGGTGGAAAACAGGGCTCTTCCCCAGGGCGTCCCGGCAGACCTTCTGCTGGAACTCGTCCAAAAAGCCCAGGTAGCAGGGCTTGTCCTGACTCACGCACCGGCGCTGCAGGTCAGCAAGGCGGGAAAGGATCAGTTCCTCTCCCTCCCTGTTAGAAGTATACGCCATGGCTGCCCAGCTCGTCGATCATGGTCTCCCCCATAACGTTCACGTTGCAGGGGGTGATGATATAGGTGGAGTTGGCCACCGGCTTTATCTGCCCGCCGTTGGTGTAGGCCACGCCGCTGAGGAAGTCCACCAGCCGCCGCTTCAGGTCCGGGGTGACCGCCTCCAGGTTCAGCAGCACCGCCCGCTTGGCGATGAGATGGTCGGCGATGCCGCTGGCATCCTCAAAGCGCTCCGGCTTCACCACCACCACCTGGTACTGGCTGCTGCTGTGGATGCTCACCACCTTGCTGGCAGGCTCCGGTTCCGGCTCCGGCATCGTGAAGGCGGAGGGAACGGGAGCGGGAGCAGGGGCGCGGCGGCCGGAGGCGCCTCCAAATCTGGGGGCGTCGTCCTCGTCCTCGTCGTCCGGCTCGTCAAAGTCCCTGTCGTAGTCCAGATCGTCCTCGTCGTCGTACTCGTCCTCCGGGATCCCCATGAATCCCTTGAACTTGTTCATAAAGCCCATGGCCCTTCTCCTTCCAAACCGAAGGGAACCGGACACCCGGCGGTCCTTCAGCTTCTTTTTCCAAATATCCCGGTTCCGATCCGGACGAGGTTCGCGCCGTGGCGTACCGCCAGCTGATAATCGCCGGTCATTCCCATAGATAAAGTTTCCATACTGATATTATCTATTTTCTTGCCCTTTATGTCAACAAATATTTTGTGCATCCGGTCAAAATAACGCTCCGTCTCCAAACTATTTTGCAGAAAAGGGGGGATGCACATAAGCCCCTTTACCCGCAGGGCGGAAAAACCGGCGGCATTTTCCAGGAGGCGCTCCAGGCCGTCCCGGTCCGCTCCGGTCTTGGAGCTTTCCCCGCCGATGTTCACCTCCAGCAGGACATCCAGGGTGATTCCCAGCCCCGCCGCCCGTTTCTGGAGCTCCTGGGCCAGGTGGAGGCTGTTCACCGACTGGACACAACTGACCCTGCCCAGGATCTGCCGCACCTTGTTGGTCTGGAGGGTGCCGATAAAGTGGATGTGCTCCGGGCCGAAGGCGTAGCGATCTGCCTTTTCCAGCAGCTCCTGGGCCCGGTTCTCCCCAAAGAGGCGCACCCCCTCCTCCCAGGCCACATTCACCAGCTCCGGCGGCACCGTCTTGGTCACCGCCATCAGGCGCACCTCCTGGGGGTCCCTCCCGGCGGACCGGGCCGAATCGGCCAGGCGGTCCCTTATCTCCCGGAGGTTCGCCCGGATCTCCTCAGGGGTTGATCGGCTTTCCATCATAAAGATCCGTCCCTTCTACGATCACTTCGTCAAACAGATTCAGCTGGTCGGAGCTCCCGTACTGGGTCCTGCAAAGGTAGTAATCCGGGCCGGTGTAGATGATGTCCACCGTCTTGAACTTCACGCTGTACCCGGATTTGACATAGACCCCCTTCTGGCCGTCCAGGATGCGCAGGGCCCTGCGGGAGATGCGCAGCCCCTTGTAATTGCTGAAGGAGACCTTCACGCTGGCGGTGCGGTGGGATACGGCGTCCGGGGTGATGCTGGTGCTCTGGATCACCGCCAGGGCGTCCCCCTTTTCATCCGTCTTCAGCCGGATCACCTTTCCGGGCACGGCCTGCTCTCCGCCGCCGATGAAGGTCAGTTCCACCTTGGCCCCCACGTAAAAGGATTCCACGCTGGCCTTGGGGATGATGGTGGCGTAGTACCAGGTAAAGTCGGTGACGCTTTTCCCGAAGGAATCGGGCTTGCCGGGGTAATCCAGGGCGAGGATCTCCCGCAGGGAGGCGGTATCCAGCTCCTCCAGGAGCTTCGGGGTATAGGTCTCCTCGTAGCCGTCCACATACCGGGAGAAGTACCCCACCTTGGGGGAGTAGATGTTCTGCCCTCCCCCGCCGCCGGCCAGCTCGCTGTTCAGCTCCCGGATGCGCTCCTCAAAACCGGTATTCTGCCCCGTCACCAGCTGCTGCCGGCCGATGTCCTCCACCAGGGCCAGGTGGAGCCGGGAGACCTCCTCCATGTCCTTTTGGGCGGCGCTCTGGGTCAGCCGCCGCAGGGAGATGGCGATCTCCCGGTTCAGGGATTCCACATCCGCGGTCCGGCTGGTATCGGTGGAGCGCTGGATGGCCTCCAGCAGATCCCGCTCCTGGCGGACGACCCCCCGGTTCACCGCTGCCGCCGCCTCCTCCTGGGAGGAGAAGACCTGGGCGATGGGGGTATCCGCCCGGAACTTTTCCCCCTCCTCCAGGAGGTAGCGCACCTGGCCGCCGGCGGCCTGGGGGATCTCCTCCTCCGTCCGCACCAGCAGCCCCTCGGTATTGCAGTACCGGGCGATCTCGAACTCGTAGGCGTTTTCGGTCCGGTAGCCGCTGGTGAGGCCGCGCCAGCCCTGGAAGGCGGCAAATACCAGCACAAAGAGGACCAAGAGAAGGGTGGCCAGCTTGGTGGTGAAGGTGTTCATGGTGTCCCTCCCGGTGTATCCGAATACAGCTCCCGCCGGACGGTCTCCAGCGCTTCCCGGAGCAGGGCGTCCTCATCCGGAAAGGTATCGGTAAAGAGCCAGTGGATGGCCTTTTCCCGCCGGAACCAGGTGAGCTGCCGCTTGGCGTAGTTGCGGCTTTCCTGCTTGAGGCGCTCCACCGCCTCCGGAAGGCTCTGCCGCCCCGCCAGGTACTCCCGCAGCTCCTTGTAGCCGATGGCCTGAGCGGCGGTGACGGAAAGCTCCTTTTCCAAAAGCCCCCTGGCCTCCTCCACCAGCCCCCGCTCCAGCATCCGGTCCACCCGCAGGTCGATGCGCTCGTAGAGCTTTTGTCGGTCCCGGCAGGCAAGGCCCAGCATACAGGTGCGGTAGGGGGGCGGCACCGACCGGGAGCGGCGGTTGTGCTCGCTGATGGGGATGCCGGTGAGGCGGCAGACCTCGATGGCCCGTATCACCCGGCCCAGGTTGTTCTCATGGATAGCGGCGGCGCTCTCCGGGTCGCAGTCCAAGAGGATACGGTACACCGCCCCGTTCCCCTCCCGCGCCGCCAGCTCCCGCAGCTCCCGGCGCAGCCCCTCATCGGAGGGCATGGGGGAAAACTGGATGTGGTCGGTGATGGCGCGGATGTAGAGCCCCGTCCCCCCGGTGAGGATGGGGAGCTTGCCCCGCCTGCCGATCTCCAGGATCAGGGGGCGGGCCAGGGCGGCGTAATCCGCCACCGAAAAGGTCTGGGAGGGGTCCAGTACATCGATGAGATGGTGGGGGACCCCCTCCGTCTCCTCCGGCGTGGGCTTGGCGGTCCCGATGTCCATCCCCCGGTACATCTGCATCGAGTCGGCGGAGACCACCTCCCCATCCAGAGCCTGGGCCAGGCGGACCGAAAGGGCGGTCTTTCCGGAGGCAGTGGGGCCCGCTACCACCAGCAGGGGCTGCTTTGCCGTCATCCTCTCCCGCCTCCTTGCACACTTAGGCCTGTCCGCTCAAACGATGCGTCCGAACATCTTTTCCAGCTCCCGCCGGGTCATGGCGATCATCACCGGCCGCCCGTGGGGGCAGTTGCGGACGCCGGGGTTCGCCGCCAATTGGTCCAGCAGCTCCTGCTGCTCCGCCTCACCCGAAAAGCTGTTTCCCTTTACAGCAGCCTTGCAGGCGATGGAGTGGTACAGTTCATCAAAAAAGCCCAGTTCCAGGCGGGCATGGTTTTTGTAGAGGAGCTCCGCCATCTCCAGCACCGTGTCCTCCAGCCGGTCCGGCTCCAGGATGGAGGGGACCTCCCGCACCAGCACCGACCCGTCCCCAAAGTCCTCGATGCCAAAGCCCGCCTGTTCCGCCGCCGCCAGGTTCTGCACCAGGGCTCCGTACCGGTCCTTGGGCATGGAGACCCGCACCGAGGTGAGGAGCAGCTGGCGGGGTACCTCCCCGGCGGCCTGCTGGGCCCGGAGCTTTTCAAAGAGCAGCCGCTCGTGGGCGGCGTGCTTATCGATGAGGAGCAGTTCCCCCTCCCGTTCCGCCAGGATGTAGGTGTGGAACGCCTCCCCGATGAGGCGCAGGGGCCGGGGCGCGGGGGTGGCCGGAGCAGACGCTTCCCCTGCCCCCATGGGCTCCGCTGGCGGCAAAGGTTCTTCCCTTTCCACGGCGGGGACAGCCGGGGCCAGAGGCTCTGGAACAGGCTCATCCTCCCGGACCTCCCAGGCGATGGGCACCCTGGGGTGCCGCCCCTTCCCCACCGACGGCCGCAGGATCTCCCGCCGGGGCACCGACTCCCGGTACAGGCTTTCGCCGGGGTTCTCCTCCCGCAGCAGCACCGGGCCGGAGGAGGGCTTTTCCTCCGGGGCCGGGGCCCTCTCCACCACGGAGGGCGCCGGGGCCTTGGGCTTTGGGGGGAGGGCGGCGGCCCGGCGGTATTCCTCCGCGGTCATCCGCTGCTGTTCCCCCGCCAGGGGACGGTTTTTCAGCGCAAAGGGGGTGAGGCGGCTCTGGTAGCTGCGGCTGGTGTCCCGCGCCTGGGTGGCGCCGGTCAAGGCGGCCAGAGCGCCCTTGCAGGCGTGGTAGACCCCCTGGAAGACCAGCCTTTCATCCGAGAGCTTCACCTCCAGCTTGGCGGGGTGGACGTTCACATCCACCATGCCGAAGGGGATCTCCAGATCCAGGACACAGCCGGGGAATTTCCCGGTCATCAGGCTGTTCTTGTAGGCTTCCTCCAGGGCCGCCATCATGGTGCCGCTCTTTACATACCGGCGGTTGATAAAAAAATGCTCCATCCCGCGGGTCGCCTTGGCACACTCCGGTTTGGTGATAAATCCGGAGACGGCAAGGCCCTCCAGGCTCTGGCCCTCCACCGGGATGAGGCCACCGGAAAACTCCCCGCCATACACCCCATAGATGGCGGAAAGGAGCTCCCCGTCCCCCGGTGTCTGGAGCTTTTTCTGGCCCTCCCGGATAAATTTGAAGGCCACCTCCGGGTGGGAAAGGGCCAGGCGGTCCAGCAGGGCAGCGATGGCGTTCCCCTCGGTGCTGTCCTTTTTGAGAAACTTCACCCGGGCGGGGACGTTGTAAAAGAGGTCCCGGACGATGATGGTGGTCCCCATGGGACAGCCGGCGTCGTCCATCCGGCCCTCCACCCCCCCGGCGATCTCGTACCGGGTGCCCAGGGGCTCCTCCTTGGTCCGGGTCAGCAGCTCCACCCGGCTCACCGCGCAGATGGAGGCCAGGGCCTCCCCCCGGAACCCCAGGGTGCCGATCTGTCCCAGGTCCTCCTGGGTGCGGACCTTACTGGTGGCGTGGCGCAGGAAGGCGGTGGGGACATCCTCCCGGAGGATGCCGCAGCCGTTATCGGTGACGCGGATGAACCGCACCCCGCCGCTTTGTATCTCCACCGTGATGGCGGTGGCGCCGGAATCGATGGCGTTTTCCACCAGCTCCTTCACCACCGAGGAGGGGCGTTCGATGACCTCTCCCGCGGCGATAAGCTCGGCGGTCTCCCGGTCCAGCAGCCGGATCCTTGCCATGGCGTCCCCCCCTTTCCGGTAAATTTCCGCTTTTTCTCTACTTCACCAGCTTTTTCAGCTCATACAGGAGGTTCAGCGCCTCCAAGGGGGTGAGGGTGTCCACATCCGTCTCCCGTATCCTCCGCTTGGCGGTCTCCATCCCCTCGTCCACAAAGAACATCTGCTGGCTCTCCTCCGCCCTTGCCCTGGTGGTGATCCTGGCCTCCGGGGCCTGTCCGGCCTGCTCCAGACCCTCCAGAACCTCGTGGGCCCGGTGGATGACCCAGCCGGGGATGCCCGCCAGCTTGCTCACCTCGATGCCGTAGCTGTCGTCCGCCCCGCCGGGGAGGATGCGCCGCAGGAAGGTGATCTCCTCCCCCCGTTTCTTCACCGCCACGTTGTAGTTTTTGACACAGGGGATGGTGTTTTCCAGCTCGGTGAGCTCGTGGTAGTGGGTGGCAAAGAGGGTCTTGGCCCCCAGGTGCTTTTGGTCCGCGATGTACTCCAGCACCGCCCTGGCGATGCTCATGCCGTCAAAGGTGGAGGTGCCCCGGCCAATCTCGTCCAGGATCAGGAGGCTCTTCTTGGTGGCGTTTTTCAGGATGTCCGCCACCTCGCTCATCTCCACCATAAAGGTGGACTGCCCGGAGGAGAGGTCATCCGAGGCCCCCACGCGGGTATAGATGGCGTCCACGATGCCGATCTTGGCATAGCTGGCGGGGACAAAGGAGCCCATCTGGGCCATGAGGACGATGAGGGCCACCTGGCGCATATAGGTGGACTTCCCCGCCATATTGGGCCCGGTGATGATGGCGATCTGGCCCTCGCCGCTATTGAGGCTGGTATCGTTGGGGACAAAGGGCACCCCGGAGAGGATCTCCTCCACCACCGGGTGGCGCCCGTCCCGGATGATAATTTCATCGGAAAGGTCCACAATGGGCCGGGTGTAATTGCCGGCCATGGCCACCGCCGCCAAGCTGCAAAGGACATCCAGCTTGGCCACCGCCGCGGCGGTGGACTGGATGCGCCCCAGCTCCCCGGAAAGGGCGGTGCGCACCCCCTCAAAGAGGCTGCTTTCCAGCTCCAGTATCTCCTCCTGGGCGGAGAGGACCTTGGTCTCCAGCTCTTTGAGCTCCTGGGTGATGTACCGCTCGCAGTTTGCAAGGGTCTGCTTGCGGATGTAGCTTTCCGGCACCTGGGAAAGGAAGGACCTTGTCACCTCGATGTAGTAGCCGAAGACCTTGTTGAAGCCTACCTTCAGGTTCTTGATGCCGGTGGCCTCCCGCTCCCTGGCCTCAATGTCGGCGATGATCTCCTTGGTGTGGTCGGAGAG
>JAETSQ010000017.1 GCA_021769525.1 Oscillospiraceae bacterium
TCACCAGGGAATATTGAAACAGGTCGGAGTAAGTCACCATCCGGGCGTCCCCCTTTTGAAATGATCTCAGGGGGCAGTAAAAAGACTTGCGCCCCCTGGAGTAAGTAGATGCGCAGATGCACAGGGGACTAGCCGCCTACCGTTTTTCGGCAGTGCCGCTATTATAGTACCATATTCCCCATTCCCTGACAAGCTGTTTTTCCACGCCGCCGGAGTTCAATGGGGGCAGAGAGAGGGGCTCCGCTTTTTCGGCGGGGCCCTTTGGCTTATCATTTTCCCCACAAAATTTTCCCTCCCCGGAAATAAAAGCCCCTTTCCGGTCGTTATCTTATACTAGAATCCATTAAAAAGCCTTCAAAGGCTTTTTATAGCGCCAAAGGCGCGTTGGATTCTGTATGAGACGGGTTTTGCGCCAGAATGGCGCAAAACGGAAACGCAGAATGCGTTTCCATTTCAAATAAAACGAAACCGTTTTATTTGAAATCAGTATTAATCAGAAGGCAAAAACCCGACTGACAGAACGGAGGTCGCTTTGAATGCGGAAGAATATAAAAAAGGAAAACCGCCGGTTCCCTTTGGGGCGCTGGCTGCTGCTGTTCCTCTGCCTGGCGCTGGCCCTGGCCGCCGCCGGGTGCCGGAAAAATCCCGCCGATGACCCGCTGACGGTGACCGGGGTCTTTCCCGCCGATGGGGCGGGGAAGGTGCCGGAGGATACCGCCATCGAGATGACCTTTTCCGTGCCGCCGGAAAAGCTGGATGACTATTTTGCCATCCAGCCGGAGGTGAAGGGCAGTTTCCGCTATATGGGGAACACCGCGGCCTTCATCCCCTTCCATGGCTGGGACCAGGAAAGCGAGACCTGGTACGAGGGGCTGACCTACGAGACCCGGTATACCGTCACCCTCAAGGCGGGGCTGGGGGCCCAGGGCGGCAAGGGGAAGCTCGCGGAGGATTACAGCTTTTCCTTTACCGTCTGCCCGGAGGATACCGCCGGTTACGAGATGACCAACAAGATGGAGACCTTCCTGCCCCAGGACTACCCGGTGCTGGACCTGCGCTCCACCGCCTGGGGCGATAAGGAAGGCATCGCCCCGGAGGAGAGCTACACCGTCACCGTCCACCGGCTGGAGGACGGCGAGCGGTACAAGAAGGAGCTGTACCGGGAGGCCAGCCTCCCCGGAGAGCTGCGGGTGGATACCACCGGCCTGCCCCAGGTGCTGGATTTTACCCAGAGCGCCGCGGAGCTGCTGGACGAAGAAGACCGCTTCCATGTGGACATCGTCTTCCCCCAGACGTTGGAAGAGGGCTGGTATGTGGCCACCGTTGTCTCCTCCATCCGGCCGGAATGGCCGGTGCAGAAGCTGCTCCAGATCCAGGAGAGCGCCGTCTACAAGCAGAGCGGCTATGGGGAGACCGTCCTCTGGTACAACAGCACCAAGACCGGCGCGCCGGTGAAGACCCCCAGGCTGGAGGTCTATAAGGATCCCTTCGGGAAGGCCGAGGCGGACTATACCGTTACCGGGGATGAAAACGGTATCACCGTTCTGGATCTTTCCCAGATCGGTACCGAGGAGGAGGCCAAGGAGGCCGGCACCAACGAGGTCGTTTACGCCCTTTTCGGGGAGGACGGCACGGTGTACTACGACCGTATCTACGCCTACGGCTCTGAAAGGGAGTTGAGCCTGCCCCAGCAGTACTACGGCTTCCTTTATACCGACCGGCCCATCTACCGCCGGGAGGATACCATCAAATACTGGGGGGTGGCCCGCCCCCGCAAGGACGCGGAGAAGCTGGACCGGGTACAGGTGGAGCTGTACCACGGCTGGAACGACCTGCCCTTCCTTACCGAGACGGTGGCGGTGAGCCCCGATGGGGTCTTTACCGGGGAGTTCACCTATGAGGGCATCGCCGGCAGCAGCGTATCGATCAAGGTGTTCCCGGCGGACTACGAGCGGGAAGAGGGGAGCTGGTATAACCCCATCTGCTCCGAATACGCCGACATCGCCCAATACAAAAAGCCCATCTACACCGCCGCCATCTCCAGCGATAAGCTCTACTACCGCCCAGGGGAGACCATCCGGGCAGAGGTGGAGGTGAGCCTGTTAGACCGCACCCCCGCCGCCGGTATGACTATGAAGCTCACCGCGCCGGGGTATGATGAGGCGGAGTATGCCACCGACGAAAAGGGCCTCATCCAGGTGCCCTTTACCGCCAGCGCAGCGGGAAGCTACCGCGGCTGGGGCTGGTATCCTGTGGATTTCTACATCAGCGGGGTGAACGGCGATGCCAGCGACGTGGACCTTTCGGTGGCGGAGACGGTGTATGTATTCCCCACCACCCTGATGCTGGAGGCGGAGGAGACGCGCCATAACGGGAAGAGCGACCTGGTCATCACCGCCAACCAGATCGACTTTGACAAGATCCCCGGCGGCCGCCAGGTGATCCAGGATTACGATACCCTCCGGGGGACCCCCGCCCAGGCCAATGTGACGGTGGACCTCCACAAGGTGGCCTTCACCAGGACCGACCTTGCCCCCTACTACGACCGCTACACCAAAAAGAGCATCCCCCGCGCTGTCTACACCCGCAGCGACACGGTGGAAAAGACCTTTACCCAGCGCACCGGGGCGGACGGGACCCTGACCATCTCGGACATCCTGCCCCCCACCGAGGGGATGGACTACTACTATGTGGAGATCTCCACCGCGGACGGCGGGGAGCAGCGTACCACCCTCACCCTGGGCGATCCCTGGATCTGTGTTCAGGATGAGGAGCGGGGGGGACACTTCCACACCTTCCAGATGAAGACCTCCCTCACCAGCACCGAGGAGCAGAAGTGGATCTCCTACTGGGGCGCCACCTTCGCCTACGGGGACGAGGCCCGGTACCAAGTGATGGATAACGGCCTGCCGGTGGAAAGCGGGACGGTGATGACCAACCTCCTCCAGCAGACCCTCCTGGAGGCCCCCAAGCTGGGCGGGGCCAGCGGCACCATCTCCTGCACCGAGGAAAAGCTCCCCAACTTCACCCTCTGCGGGGCTTACTTCGACGGGGTGCGCATCTATCCCATCAAGCCCTTCACCATGGATGTGGACCCGGACAGCCGCTCCCTGAAGCTCCAGGTCCTGCCGGACAAGGAGGACTACGAGCCGGGGGATACCGCCAAGGTGACCCTGCGCCTCACCGATGAGGACGGCAAGGCTGTCTCCGGTGGGAATGTCTGCCTGGGGGTGGTGGATGAAGCCATCTTCGCGGTGCGGGAGCAGTATATCAACATGGGCTACGACCTCTACGGCTCTGTGTTCTACAGCTATCCCCAGGTCTCCGCCTCCTACATCCAGCACGGGGCGAATATCTACTACGATGAGGGCGGCAAGGGAGGCGGCGGTGGTGACGGCGGCGTCACCATCCGGGAGGACTTCAAGGACACGGCGGATTTCCTCACCGGCGTCACCGGCGCGGACGGCACCGCCACCCTGACGGTGAAGCTGCCGGAAAATCTGACCCAGTGGCGGCTCACTGCGGTGGCCCTGGATAAGCGGGCCTACTGGGGCCTTGCCAAGAGCCGGCTCTATACCACCCTGCCCTTCCGCATCGATCCCATCCTCTCCGATACCTTCCTCTCCGGGGATACCATCGCCTGCACCGTCCGGGGCTTCGGCACCGGCATCGGGACGGCGGACCAGGTGAGCTACACCGCCTCCATCGATGGCTACACCGAAAAGCTGGAGACCGAGGCCCAGGCCCCCGCCGGGGAGACCACCCCCCTGGTGTTCCAAAAGCTCCCCGCCGGGGAGTACACCATGACCGTCACCGCCCGGTGCGGGGAGTACAGCGACGGGGTCCGGGTGCCCTTCTCGGTGCGGGACAGCGCCCTGGTGTTCCCCATCCACCAGGTGGTGGACCTGAAGGACGGCCTGGGAGCCATCCGGCCCACCCTGTACCCGGTGGAGATCCAGGTCTACAACAAGGGGCAGGAGCCCTTCATGCAGGCTTGGAGCCTGCTGTGCCGGGATAACAGCGGCCGGGGGGACGCCCGCCTTGCCACCGCCGCGGTGGAAAAGACCATGAGCGCCTTCTTCGGCGAGGGCTATGAGCACCCGGAGCCGGACCTGACCGATGTCCAGCTCACCTGGGAGGATAACAGCGAGGACACCGGAGGGGTGCGCCTCTACTCCTACGCGGAGGCGGATGCCATCGTCTCCGGACGGGCGGCGGTGGCCGCCGGAGAGCTGTTGAACCAGGATACCCTGGCCAGTTACCTGGATACCGCCTACACCAATGCCGCCGGCGACGAGGAACGGGCCGCCGCCCTGATGGGCCTTGCGGCGCTGGGCCGCCTTTCCGACGAGGAGGAGACGCTGCTGCGCACCAGGGCCCAGAACACCGCCCTGCCGGTGCGGGAGAGCGCGTATCTCATCGCGGGGCTGCACTATCTGGACCAGTCCGCCGCCCAGAAGCTCTACTCCCAGACCATCGCCCCCAAGCTCCAGGATCAGCGGGGCACCCTCTGCATCAAGGGGAACACCCCCTACGAGACGGTGGATAACACCGCCGGGGCCCTGGCCTGCGCCATCCTCACCGGCGCCGCCGACGACGCGGAAAAGATGATGGGCTACCTGGCGGAGAACGGCATCACGCTCTACGGTACCATGGTGGGCCCCTGCCAGCTGGAGGCCGCCCTCTACATCAACCACTTCCAACTCAAGGAGGAGGAGCTGCCCACCGTCCGCTACACCCGCGGCGGCAAGCAGGAGAGCGTGACCCTCTCCCGGAGCAGCAGCCTGCGCTTTGTCCTGGATAAGGCGGAGTTTGAGACCCTGGATATGAAGGCGGAGGGCGGAACGGCCCTGGCCAGCGTCTACTACACCGGCACCCCGGACCAACTGGGCCTGACGGATTCCCCCCGCATCGCGGTCACCAAGACCATGGACACCCCGGAGGACCAGAAGCACCTGGGCGGGGAGACCACCGTCACCATCAAGGTGGAGCTGGATAAGAATATGCCCTACGGCAACTACCGCCTGGTGGAGTGGATCCCCTCCAATATGCGCCTGCGGAGCCTGGACCAGGATTCCGGACGCAGCTACAGCTGCCGCAACGAGGGGCAGCTGCTGACGGTGGACTTTACCTACAGCCGGTGGAATCCCAACAGGACCTTCACCTTCCGGTACACTGCCACCAGCGTCCTGGATACCGAGTGCTGCCTGGAGCGCACCTACGTCTACAACCAGGAGACGATGGAGTGCGGCCGCACCGAAAAAGGGGAGTTCCTCCCCTCCGATTACTACTACCTGGGGGTGGGGTATCTCTTCCGCAAGGAGTAGCCTCCCTCTTTGAGGGAGGTTGGGCGCAGCCCACGTGCCCGAAGGGACGCGAAGCGGCCCGTTAGGGCTGTCGGCAAGGCCGTGCCGGAGGGAGTTTGTGCGCAGTTTTTTAACTCCCTCAGTCAGCCTTACGGCTGACAGCTCCCTCGGCGAGGGAGCCTTTGGATTCCTTCTTAGATGCTACCTCTTCGTAGAATTTTTACTTGTTCAAGTACCCTGCAATAAGCCCAGGGGGCTGGTATTTCCTAAAAATCTGTGCTATACTGTTCTACAGGGTCCGCATTCCCGGACACGGGGGTGCGGGCCCTCTTATTCGAGCAGTCCAGACAGCGGCGGGCGCAGGCCGAAAGGCCGCGTCTGAGGAAAGTCCGAGCTCCGCAGGGCAAGGGTAGCTGCTAACGGCAGCCGGAGGCGACTCCAGGGACAGTGCAACAGAGAGATACCGCCGGCCGGGGGCCTTTCGGGCCTTTGCCGGCAAGGGTGGAAAGGCGAGGTAAGAGCTCACCAGCGTCCGGGAGACCGGACGGCTATGTAAACCCTACCCGGAGCAACACCGCACAGGGACAAAACGGCGGCCCGCCGGTCCCGCTCAGGTGGCTGGAGTCCGGCGGCGACGCCGGGCCAAGATAGATCGCTGTCCAATACAGAACTCGGCTTACAGGACTGGTCGCTTTGCCCCGCCGGGGGTCTCCTCCGGTGGGGGAGAAGAAGCATCCCGCCCGCGGGCGGAAAAGTTTATATAGAAGGCAGGTGTTTTTGGGGTGTACGAAAATCTGGACGAACTGAGGGAAGAGGTCCTGGGGTGCCAGAACTGCGGCCTGGCGGCCACCCGTCGCAACGTGGTCTTTGGCGTAGGGGCGCCAGGGGCCAAGATCCTGCTCATCGGGGAGGGCCCCGGAGAGAATGAGGACAAGCAGGGGGAGCCCTTTGTGGGGCGCAGCGGCCAGCTCCTGGATAAGATGCTGGAGTACGCCGGGCTTTCCCGGAAGAAGAACATCTACATCGCCAATATGGTGAAGTGCCGCCCGCCCCAGAACCGGGACCCCGCCCCGGAGGAGATCGCCGCCTGCATGGGCTGGCTCCGCAACCAGACCGCCATCCTCCGTCCCGCCATCATCATCTGCATCGGGCGCATCGCGGCGGTGAGCCTGATCCAGAAGGATTTTAAGGTCACCAAGCAGCATGGACAGTTTATCGAAAAGAACGGCACCCTGATGATGGGCACCTTCCACCCCGCCGCCCTGCTCCGGAACCCCGTCAACAAGCCTGCCGCTATGGAGGATCTGCTGGGAGTGGCCAAGAAGGCCCAGGAGCTGGGGCTGCCTCTGTAACGGAGAGGGGGAACGGATGAAGCGGTTTTTCGCCTTCGCCCTGGTGCTGCTCCTCTGTGTCTGCCTGACGGGGCGGGAGCGCACGGCGCTATCTGTCCGTCCCTCCCTGAAGTCGGAGAGCGGCAGTGCCCCGGCGGCTTCCAGCCGTACCCCTGCTCCCAGCAGCGCCTCCAGTAAACCGCCGCCTCCGTCCTCCAGCAGCAGCCAGTCGGGACCTGCAGAGCTATTCCAGGCACAGCAGGAAAAGCCCCCGGTTGAGGACGACGTGGAAGCGCGGTTCCCGCCGGCAGGGGAGAAGGACCGGCGGGACGAGACCACCAAGCGGCTGGAGGAATTCCTCGAAGACGTTCAGCTGGGCACCTTCGTGGCGGATATCAACGACGGTCCCCAGGGGGAATTTTCCTCCGTCGAGGAACTGGATCCGGGGGTGCTGCTGGCTTGCGGCATCTTCAACCATTGGCGGGACCGGGGCAAGGAGGCCGTAGAGGAGCGGGTGCGCCTTTACTTCGGGGAGGACGCCGTGGTGGACCACCACGCGCAGAACAGCCTGCTCTATGGCTGGGAGTACGATGAAGAGACCGAGAGCCATATCCCGCCGGGACGGGACTACCTTTCCTACTCCTGCCCGCGGGTGCTCTCCTGGCAGCAGGCGGGGAAGGAGTACACGGTCATTTTTACCTCCTATGCAGTAGCTCCAGGCCGTGTCGTATCCCCCGACTATGAAGCGGACTTTGATTCCTGGGAGGAAGCGGAGTGCTGGTACAAGGAGCACGGGGCCCAGGCCAAAGCTGTCCTGGAGGAGCAGGAGGACGGGCGCCTCATCTTCCGCTCCCTGGAGATTTTAAGGGGCTATGACCCCTGGGAGCAATAGCAGAGCGGAGCAGCAGGGACGGCTGGGGAAACCCGGCTGTCCTTTTTTGCCCTCTACATAAACGGCGCAAAGAGCCGCAGGAAGGCCGCCAGCAGACGCCGGTACCAGGGCTCCGCCGTCAGCTCGGCGAGGGTGATCCGCTGGCTTTTGGCCAGGGTCCTTTGGATGTCCCCGGCGATCTGCCCCACCGCCGGGCAGTCCCAGAGGGCCACCGCACACTCGTGGTGGAGGTAGAGACTGCGGAAATCCAGGTTGGCCGTCCCCACGATGGCGGCCTCCCCGTCGCTCACCGCCATTTTGGCGTGGATGAAGCCGGGGCTGTATTCCCACACCTCCACCCCCGCCTCCAGCAGGGGCGGGTAGTAGGAGCGGGTGACCATGTGGACGAACCACCGGTCCCCCTGGCGGGGACAGAGGACCCGCACCTGCACCCCGCTCTGGGCGGCGGCGCAGAGGGCCCGCAGGAAGCGGTTATCCAGGATGAGGTAAGGGCTGGTGAGCCAGATATACCGCACCGCCCGGCCGATGAGCTGGAGGTAGGCGTTTTCCGCCACCTGGTGCCGGTCCAGGGGAGAATCGCAGTAGGGCTGCACCCAGCCGGGGAGCAGGGGGGAGGCCCCGGAGCCGTCCTCCGGTCCGTAGGCCCGGTACCGCTCCGGCTCCGGGACAGCCCCGCCGCCCCCGGAGCACCAGAGCTGGAAGAACATCCGGGTCAGGCTCCACACCCCCGGCCCCCGCAGCACCACCGCGGTGTCCTTCCAGTGGCCGTGCTTGCGTTTTTTGTTGATGTATTCGTCCGCCAGGTTGATGCCCCCGCAGATGCCCACCCGCCCGTCGATGACGCAGATCTTCCGGTGGTCCCGGTAGTTGAGGCCGGGGTCGATCCCCGGTCCCAGGGGGTTGTAGACCAGGACGGAGATGCCCCATCCCTCCAGCTCCTTCCGGGTGCCGGGGGGCAGGGTGCCAATGCACCCCATGTCGTCCCAGAGGACCCGCACCTCCACCCCCTCCCGGACCTTTTGCCGCAGGATGGCGAGGATGCTGTCCCACATCTCCCCCGGCTCCAGGATGAAGTACTCCAGCAGGATGAACTTTTCCGCCCTGGGCAGCTCCCGGAGCATCACCGCCAGCTGCTCCTCCCCCAGGGGACAGTAATCCACCTGGGTATTCCCCATGGGCCCAAAGCCGGAAATATTATATAGGTAGGCGGCCTGCACCCCCAGGGCGGGGCGCTTCCGGGAGAGCTCCTCCAGCGCCCCAGGGTCCGACAGGAAGAAGAGCCGCTGCTGCTCCTTGGCCCGCCGGAGGGCCCTTTTTCGCTTTCGGGAGGGGCCCCGCCGCCCCCAGGTGAGCCAAAGGAGGGCCCCGGCCGGGGGCAGCCCCAGGAGGACCAACACCCAGGCGGCCTTGTAGGAGCCGTTTTCCTCCCGCACCGCCACCCACAGGGCCAGAGCCAGGCTCACCCCCCACCAGAGGGCGAAGGCGCCGGGGGAGCGGAAGGCCGCCCAAAGGACCGCCGCCGCTAGCGCCCCCATCTGGAGGAGGATGAGGGCGGCGCAGAGGAAGAGGCGGCCGGTGAGGAAGCGCAGGACCTTTTTCAGAGGGGACGCCATGGGGAGGACCTCCTTTTTTTGGTGAGAAAAGTTTTTCCCGCGGGGCGGGCGGTTTTTGGTTGCAATAAAAAGCCGCTTCGTATATAATGTAGGTTAGTCACGAAGTGGCAAAATAAAATCGGAAAAGCAGGAGGTGGCATCGCTTTGGGTACCGACCCTGGACGAAGTAGCAGAAAATAGAACGGGAGCGGAGCCGAAGAAATGCCGGCGGATCTCCGCTTCCGTCAAGGAAGGGAGATTTACGCCCATGCTGAATATCTACAAGACCGAAGACGGGCAGGTGGTCCGGCAGGACCGGCTGACACCGGGCTGCTGGATCGACGTGGTGGAGCCCACCCAGCAGGAGGTGGAATACCTCACCGGGGAGCTGGGGCTGGACCGGGACTTTGTCCGTTCCTCCCTGGATGAGGAGGAGTCCTCCCGTATCGAGGCGGAGGACAACGACCAGGTGCTGGTGATCGTGGACCTTCCGGTGGCCCAGCGCCAGGAGGAGGACAAGTCCATCCTCTACACCACCACCCCTATGGGGATCATCCTGACCCCGGAGTATGTCTTCACCATCAGCACCCAGCCCCAGCAGGTGGTGAGCGAGATGGCGGACGGCCGGGTGAAGAACGTCACCACCCACCTGCGGGCCAGATTCCTGCTGTCCCTGCTGTTCCGCATCGCCACCCGCTACCTCACCTACCTCAAGCAGATCGATAAGATCTCCTCCTACACCGAGCAGCAGCTCCATAAATCTATGCGGAACAAGGAGCTGATCCAGCTGCTGGGCCTGGAAAAATCCCTGGTCTACTTTTCCACCTCCCTCAAGAGCAATGAGGTCACCCTGGAGAAGATCCTCCGGGGGCGGATCATCAAGCTGTACGAGGAGGACCAGGACCTCCTGGAGGACGTCCTGGTAGAGGTGAAGCAGGCCATTGAGATGTGTAACATCTACACCAGTATTCTGTCCGGGACCATGGACGCTTTTGCGTCGGTGATCTCCAATAATCTCAACATCGTGATGAAAATTCTGGCCTCCATCACCATCGTCATGTCCATCCCCACCATCGTCTCCAGCTTTTACGGCATGAACATCGGGGGCGGGATGCCCCTGGACCAGTTCTGGTGGTTCCCGGTGGCCCTCTCCGTCGCCCTCTCCCTGGGGGCGGCGGTGATCCTGGTCAAAAAGGATATGTTCCATTAGAGTTTCTGACAAAAACGCCCCTGTCCGCGCTTGCGGGCGGGGGCGTTTTCGCCTGCCCGGCGGCCGATCCGGGGCATTGCCCCGAACCCCACTTCTTTTTCTTCTTTCGGAAGAAGAAAAAGAAGCAAAAAGAAGAACGACAAACTTTGCGCCGGGCAGCGAGCTTTTCCAAAAAGCTGCGGGGTTCAGGCGGCTGCAAAAATAAGTGGTCATGGGGCAGAACCCCCCGATGTAAAAGATTTTTGATAGACATTTCCCGGCGGGAGGGTTACAATGGGAAGCAGGAAGGGAGGCAGTGCCATGACCATCGGAGAGAAACTGAAGACCGCCAGGGGGGAGGCGAAGGTCACCCAGGAGCAGGCAGCGGAAAGGCTGGGGGTGAGCCGCCAGACCGTCTCCAACTGGGAAAACGACCGCTCCTACCCGGACATCATGGACACCCTGGCCCTGGCGGAGCTGTATGGCCTCACCCTGGATGAGCTTTTGCGGGAGGACAAAAAGATGCTGGAACACCTGGAGGAGAGCACGAACATCGTAAAAAGCAGGAGGACCCTTTCCCGGCGGCTCCTCATCGCCGCCTATCTGGTGATCTGGAGCGTATCCGTCACCTTCTTTTGGGTGGGGACCGGCCCCACCGACGCCATGGGGTACGGCCTGGTGTTCCTCTGGCTGGTCATCCCGGTGGCCACCCTGGTGGTCTCCTTCTTCATCGGGAAGGACGAGGAGTGGAAGGGGTCGCGGTGGCTGATGCTCCTCTTCTTTGGGGGGATGTATATGCTGGCCCCCTACGCCACCTTTACCATGGCGAACGCCCTCTCCTTCCACAAGGGCCTTGTGCTGCCCCGCCTGGAGGATATGCTGCCGGGGCTGCTGCTGGCGGCGGCGGGGATGGGGCTGGGGGCCGCCGCCCGGCGTCTGGCGTCCCGGCGGGAGAAAGCGAGAGATTGAAAGGATCGAGAAGAGGCAGAAAAATCCCTCCGGGCGGGCGCACGGAGGGATTTTTTGTCAGCCGGTTATCACGATTTGAACGAAAACAGGCGCATATGGGAGCATAAGAGCGCATACGGGAGGATAAGAGCGGGGCAGTAGGTTCCCAAAAGGCGGTTTTTTGGGGCGAAATCGCCCGAAAACCGCCGGGAGCCGCCCTTGCCCTTTTGGGTGCGGATATGGTACACTGGTAGTGCAAGGCAAGCCAGAAGCACCCCGGCCGGGATGCGGCAGAAGGAGGGAGCCTGAAAAAGCGCTCCCTTCCCAGGAAGAAAGGAAACGAAATGAATGTGAATTTTGGCACCCCCAGAGCTCCCCAGGACAATATCCCCAAGTACAAGGACGCCGGCAAAAAGCTGGGCCGCACCGCCCTGCTGGTGCTGCTGGCGGCGGCGGTGGTCATTGTGGGCTCCGCCTCCTTTACCATCATCAACGAGGGGTACATCGGCGTTAAGTACCAGTTCGGCAAGATCGTGGACGATTCCCTTTCCGCCGGTCTGAACTTCAAGATCCCCTTTATCCAGACCATCCGCCAGGTGGACATCCGGGAGCAGATGTACCAGATGGACGCCAACGCCTACACCAAGGATACCCAGACGGTGGAGGGCATCCAGACCAAGCTGAACTATGTCTACGACCGTGGGGAGCTGTCCAACATCATCCGCAACATCGGCATCAACAATGTGGAATCCAAGCTCCTCATCCCCCAGATGCAGTCCATCGTGAAAAACGAGATCGGCCAGTACAAGGCGGAGGACCTGGTGCAGAACCGCACCGTGGTCCAGGAGAGCATCGAGGAAAAGCTCCGGGAGAGCCTGGCGCAGAGCGGCATCATCGTGGTGTCCTTCGCCATCGAGAACCTAGACTTTGAGGACGGCTTCGAGGAGGCCATCCGGGCCAAGGTGGTGGCGGAGCAGGAAGCCCTGAAGATGCAGAACAAGACCAAGGAGAAGGAGGAGCTGGCCCGACAGACGGTCATCGAGGCCCAGGCGGAGGCGGAAAGCCAGAAGATCCGCGCCGACGCGGAAGCCTACGCCATCGAGGCCATCCAGAAGCAGCTCCAGCAGAGCCCGGAGTATATCGAGCTCCAGCGGGTCCAGAAGTGGGACGGCAAGTACCCCCAGGTGATGGGGAACAGCGTCAACCCCTTCGTCGCCCTGAACGGCCAGACGGCGGAGTGATCCCCGCCGAAAAGGCCCCCCTGACAGCGCCTCTCCGGGCCGTCAGGGGGGCTTTCCCTATTTATGATCTTTCCCGGTCAAAGAGCCGGTTCGAGATGGCCGCGAACTGGGGCAGGGTCAGTTCCTCGGCGCGGGCGCCGGGGGAGACCCCGGCCTCCTCCAGAAGGGGGCGCAGCGTGTCCTTGGGGAGGTCCAGGGCGGAGGAAAGGGTGTTGAGGATGGTTTTTCTCCGCTGGGAGAAGGCCCCCCGCACCACGGCGAAGAAAGCGGCCTCGTCCTCCACCTGCACCGGCGGCGCCGGGAGGATGTCCAGGCGGATGACCGAAGAATCCACCTCCGGGGCGGGGAGAAAGCTCCCCCTGGAGACGGGGAAAAGGATCTTCGGCTCGCTGTAGTACCGCACCGCGGCGGAGATGGCCCCGGATTCCCGGCTCCCCGGAGGGGCGCAGATGCGCCGGGCGGCCTCCCGCTGCACCATGACGGTGACCGAGCGGATGGGGAGCCGCTGCTCCAGCAGGGACATAAGGATGGGGGAGGTGATGTAGTAGGGGAGATTGGCGCAGACCACCACCTCCATACTGGGGAACTCCCTGGCGATGATGGCGGCAAGGTCCGCCTTCATCACGTCCTCGTTGAGGATGGTGACGTTCCGAAAATCCCCCAGGGTCTCCGCCAGGATGGGCAGCAGGCGGGAGTCGATCTCGATGCAGACCACCTTTTCCGCCCTGCGGGCCAGCTCCGCGGTGAGGACGCCGATCCCCGCCCCGATCTCGATGACCCCCACGCCGGGGGCGGCTCCGCCCTCCTCCGCGATGCGGGGGCAGACCGAGGGGTTGACGATAAAGTTCTGCCCCAGGGCCTTGGAGAAGGTGAAGCCGTGCTTTTCCATCACCTGGCGGATGACGGCGCGGTTGGTGAGAGGGCCCATGGCAGACGCTCCTTTCGCTTCCATAGAAAAATAGTTTCATTCTAGTATACCATCCTTCCCCTGGGGAATCAATCATCCCCGCCGCTTCCCGGAAAAGTTCCCGTCCCCGAAAATTCTCCGAGCATTTTTTTGGGTTTTGTGCTATACTATCCAAGTGAGGTCTTTTGCCCCTGCATAAATTTCCCTGTTCCGGTACATCCTAATGGCAAAACACACAAGGGGAGGTATCGCCATGGGAAAGAACGCCAGGAGCCAGACCGAATACCTGGACGAGGAACAGAACGACGAGGACGAGGACGAAAACCAGCCGCGGCAGGGGGAAAACCGCTCCGACCAGATCTACTACTCCGGCTCGGTGACGCCGGAGGGGGGGCGGCACAAGATCCACTGCCTCACCATCATCGGCCAGGTGGAGGGCCACTACATCCTGCCCCCCCAGAATAAGACCACCAAGTACGAGCACGTCATCCCCCAGTTGGTGGCCATCGAGCAGGACAGCTCCATCAAGGGGCTGCTCATCATCCTCAACACCGTCGGGGGGGATGTGGAGGCCGGACTTGCCATCGCGGAGCTGGTGAGCGGGATGAAGACCCCCACCGTCAGCCTGGTGCTGGGGGGAGGTCACTCCATCGGCGTCCCCCTGGCGGTGAGCGCCCGGTACTCCTTCATCGCCCCCACCGCCACCATGACCGTGCACCCGGTGCGGATGAACGGGGTGCTGCTGGGGGTGCCCCAGACCCTCTCCTACTTCGATAAGATGCAGGAGCGGATCACCAGCTTCGTCTGCCAGAACTCCCGCATCCCGCCGGAGCGGTTCAAGGAGCTGATGATGAACAGCGGGGAGCTGGTGATGGACATCGGCACCGTGCTGGATGGGGAGATGGCGGTGAAGGAGGGCCTCATCGACTCCCTGGGGGGCCTCAATGAGGCGGTGGAAAAACTCTACGAGCTCATCGAGGCCCAGCCGGACAAGGAGGAACTGGAGGACCAGCCTCCCGACGCCTCCAAGGGCCCCCAGAAGGCAAAGCGGGGCCGGCAGAAGGCCGCCAAGGGGGAAGAAAAGCGGGAAGAGCGGGCGGCGAAGAAGCCCGGCCCGGTCCCCAAGCGGTCCCCCGGCCGCCCCCGGAAGAAGCAGCCGGACCAGCCCGCCGCGTCCCTCCCGGTGCCGTTTCCCATGCCGCCGCTGCCCCCGATGGACAGCAGGGCGGAGGAACCCAAGCCCCGGCGCCGTCCCGGCCGGCCCAGAAAGGGGGAGTAGTATGTCCATCCACTCCATCCTGCCCCCGGAGGCCTACCAGGAGGAGCAGCCCCTTCCCAGGGGGGTGGAGAAGCCCTGCCCCTACGGCTTTGTGGACTGCCTACCCCTGCCGGACGGACGGCTCCGGATCCGCCGGATCATCTCCACCGATCCCGCCGCCTACCTGGACCCGGCCTTTGCGCCGGGGGAGATATTCCTGCCGGACGCCAAGGGGTGACCGGGACCTCCCGTCCGGGAGGTGTACATACGGGCGTCCCATGAAGCCGGAAAGGGCGGCGGCTCGTTGCTTATGAGGATCACACCGTAGGAGGTTATACATAATGTCATATTTCAGTGCAATTGTACAGGGAATCATACAGGGTTTCACCGAGTTCCTGCCGGTCTCCAGCTCCGGGCACCTCTCCCTCTACCAATATTTCACCGGCACCAGCTCGGAGGGCTCGCTGCTCTTTTCGGTGATGCTCCACTTCGGGACCCTGGCGGCGGTGGTCATCGCCTTCTGGCCCACCGTCTGGCAGCTTCTTATCGAATTTCTGTCCATCTTTGCGGACCTCTTTACCGGTAAACTGCTGAGGGGCTACCCCAAGCCCTACCGGCGGATGCTCTACTTCCTGATGCTCTCCTGCGTGCCCCTGCTGGTGGTGCCCTTTGTCCAGGACTTCATCGAGGGCTTCTCCACCGATAACAGCATCATCGCGGAGGGGTGTTTCTTCCTGGTCACCGCCCTGCTGCTGACCCTGGCGGATAAGGCCGTCAAGGGGGTGAAGACCGCCCGGAGCATGACCGCCGGGGACGCCGCCGCCATCGGGGTGGCCCAGGTCTTTGCCACCCTGCCGGGGATCTCCCGCTCCGGCTCCACCATCTCCACCGGCCTTTTGATGGGGCTGGACCGGAGCTTCGCGGTCTCCTATTCCTTTATATTGGGGCTGCCGGCCATCCTGGCAGCGGGGCTCCTGGACCTCCGGGACGTCCTGGAGATGGGGGAGCTGGGCATCCCCCTGGGGCCCGCCCTGGCGGGGATGGCGGTGGCCCTGGTCTCCGGCCTGCTGTCCATCCGCCTGGTAAAGTACATCGTCCGCTCGGATAAATTCGGCATCTTCGCCTGGTATACCCTCATTTTGGGCATCGTGGTGCTGGGCATCGGCATCGCGGAGCATTTTACCGGCCACGCCATTCAGAACTATCTGGCAAATACTCTCTTTGCCGTCGTTGTAGTGACCTGACGTGAAAAAGGGGAGAAAGGCCCTTCCGGCCCTGTTCCTGGGGAGCGGGACCATCGATCATGAAAGATAAAGGACGTACATATGGCAACGAAGAAAACCTCATCCACACGCAAAAGCTCCTCCTCCAGCCGGGGGAGGAGCACCCGGAAAAACACAAAGAAAGCCCAGCAGGCCAGGGATCAGCTCACCGCCATCGTTCTCTTCGCGGTGGGTATCCTGCTCTTCGCCGTTGCGGTCATCAAAGGGGAGAATGTCTGGCTGGCCCTCCACAACTTCCTGCTGGGGTGCCTCAGTTGGAGCGCCTATCTGGTGGGGCCGGTGGTCATCGCCACCGCGGTGATGATCGCTACCGATAAGACCGATTACCCCATGGCGGCCAAGACGGTCTCCGCCTCGGTGCTGGTGCTGCTCCTTTCCGGAGCGCTGCAAATTTTTCATAAGACCTACCCCAGGGGGGATTTTCTGGCCCTGGTGCAGGGCCTCTACCGGGAGGGGCAGGAGCTCACCGGAGGCGGCGTGCTGTCCCTGGTGTTCGGCGTGCCGCTCCTTAAGTTCACCAACTTCCTGGGGGCCGCCATCATCATTCTGCTGCTGATCTTTATCTTCGTGATGGTCCTTTCCGGCGGGACGCTGATGGGGCTGATGCGGGGGGCCGCCGCCCCGGTGCGGAAGATCGAGGAGGCCTATTCCTCCGCGGTGGAGACCAGGGCCGCCCGTGAGCCGGAACGGCCGAAGGAAACCCCCAAGGCTCCCAAGACCCCTAAAACACCCGGCCGGGAGCCAGAGCCGATCTTCCCCGACCTGCCCTCCGCCTTTGCCGTGCCCCCCCCTGTTCTGCGCAAGCACACCGATATTGACGTGCCCATCGACGGGGAGCCCCTGCCCAAGCACGGGGAACGGGCCCCCAAGACCGCCATCCGCCCGGAGCCCCTCCCCCCGGAGGAGCGGGGACGCCTGGCGGAGGAGACGGCCGGCCTGCCCCGGAAGGACGCCTATAACTTCGACCGGCAGGATCCCTCCGCCAAGGCGGAGGCCCAGCCCGCCCCGCCGGAGGGCGCTCCGGAGGGTCCCTCCATTGAGGAGATCATCACCAGGGCGGTATCCGGGGATACCCAGATGGACCACATCCCGGAGACCCCCAGCGGCCGCCTGGCCTTTGGGGGGGATGTGCCGGAGCCTGCCGCCGCCGCGGCCGCCCGCCTGCCCAAGAAGCCGGAGCCTGCCCCTGCCGAAGAGGAGTTCCCCTGGCCGGAGGGGGCGGGAGAGGATGGGGAGACGCCGCCGGAGCCTCATTCCTTCTCGGAAAATGCTGCCCACCCGGACAACACGGTGGCCCCCGCCATGGAGGACGCTCCGCCGGAGCCGCCGCCCTACTCCTTCCCGCCCATGAACCTCCTGGATGAGCCCCCGGCGGTCTCCCAGACCGATACCACCAGGGAGCTGCGCAGCAACGCGGAGCTTTTGGAGAACACCCTGAAGAGCTTCGGGGTCCAGGCCCGGATCATCGATGTTTCCAGGGGGCCCGCCGTCACCCGGTACGAGCTCCAGCCCGCCGCCGGAGTGAAGATCAGCAAGGTCACCGGCCTGGCGGACGACATCGCCCTGAACCTTTCCGCCACCGGGGTGCGCATCGAGGCGCCCATCCCCGGCAAGCCCGCCATCGGCATCGAGGTGCCCAACAAGGTGATCTCTATGGTGAGCATCCGGGAGATGCTGGATTCCCCGGCCTTCCAAAACGCCGCCAGTCCCCTTACCATCGCCCTGGGCAAGGACATCACCGGCGGGGTGGCGGTGGGGGACATCGCCAAGATGCCCCATGTCCTCATCGCCGGGGCCACGGGCAGCGGCAAATCGGTCTGCATCAATTCCATCATCATCAGCCTTCTGTATAAATCCTCCCCGGAGCAGGTGAAGCTCCTGATGGTGGACCCCAAGGTGGTGGAGCTGGGGGTCTACAACGGCATCCCCCACCTGCTGGTGCCGGTGGTCACCGACCCGAAGAAGGCCGCCGGAGCCTTGGCCTGGGCGGTTGGGGAGATGCAGAAGCGCTACAAGATCTTTGCGGAGACCGGGGTCCGGAACCTCCAGGGCTATAACCACCTGGCGGAGGAAAGCACCGAGCTGGCCCCCATGCCCCAGATCGTCATCATCATCGATGAGCTGGCCGACCTGATGATGACCTGCCCCAAGGACGTGGAGGACCACATTTGCCGCCTGGCCCAGCTGGCACGGGCCGCCGGGATGCACCTGGTCATCGCCACCCAGCGGCCCAGCGTGGACGTCATCACCGGCCTCATCAAGGCCAATATCCCCAGCCGAATCGCCTTTGCCGTTTCCTCGGCGGTGGACAGCCGCACCATCCTGGACGGCAGCGGGGCGGAAAAGCTCCTGGGGCGGGGGGATATGCTCTTCGCCCCGGTGGGGGCCCCCAAGCCCATGCGGGTGCAGGGGTGCTTTGTCACCGACCAGGAGGTGGAGCGGGTGGTCACCTTTGTGAAGGAAGGGGAAAAGCCCGACTACGACGAGGAGGTCCTCCAGGAGATCGACCGCCAGGCTGCCGCCACCGGCAGCAAGGGCGGCGGCTCCGGCGCCGCCGGGGATGACAGCGGCGAGGGGGAGGACGAGCTCTTGGCCGATGCCATTGAGGTGGTGGTGGAGGCGGGGCTGGCCTCCACCTCCCTCCTCCAGCGCCGCCTGAAGGTGGGCTACGCCCGCGCCGCCCGCCTGGTGGACGAGATGGAGCAGCGGGGCATCGTGGGCCCCTTTGAGGGGAGCAAGCCCCGGCAGGTGCTCCTCACCAAGGACCGGTACTACGAGATGAAGCTGAACCAGGGGGAGTGAGGACAGCGGTGGAGCTGTTTCTCCTCCTGGGCGCGGCGGGCGGCCTCCAGAGGGAATTTTACCTGAGCAGCTGCAATTTTGGCAAAAAGTATTGACTTTCTACAGCTTCTATGCTAAACTAATATAGCTGTTGAGAAGCTGTTATGCGCTCGTAGCTCAGCTGGATAGAGTGACTGGCTACGAACCAGTAGGTCGGGGGTTCGAGTCCCTCCGGGCGCACCAGCAAAAGGACACGCCCAGCGTGTCCTTTTGCTTAGAATGCTTTTTGTAAGGGCCCGTGGCTCAGCTGGGAGAGCGCCGCGTTCGCATCGCGGAGGTCGAGGGTTCGAACCCCTTCGGGTCCACCAGATTTACAGCCGGCAATTCGAAATGAGTTGCCGGCTGCTTTTTACTACGGGGTCCGGCCGCGGGTGAAAAGATGCTTTCCCTTAAAGTGCCCCGTGGTTCTGCCGGGGGACAAGAGCCTTGGCGATCAGGGGGAAGGGGAAGATCTTATTCGGGCGGATATTTCCATAGGATCGGGGAAAAGGTGGATTTTTGACGAAAGAGGTGTGTTTGCATGACAAAGCAAGAATCGATGGTTTTGATCGACCAGCTGAAACTCGTTTTTGATACGGTCCGGTTGGTGGATGTTTCCATGACACGCCAATTATCTATAGGCGGCTGCGGAGAATTTGTCGCCGAACCCTACCAGTGCTATGCCATCTGGAATAAAAACAGCCGTTGTGACAATTGTATTTCTGCCAAAGCCTTCTCCTGTAAAGGCAGGTTGAGCAAATTTGAGTTTGTAGACGATGATATTTATCATGTCACCGCCAAGTATATTGAAATAGACGGCACGCCCTACATTCTGGAGATGGTCTCCAAGATCACCGACAAGACACTCATCGGCGCCTATGGCAAAAATGAATTTATAGACACCATATCCAATTATAACCAAAGGCTCTATACCGATTCCCTCACCGGCGCGAACAACCGCCATTATTTTGACGAACAGCTCTTTGGGCTTGCTTCCATAGGGGCCTTGGCCATGATCGATGTGGATAATTTCAAGGAGGTCAACGACACCTACGGCCATTTGGTCGGGGATGCTGCCCTTTGCGCGATCGTGGACAGCATCTCCTCCTGTATGCGCGGTTCCGATAAGATCATCCGCTATGGCGGCGATGAATTTACGCTGTGCCTGGAGAGCATAGCCAAGGCGGACTTCTTCAATATGCTGGAACGGATCCGAAAAAAGGTGAGCGAGATCTCCATAGAGGAAGCTCCCGACCTGCGTCTCACGGTCAGCATCGGCGCCGTCTGCCAGCCGCTGACTGCCGCGGATGCCCTGAAGGAAGCGGATAAGATGCTCTACATAGCCAAAGCCGAAAAAAACTGTGTACGGCTGAAATGATCTGCGGCCCGTCTTTCCCATATGCCCCAAAGAATAAATCACCGCGGCGAAAGCTGCGGTGATTTTTGCGCCCCACGGCGGGAAAAGGTCACTTTGTGCTCCGGGAGCGGTCGATCCGGTCCCGGATGGCCTGCATCTGGATGTCCAGAAGCTCGATGGAATCGGAACAGGCCTTCAGCTGCCGGACGATGCTGTCGGCGTCGTCCACATCCCGCTTGTACTTCAGCTTGTGCTCCAGGCTGGCCCAGAAATCCATGGCGATGGTACGGAACTGCACCTCCACCTTCATGTGCTTCTTCTCGTTGGAAAGGTAGATGGGCACCTCCAGGATCAGGTGGAGGCTCCGGTAGCCGTTGGGCTTGGGGTTTTTGATGTAGTCCTTTTCCCGGACCAGCAGGATGTCGTCCTGGGTGGTGATGAGCTCCGCCAGGCGGTAAATATCGTCCGGGAAGGAGCAGATGACCCGCAGCCCCGCCACATCGGTGAGGTTCTCCCGGATGCTCTCCACCGTGATGGGGAACCCCCGGCGGCCCAGCTTTTCGTAAATGCTGGTAAGGGATTTGAGACGGCTCTTGATGGACTCAAAGGGATTGCGGTTGTAGGCGTGGGAAAAATCGGCGTTGAGCACCTGGAGGCGGGTCTCCATCTCCATGATGGCGGCCCGGTACTCCATCATCAGGCGGTTGAAGGCCTCGGTGGTCTTTAGCTGCTCCGCCTGCATCTGGATGATCCGCTTCTGCTGCTTTAGGGCCTGCGCCTGCTCCTCCACCGTCTGCTCCAGGTGCTTTTTGTAATCAAAGAGGGCGATGGAGTTGCGGACCCGGTTTTTGACGATGGAGCTTTCAAAGGGCTTGTGGATGAAGTCGGAGACCCCCAGCTCAAAGCAGCGGTTCTCCACCTCCGGGGAGTACTCCCCGCTGATGATGAGCACCGGGATGTGCTGGGTCCAGTCGAGGCGGCGCATCTCCTCCAGGACGGCAAGGCCGCTCATCCGGGGCATATTCAGGTCCAGCAGCAGGGCGGCCATGCCGGGACCTTCCTCGCTGAGCCTGCGCAGGGCCTGCTCCCCGTCCTCCGCCGTGTCCACCAGGTATTCGTCCGCCAGGAGATCCCGCAGCAGCTCCCGGTTCAGCGCCGCGTCATCCACCACCAAAATCTTCTGCACCTTGCTCCCTCCCTGGTCCCCGGTTCAAGTGTCGGGGCAATTGTCCTCTCTTTTTAATTATAGCAACGTTCGGCGGAAATTGCCAGAATCCTGCCGAAAAATTTTCTTTTTCAGGGATTTTTGACAATATTGAGGGGGGAATATCCCGCCGGCGGGGGATGCGGTGCGAAATTTTGCGGTTCTTTGGGGCAATGGGGTGAAAAAGAGCGCAAATTATGGTATAATGGACCAATATATAAAAAACCGGGATGATGGTTTTCGGAAAGGAGGGAGAGCCAAAATGCTTTTTTCACCTGCTCATCGGGCGGGGGCAGCGGTGCTTGCGGCGCTGGTGCTGGCGGGATGCTCTCTCCAGAAGGCCGGCCAGGATCCCGGTGTCCGGCTCCCTCCCTTGGCATCCGGCGGGGGTATGATCTCATCGGACCAGGGGGCGGCCTCCGCCCCGGATACCCCCCCGGAGCCGGAACCGCCGGAGAGCCGGGAGGAGACCCAGGAGGACGCTCCCTCCTTCCAGGAGCTGCCCTCCTCCCAGCCCCCTTCCTCCCAGGCCCCGGAGAGCCCCTCTTCCGGCTCTTCGGCCGTTTCGCCGCCACCTTCCGGCAGCTCCCAGCCCCCGCCCCCCTCCTCGTCCTCCGTGCCGTCCTCTGTGGCGGAGGAACCGGAGGAAGACGAAGAGGAAGAGGAGCCGGAAGAGGAAGACGAGGAGGAGCCCGTTCACAGCCGGCCCTCCCGCCCCTCCTCCAGCAAGCCTCCGGAGCCGGAAAGCAGCGGCGATGACGATGTGGAGGACAGCGCCTCCGGCTGGCAGGAGCTCCGGGTGCAGTCCGGCGGCTCCACCGTCAGCGGCAGCGGTGTTTCCATCGTGGCGCGGATCGTCCAGAACGAGATAGGCTCTACATACCCGGACGAAGCCATCAAGGCCCAGGCGGTGGCCGCCTACACCTTTGTGCGCTACCACAACTCCACCGGCAGCGTCCCGGCGGTGGGACTGGCCAGTTCGGCCAATGAACGGGTGACGCGCCTGGTGAAGGAGGTGGCCGGGGAGCAGATCACCTACAACGGCAAGCCTATCCTGGCCTCCTACTGCGCCATGAGCGCCGGGCAGACGGCCTCTTCCCGCAGCGTTTGGGGGAGGGACCTTGCCTACCTGCAGCCGGTGGACAGCTCGGTGGACGAGGCGGAAAGCGGCTTCCTCCGCACGATGACCCTCTCCTCCGGCCAGGTGAAGTCCAAGCTCCAGAGCGTCCTGGGGGTGAACCTGGACGGCGTGGACCCGGAGAACTGGTTTGAGATCCTCTCCTGGTGGGATGACGGCCCCTATGTCAACGAGGTGCGCATCGGAGGCACGGTGATCACCACCGGGCGCAAGCTGCGGGAAAACATCTTTGGCCTGCGCTCTGCGGCCTTTGAGATCGGGTATGACCCCGGAGCGGACCGCTTTACCTTTACCACCCGCGGCTACGGCCACGGCGTGGGGATGAGCCAGGTGGGCGCCAAGCACCTGGCAAATGACGGCTGGGATCATACGGAGATCTTGGAGCACTATTACAGCGGGGCACAGGCCGGCTGACCTCTGCGGCAAGGAAAACCCCCCGTCCTTAAAAAAGACGGGGGGTTTATGTACATTCCTTCTGTCCTTTGTTCAGAGCCTGTTCAGTATCTCTGGGTGTGCCGAATGGACGGAGATTTTTCTGCCCAACAAGGAAAAAAGCGGAGAAAGGCTTTGTGCCTTTCGAGCATTTTTGACGTAGTCTGGGCGGAAAAAGATTCGTTCAGGCGGTGCGCCAGGAGATGCTAAACAGGTTCTTAGCCTTCGCTGATGGCGCCGGTGGGGCAGATGCCGGCGCAGGTCCCGCAGTCGATGCAGGTGTCGGCGTTGATCTCGTAGTGGGCGTCGCCCTGGGAGATCGCGCTGACAGGGCACTCGCCCTCGCAGCTGCCGCAGCTGATGCACTCGTCGCTGATCACATATGCCATTGCTCATACACCTCCTAGGTTGGTTTGCTTTTATTGTAGCATAAACCTGAAAAAATGCAACTGTTTTTTTCGGGAGGGCGCCGCGGGAAGGAGTTGAAATGAGGCCGTTTGTCCGGTAAAATAAGAACAGACCGATGCAGGCGATGCGCCCACACCCTTGAGAAAGGAGCTTTCCGGATGAAAACCGTTTCCCAAGCCAAGGAACTGCTGGCAGCCCTTCCCCGGAAGAAACTGGGCTTCTACCCCACCCATCTCCACCGGCTGGAGCGCCTCTCCGCCCGGCTGGGGGTGGAGCTGTACCTGAAGCGGGATGACCTCTCCGGGGTGAACCTCGCCCCAGGGTACGAGATCCCCAACGAGGCCGGCAACGAGGCCGTCCGCCTGCTGGCCCGCACCGAGGGCATCCTTTTGGACACCGTCTACTCTGGCAAGGGTTTTGCCGGAATGCTGGACCAGATCCGCACGGGAAGGATCCCCCAGGGGAGCCGGGTGGTCTACTGGCACACCGGCGGCGCCACCGCCCTCTTTGCGGAGCGGGAGATCATCGGGGATCTGGCGGAAAAATGATGAGGAGGTTTTTTTACGATGGATACGGAAAAACTTTTTGATTCGGTAGAGGTGCTGTACCACAGCAGCATCCGCATCGCCGGGGAGAGGATCGTCTACGCGGACCCCTTTGGGGTGCGGGAGGAGCGCCATGACGCGGACCTCATCCTCATCACCCACGACCACTTCGACCACTTCTCCCCGGAGGACATCCGGAAGGTGCAGGGGCCGGCTACGGTCATCGTCACCCCCGCCTCCACCGCCAAAAAGGCGGCGGAGCTGGGCCTTGCCCAGGCCCATGTCATCGCCCCCGGCCGGCGGCTGGATGTGCTGGACCTGACCCTGGAGGCGGTGGCCGCCTACAACACCAATAAGCCCAACCATCCCAAAGGAAACGGCTGGGTGGGGTATGTCCTCACCATGGGCGGGGCGCGGTACTACATCGCCGGGGATACCGATGACACCCCGGAGGCCCGGCAGGTGCGGTGCGATCTGGCCCTCTTCCCGGTGGGGGGCACCTACACCACCGATGCCGCCGAGGCCGCCCAGGTGGTGAACGCCATCCGGCCCCTGGCCGCGGTCCCCACCCACTACGCCGCCATCGTGGGCAGCGCCGCCGATGCCCGGCGGTTCATGGAGGGGCTGGATGAAGGCATCGCTTGCCGGGAGCGTATGCTGCGGACCGGGAGGTAAGACCCGTCAAATCCTCCGCGCCATAAAAATGAGGGTGTCCAAATCGCGCAGATTTTGAGCCGATCCACTATGCCATAAATACTTTGGCCGCTTTTCTTTTTGCTTCTTTTTCTTTTCTCGTGAAAAGAAAAAGAAGGCGGGGCTGGGCGGCAGCCCAGATTGGCTTTAACTTCTCGTTTGGTCATTTCCATAAGAAATACCCCTCCCAGAAAAACCGGGAGGGGTATTTTTATACGTTTGTTTCTTCTTCCCGGCAGGGGAGGGAAAACCAGAAGCGGCTCCCCTGGCCGGGGGCGCTTTCCACGCCGCAGCGGCCGTGGTGCAGCTCCACCACCCCCCGGACGATGGAAAGCCCCAGTCCGGTGCCGATGGCTGCCCGCTTGTGAGCCTTGTCCGCCTTGTAGTACCGGTCCCAGACATAGGGCAGTTCCTCCGGGGGGATGCCGGGGCCGCTGTCCAGCACGGAAAGGGTCACCCAGCCGTCCCGGACCTCCTGCTCCACCAGCACCTTTTTATCGGCCCCGGTGTGGTTCACCGCGTTGCCGATGAGGTTATAGACCACCTGGGAGAGCTTGGAGCGGTCCCCCTCCACGATGGCCTCCTCCGCCGGAGAGAAGGCGATGGTGTACCCCTCCCGCTCCACCAGCCGCTGGTAGCGCAGCAGCTCCTCCCGCACCATGGCGGTGAGGGAGAGGGGGGCGGCGGAAAGGGTCTGGGCCCCCGCCTGGAGCTTCCCCAGGTCCAGCATATCGTTCACCAGGCCGGTGAGGCGCTGGGCCTCGTCGATGATGATCTGGACATTTTCCGGGGTGTTCTCTCCGGGGATGTCCCGCATCATCTCCCCGTACCCGGCGATGAGGGTGAGGGGGGTGCGCAGGTCGTGGGAGACGTTGGCGATGAGCTCCTGCCGGAGCTTTTCCACCTTGGAAAGCTCGGCGGCGGCGTAGGTGAGGGCGGCGGAAAGCTCCAGGGCCTCCCGGTAGCCGCCCCCCTCAAAGGTGATGTCGTACCGGCCCTCCGCCAGCACGCGGGCGCTGCGGCTGAGGCCCGCCAGGGGCCTGCCGATGTGCCGGGAAAGGAGAAAGGCGATCCCCGCCGAAAGGAGCAGGAGGATGGCGGCGATGCACAGGAACTGCACCTTCAGCGTTTCGGTGGTGGTGTTGAGGGGGGAAAGGGCGCTGCTGAGGAGGATCATCAGGGTGCCCCGCTCCCGGCTTTCCACCAGCTGGGCGCAGACCACCAGGGTGGTGCGCTTTTTTTCCCGCACCGGCTTTTCCCGGTGCTCCTTGTCAAGGTCCGGTTCCCCGAAGGGCCCGGCAAAGGGGTTGGGGAAATCCTGCTGGAACAGCTCCAGCACCATTCCCCCGTTTTCCTCCGCCGCGGTGAAGAAGCCCATGGCCTCGTCCTTCCCCATATCGTGGACCATGCTCATGGGGCCGGAGCGGGATTTGTACACCGTTTCCCCCTCCCGGTCCAGGATGCGCACATAGATGTCCGGCTGGCGGGTGAGGCTGTCCAACTGGTCGGAAAGGTCGCTTTGGTCGATGTTCCGGGCAATGCCCTGGGCGGTCCGCTGGATGGTGCGGGTCTTGATGGCTTGGTAGAAGCGGTCCAAAAGGACCACCTGGAAGAGCCACAGCAGCAGCATCAGCACCGCCACAAAGGCGGTGAGGCAGGCCATCAGGTGCCACTGGATGCCCAGCCGTTCCAGCCGGCCGGCCCCCTTACCCTTCAAAGCGGTACCCCACCCCGCGCAGGGTGACGATGTGGCCGCTGTAGGGCCCCAGGGATTTGCGCAGGAGCTTAATGTGGGTGTCCAGAGTGCGCTCGTCCCCGTAGAAGTCGTACCCCCACACGTCGCTGATGAGCTTTTCGCGGGGGAGGGCGATGTTCCGGTTCTTCACCAGATAAAAGAACAGGTCGTACTCCTTGGGGGTCATCTCCACCGGCACGCCGTCCACCAGCACCCGCCGCCCGGTGAAGTCGGCGGTGACCCCCTCAACGGTGTAGACCTCCCGCAGGTCCTCGTGCTCCCCCGCCCGGCGGAGGATGGCGGAGACACGCAGCATCAACTCCTTGGGGGAGAAGGGCTTCACCACGTAGTCGTCCACCCCCAGCTCAAACCCCCGGATGCGGTCGTATTCCTCCCCCCGCGCGGAGAGCATCAGCACAGGGGTGCGGCGGTCGTCCCGCCGCAGGCGCCGCAGAGCGGAAAAGCCGTCCAGCTCCGGCATCATCACATCCAGGATGATAAGGTCGAAGCTGCACTGGCTGCAAATATCCAGGGCCTCCAGGCCGTCGGCGGCCTCGGTGACCTTGTAGCCCTCGTAGTTGGCGTATTTGCGGATGAGCTGCCGGATGTTTTCCTCGTCATCCACCACCAGGATATGGTACATGGCGTTCCCTCCCGATCTTTAAGAGCCTGTTCAGCATCTCAGGCGGTGCGCCAGGAGATGCTGAACCGGTTCTAAGGCTGCTCCTATCCTATCATCCCTATGTGACGGCTGTATGAGGGGAGAGCGAAAATTTAATGATGCCGGTGGGCCTTGAGGAGCAGCTTCTCCACCCAGCCCTTCTGGTACTTCAGGGAGATGTAGCCGATCACCGACATCACAGCCGCCCCGATGGTATCCACGATGAGGTCCTTCATGGTGTCCCGGAGGGCCAGCCGCCCCAGGAAGGGGGTGCCGTCCTCCAGGCCGAATTTCTGCATATTGGTGTGGAGGATGCCGTCGGCGGTGAACTCGTAGATCTCCCAAACCACCCCCAGGGTGACGGCGAAGCAGAAGGCGAAGGTAGCCACAAAGACGGGGGAGAGGTTCATGGGCACCCGGTCGGTCCTGTTGAGGAAGGTGATGAAGGAGAAGCCCAGGGCCCCCAGCATCGCCCCGCTGAAGGTGTGGAGGATGGTATCCCAGTTGCGGACGTTGTAGTAGAAGGCCCGCACCTCCCCCAAATAAATAGCGCAGTAGAGGAAAATGGCGTAGAGGATGAGCATATTGGAGGGGATCTCCAGGCGCACCCGCCGCCACAGGATACTGGGCAGGGCGAGGGCGAACACCCCCAGGATGCACTGGGCCAGCATCAGGACATAGTCCCCCTTTACCCGGTGGTTGGGGCGGGCGGGGTCCGGTTCGGTGGGGGCCAGGGCCATGGAGATGGAGATGAAGACGATGGAGGCCACCAGCGTGACGGTGACAAAGAGAAAAAGCCACCTCTGCCAGCGGGAGGGCCTGCGGGGATCCCTGGGATTTGCGCTGCTGCGACGATTCATAGAAAACCTCCTGTTCTGTAAACGCTTTATAGTATACCATATGCGGCGGGATTCCGCCAGCCCCGGCGCCCCGAAAAAGAGGCCCCGCGGGGAGGAGAGGCCGTCTGCTTTTTCCTGGGAAATGGGAAAAAAATACATTTATTCAAAATTCGTACACATCTGCCGCCCCCAAATGATGGTATAATACCTTTGGTCTCCTTTTTTGGGAGATACATCAAAAAACAGGAGGCATACCCACATGAGAAAGCGCAGACCGGGCCGAAAAGCAGCGGCCCTGGCTCTGGCCGGGATGCTGGCCCTGTCCGCGGCAGCAGGCTGTTCTGAAAAAACAGGACCTTCTTCCGCGAGCCAGGGAAACGGCGTCCCGCCCCAGAGCCAGACCCAGGAGACCCAGCAGCCCCAGCCGGTGACCGGCAAGATCACCGTCTACACCTCGGAGCCCCAGGACCTTGTCACCGATATGCTGGAGGACTTCGTCTCCAAAAATCCCGGCATCACCTACGACCTGTACCGCTCCGGCACAGGGGAGGTGATCTCCAAGATCAATACCGAGCTGGAGACCGGAAGCACTGATGCGGACATCATTTGGTTTGCGGATATTGGCTATATCAACCAGCTGGACCAAAAAGGCATGATCCGGCACTACACCCCCAAGGGGGCGGAGAAGATCGACCCTGCCTTTAACTACAACGATGGCATGGCCTGGGAGGTCCGCCAGATCTTCAACATCATCGCCAAGAACACCCTGAAGTGCGATGTGGAGATAAAGGACTGGACCGACCTGACGAAGCCGGAGCTCTCCGGCCGCTTCGCCATGGCGAACCCCAGCTACTCCGGCGGCGCCTTCACCACCCTGGTGGGGCTGGTGGGGCCGGACGGACCGGGCTGGAGCCTCTATGAGGATATGGCGAAGAACGACGTAAAGTTCGAGCAGTCCAATGGGAACCTCCAGACCAAGGTATCCTCCGGGGAGTACGCCGCCGTCTCGGTGGTGGACTTTATGGCCCGCAACGCCCAGAACGAGGGCTCCCCGGTGGAGACCGTCTGGCCGGAAAGCGGGGCGGTGATGATCCCCACCCCCATCGCCATCCTCTCCACCGTGGAGGAGGAGAACCGGGCCGCCTGCGAGGCCCTGATGGACTATATGCTCACCCAGGACGCCCAGCGCATCTTTGTGGAACAGGGCTATATCCCGGTGGACCCCTCGGTGGGGGTGCCGGAGGGCGCCCCTGCGGTGGAGGACATCAAGACGGTGAAGCTGAACATTGAGGACTTCACCCAAAATTCTGCCGCCCTGCGGGAACGCTTCGCAGAGATCTTCGGAGAATAAGGGGTCCTGCCCCGTTCTGGCGTCTCTCCCGCCTCTCCCTTCGGGGACGGGGCGGGAGGGGCGAATCTTAGCAGAAAGGGGGAAGGCCCGTTGCGGCATTTTTCCCTGAAAAACCGGGGAGAGGGAGTCCGCCCCGGAGAGGCGGCCCCCACCCTCATCTGGATCGCCACGGCGGCGGTGCTGGCCTTTGCGGTGATCTACCCCTCGGCGGTGCTGATCCTGAACAGCTTCAAGACACCGGAGGGCCTGGGCCTCGGCAACTACCTGGCGGTGTTCCGGGATAAGGGCATCGCCGGCAGTGTCCTGAACACGGTGAAGGTGGTGCTCCCCAGCACCCTTTTTTCCACCGTCCTGGGGGTGTTCCTGGCCTGGGCGGTGACCCGCACCGATGTGCCGGGGCGGGGCCTCTGGCGTTCCCTCTTGGCCATCCCCTACCTGATCCCCCCCTTTATCGGGGCCATCTCCTGGACCTTTCTCTTAGGTCCGGTAGGGGTCTTCAATGAGTTTTGGAAAACCCTCACCGGGGCGGCGGAGCCCCTGGTGGATATTTACAGCCTGGGGGGGATGGTCTTCGTCCTCTCCATCTACCGGTACGCGGTGCCCTACGTGGTGGTGCTGCCGGCCATGAAGAAGGTGAACGCCTCGGTGGAGGAGGCGGCGCGGGTCTCCGGGGCCAGCCCCTGGCGCACCCTCCGGGATGTGACCCTGCCCCTGCTGACCCCCTCCATCCTGGGGGCCACCCTGCTGGTCTTTATGTTCATCCTGGCGGATTTCGGCGTTTCCGCCGTCCTGGGAGCTCCCAACCAGATCCGGCTGATGACCACCCAGATCTACGCCATCATCAACCGTCCGGATCTGCCGGGGAATCTCCAGCTGGCCTCCGCCTATTCCCTTCTGCTGGCCCTCTTCGGGCTTGTGGGACTGGCCCTCTATAACCGGGTACTGGCTACCCAGAAGTACGTGGTGGTGGGGGGGAAGAGCGCCCCGGTCCAGCCCTCCCACCTGGGGACGGCGGGGCGCTGGGGGCTCTGCGCCTTCCTGGCCGCCGTCTTTTCCGTCACCACCCTGGCTCCCATTCTGGCTACCTTCACCACCGCCTTTACCAAGACCTTCGGCCTGCCCTTCGGCCCCGGCAACATCACCCTGCGGAATTTCTCCCGGCTCCTTTCCATCCGCAACATCCGCCGGGCCTTTGTGAACAGCGCCTTCCTTTCGGCGGCCTCCGCCCTCATCATCACCGTGGTGGCCCTGGCGGTGGCCTATGTGGCTATCCGCGGGGGGCTTCGGAAGTTCTGGGGGGTGCGGCTGATGCAGACCATGGTGACGGTGCCCTACGCCGTCCCCGGCACCATCATCGCCCTGGCGATGATCCTGGCCTTCGCCCAGCCCCTGCCCGTCACCGGGCTGCGGCTCTACGGCACCATCTGGATCCTGCTGGTGGCCTATGTGGCCCGGTTCATGAACCTGGGGTACAACAACATCTCCGGCGCCATCGCCCAGATCGACGCCTCCCTGGAGGAGGCCTCCCGCTGCGCCGGGGCCAGCCACCTGAAGGCCTTTTCCAGCATCATGCTCCCCCTCCTGAAGCCCAGCCTTTACAGCTCCTTTTTCCTGGTGGTGGCCCCCACCCTTTCGGAGATCACCCTCTCCTCCCTCCTGTGGAGCGTGGGGAACGAGACCATCGGCACGGTGGTCTTCTCCACCCAGGAGGAGGGGAAGATCCTCATCACCGCCGCCCTGGCGGTGGTGCTCATCACCGTGGTGGTGGTCATCAACTACCTGGTGCGGTGGTTCAGCGGAGACGATATGGGTATCTAAGGCGGACAGCCCTGACCGGGAGGCGCGGCAGGGCTGCCTTTTTTTGAAAACCGCAAAATCTATTGCGAAGGACCCGCAAAACCGTTATAATAAAACCCAGGAGGCGATGTATGATGCCAGAGTGGAAGGACGAGGTGCGGGAGCTGGCCCGGCAGATGGAAAAGGCCCCGCAGATCCTGCCGGAGGAGATCCCGGACCTGGAGATCTATATGGACCAGCTGACCACCTACCTGGATAAGCGCCTGAGCTTTTATGACCGGGAGGAGGAATCCCCCTTTGTCACCCGGTCCATGGTCAATAACTACAGCAAGGCAAAGCTGCTGCCGCCGCCCTCCTCCAAGCGGTATGGCCGGAGCCACGTGATGCTGCTCTCCCTGGTCTGCCAGCTGAAGCGGATCTTCACCATCCAGGACCTGGGGCGGCTGCTGGCCCCGGTGGCGGGGGAAAAGGAGACCGGGAACCTGTACCGCCAGTTCCTCACCGCCCAGCGGGAGAGCTTCGCCGAGACCCCCGCCATGACGGAAACCCTCCTGGCCCGCCTGGAGGAAGGGGGCGGCCCCGACCAGGCCAAGGCGGTCCTGGTGACCCAGCTGGCGGTGCGCGCCCAGCGGGACCTGCTGCTGGCGGAGCGTATCCTGGATACCCTCCGGTCCCCGGAGGAGGAAAAGCCGGGGAAGGACAAAAAGAAGAAAAGGAAAACGTGACCGCCCATGCGTCTGAGAAGAAAGCCCTGGGCCCGGCCGGAGCTGGCCGCCTGCCCCTTTTTTGTAGATGATCCCCAGGAGCTGCGGGGCCGCTGGGCCTCCCGGTTTCCCCGCAGGGCCCCTGTCTATTTGGAGCTGGGGTGCGGCAAGGGGGGCTTTTTGGCCCATGAGGCCGCCTGCCACCCGGAGGTGAACTACATCGCCATCGACCTGAAAAGCGAGGTGCTGGCGCTGGCTAAGCGGAAGGTGGAGGCCGCCCTGGCCGCCGCCGGACGGCCCGCGGACCGGGTGGACAACGTCCTGCTGATGTCCTGGGACATCGAGCGGCTGCACCTGATCTTCGGGGAGGAGGAGCGGGTGGACCGGGTCTATGTAAATTTCTGCAACCCCTGGCCCAAGCCGGGGGACTACAAGCACCGCCTCACCCACACCCGGCAGCTTATAAACTACCGGCGATGGATGGGGGAGGGGGCGGAGCTGTGGTTCAAGACCGATGACGACGCCCTCTTTCGGGATACGCTGAACCAATACCTCCCCCAGGCGGGATACCGGACCGTTTTTGTCACCTGGGACCTTTACCGGGAGCAGCTCCCGGATAACGTCCCCACCGAGCACGAGGAGATGTTCGCCGCCCAGGGCATCCCCATCAAGTTCCTGCGGGCAAGACCGGAGGGAAGGGAGGGACCGCCGTGATGAAAAAGAGCCTGTGCCGCCTTCTGCCGGTCCTGCTGTGCCTGACCCTCCTGGGGGGCTGCGGAAATAGCGGAGCTGCCCCCCAGGGGAACAGCGACGCGGACCTCACCGCCGCCTTTGAGGAGCTGCTGGCGGCGGATTACGAGGTGTACTACCTCCTCTTTGCCGACGGGCTGCCGGTGGACCGCGCCGGCGCGAAGGAGCTGGACGGGGCCTCCTACTACCCCGTTGCTTCCCGGCAGTTCCCCAACCGGGAGGCCCTGAAGAAGCGGCTGGGGGAGGTCTACGCCAAGGAGGAGACCGTCGAGGCCCTGCTGGCCCTCCGGGACCCGGAGGAAAATCCCGCCCTGGTGGAGCGGGACGGCACCCTGTGGCGCAGTGCCGCCTGTGCCGTCTCCGCCCTGGGGTACGAGGTGGTGGAGGGCAGCGTCCGTCTCACCGGCCGCCGCTCGGACCTCACCGCCGCCTTTTCCTTCCAGGAGGAGGGGCTGGACGGCTCCCTCTACGAGACCGCCATGACCATCTCCCGCACCGGGGCGGGGTGGCGGCTGGACGCCCCCCGGAAGGACGCGGAGCGGAAGCTCCTCCGGGAGGGCTCCGCCCAGACCTCCCCTTACAAGGAGGGCACCGCCCGGCGGGTGGCGGAGGATTTCCTGGCGGCGGTCCAGACCGGAAAGGCCTCCGAGGTGGCCGCCGTGGCCAGCGGGGACTGCGCCGCCTGGGAGGGGGTTCGGATCACCGAGGCCCGCATCACCGGGGTGACGGAGGAGCTGGACAGCCAGGGGGATTACCGGGTGCAGGTGACGGTGGAGGACGGAAAGGGCGTCTTCCCGGAGGGGACCCAGGAATACCGCCTGGTGGTCCGCTGCGGCCAGGATAGGAACTGGGAGGCCGGGCAGGTCCTCCCCCTCTACTTCCGCCCGGCCTCGGAGCGGTACTACAACTGGGCCGACCTGGAGGCCCGGAACAGCCCGGAAAACGGGGCGGCCTACAACATCGATGTTTTTATCTCCCTTTACGGGATGCCGGCCTTCGCCAGCCCCTGGGAGCTGCCCCCGGAGACGGTGGCGGAATTTGCCATGATGATGGTGAAGCCCCAGGGGGAGGATATGGTCTACACCCCCCAGGAGCTTGCCGCCGCGGTGGAGCGGACCTTCGGAATCACCGGATTTGACGGGCGGAGCACCAAATTCTACTCCAAGGAGAAGAACGGGTATCTCCTTTGGGGACGGGGGCCCGATTTCCCCTATGTCCTCATCGGGATGCCGGAGATCTCCGGGAACGGCTGCCAGGTGGATGCCGCCGCCTACAGCGACCCCCTCTGCACCAAAAAGCTCCACAGCCTCCGCTACACCATGGGGAAGAACGCGGACGGGAGCTGGCATTTTGTCTCCGCCCAGGAGATCACAGAAGGATAGAAAGGAACCTTTACCTATGAGACTTGTTGTCAAAACAGCCGCCGCCCTGGCCCTCACCCTGGCCCTGCTCCTTGCCGCCGGATGCGGCGGAGCGGGGAAGGAAAGCTCCGCCCCGGAGAGCGCCTCTGCGCCGTCGGCCGGCAGCTCCCTCCCTCCGGAGTCCCTGGAGATGGATGGGGACCACGACCACACCGGCCTTCCGGGGCTGGACCTGCCGGAATCCCTGCCGGTGGGGGACTACGCCTTTGAGGCCTACGACTCCAGCTCGGTCCAGGTGACCGGCGTGGAGGCTACCCTGGACGGCGCGCCGGTGGATGCCATCGTCCTCACGGTCCCCCTGGGGATGAAGAACTTTGTGGAGTGCTACGCCGGCGGCGTGGTGGTGGCGATGGACCGCCTGGAGGAGGAGAGCCAGGGGGTCTATACCTCCGCTCCTATGGGGACCCTGGCGGGGGATGACCGGTGGACAGAGGAGGAGCATCCCCTCTCCGCCGGGGACCGGTACGACCTCACCTTTGGGGAGGAGGGCTTTTTCCGCCTCTCCATAAAGGACTCTTCCGGCGCGGTGGATGTCTATTACTTTATGGTAGCGAAATGATGCGGGGGGAAAACATGAAGCTGATCTCCTGGAACGTCAACGGCCTGCGGGCCTGCCTGGGGAAGGGGTTCCCCGACTTTGTAAAACAGGAGCTGCCGGACCTCCTGGCCCTCCAGGAGGTGAAGATGGAGGAGGGGCAGGCGGAGGTCCCCCTGCCCCCCGGATACCGCTCCTATTGGAACAGCGCGGAAAGGAAGGGCTACTCCGGGACGGCGGTATTCGCCAGGGAGGAGCCTCTGACCGTCACAAGGGGCATGGGGATCGACCGCCACGACCATGAGGGACGGCTCCTCACCCTGGAGTACCCGGACTTCTGGTTCGTAAATGTCTACACCCCCAATTCCCAGCAGGAGCTGGCCCGTCTCAGCTACCGCATGGAATGGGAGGATGATTTCCGCCAATATCTGCTGGGGCTGGACGAAAAGAAGCCGGTGGTGGTCTGCGGGGACATGAACGTGGCCCACGAGGACATCGACCTGAAGAACCCCGGCCCCAACCGGAACAGCGCCGGGTTTACCCGGCAGGAGCGGGATAAGCTCACCGCCCTGCTGGAGGCCGGCTTTACCGATACCTTCCGCTTGCTCTACCCGGAAAAGACCGGGGCCTATAGCTGGTGGAGTTACCGCTTCCGGGCCAGGGAGAAGAATGCCGGGTGGCGCATCGATTATTTCCTGGTCTCCCGGCGGCTGGAGGAGCGGGTGGAGGACAGCCTTATCTACAGCGATGTATATGGCAGCGACCACTGCCCGGTGGGCCTGCTGCTGAAATAGAATCCCCCTCTCGACAGAGTGCAGCAGAATTTGCACACAAAAGATCGTATCCTTAAATGGCGGGACAAGCCGTTTGCAGGATACGGTCTTTTCTTTATTTCTTTATACGGCTAAGTGGAAAGGAAGGGTGAAATATGCCGGTAAAAATTGAGGTGGCGCCGGAGGCGGACACCGTTACCGCCCTGCTCACCGGGGAGATCGACCACCACGGGGCCGGCAGGCTCCGGGAGACCATCGATGACAGCGTGCGCCGCACCTGCCCCCGGACGCTGGTGCTGGATTTCGGCGGGGTGGAGTTTATGGATTCCTCCGGCATCGGGGTGGTGCTGGGGCGGTACCGCCTGATGCAGGATATGGGGGGAAAGCTGGCCCTCCGCAACCTGCCGCCCCATATCCGCAAGGTGATGCAGGTGGCAGGGATCGGCAGCCTGGACATCCAGGAAAAGAGAGGAGGGGCATGATGAAGCGGGAAAAACCGGAAAATCTGATGCGGGTGAGCTTTCCCAGCCGTTCGGTGAACGAGAGCCTTTCCCGTTCCCTGGCGGCGGCCTTCGCCGCACTGGCGGACCCGACGGTGGAGGAGCTCTGCGACATCAAAACGGCGGTCTCCGAGGCGGTGACCAACGCCATCGTCCACGGCTACCGGAACACCCTGGGAACGGTGTACATAACCGCCGCCCTCTATCCGGGGGGGAAGATCGTCATCACCGTCCGGGACCGGGGCTGCGGCATCGCCGATGTGGAGAAGGCGCGGGAACCCCTATATACCACCTGCACCACCGGGGAGCGGGCCGGACTGGGCTTTGCGGTGATGGAGGAGTTGATGGACCGGGTCCGGGTGCGTTCCCGTTTGGGGGAGGGCACCACCGTCACCCTGGAGCGGAAGCTCAAATCCAGAAGCTGTTAGAGAGATAAGGGCACAAAGGAGGCGGTGGATTGATCGCGGAGGACAGAAGCACCATGGTGGAAAAAAACCTGGGGCTGGTGCACTCCTGCGCCCACCGTTTCCGGGGGCGGGGGATCGAGTACGACGACCTCTTCCAGGCGGGGTGCATGGGCCTTGTAAAGGCCACCGCCGCCTTTGACGAGACCCGCGGGGTGATGTTTTCCACCTACGCGGTACCGGTGATCCTGGGGGAGATCCGCCGCCTCTTCCGGGACGGCGGGGCGGTGAAGGTGAGCCGCAGCGTCAAGGAGCTGGGGATCAAGGCGGCCCGCGTGAAGGAGCAGCTGGGGATCGCCCTGGGGCGGGACCCCGCTCTCAGCGAGGTGGCCCAGGCCATGGACCGCACCCCTGGGGAGATCGCCGAGGCCCTGGCCGCCACCACCCCGCCGGTCTCCCTCACCGGCAGCGAGGAGGAGGGAGGCGGGCAGATCGACCTGCCGGTGGACTCCCCGGAGGAGCGCCTCTCCGACATCCTGGCCCTGAAGCAGGCCATGGCCCAAATGGAGGACCGGGACCGCCGGCTCATCATCCTGCGGTACTACGGCAACCGCACCCAGACCGAGACCGCCAGGGCGCTGGGGATGACCCAGGTGCAGGTCTCCCGCCGGGAAAAAAAGCTGATGCAGTACTTCCGCAGGGAGCTGCTGGAGGAATAGGAAGGGCCCGGAGGGATTTCTCCTCCGGGCCCTTCCTGGACTTATCTCTTTTTTACCGGCAGGCACACCTCGGTGACCCACTGGGCGGGGTCCTGGGTCTGGGCGGGGCCCACATGGTAGATATTGAACATGGGACCGCTGATCTCATACCCGTTGTCGGCGATCCAGACCACCAGAGACTGGTTCACATCGCCGATCTGCTGGTAAGCCCCCTGGCAGACCACCGAGGCCACCTGCTGGGGCTCCGCGGTGAAGAAGCGGACGTGTTCCGTATCGCGGTACTCCCCCTTCACCGCCATCTGGATCTCCACCTCCACATCCCCCTCCCGGTACTCCTGGTCGTGGAAGATGGCGATGCTCCAGCAGGGGTCCGCCATCTGGAGGTCCTGGGGGCCGGCCTCTGTCATCATCTGCTGCCACAGATCCCCCTCGCGGTCGTAACCGGGGATGATCCCCCGCAGGCTCGCCACCCGGCGCCGGGGGATCTCCTTTAACGTAACGTTGTATTCCATGATGATACCGTCCTTTCGCACCCTTTGGAGGGTGATTTCCAGCAGGGTAAGGCGCTCCTGGGTCCGGGCCATCTCGGCCCGCAGCTCCTCCCTGCGCACCCGGAGGAACCGTTCCAGCGTTTCCGGGTCCCGGTAGGCCGCCAGGATCTCCCGGACCGCCTCCACGCCAAAACCCATCTCCCGCAGGGCGCGGATGCGCTCCGCCTCCATCAGCTGGCGCTCGTGGTAGTAGCGGTAGCCGGTGAAGGGGTCCACCTCCCCTGGGGTGAGCAGTCCCGCCTCATCATAGTACCGCAGCATCCGGACGCTGATGCGGGAGAGCTTTGAGAAAACACCGATCTTCAGCATTTTGATTCCTCCTTGCCGATCCTTTTGGGCCCAAGAGAAAGTATAAACCATTCCACGGTGTCAGAGTCAAGGGGTCTCCCGCAAAAATCTTCCGAACCTTTTCCGCCCTTTTCTAATAGGATAGGACCGGGGGAAGTCTGCTTCTTCCGCTGATTTGACGAGAACAAGGGAGCGTTACGCTATGGAACATACCGATTTGGGGCAGCTTCGGGACGGCCAGCGGGGCCTTGTCACCGGGGTCGATGAGGCGGGGCCCATGGGCCGGCGGCTGCGGGATATGGGCCTGGTGCGGGGCACACAGGTGGAATGCCTCCAGCACAGCCCCTTTGGGGACCCCGCCGCCTATCTCATCCGGGGGGCCGTCATCGCCCTGCGCCGGGAGGACAGCCGCCAGGTACAGGTGGAGCTTTTATAAGAGACGCATGGGGAGGGGACCGATATGGGATTGACAAGGGGTTCCACCGGCCTTGGGGCGGTGGATGCCGGCCTGATGATCCAGCGGCTGGCGGAAAGCGACCGGGTGTTTGCCCTGGCGGGCAATCCGAACGTGGGCAAGAGCACCGTCTTCAACGCCCTTACCGGTATGAATCAGCATACCGGTAATTGGCCCGGAAAGACGGTGGCCACCGCCCAGGGGCGGTGCGTGCGGCAGGGGCGGGGGATCGTCTTTGTGGATCTTCCCGGCACCTACTCGCTGCTGGCCCACTCCGCGGAGGAGGAGGCCGCCAGGGATTTCCTCTGCTTTGGGGACGGGGACGGGGCGGTGGTGGTCTGTGACGCCACCTGCCTGGAGCGGAACCTGAACCTGGTGCTCCAGGTGCTGGAGATCACCCCCCGGACGGTGGTCTGTGTCAACCTTCTGGACGAGGCTGCCCGGAAGGGGATCCGGGTGGATCTGGAGGAGCTGGAAAGGTGCCTGGGGGTGCCGGTGGCCGGGGCCAGCGCCCGCAGCGGCAGGGGGCTGGAAGGGCTCCTCTGCCGTCTGGAGCAGATGGCGGCGAGCCCCGCTCCGGGGCGGCCCCTCCGGGTCGTCTATCCCCAGGTCATTGAGGACGGTGTCTCCCTCCTGGTGCCGGCTCTGCGGCCGGTGGTGGGGAACCGCCTGAATCTGCGGTGGCTGGCCCTGCGCCTGCTGGAGGGGGACGAGAGCCTGTCCCGCGCCCTTTCTACTTACCTGGGGGAGGATATTCTCCAGCGCCCGGCGGTGGCGGAAGCCCTGGCTGCCGCCAAAGACCTCCTGGCCCAGCGCGGCTGGGGGCAGCGGGAGCTGGAAGAGGCCATGGTGGGGGCCATCGTCGCTACGGCGGAAAGCGTGGCCTCCAGGGTGGTGTGCGCCCCGGAGCAAGGGCCCAGCGAGGCCGACTGGCGCCTGGACCGTGTCTTTACCAGCCGCCGCACCGGCATCCCGGTGATGCTCCTGCTGCTGGCCCTGGTCTTCTGGCTCACTATCACCGGGGCCAATTATCCCAGCCAGCTTCTTTCCGCCGGGCTTTTCGCCCTGGGGGACCGGCTGGCCCAGGGGCTGACCGCCCTGGGCTGCCCCGGATGGCTCCTTTCCCCGCTGATGGACGGCGCCTACCGGGTGCTGGCCTGGGTGGTGGCGGTGATGCTTCCCCCCATGGCCATCTTCTTCCCGCTCTTTACATTGCTGGAGGATTTCGGATACCTGCCGCGGGTGGCCTTCAACCTGGACCGGTGCTTCAAATGCGCCCGCGCCTGCGGCAAGCAGTCCCTGACCATGATGATGGGCTTTGGCTGCAACGCCGCCGGGGTGGTGGGCTGCCGCATCATCGATTCCCCCCGCGAGCGGCTCATCGCCATCATCACCAACAGCTTTGTGCCCTGCAACGGGAGGTTTCCCACCCTCATCCTCATCATCACCGTCTTTTTCATCGGCGGGGAAGAGGGGCTGTGGCCCTCGGTGCTCTCCGCCCTGGGGCTCACCGGGGTCATCCTCCTGGGGGTGGGAGCCACCCTGTTGGTCTCCCGCATCCTTTCCGCCACCATCCTCCGGGGGATGCCCTCCGCCTTCGCTTTGGAGCTGCCCCCCTACCGCAGGCCCCAGATCGGCCAGGTACTGGTGCGCTCCGTCCTGGACCGGACCCTCTTCGTCCTGGGGAGGGCGGCGGCGGTGGCCGCCCCGGCGGGGCTGCTCATCTGGGTGATGGCCAATGTCACCCTGGGGGAGACCACCCTGCTCCGGCACTGCGCCGCCCTGCTGGACCCCTTCGCCCGGCTGCTGGGGATGGACGGGGTCATCCTGCTGGCCTTTATCCTGGGATTTCCGGCCAATGAGATCGTCATGCCCATCATCATCATGGCCTATCTTTCCGCGGGGAGCCTGATGGAGCTGGAAAGCACCGCCCAGATCCACGCCCTGCTGGTGCAGAACGGCTGGACCTGGGCCACCGCCGGGTCGGTGATCCTTTTTTCCCTGATGCACTGGCCCTGCTCCACCACCTGCCTCACCATCCGCAAGGAGACCGGGAGCTGGAAGTGGACGGCGGTCTCCTTCCTGGTCCCCACCCTTGCGGGGATGGCTCTCTGTTTTCTCTTCACCGCGGCGGTGCATCTGCTGGGGTTAGTCTGATAAAATCCGGGAATCAGGGCACACTTTCAGGGTAAGGAAGGTGGATGCTCTTGTTCCAAAGCCACAGCCGATTTTTCTCCGGCCTGCTTTTCTGCCTCGCTCTCCTGCTGGCCCTGCCCTCCCTGGGGGCGCGGGCCGCCTGGAGTGGGGCCGCCCAAGGCTCCCGCTCCAGCCCCGGACGGACACCGGCCCACACCTCCGCCTCCCTCCCTCCGTCGGGGAGGACCGGCGGGGACCCGGAGGAGGATCCCGTCCCCGTCGTGGCAGGGTACTATCCCTACTACGCCCGGCTGGACGGATTTCTCCCCGGAGACCTGGCGGCACAGCACCTCACCCACATCCACTACGCCTTTGCCGGGGTGGATGACCAGGGGCGGGCGGTGCTGGAAAATGCCGATCTGGACCTGCCGAACTTCGCCGGCCTCCGGGAGCTGAAGGCGGAGCATCCGGGGCTCCGTACCCTCCTTTCGGTGGGGGGGTGGGACTATTCCCGGAACCTCTCCCTGGCGGCCTCCGGCCCGGAGCGCCGCCGGATCTTTGCAGAGACTGCCGCCGACCTGATGGAGGAGCACGGCTTTGACGGCCTGGACCTGGACTGGGAATTTCCCGTCTCCGGCGGGAAGGAGGGGACCCTCCACAGTCCCCAGGACGGGGAGAATTACCGGCTCCTCCTCCGGGAGGTGCGCCGGGAGCTGGATGTCCGGGGAGCCGCGGCGGGGCGGCGGTATCTTCTCACCGCCGCCGTTGCCCCAGGGGAGGATTTTCTGGAGAATGTCCGGCCCGCCGACCTGGCGGAAAGCGTGGATCATCTTTTTTTGATGGGGTATGACCTGGGCGGCCCCTGGGACCGGCAGGTGGGCTTCAGCGCCCCCCTCTCCGCCCCCAGTGAGCAGCCCAGCGTCCGCAGGGGGGTGGAGGCCTATCTGGCCGCCGGAGTCCCCCCGGAAAAGCTGGTGCTGGGGGTCCCCTTTTACGGTTATCTCTACCAGGTCTCCGGCCCTGGGGAGGAGGCGCCGGGAGGGCCCTTCCGCTCCGGCCAGTCGGTGGGGTACGATACGGCGGTCAGCCGCTACCTGGAGGAGGGGCGGCGGGGATTTTCCCAGGAGGCCCAGCAGCCCAGCCTTTCCGGGGATGGGTGGTTCCTCGTCTATGAGGATCCCTCCTCCGTCGCCGCCAAGGCCCGCCTGGCCCAGGAAAAGGGGCTGGCGGGGGCGGGCGCCTGGGAGCTTTCCCAGGATCGGGGAGCCCAGCTCCTGTCCGTCCTCCACCGGACCCTCCAAGCAGGGGAGGGGTAAAAAGATAGCTTCCAAGAAAAGGCAGGCAGGGGAGCCGCTTGTGCTCCTCTGCCTGCCTTTTGCAGGATACAGGTCAGATCATCCCCAGGAACCGCCAGAGGTTCCACCCGGAGATCACCGCCAGGAAGGCCAGCATCCAGGTGAAGAACCGGTCCACATGGCGGTTGTCCATCCGCTTCACCAGGGCGCTGCCCAGAAGGCCGCCCCCCACGCCCCCCAGGATCATCAGACAGAGCATCACGGGGGAAAACTCCGGGATGTGCCGCTGGAGCAGGGTGGAAAGAAGGCTCGCCGCCTGGGAAAAGAGGATGATGTAGATGGAGTTGACGGCGCAGGTCTTGGAATCCATGGAGAAGAGGAAGGCCAGCAGGGCGATGTTCAGCGGCCCGCCGCCGATGCCCAGGAAGGCGGAGAGCATCCCCAGGGAGAGCCCCGCCAGCACCGTCACCGGCAGGGACTTCACCCGCAGGGTGGCGATCTTCCCCTTGGCCTTCATAAAGAGGAACACCGCCAGCAGCATCAGCAGCAGGAGGAAGGACTGCACCGCCCCCACCACCCCGGCGGAAAAGCCCCCCCGCACCAGGTCAAAGATCCACTTGCCAATAAGGCCGCCCGCCGCCGCCCCCAGGGCCAGGGGGGTGCTGGAGGCTTTATCCACCTTGGCTCCGGTGCTGCGCAGCAGGGAGACGACGGACATAGCCAGGACGGTGCAGCCGGACAGAAAGCTGATGGTGGAGACCGGCAGGCCGGAAACGGCGTCCAGCACCGGCTTGATGATCACCCCGCCGCCGATGCCGGAAATGGCCCCGGCGGTGGTGGCTAAAATACTGATGACAAAGGCAAACAGTTCCATGGCGGCTTACTTCCCGTCCTTCATGCACAGGTGCACCGCGGCGGTGGTGAAGGTCCGGGGGAGGGCCAGGATGTTGGGGCTGGGCCCCACGTACTTCTTCTTGGCGTCCTCCAGGGCCTCCTCAAAGGTGGCGCGAGTCTTAAGGCCCATGCCGCGGGCGATGCCGGTCTCCCTGGCCCCCACGATGTAGATGGCGCTGGTATGCTCCTCCGCCAGGTGGCCGCAGCTCATCATGGAGAAGCCGTGGAAGGGGTGGAAGGCGTTTGCAAAGCGGTATTTGCGGATGTACTCCGCGTTGGTGGCAAAGTACTCCCCGTAGCGGTTCATATCCGGCAAAATACACATAGAGTCGTGCTGGAACATCTCGTACAGCTCCCCCAGGTAGGGCCACCGCTCCTTGTGGAACCAGCCATCGCAGATGGAGGAGACGATGAAAACGCACCGGTCGGACATGATGCGCTTGTGGCGGATGACCTGGGCGGAGAGGGCCTGCATCATCTGGATGGGGTTGGTGCCCATGCCGTCCCCGTAGTGGAAATTGGTGGGCATCCCGAATACGATGACATCGTATTTCTTCTCCGCCCAGGGGACGTAGGTGCGCCGGTCGGCCATCTTCCAGCTCACCGGTTGCATCTCCCTGGCCCAGCCGGAATTTATTTCGATCTGGCGGGATTTGGTATCCAGCACGGCGTCGCAGCAGAAGAACTTTTTGCCCATCTTCTCTTCCATCAGCATCCCCTGCTGGTCAAACTTGCCCCGCATGACGCTCTTTGTAGAGACAGGGACGAAGTCCGGCTGGTGCATCACCTGGGGGACGTGGTGGGCGGAGATGCTCCGCCAGTGGGTGATGCCGGTGGCGCAGTGCTTGTACCCTCCGGAATATCCCCCGTAGGGGTTCCCCTGGGTGTGGCCGATGAGGATGGCGATGTCGGCGTCAAAGACGTACTTGTTCATGATGACGTGGTCCCCGGCCTCGGTGTAGCCGATGTCCACCAGGTGGTCGTAGTCCTCGCTGTCGTGGCTGGTGATCTGGCCGGTGTAGTAGAACTCCCCGAAGAGCTCCTCCCCCAGGATGGTGCGCATCTCCGGCACGGTGGCGCGGGGGTGCAGGCCGTTGGAGAAGAGCAGCAGGATGTCCTTCTTTTTCACCCCGGCGGCGTAGAGCTCGTCCAGGCAGGCCCGGATGGCCACCTTGCGGTGGCTGGTGGGCTGGTTGCCCCCCTTGACGATGTCGGGGATGACGAACACCACCGTTTTGCCGGGGGCTGCCAGCTCCCGGAGGGGCGGCATCCCGATGGGGCCCCGGATGCTCTCCAGGGTGGCGTTGTAGAGACTGTCCCAATCCTGGGGCAGGCAGGGAGGATCGGGGACGGTCTCCCCAGGGACAAAGACATCGGTGGGATCGGGGAGCTGGGCCTTCATAAAACCGTGGCCGTATTCAAACTGGAACTCTTTCATAAAATGTCCCTCCTTTTACTTTCCGAAATAGGTCCGGATGATCTGGATGTATTCCTCCGGGTAGAAGCCGATCTCCCCGGCAAAGCGGGTGAGGGCGATGAGGCCGCCGTCCATCTCCGGGATGGAGGCCAGCATGGCGGCGTTATCGGTCTTCAGGCCGCCGCCGTAGACCACCGGCAGTCCGCCGGTGATGCCCTTGATGACCTGGGCCACGTCCCGGATGAACTCCCTCCCCGGAGGGGTCTTGCCGGGGCCGATGGCCCACACCGGCTCGTAGGCGATGACCACCTTGCCGCCGGCGGTGTCCACCCCCTCCAGGCCGATGGTGAGCTGCTCCCTCAGCACCTCGTCCCGGCGGGGGGATTCCTCGGCAGTCTCCCCGATGCAGTAGAGGACTCTGAGCCCCGCCTCGGCGGCCCGGCGCACCTCCTGGTTCAGGATGCGGTTCACCGCGGCGTTGTCGGTGACCCCGGCCTCCGCCAGGATGCCCGCCTTGTCCCGGCGCTCCTCACAGTGGCCGATCATGGTCCACTGGCACCCCATGGCGGCGGCGGCGTGGGCGGTGCGCCCGGTGGTAAAGGCCCCGAAGTTCCCCCCCACGGCGGTGTCCTGACGGAATACCCCCTGGCACCCCAGCTCCACCGGGGAATCGGGCATCAGGGCCGCGGCGGCTGTCAGGATATGGGCCTCCGGGAAGAAGATGGGGAAGCGGCACTCCTTCACCAGGGGGCAGAGCTTTTCCTGGACGCCGGTGACCACCGCGCCGCCCCATTTGGGCATGGGGGCCAGCCGGTTCACCCCTCCCAGCTCCGGGGGGATGTCAAACCGCTTGAGGTTGAGGAAGATGTACTTCATAGGAACCATCCTTTCTTGTGTGGAATGAGCGGCAGATCTGTGCTTTCATTTTCTATTGTACCAGAATGGAGAGGGCGGAATCCAAAAATTTACCCAAACGATTGCGTAACCCGCTCCCCTGTGGTAAACTGGAAGAAAGAACCTGTATGCCCAGGCGGAGGGCTGTATCATCACTGTCAACGCCGGAAGTTATACCGTCATCACGGCCCGCAGAAGGAGGGGATAGGGTGGCAAGCCAGAAGGAGATCGCGGCGGCGGCAGGGGTCTCGGTGTCCACCGTCTCCAGGGTGCTGGGGGGGATGGGGGAGAAGGCCGCCTCCCCGGAGGTGGCCCGGCGCATCTGGGAGGCGGCCCGCGCCCTGGGGTACACCCCCAACCCCGCCGCCAGGGCCCTGCGCAAAAAGGAGGCCGCCTCCGAGGCTACCCCCCGGATCGCCGCCCTCCTGGCCAGGGTCACCGATACCGAAAGCGACCCCTTCTTCCGGGCCCTGGCCCAGGCGGTGGACGAGGAGATCCTCCGCCAGGGCTGCCCCCTGCTGCCCTCCCTGACGCTGGCCCAGGGGATGGAGCGGGGCTGCCGGGAGCTGGAGCGCCTCCGGCCGGA
>JAETSQ010000018.1 GCA_021769525.1 Oscillospiraceae bacterium
TTTTCTTTTCACGGGACCAGAAAATTTGCTCGCAAATTTTCAGTGAGCCGGGGCGATGCGTAGCAGCGCCAGCACGCGAAGCGGGCGTATTTTCGATGTATTTTTACATCGAAAATTAGGATTAAAGAAAAAGAAGCAAAAAGAAAAGCGCCGTTCCCCCGCAGGACCGATAAAAAAGTTTATGAGGAGGGGTCCTATGCCTTGGGAGCAGCTAATGTACAAGGACCGGCTCTTCCGGGAGGAGGACTGGTCCGAATCGGAGCTTACCGGCTGCACCTTTGAGGGCTGCGGCTTCACCGGCGGGAGCTTCGCCGGGAGCCGGCTCTCCCGCTGCGTCTTTACCGGCTGCCGGTTCCGCTTTGCGGACCTTTCCGGCATCACCGCCAAAAACTGCGCGTTTTTAAACTGCGTCTTTGACGAGGCGAATCTCTTTGGGGCGGTGCTCTCCCACTGCAAGTGCACCGGCAGCAGTTTTTCCTCCGCCAGGACCACCGGCCTTTCCCTGGAGGCCGGCACCTACGAATACTGCGATCTTTCCCGGCTCTCCCTCACCGGGGCGGAGCTGGTGGGGGCCTCCTTCGCCCACGCCGACCTGCGGGAATGCTCCCTCCGGAAGGCGGACCTGCGGCACTGCGACTTCACCCAGGCCCTGATGCAGGGCTGCGACCTGACGGGGGCGGACCTGCGGGGGGCCACCCTGGCCGGGGTGGAGGTGCGGGCGCTGCGGATGAAGAATACGTCCATCGACCTGCCCCTGGCGGTGGCCATCGCCGAGGGACTGGGGGGGAAGCTGCTTTAGAGCCCATTCAAAATCTCCTGGCGCACCGCTTGAACGAATCTTTTCCCGCCCAGACTGCGTCAAAAATGCTCGGAATACACCAAGTATTCCTGCGCTTTTTTCCTTGTTGGGCGGAAAAATCTCCGTCCATTCTGCGAAGCAGACGTGCCCGAAGGGGCATAGCCCCGTTAGGGCTGGCACACCCAGAGACCTTGAATAGGCTCTTAGAAGCGGACAGGCTGTCCTGTCATTATAATAATTGGAACGGAGGGGTAATTTATGGGTGCAGAAACAGGCAAAACCATGGTCATCGGCATCGCCGGGGGCACCGGCAGCGGCAAGACTACCGTCACGCAAAAGATCAAGGAATACTTCGGGGAGGATGTCAGCGTCATCTACCACGATAACTACTACAAGCGCCACGACGAGCTCCCCTACGCCGAGCGGGCCAAGCTGAACTACGACCATCCCGACGCCTTCGATACCGAGATGATGGTGGAGGACCTGCGGCGCCTCCGGACCGGGGAGGCGGTGCGCTGCCCGGTCTACGACTACTCCATCCACAACCGCACCGATGAGACGGTGGAGGTGCGTCCCACCAAGGTGGTCATCGCCGAGGGCATCCTTATCTTTGCGGACCCCCGCCTGCGGGAGCAGATGGACATCAAAATTTTTGTGGATACCGACGCGGACACCCGCATCCTGCGGCGCATCCTCCGGGACGTAAAAGAGCGGGGCCGCACCCTGGAAAGCGTCATCAACCAGTATCTCACCACCGTCAAGCCCATGCACGAGCAGTACGTCCAGCCCAGCCGCAAGTACGCCGACATCGTCATGCTGGAGGGCGGGCACAACCTGGTGGCGCTGGATATGATCATCCAGCGCATCCGCAGCCACGTGGAGGGCGCGAAGTAAAGCAATTCTGGGGCGCCGCCCCAGCCCCCGCTTCTTTCTCGCTCATGTTTTCAGGCTGCTCTAACGCCGTTCGCCTATCCGGCGGGGACCCCCTTTCTGTGCCGACAGAAAGGGGGGAAAGAACGGCTCAAGGGCTTTGCCCTTGATAATCCCACCGGGGGGTTCCCCCCTGGACCCTCCCAAAGGGTTCTTGTGAAACAGGATAGTTTTAGGGAGAAACGACCTCTCCCCCAAAAATGAGGTTTACACGCTATGGAAAACAAGCATTACATCGCCCTGGAGCTGGACAAGGTGCTGGAGCTGCTGGCGGCAAAGACCACCTGTCCGGCCAGCGCCGCCCGCGCCAGGGAGCTCATCCCCTACAGCGACTGGCGGGACGTCAGCCGGGCAGTCCGGCAGACCGCCCAACTGAACACCCTCTCCGTCCGCTTCGGCACGCCGGGGCTGGGGGGCATCCACGACTGCTCCGCCGCGGTGCGGCGGGCGGCGGTGGGGGGGCGGCTCTCCATCCCGGAGTTGCTGTCCGTCTGCCGGGTACTGCGCACCATCCGGGCGGTGCGGGACTGGCGGCGGCAGGCGGAGGAACCCACCGACGCCGACGGCCTCTTTGACGCCCTCACTCCCAACCGGGCCCTGGAGGAGGAGATCGACCGCTGCATCCTGAACGATGAGGAGCTCCAGGACACCGCCTCCCCGGAGCTGGCCAGCATCCGCCGCAGGATACGCAAAGCCCAGCTCTCCATCCGGGAGAAGCTGGACAGCATCATCAAAAGCCCCCAGTACGCCCAGGTCCTCCAGGAGGCCATCGTCACCATCCGGGACGGCCGCTTCGTTGTGCCGGTGAAGGCGGAGCGCAAGGGGGAGCTGCGGGGCCTCGTTCACGACACCTCCGGTTCCGGGGCCACCGTCTTTGTGGAGCCCATGGCGGTGGTGGACGCCAACAACGAGATCCGCGTCCTCCAGGGGGAGGAGCGGGAGGAAGTTGACCGCATCCTGCTGGAGCTTTCCGGCCGGGTGGGGGAGATGGCGGAGCTCATCCAGGAGTCCTTCTCCGCCCTGGTGGAGCTGGACCTCCTCTTTGCCAAGTCCCGGCTGGCGGACGCCATGCACGCCTCGGTGCCGGAGATACGCCAGGACCGGGTGCTGCGCCTTAACAAGGCCCGGCATCCCCTCATCCCGCGGGACAAGGTGGTGCCGGTGGACATCTCCCTGGGGGACAGCTTCGATACCCTGGTCATCACCGGCCCCAACACCGGGGGCAAGACGGTGGCCCTCAAGACCCTGGGGCTCCTCACCCTCATGGCAGCCTGCGGGATGCTGCTCCCCTGTGGGGACGGCAGCTGTGTCCCGGTCTTTGACCGGGTGCTGGCGGACATCGGGGACGAGCAGAGCATCGAGCAGAGCCTCTCCACCTTCTCCGCCCACATCACCAACATCATCTCCATCCTGGAGTGGGCCGGGCCCCGGAGCCTGGTCCTCACCGACGAGCTGGGGGCGGGCACCGACCCGGTGGAGGGGGCCGCCCTGGCCGTCTCCATCCTGGAGGCCCTGCGGCAGAAGGGAGCCCTCGTCGCCGCCACCACCCACTACGCGGAGATCAAGATGTACGCCCTCACCACCCCTGGGGTGGAAAACGGCAGCTGCGAATTCAATGTGGAGACCCTCTCCCCCACCTACCGGCTCCTCATCGGGGTGCCGGGGCGTTCCAACGCCTTCGCCATCAGCCAGCGGCTGGGGCTGCCGGAGGAGATCATCGGCCGGGCCAAGGAGCTGGTGAGCTCGGAAAACACCCGCTTTGAGGATGTGGTGAGCGACCTGGAGCGGACCCGCCAGGAGCTGGAAAAGGAGCAGCAGGCCGCCGCCAGCCGCCGCCAGCAGATGGACGCCCTCAAGAAGGAGATGGACGAGGAGCGGCAGCGGCTCTACGCCCAGCTGGACAAGGAGGCCCAGCAGGCCAGGGAGCAGGCCCAGACCATGGTGGAGCGGGTGAAGAGCCAGACCGACCTGCTCCTCAACGAGCTGGAGGAGCTGAAAAAGCAGCAGGACAAGGAGGAATTCAGCAAAAAATTTGCGGAGCTGCGGGCCGGGTACAAGGGCCGGATGGAGCACCTGCGGGACCTGGCGGACCCGGTGGCCCAGCGGCGGGGGGAGGCCTACGTCCTGCCCCGGAAGCTAAAGAGCGGCGACACGGTGCTGCTCACCGGGCTGAATCTGGAGGGGACGGTCCTCTCCGGGCCGGACAGCTCCGGCTGCTACATGGTCCAGGCGGGCATCCTGAAGAGCAAGGTGAAGGAGGAGGAGCTGCGCCTGGTGGACACAAAGGACCGGAAGGTGACGGTCAACGGCCGCCGCCGCACCACCACCGAGAGCAAGGTGGACCGGGAGGCCCGCACCGAGATCGACATCCGGGGGATGGACACCATCGACGGCATCGCCACGGTAGACCGCTTCCTGGACCAGGCCGCCCTGATGGGGATGGGAACGGTGACCATCATCCACGGCAAGGGTACCGGCGCCCTGCGCACCGCCATCCAGAACCACCTGCGGAAGGCGAAGGGCGTCAAGTCCTTCCGCCCCGGTATGTACGGCGAGGGGGAGGCCGGGGTGACGGTGGTGGAGCTGAAGTGACCGCACCCCCGGCTACTTGAAACCTGTACGAAATCAGGTATAATGGAGCTGCCGGAACGGCAGCCGGAAATGACATATATTAGGAAAAGAGGAACCGTCATCATGGAAAAAGCTGTACTGGATTTTGTTACCGAAAAGACCCGCGCCCTGTTGGCCTCCCCTACCTGCTGCGCCGAGCTGCGGACCGTCGCCCAGAACTGGCTGATCGACCCCAGCGCCGAAATGACCCGCCGCTATGTCGCCGAGATGGAGGCGGACATTATGCCCGCCGAGGGCCTGCTGGCCTTTGCGGAATCCGAGGCGGGGGCCAAGGTCTTCGGCGCCGAGGACGCCAAAAAGGTGGCCGCCCACGCCCGGAGCCTCATCGCCGCCGGCGCCCGCTACTGCGACTGCTCCGCCTGTGCCGCCTGTGCCGCCATGCTGGAGATCAAGGACCGGATGCTCCGCTGAACCGCTCCCGAAATACTGACTGTAAAAAAAGGAGTTTCTGTCGAAAAAGTTTTTTCGACAAGTTGAAGCGCCCGCCGGAAAGCAAGCAGCTTTCCGGCGGGCGCTCTCTGTGCCTTTCATCTACACCGGGTATCAGGGCTTTACGTAGCCGTGGGTGCTCATGGTGTAGCCTTCCTGCTCGGTCACCGTCAGGTACAGGACCCGGCCGTCCTCCTGGAGCTGAACATAGCAGACCCCGTCCACAAACTTATCGGTGATCTCCAGCTTCTGGTCGTGGTAGTAGACCCATACGCTGCCGTCCTCCAGGTAGGCCACCTCCGGGGAGTCCAGATGCTCCAGGATCTCCTCCTCGGTGAGGGGGCGCTCTTTGCCAAAGAGCCCGATGGCGACACCGCCGCCGGCGACGGAGCGGGGCTCGCCGTTTTCGTCCTCGTAGGAGAGGGTGTAGCTTTTGCCCCGGATGTCCAGGACGGCATTGGTCTGGTCCCCGTGGATCCAGACCTGGACTTTGCGCTGGATGCCGCCGATGTCGGCGGCGTAGGCAACGCTGGCCATAGCCACGATCAGCACTGCTGCGGCGCAGAGGGAAACCAGCCGGCGGACCGGCAGAACTTTTACATGATCCATTGATGCAACCTCCATAAGATCGTGCTCGGAGGCCCGGAGCAGGGAAAATGCCCGTTTGTACCGTTCCTTGTCAGTCATTGTTCCAGTCCTCCTTGAGTGTGTTTTTCAGAAGCGCTCTCGCCCGGCTCAGCCGGCTTTTGACGGTGCCGCCGGGGCACCCCAGGATGCGGGCGATCTCCCGGATGTCGTAGTCCTCGTAGTAAAACATATGGATGACCACGCGGTACTTCTCCTCCAGGCCCATGACGGCCTCAAACAGCCGGCTGTCCTCCGGCTCCTCAAAGGGGAGCGCCGCCATCTCCTCCTCCCATCCGGCCCGCTTGCGCCGCCAAAAGGAGGCTCGTATGTCCTTGGCCCGGTTGATGACCACGCGGATCAGCCAGGCCCGGATGTGCTCCTCGCTCTCAAAGTCCTTTTTGGCGCCGCAGTACCGGATGAGGGTATCCTGCACCGCGTCCTCGGCGTCCTCCCGGTTCTGGCACACGGTGAAGGCGATGGCAAACAGCCGGTCTGTGTAGGTCCGAAAGATCTCTTCTGTTGTCAGTCTCACAAAAACGCCTCTTTTCTCTCTTGAAGGTCCCTTCACCTACAATACGGAACAAAGAGAAAAAAGGTTGCAAAAAAGAGAAAAAACTTTGCGGCCCGCCCCTCCCGATTTGGCCGTATCACTTGACACGAATTTGCACAATTGTTAGAATTATACAGGGTATCTTTGCATCATCACCTACAGGCTGGGGGAGATCTTGATGTACCATTGTCACACGATATTTTACCTGGTGGGACAGCAGGCCGGGACCTTTGACCCGGTGCGGCAGCTTGTCCCCCCGGAAGGCTTTACCCACGAGCTGCTGGAAAGCAGCGAGCCGGAAAGATCCTTGGCCGCCAGGGCCAGCGTCATCCTGGCTGACCTGCGGGGCTCCGACCCGGTAAAGACCGCCCACGCGCTGGCCTCCTGGAAAGCTCCGGAGGCGCAGCTCATCCTCCTGGCGGAGGAGGCCCAGACAGCGGAACTTTTCCAAAACCTCCCGCAGCAGACCACCGATGTGTGGAACCTGCCCATGGGGCCTGCCCAGTGGCGCTTCCGCCTGGGGAAATGGCAGCAGGACTGGAAGTACGCCAAGGACGCCTGGCAGACCGGCCAGTACCTGGAGGCCACCATCAACGCGTCCCCCAACCTCATCTGGTACAAGACGAAGGACGGCATCCACGAGAAGGTGAATGACAGCTTCTGCGCCACCGTGGGCAAGACCAAGGCCCAGGTGCAGGGCCGGGGCCACGCCTACATCTGGGATGTGGAGCGGGACGATCCCGTCTGCATCGAATCCGAGCGGCTGGTGATGGAAAGCCGGGAGACCCATATCTCGGAGGAGACCATCCAAACCGGCGGGGAACAGAAGATCCTCACCACCTACAAGTCCCCCCTCTATGACCTGGACGGCAGCGTTATGGGCACGGTGGGGATAGCCATCGATACTACCCTGGAGCGGATCTATGCCCAGGAGATCACCCGCAAAAACCAGATGCTGGAGACCATCTTCACCACCATGGACTGCGGCATCCTCTGCCATTCTCTGGATGGCCTCCGGGTCCTCAGCGTCAACCAGGCCGCTCTGCGCATCCTGGACTACGACTCCCCGGAGAAGCTGGCCGCCGAGGGGCTTTACACCGTATCCCTCCGGGTGGTGGAAGAGGACCGCATCCAGCTGCAAAAGAGGATCACCACCCTGGAAAACGTGGGGGACACGTTCAGCATGGATTACCGCATCCTCCACCGGGACGGCAGTCTCCTGCACATTATGGGCAGCTTTAAGCTGGCCGAAAAGGACGGGGAGCGCTTCTACCAGCAGTTCCTCCTGGACTGCACCGCCCGGAAGCGGCAGGAAGCCCAGGACCAGCGGCGGCAGATGGAGCTGATCCACGCCCTCAGCGTGGATTACAGCCTGGTCTGCTACTTCGATCTGGATACCGGGAAGGGCCGGACTCTGCGCATCAGCGGCTGCGGCCACAATATCCTGGAGCCCATCTTCTCCGGGGAGCTGGTGCTGGAGGACTGCGTTGGGCGGTACATCGATGTGGGGGTCTATCCGGAGGACCGGGAGGCCCTGCGCCAGGCTGTCCTGCGGGAAAATCTCCTCCAGGAGCTGCTGAAAAAGCCCGTGTTCCACCAGAACTATCGCACCGTCTGCTGCGGAAAGACCCGGTACTTCCAGATGAAAACGGTCCGCGCCGGGGATTGGAACGAGAGCCACGGGATCGTGCTGGGCTTCCGGACCATCGATGAAGAGACGCGGGAGGACCGGGAGAAGAAGGCCCTCCTGGAGGACGCCCTTTCCCAGGCCAACCAGGCCAACCGGGCCAAGAGCGTCTTTCTCTCCAATATGTCCCACGACATCCGCACCCCCATGAACGCCATCATCGGCTTCACCGCCCTGGCCATCACCCACATCGACCACAAGGAGCAGGTGGAGGAGTACCTGAAGAAGATCATGACCTCCGGCAACCACCTTCTCAGCCTCATCAACGATGTGCTGGATATGAGCCGCATCGAGAGCGGCAAGATCCACCTGGAGGAGCAGCCCTGCAGCCTGCCGGAGATCCTCCACGAACTCAGGAACATCATCCAGGCGGACATCCACGCCAAGCAGCTGGACCTCTACCTGGACGCGGTGGATGTCCGCAACGAAGAGATCTGCTGCGACCGCCTGCGGCTGAACCAGGTGCTCCTGAACCTCCTCAGCAATGCGGTGAAGTACACCGGTGCCGGGGGCATGGTCAGTGTCAAGGTGGTGGAGCGCTCCGGCGCCCCCGCCGGCTATGCCAACTACGATTTCCACATCAAGGATAACGGCATCGGCATGAGCGAGGAGTTCGTCACCCATATCTTCGATCCCTTTGAGCGGGAGCGCAACTCCACCATCAGCGGCATCCAAGGCACCGGCCTGGGCATGGCCATCACCAAGAACATCGTGGATATGATGAACGGCACCATCGAGGTGAAGAGCAAGCAGGGGGTGGGGACCGAGTGCATCGTCTCCTTCACCTTCCGCCTCCACTCCGGCACAAAGGAGCCTCTCACCATTCCGGAGCTCAGCGGACTGCGGGCGCTGGTGGTGGACGATGACTTCAACACCTGCGACAGCGTCTCCTGTATGCTCCAGGAGATCGGCCTGCGGGCGGAATGGACCCTTTCCGGCAAGGAGGCGGTGCTGCGCACCCGCCAGGCCGTCATGCGGGACGACCACTACTTTGTTTATATCATCGACTGGCTGCTGCCGGATATGAACGGCATCGAGGTGGCCCGGAGGATACGCCAGGAGGTGGGCCACGAGGCGCCCATCATCGTCCTCACCGCCTACGACTGGTCGGACATCGAGGACGAGGCCAGGGAGGCCGGCGTCACTGCCTTCTGCAGCAAGCCCATCTTCCTTTCCGAGCTCCACGGCTGCCTGCACTCCATCCTCTGGGCGGACCGGCAGAGCAACGCCGTCACCGGAATGCGAAAGGCCTCCCGCCCCGGACACATCCTGCTGGTGGAGGACAACGAGCTCAATCAGGAGATCGCCGTCACCATCCTGGAGGAGGCGGGCTTCACCACCGAGGTGGCGGAAAACGGCCAGATCGCCGTGGATATGGTGAAAAATTCCAAGCCCGGCCAGTTCCAGCTGGTGCTGATGGATGTACAGATGCCGGTGATGAACGGCTACGAGGCCACCCGCGCCATCCGCCGGCTCCCGGACAAGGAGCTGGCCTCCATCCCCATCCTGGCTATGACCGCCAACGCCTTCGGCGAAGATAAGCAGGAGGCCCTCCGCAGCGGGATGAACGGCCACATTGCAAAACCCATCGACATTGAAAAACTCATCGACACCCTGGACGAAATGCTGGAATGATCCACAAAAAAGACGGAGGTCCTCCGGGGGAGGGCCTCCGTCTTTGCCGCCGGACGCACGGTCCTCCGGCGCAGCGCTTATCACACGAAAATCCATGGGAAAGGCTGGATGTTATGAAAAAGAGATGGTTCCTTTTGGTCCTGCTCATGTGGGCTCTGTTTCTGGCGGCTGCCTGCGGCGGCCAGGAACCGCCTCCCGCCGGCGGCAGCAGTGAGGCGGCGGACGGGGGCACCGTCCGGCTGACGGTGTGGGGAGCGGAGGAAGATGAGGCTCTCCTTCAGGAGATCTTCGATTCCTTCCGGGCCCGGTATGCCGGCCAGGCCGATCTTCAGATCACCTACCAGCCCCAGAGCGAATCCAACTGCAAGGATGCCCTGCTGGGGGATCTGGAGGGGGGCGCCGATGTCTTTGCCTTTGCCGATGACCAGGTGGCCGCCTTGGCGGCCGCCGGCGGGCTGGATCCCATCGGGGACGCGGAAGCCATCCGGAGCGCCAGCCTCTCCGCCGCGGTGGAGGCGGCCAGCGTGGGGGGTGTCCTCTACGCCTATCCCCTCACGGCGGATAACGGCTACTTCCTCTACTACAACAAGGCTTACTTCTCCCCGGAGGATGTCCGGAGCCTGGAGCGGATGCTGGAGGTGGCGGCCCAGGCCGAACGCCTGGTGACGATGGACTGGTCCTCTGCCTGGTATGTCTACGCCTTCTTTGGCAATACCGGCCTGGAGGTGGGCCTCAACGAGGACGGCCTGACCAACTCCTGCACCTGGAACAGCACCGAGGGGCCCATCCGTGGGGTGGACGTGGCAGAGGCCATGCTCGCCATCGCGGCCAGCCCCGGCTTTGCCAACATGACCGATACCCAGTTCCTGGCCGGGGTGCGGGACGGCTCGGTCATCGCGGGGATCAGCGGCGTGTGGAACGCGGTGGCCATCCGGGAGGCCTGGGGGGAGAACGCCGGGGCGGCCAAGCTCCCCACCTATCTCTGCGGGGGGCAGCCGGTCCAGATGGCTTCCTTCTCCGGCTGCAAGCTCATCGGCGTCAACGCCTATTCCCGGCATCCGGAGTGGGCGGCCCGCCTGGCGGAGCACATCACCAGCGAGGAAAACCAGCGCCTGCGCTTCCGGCTCCGGGGGCAGGGCCCCGCCAACGCCAACGCGGCGGCCTCCCCGGAGGTACAGGCCTCCCCCGCCATCGCGGCGCTGCTGGCCCAGTCGGAATTTTCCCAGCTCCAGCGGGTGGGCGGAAAGTTCTGGGACCCGGTGGCCGAGTTTGCCGGGAGCATGGCGGCGGGGAATCCCTCCGGCGCCTCCCTCCAGGCCCAGCTGGACCGATTGGTGGAGGGCGTGACCGCCCGGTAAGAGCCTAATCCCATGACGATTCAGGAGGAGATCCCATGAAAACCAAACTGACCCTGCAGCAGCGCCTGGTCCTGCCCATCGTTCTGCTGGGGCTGGTGACACTGCTCTCCAATATTCTGGCTGTGTTCAGCATCAATAACGTCCACGCCAACGCGGGGACCATCGTGGACCGGTATATGGTCAGCGAGGCCCGCCTGGAGGAGATCCGCCGCTCCATGATGGATATTCACCGCCTGGCCCTCTCCCACATCGTGGCTGCCGACCACGCCACCATGATCCGCCTGGTCCAGGAGATCAAAACAAAGGAGGCCGGCCTGGACGAACGGCTGGCCTCCTACAAGGAGTTTGTGGGGGAAGAGGACCTGGGGACCTACCAGTCCCTCCTGCAAAACTACGATTCCTTTAAGCATTCCCTGGTCTATCTGGTCTGTGCCAGCGCCGACAGCAAGACCCAGGCGGCCTACACCGTGGCCAACGGGGACGTGGCCCTCTGGAGCGGCGCCGCGGAGCAGGACCTGGATACCCTCTACGCCTCGGTGACCGGTCAGGCCGAAGCCGCCCAGGAGCGCCTTTCGGCGGTCTATCTTTCGGCCCTGGTGACCAGCGCCGTCACCCTCATCCTGGGCATCCTCCTGGTGGCGGCGGCCTTCCGCATCGTCCGGCGGTACGTCATCGCCCCCATCCACGATACCATGGGGATGCTCCAGGGAAGCTCCCAGCGCATCAGCGGCGTGGTGCGGGATGTCCGGCGGAGGACGGAAACCTCCAGCGGCAGCGTCCGGGAGCTTTCCGGCCTCACCGAGCAGCTCTCCGCCGCCCTGGAAGAGATCGCCGGCAGCACCGCCGCCATCAGCAGCAGCGCCGCCGGGACCCAGGGCGATACCAACCGCATGGCGGAGGAATGCTCCGCCATCACCGCCTACGCTGTGGATATGCGGGGGCGGGCGGAGGAGATGGAGCGCTCCGCCCAGGCGGAGGCAGAGGTGGTCCGGGCCAAAACGGAGGAGATCCTCTCGGTGCTGAACGAAGCCATCGAAAAAAGCCGGCAGGTGGACCAGATCCGCCTGCTGACCAAGGACATCCTCTCCATCTCCTCCTCCACCGAGCTGATCGCGGTCAACGCCTCCATCGAGGCCGCCCGCGCCGGGGAGGCCGGGAAGGGCTTTGCCATCGTGGCCAGGGAGATCCGCCAGCTGGCCGATTCCTGCGCCGAGACCGCGGGCCACATCCAGGAGGTGAACGGAGTGGTCACCGGGGCGGTGGAATACCTGTCCGACAGCGCCAAGGAGCTGGCCGGCTACCTGAGCGAGGCCGTTCTGGCCCAGCTGGAGCGGTCGGTCCGGGCCGGGCGGCAGTACCGGGAGGATTCCGAGTACATCGGGCACTCCATGGAGGACTTCAACGGCCAGGCGGACCGCCTGCGCACCGCCATGGACGAGGTGGCCGGCTCCATCTCCAATATCTCCGGCGCCATTGACGGCGCGGTATCCGGCATCAACGGCGCCGCCGGCAGCACCCATGTCCTGGTGGAGGATATGGCCGGCATCACCGCCGGGATGGACACCAACCAGGAGATCGTGGGGGAACTGCAAAAGCAGATGGATGTCTTCGCCAACCTGTAGTCACACGTCTGCGCCGGCGGGGTCCCGGCCGTCCTCCCCTACAAATTTCTTCCGCAGCTGGATCATGGAACGGATGTGCCGGTTCATCAGGGACATGGCGGTGTCCCCGTCCCGCTTCTTCAGCGCCTCCAGGATCTCCGTGTGCTGGGCGCGGGAGGTGGCGCGCACCTCTTCCTGCTGGGCGATCTCCCTCTGGGATTTCTTCAGCAGCAGGCGGACCACCTGGTACATCTCGTAGATCACCCGGTTGCCGGCGGCCAGCATGATCAGGTTGTGGTAGGCGATGTCCGCCTTGATGTATTCCTCCACATCGTCGCTCTGCATCCGGCGGTTCAGCTCCTCCAGCTGCCGCAGCTGGCTGTCCGACGCCCGCCGGCAGGCCAGGCGCGCCACCAGCCCCTCCAGCATCAGCCGGGCCTCGTAGAGCTGGCTGACGTCGTAGTGGTCGATCATCAGCTGGAGGTAGAACTCCCGCAGGGGGTGTTCCGCCACATCGGTGACGTAGGAATTGTGCTTCTGGCGCTTTACAAGGCCCAGGGCCGTCAGGGCCATCAGGGCTTCCCGCACCGTGGTGCGCCCCACGGAAAAGGCCTTGCACAGCTCCTGCTCCGTGGGCAGCTTCTGGTCGGGCTTCAGCCGCCCGTCGGCGATCATCTCCTTGATCTGGAACACGATCTCATCCGAAAGGGATTTTTTATGGATGGGAGCGGGGGAAAAATCTGGTGACGCCATATCGGTCCTCCTTGCTGCAACGCCGCCTTCGGATACGGCACTCCGCCCATCCGGGCGGCTCCGATGCTGTCCAAACGCGCTACCAAAATTATAGCAACACAGGGCGGGGGCGTCAATGACCGGCTCTACTTTTGCGGCAAATAAACTTTCCCCGGCAAACCCCTTCCCCTTCTTTACATCCGGGGGAAAGGGCTTTATAATAAAAGGCAGTAAATAATACTCCGAAAAAAGCAGGGCAGGGGAGGACAGCACGATGGAAAAAAGCAAGGTCTTTTTCGGTGTACTGGCGGCAGGGCTGGCGGTTTCGCTGGTGGGTAATGTTTACCTGTGGAACAGCCTGAACCAAAAAGATACCGAGTACATAGCAGCTATGGCAAATTTGGAAGAAGAACTCGCCCAAAATAAAGAGGCCCAGGACACCCTGCGGCAGCAGCTGGAGCAGACCAAGGCAGATTTGGAGCAGGCAGAAAGCCAGCGAGAAATACCAGTAGATGCTCCGGTATGGATAATAGACCCGAACACTGGACTTCCTATCTTAGCTCCTGGGAATGGAGACCCAAGTATAGATGAAGATGAGTTACAAAATGAGCCAGAGGGCCCAGGGATAAGTGAAGGGGCACAGCAGGAATTAGAGGACCTTCTAAATGGAGGAGGTACTGGGAACGGAGGGAACACCGGAAACAAGGGGAACAATGGAGGGAACGGAAACAAGGGGACTTTAGATATAAGCGATTTCAATTTGCCAGATGGAGCTGTCACATCAAACGAAGGCCACAAGGGTGGAACAGGAGACACATCTGGAGTACCAGAATACAACCCCTTTGCATAACAAAATAGGAAGTTTAAACAGAAACCTAAAGCTAAAAATGCTTTAGGTCGCTACAACCAGGGGCCCATGATCTACAACCGCCTTACAATTTAATATTTCAAGTGTAGTTTAGAACTCTTTCCCGAAATTCGGGAGAGGGTTCTTTTTTTATGCCCAAAAACGGGTTTTAGCAATAGGCAAAGGCACCGCTTTTTTATATACATTAAAACCGAACCCGTCCCCAATGGGGGAAAGGTTCGGTTTCCCTTTGTTTATCGCATTTTCGTGCGTTGGCTGCCCGGTGGTTTTGAAGGGTGACAGCCGCTTTCCCCAAAGCGGGGGTAAAAGTGTGAAAGAGGGGGGATGAAATCCCCCTTCTTTCGCGTAGAGGGAGCGAAGCGAGCGGATAACCCCCGCCGCAGCGGGCACCAAACAAAAGAGGACCGGGTTCCGGTCCTCTTTTGTTTGGTGCGGATAGCAGGACTTGAACCTGTACGAGTTTAACCTCACTAGAACCTGAATCTAGCGCGTCTGCCAATTCCGCCATATCCGCACGTCTGCCCAATCGCTTGGTGCTATGTTATTATACCAGAGCGGCAGGCAGATGTCAACTCTTTCCGATGAAAATTTTTTGCACCGGAAAAGGCCCGGACACCTCAGCCGATGTCCGGACCTTTGTGGACAGGATGCAGTTCTTCCGTCAGGCGGAGGCCTTTGGGGAGGGCGAAGTGCCCCCTTCCACCACCTGGAGGCTGGCCTTGGGCGCCTTCTTCTTCCATGCGTGCATAGCCAGCGCCATGGCGATAACGCCGTAGGAGATGAACACCCGGAAGTACTCGCCGATCATGGCGTTGCCGAAAAGCTCCTTGCCGGCCAGCGGCGCCACGATGAAGAGGGTGTGGAACAGCACTACCCCCAGGATGGCCTGCTTGTTGGTGGCCTTCTGGACCGAAGCGCCGCCCACCAGCAGGGAAGCGATGGCGAACTGCCCCACCTGGGTGTGGGCCCCGTAGGTGGCCAGGGTGCCGATGTTCTGGAGGTAGATGAGCTGCCCCCAGCTGGCCAGAACGGTGGAAAAGATCATGGCGATGATGCGGGTGCGGTCCACATCGATGCCGGCGGCGTTGGCTACCACCCGGCTCTGGCCCACCGTGCGCATATTCTGGCCCAGGCGGGTCCTCATCAGCGCCTGGTTGAAGAGACAGAGGGCCCCGATGCACAGATAGGTCATCACCGGCAGCCGTACCGCGATGAGCACCCGGTAAATGGCGTCCACGTAGGTGAGGGCGTAGAGGATCCCCGCGGCGAGGATGACGGCGAGGCACCGCTTCTTGTCAAACTCCGCCTTCTTCACCAGGGCGAACCAAACGAAGCGCCCCGCCTGCCAGAGGACGGTGACCAGGACGGCGATCTCCACCGCCCGCAGCAGCATCAGCCGGTCGGCGGCCAGGAAGGTCTCGATGGCCGGGATAAAGGTGAGGGCGTAGACCACCGCCGCCCCCAGGATGGTGAGGCCGGTCTTCTTCCAGTCCACCGCCTGCTTCTTCACCAGGCGGAAAACGGCGGAAAGGACCGTCGCGGCGATGACGATATAGAAGGCGATCTCCACAATGGAGAGCATAGAGACGGTATCCAGGGCGTATTTGACGGTGGGGGTGAGGTCCAGGGTGTTCTTCACCCCCACCCCGGTGGGAGTCATGAGGGAGGAAGGGCTGCCGTCCGGGTTCCGGAAGGGGATCACCCCGCCGAAGATAAAGAGGAACAGCAGCTGATAGAGGCCGTCGGCAAAGTAACCCAGCACCAGGCCGCCGATCATCTCCGCCCCCTTGATCTTATTGAAGAGGGAGCCCACCAGGAAGCCGAAGAAGACCGCCAGGGGGGTAGCCAGAGCCACGGTGACCAAAAAGCCGCCGATGCCGGAAAGGCCCCAGAAGGTGGTGAGGAACAGGGCGATCTGGGCCGCCATGGCCCCTACCACGATGCCGAAGTTCAGCCCCAGCCCCGCCAGCACCGGGATGATGAGGGAGAGGACCAGGAAGGAGTTGCGGGCCACCCGCGTAAACAGCTCCCCAGCCACAAAGGCCATGGACTGCTTGGAGGCGATGAGGGCGCCGATGCTGAGGAAGACAAAGATCAGCACTACCTTCTGCTCAAAGATCCAGGCGGTGAGCTTGTGGAGGTTTTTATTTTTATCCACGGCTGCCACCTCCTTGCGTCTGGGTGAGGGAGTAGATGATGATGCCGTTGGAGATGATGAGGCGCATCACCTCGGAGAGGTTGCTCTCCGGGATGAACTGGTTGGCTACCGGCAGCCCCAGGGCCATGATCCCCTGGAAGAGGAAGGTGCCCAGCAGGACGTGGAAGATGGCCGCCCGGTTGGGGGAGGCGCCGCCGATGAGCACCGCCGCCACCGAGGTAAAGCCCATCATCATGGGGCCGTTGTAGAGCTGCATGAAGCCGAAGCCCTGGGCGTACACCAGGATGCCCACCGCCGCCAGGACGGTGGAAAGGGTGGTGCCGATGAGGCGCATCCGGTTCACATTGATGCCGCTGGCCCTGGCAAAGGCGGGGTTCGCCCCCGCGGCGCTCATGGCCACGCCGGTCTTGGAGCGCATAAAGAGCCACACCAGGAAGCAGACCAGGAAGAAAAAGAGCAGCAATCCGGTGGGGATGGTGAGGCAGTGCCCCTCCGGACCGATCCGGAAGGCCAGGGTCTTGTTCATCACCTCCGAGAAGGAGGAGGCCAGGGAGATGGTGTTGCGCATCCCCTGCCCGGCGTTGGGGAAGATGAGCTCCCCGCTTTTAAAGGGGATGACGGTCCAGATGATATTCATAAAGGCGATGATGGAGAAACCCACATAGGTGGTCACCGTCATCTCGGAGCCCTTGACCCGGTTCAGGAGCAGGCCGTAGAGCCAGCCGATGCCGGTAGCCAGGATCACCCCGATGAGGATGGCAAGCAGCACCGCCGCCCATTTCGCCAGGAAGGGGCCGTTCTCCTCCCCCAGGAGCTGGGTCCCCAGGGCCAGGAGGGCGGCGTTTTCGGTCACCCGGTATTCAATGACGATGAGCCCCCCCAGCAGGCCCCCCACGATGCCCATGGTGATGCCGAAGTTGGGGCCGATGCCGCACTGGATGGCGGGCACCATAGCCAGGGCCAGGATGCCGTACATCCCCCAGCGGCGGATGCAGTCGCTGAAGATCTGGAGGAGGTCCATCTGGAAGGCCCCCGCGCAGACCACCAGCAGCAGGAAAAAGCCCACGATGATGACACGGGGCAGCCCGAACCGGGCAACGAATTTTTTCGCGTTTTCAGCCATTCTTCTTCCCTCTCTTTCTGGAGCCGGACATGGCGAGGCCGAACTCCGCGTCGCTGGCGTCCGGGGAGAGGATGCCGCTCACCTTGCCGTCCGAGACGATGGCGATGCGGTCGCAGATGCTCCGCAGCTCCACCAGCTCGGAGGAGACCACGATGACGGTCATCCCCTGTTCCCGGTTCAGCTTGGTCAGGTATTCCAGCACCAGCTTTTTGGCGCCGATGTCGATGCCTCTGGTGGGTTCCGAGACAAAGAGGATCTCCGGGTTCAGGGTGAGGGCGCGGGCCAGGCACACCTTCTGCTGGTTGCCGCCGGAAAGGCGCCCCGCGTGCTGGTGGATGCCGGTGCAGCGGATGTCCAGCTTCTCCACCATCTCCTGGGCGTGGGCCCTGGCCTTCTTGCCGTCATAGAGGCGCATCCAGCCGATCTTTTTGGTGAAGTCGTTGTTCACCTCCAGGGCGGAAAAGACGATGTTCTGCTCGATGCTCTCCTCCAGCAGGAGGCCGACTCCCCGCCGGTCCTCCGAGACGAAGGCCACCTTGCTCCGCAGGGCCTCCCCCAGTTTGGAGAGATCCAGCGTCTTCCCGGCGATCTTCACCTCCCCGGCGGTGTCGTAGAGGCCCATGATGCCGTTGGGGATGCCCAGCTTCCCCTGTCCGGCAAGGCCCCCGATGCCGAAGATCTCTCCCCGGCGGATGTCCAGGTCCACGCCCTTCACCTGCTCGCCGGGCATATCCACGTAGTAGTTCCGCAGGGAAACGGCGATGTCGCTGTCGGAAAGAGAACGGGTGTCCTCCCCCTCGGCCTCCACCAGCTTTTCCACCCGGCGGCCGATCATCAGCTCGGCGATCTCCACCGCGCTGGTCTCCGCCACCTCCCGGCGGGCCACGAACTCCCCGTCCCGCAGGACGGTGAGGCTGTTCGCCACCGCCATCACCTCGTCCAGGCGGTGGGTGATGAAGACGATGGCGATACCCTGGGAGGCGATGGTGCGCATGGCCTCCAGCAGGCGGTCCGCCTCGCTCTCGGTGAGGACGGCGGTGGGCTCGTCAAAGACCAGCAGGCGGATGCCCCGCTTGTCGATCTCGCGGGCGATCTCGATAAACTGCATATACCCCACCGGCAGCCCCCGGACATAGGCGTTCTCGCCGATCTTAAGGCCGATGGTCTCCAGGGCCTTTCGGGCGTCCCTGGCCATGGCGTCCAGGTCCAGGGTCTCCATGGAGGGGCCCACCAGGCGGCTCACCAGGTTGGGGTGGCTGATCTCCCGCCCGATCTTGATATTCTCGGTGACGGTAAAGCCGGGGATGAGCATAAATTCCTGGTGGACCATGCCGATGCCCAGCTCCATGGCCTTCAGGGGGGTATCGATGTTCACCGTCTCCCCGTCCACCTGGATGGTCCCCTCAAAGCCGCCGGTGGTGTGGATCACCGGCATCCCGAAGAGAATGTTCATCAGGGTGGATTTGCCGGCTCCGTTTTCCCCCATCAGGGCGTGTATCTCGCCGGGGCGGATGCAGAGGCTGACGTCTTTCAGCACTTGGTTGTCGGCGTACTTTTTGGAGATATGCTCCATCTGCAGGACATATTCCCGATTTTCTGCCATGTTTTCCCATACCCCCTCTTGTCGTTATCGCGGCCCGCTCCGGGCGGGCCCCTTTCCTGTGGACCACTGATCCAGTCCCACGGCCCTTGCGCGTCCTTGGGATCGGATCAATCGTCCACCCTGTTCTTCCTGCGGCAGCAGCGCGGCCGCCGGAGAAAAACAGAATAAACCTTGAAAAATCCCGCCGGCCTGCCAAATTGAGGCCGGCGGGATTTGTCCTATCTGCTCATCAGAAATCGATGAAATCCGCCATGACCAGGTAGTGGTTGGGAACGACGGTGCCGTTCTCCTCGTAGTTGGTGAGGGTCATCTTCATGCCCTTGGTGAAGTGCTCGGCGCACTCCGCGATGGTCTCCCGGATGACGGCATCGTCCACGTTGCCGTTGGTCTTGCCGTCCAGGACCTTGCGGGCGTACTCAACGCCGGCATCGATGAAGAGCATGTTGCAGGGAACGCCCCAGGTGGAGGCGCGGCCGTGCATCCCGTACTCCTCCGCCTTGGCGGTGAGCTGCTCTTTGATGTACTCCACATCCGCCTCATGGCCGGCCATATCGATGTTCAGGGCGGCGGGATAGGCGTGGAAGGGAGAGGGGCAGCACTGGAGGGTGTAGATGGCGCCCTGCTCAAAGACCTGGCGGATCAGGGGCTCCTGCATCCCGCAGTTGGTGGTGAAGAAGCAGGTGTCCTTGCCGTACTTGGCGACCTGACGGGGGACATCCTCCATGATGAACTGCTGGGCGCCGGTGATGCCGCTGTCGCCGGTGGGATCGGGGGCGGTGACGTCAACCAGCTCGATGTTCTGCTCGGCGCAGTACTTCTTCAGGTTCTCGTGACGGGCCACGATGAGGGCGTAGCTCATGTGGCGGGGGAAGGAGTAGTGGATGAGGGTCTTGGCGCCCTGCTTGGCAGCCTGGGCGGGGATGGCGATGCCGCAGCCGGGCTCATCCACCTGCAGGACCACATCGGCAACGGGGTCGATGACGCCGGGGTCCTCGCCGGGGGTGCCGACGATGAAGAGCATATCCGGGCGGGTCTCACGGACCTTGGCGATGGCGGCGGAGGTGGCAGGAATGGCCTGGCACCAGACGATGGCCTTCACATCCGGGTCGGAGGCCAGAGCCACCGCGTTGGAGATGACCGTCTCGGTCTCGCTGGTGAAGTTATCCGGATAGGTGGTGGTGACGATGAGATCGGGATACTTCTCCTTCATCTTGTTGGCCTGGGTGATCTCCTCATCACCCTGGGAGGCGGTGCCGGTGATGATGCCGATCTTGTAGCTGGGGGCGGCGGGCTCGCTGCCGCCGTCGCTGGCGGGGGTGCTGGAAGGGGCGGGAGCGGGCGTGCTGGAGGGCGCGGGATCGGCGCCGCGGCAGCCGGTCACGGCCAGCACCATCAGGGCGGCCAGCACCAGGGAGAGAATTCTCTTCTTCATGTGGGGTTCCTCCTTGCTTTCTCTTAACCGGGTCGCCGTCATCCCTCTCCCTCCCATATGGGGAAGGGGAAGCGGAGACCGGGGCCTTATTGCCGGAACACCCTGGTAAAGTGCTACAGCGCTAAGAGCATGTATCCTATTATAATAGAAAATTCATCGTTTGTCCATACGAAAAATGATTTTTGTTTAATTTATCCTGCATTTTCTTTCCGAAAACCCCCATTTTTGTAGCAGGCGGAGCTATTTTTTTGCATTTTTGGCAATCGCTTCTTACAAATCCTCTCCCTTCCCCCTTGCTCCCCCTTCTTGGGCCTGGGAAAGATCTCCTTTTCCGGGAAGATCGCCTCTTTGGAATCGTTTTTTTCTTTCGTTGTTTCCCACAGGAAAACGCATCCCGTTTTGGGGAATATTACAATCTTTGTTTAATTCTTAAAAAATTAGTTGAAATCCGCTGCGGACCATGCTATACTTTATTGCAAAGGGGATGTCCGGCAGGACCGGATGTCAGGGCCTGTTTTTCAGGCCGTTATAAAGAAAGGAAAGAAACCTCTTCCCCACAACAGAAATGCAATTGGCCGGCGAAGGAGGCCGGTCTTCTGCGCAAGAATAGCCGATAAAACTGAATCAGGAGGGCTCCCCCATGAAGTCCATCGATGAAATCCTCCCTTTCCTCTCTGTGCTCATCGAGGGGATGGCAAAACATTTTGGGGAACGCTGCGAATTTGTAGTACACGACTATTCCAAAGGACCTTCCAGCATCGTTGCCATCGTCAATGGCGATATTACCGGGCGCTCCATCGGCCACGGCGGCGAAAAGATCGGCCTGCCCGTTATGGCGGGACAGGACGAGCCAAGCGGAAAATTCAACTACATCTCCCAAACCTCCGACGGGCGCTTTCTTCGTTCCAGTACGGTCTATCTCCGGGGAGATGAGGGTGAGGTCCTGGGCGCTGTCTGCGTCAACTTTGACATCACCGAGTTGATCCGTTCCCGGAATTTTATCGAACAGTTTATCCGCCTGGATCTGAACGACACACAGCGCCAGCAGATGCAGTCCGCTTTCTGCGAGAATGTGGATGATTTCCTGCTCGGAATGATTAACGATTCCATCAAATATGTCGGTGTGCCGGTGGCTCATATGACCAGGGATCAAAAGGTGGAGGGGATCAGCTACCTCAACCGCCGGGGGGCCTTCCGGGTCAAGAATGCCGCTACCATTGCCGCTAAGTATTACGACATCTCCCGCTACACCTTGTATAATTACCTCAACGACATTGAGGACGCACGGGGGTAGCGCATATTCTAAGCCATCTTCTCACTTTCCCATACATACGGAAAAAGCACCGTCTCCTATCCTGGGCCGGTGCTTTTTCCGTTTTCTTCTCTTCTTTTTCTTCTTGCAAAAGAAGACCGGCGTGCCGCCGGTGTCTCGCCCTACACGGCCTTCGGCCTTACCTTGGCAAAAGGCGCAAGTGAGTGCCTGGAGTCTTACCGAAGAAAAATCCCGGCCCCGCAGGGCCGCCAAAAGTTTCGCTCAAGTCTTTTCAAAGGAACGCGTAGCGGCCCGTTAGGGCTGCGGGGGGAAAGGGCGGCCCCCCTGGCGAAGTTAAACACAAAAGGCACAGGCTCTTTCCGCCTGTGCCGTTGTTTTATTCACTTGTGGCCTAGATCTCGTTCAGTTTCCGGTAGTTGGGTTTTCCGGTTGCTGCCTGCAATCTATGGTCTGCGGTCCTACCGCTTTTCTGGCTTTGTGTCTGCCTCTTTTTGCGTTCCATCTCCGGGAATCAGTTCCCGTCCCATTCCAGGCACTGGGTCAGATCCGTCCAGCCTGATGGCGTCTGCCATCTCCCAGGGGTTCCCCCCTGCCTGGGTGCGAAGCCTGCCGCTGGCACTGTGGTCTTATCAGAAGTTACCGAACACGAAGGCAGCCCCGGACTGACGGCGGCCAGTCCCAAAGCCCTGCTGGGAAACCGTGTCCATTGGACTCACCTCTCTCCTTCCAAACTTCTCGTGGCCTTTGCCAGGAACTGCTTAGTACATTGGGCTCGGTCCTTTCGCTTTTTCTTCGCAGCGCTCAAAGTACCTAGTACATTGGAGTATCCCTTTCTTCGGTCCACTTTTCCGTCTGTACAGAAACTGCCAGGTACATGGGAACCAGTCCTTCCTTTCGGCTTCTTGGTCTCATCCATTTCCTTTTTGTTTCTGTCTATAGGATACCACAACTTCCCCGCCTTGTCAATAGATATAATTTTATTTCATAAATAATTCATATTTTAGATAGATTGGACAGCATATCTTGTGATGGCGGCGGGTTGGATACAAAATGTGGGGTCTTCTTTTTGGTCAGGCGTTGTTCACCGGCGGGTAGCCGAACAGCTCGTTGATGCGGCTGTGGAGCGTTTCCGCCAGCTTGGGAACAGGATAGAGGGTCCCCACCTGGAACTCCACGGTGTGTAGGGCATCGCCCACGGTGGGGATGAAATATTCCTGGGTATCGTCATAGAGGAGCGCGCCGGTGGCGAAGTCTGCGATGTTGCAGAATTTCAACTGCGCGGTATCCGGGTCTATCCTTCCCTCCCGGATGGCGGACTCCAGCAGCTCCGGGTAGCGGAAATCCCAACGGTAGAGGTTGGCGGATTCCTCAATGAAGTAGGAATAGGAGCCTATCTCAAAATTCTCGTTGGTTTCCCCGTGACCGGCAATCTTCCCGTCACTGTCGTAGGCTAGGAAGTAATATCTTTTGTCAAACAGAAGGTGGTCCGCCAGCTTTTCCCCAGCCAGGAGGTTTTCCAGAAGCGTCTGCATCTCCTGCTGGCCGCTGGTACCGGTGGTGTACAGGGGGATGAGCCGGGTGTTGTCCCCTGTCACTCCCGGAACATGGATGATGTCGGTACCTTTGAGCTCCGGGGTCTCCGCCAGGTAGTAGCTATCCATAATAATGTCCACTGAGGTTTTCTCCTCCTCCGGCTGGCTGGGGGCGGACCGGGGGAAGAAATTCCTTAGCTGGGCCAGGGTATCCCCGGAGCTTTCCAGCGCACCATAGCATTCCCTGTCCACCCAAAAGCCGGTGCCACCCTCAACAAGGGGGAAGACTATGGTGGAAAAGACGGCCTCCCGCTCCTCCGGGGGGAAGCCTTCGGGCACGGCCATACACTGGATGTTGACCTGCTGCTCCCGGTTGTAGGAGAGGCGGATGAAGTCAAAGTCCTCCGCCATCCTTTGCCAGTCGATCCCCTGGCCGTCCTCCCGGTCCCATTCAAAGGCACAGGCGGCAACGGCCAGTTTTTCCCGCCGGAAACGCCGGCCCAGGGCTTTTATCAGGGCTTGGCCCTCCGGGGTGTTCTTGTCCAGGGCGGTCTCCAGGCCCCCGGCAAAGAGGACGATTTCATCCGGCTCCCCCAGCAGCTCGGCGGGCTTTGTGACGGGGCGGAGGCCGTCCGGCTGGGATTCCGGCTCGCTTTGGCTGGGCGGCGCCGGGGTAAAAGGGGCGGTCGGGGCGGGCTCCTGCGGTGCACAGGCGCAGAAGGTGAGCAGCAGAGCCAGCAGCGCCGCAGACTGTTTTTGACGGCTTTTCTTCATCGCAGCGGCCTCCTTTGTGTCTTTCTGTAGGATAAAACGAGGGACAGTGGCATTTTATTGCTGTCTGCCCATTTTTTTCGTTGATTTTCTTCGGTCCCCTGTATATAATAGAAGTAGGGAAAACCCTACTTTCTTGATTTTCGGGGAGGAATGAAACGATGCTGGCAAAAGCCTTTGTTGATAACGCTAAGGTGATGGCAAAGGGGCAGGTAACGATCCCCAAAGACATCCGCAAGGTGCTGGGGGTATCCAGCGGCGACCGCGTTTCCTTTGTTGTAGAGGGGAATACGGTGCGGCTTATCAATTCCGCTGTTTACGCCATGCAGATCCTCCAGCAGGAAATGACCGGAGAGGCCCAGCGGGCGGACCTTGCCTCCGACGAGGAGGTCATTGCCCTTGTTCGAGAACTGCGCAGTGAGGACGATCTGCCATGAGGGTCCTGATCGACACCAATGTTCTTATTTCCGCGGCGCTCAATCCGGACGGCGTCCCCTGCAAGGCTTACCAAAAAGCCGCGCTATACCCGAACCGGGGATTGATCTGCGAGCAAAACGTAGAGGAAATGCGGCGGATCTTCTATAAAAAGTTTCCTCACCGCATGGCGGCTTTGGAAAAGTTTCTTTCGGTGGCGCTCCTGTCCCTGGAGCTTGTGCCGATCCCGGAGGATCAACTGCCCGCGGAAGGGCTCATCCGGGACCTGAAGGACCGGCCGCTCCTCCGGGCAGCTGTAGCGGCAAGTGCGGATATTTTTCTTACCGGTGATAAGGATTTCCTGGAGGCGGATGTAGAAAAGCCGAAAATCATGACTCCGGCTGAATTTTTGCAGACTAAAACCGGCAGCAGCTTCTGATCGTTGCCCAAATAGAGAAAAAGCGCCCGGAATCCGCTATGGACTCCAGGCGCTTCCTGTTTTTGCTTATCCGGCGCTTAGACCAGCTCGATAATCGCCATCTCGGCGGCGTCGCCGCGGCGGGGACCGGTCTTGATGATGCGGGTGTAGCCGCCATTCACGTCCTTATACTTGGGGCCCAGCTCATCGATGACCTTCTTGGCCACACTCTCCTTGGTGATGTAGGAATACACCTGGCGCTTGGAGTGGAGGTCGCCGCCTCCCGCGATGGTAATCATCTTTTCGGCCATGGAACGGACCTCCTTGGCGCGGGTCACGGTGGTCTCGATCTTGCCGTTCTCCAGCAGGAAGGTGACCATGGCTCGCAGCATGGCTCTCCTGTGGTCAGAGGTTCTGCCCAGCTTTCTGACTCCTGGCACTGTTAATCACTCCTTATATCCTTGTTTGGGGACCCGCGGCCAAAGCAGCCGCGGGATGTTTGGTTTGGGCGCGGCCCCGTTATTCCTCCGGGGTGCTCAGGTTGAAGCCCAGAGCCTCCAGCTTGCTCATCACTTCCTCCAGGGACTTTTTGCCCAGGTTGCGGACCTTCATCATCTCCTCCGGAGACTTGTTGATGAGGTCGCCCACGGAATTGACGCCGGCGCGCTTGAGGCAGTTGAAGGCGCGAACAGACAGGTCAAGCTCTTCAATGGTCATCTCAAGGACCTTGTCCCTACCGGTATCCTCTTTCTTTTCCATGATCTCGGTAGATCCCACCTCGTCGGAAAGCTCCACAAAGTGGTTGAGCTGTCTATTGAGGATCTTGGCGGCAAGGCTGACCGCTTCTTTGGCGGAGATGGTCCCGTCGGTCCAAACCTCCAGGGTCAGCTTGTCATAGTCGGTGATCTGTTCCACCCGCGTATTTTCCACGCTGTAGTTCACCTTCAGCACCGGGGTGTAGATGCTGTCCACGAAGATGGTGCCCACCGGCGCCTTATCCCCGTCCAGCTGCTTGTTGCGGTCGGAGGAGACATACCCCTGGCCCTTCTGGAGCACCAGCTCCATGGAGAGCTTGGCCCCTTCCGCCAGGGTGGCGATGTGCATACCGGGGTCCAGCACCTCCACCTCGGAAGAGCCGGAGATGGAACCCGCGGTGACCTCGCACTCCCCCTCCGCGGCGATCTTTACCCGCACGGGCTCGTCGCAGTACAGCTTCGCCGTCAGCCCCTTGATGTTGAGGATGATCTCGGTGACGTCCTCCTTCACCCCAGGGATGGTGGAGAACTCATGCTGGATGCCATCGATCTTCACTGAAGACACGGCCACGCCAGGAAGCGAGGAGAGCAGCACCCTTCTCAGGCTGTTGCCTAAGGTGATCCCAAAGCCTCGATCCAGGGGGTCCGCCACGAACTTGCCATAGGTGCCGTCGGGCTTCAGCTCCACTGTTTCGATCCTGGGTTCAATAATTTTTACCATGTAGAATAACCCTCCTTGTCAGACAGTCGTCTCTTCTTCCCATAGTGAACGATAGACAAATCCACAGCGGATTACTTGCTGTAAAGCTCGACGATGAGGTGCTCGGCAACGTCAAAGTCGATGTCCTCGCGGCTGGGAAGCTCCAGCACGCGGGTCTCCATCTTGCCGGCGTCCACATCCAGCCACTTGGGAGTGGGACGGGAGGAATTGGCTTCCACAACGGCCTTCAGCTTGTCGGAGGAGCGGCTGCCCTCGGCGACGGTGACCACATCTCCGGCCCGCAGCTGGATGGAGGGGATATTGGCCTTGTGGCCGTTGAGGCGGAAGTGGTTGTGGCGCACCAGCTGGCGGGCTTCCTTGCGGGAAGAGGCAAAGCCGCTGCGGTAAACGACGTTGTCCAGGCGGCTCTCCAGAATGCGCATCAGGTTCTCGCCGGCCATGCCGGGCTTGCGGGAGGCTTCCTCAAAGTACTCCCGGAACTGGCTCTCCAGCACGCCGTAGTAGCGGCGGGTGGACTGCTTGGCGCGCAGCTGCACGCCGTACTCGGACTGCTTGCGCATCCGGGCCTTGCCGTGCTGGCCGGGAACGGCCTCGCGGCGGGTGACGGCGCACTTGTCGGAATAGCATCTCTCCCCCTTGAGGAACAGCTTCTTGCCCTCGCGGCGGCAGAGTCTGCAGCTTGGTCCGGTATATCTTGCCATTGTTAAAACACCTCCTGTTTATACTCTGCGGCGCTTGGGCGGACGGCAGCCGTTGTGGGGGATGGGGGTCACGTCCTTGATCATGGTGACCTCCAGACCGGCCCCCTGGAGGGCGCGGATGGCAGCCTCACGGCCGGCGCCGGGGCCCTTCACATACACCTCAACGGTCTTGAGCCCGTGCTCCATGGCGGCCTTGGCGGCTACCTCGGCGGCAGTCTGGGCGGCGTAGGGGGTGGACTTCCGGGAGCCCCGGAATCCCAGCCCGCCGGAGCTGGCCCAGGAAAGGGCGTTGCCCTGGGTATCGGTGATGGTGACGATGGTGTTGTTGAATGTGGACTGGATGTGAGCGGCGCCGCGCTCGATGTTCTTGCGCTCGCGGCGCTTGCGAATCACGGTCTTTTTTGCGGGAGTCTTCGCCATTCTCCTGTCCCTCCTTATTTCTTCTTATTGGCGATGGTCTTGGCGGGGCCTTTGCGGGTGCGGGCATTGGTCTTGGTGCGCTGTCCCCGCACCGGCAGCCCTCTGGTGTGGCGCATCCCGCGGTAGCAGCCGATCTCCACCAGGCGCTTGATGTTCAGCGCCACGTTCCGCTTCAGGTCGCCTTCCACCATCAGGTGGTGGTCGATGTATTCACGGATCTTCGCCTCGTCGTCCTCGGTGAGGTCCTTCACCCTGGTGTCAGGGTCCACGCCGGTGGCGGCCAGGATGTCCTTGGCGGTCCGCCGGCCGATGCCGAAGATATAGGTCAGGCCGATTTCCACCCGCTTCTCTCTGGGCAGGTCGATACCAGCAATACGAGCCATAAATGTGCACCTCCTACTTTTTCCTTTTAACCCTGACGCTGCTTGTGCTTCGGGTTCTCGCAGATGACCATGATGCGGCCTTTGCGCTTGATGATCTTGCACTTTTCGCACATGGGCTTTACCGAAGGTCTGACTTTCATGGGAAAATACCTCCTTGTGCTTTCTCCGGGGGCCAAAGCTCCCCTGCGGATGGTTACTTGGTTCTCCAGGTGATGCGTCCCTTGTGGATGTCGCTGGGGGAAAGCTCCACCGTAACCTGATCTCCGGGAAGGATGCGGATGTTGTTCATCCGGAGCTTGCCGGAAATATGGGCCAGGATCCTGCTCCCGTTGGGCAGCTCTACCCAGAACTGCGCGTTGGGGAGGGCATCCACAACGGTGCCCTTGGCTTCGATCACATCTTTCTTTGACATTTGCAAATGCCTCCCTTACTCCTTGGCCGGTTCTGTGTGGCACAGGGCCGCCAAGGCCCCGCGCAGGGCCCGGTCCGACCCGATCTCTTCCAGCTCCACCCGCATCTGGGTGGGGCGCAGATGCTTCTGGTTCTTCTTCTTGGGGCTCGCGAGCCTCCGGCGGCGGCCGTCGGCGATGCGACAGAAGCCGCCCTCCTCCACTGCCACCACCACATAGAGGCTCCCCCCGTCGTGCCCGGCGGCGGAATAGACCACCTGTCCCTCTTTGAACATGGCGCCCTCCCCTACGGCCTGGTGAGGATCACCGGGCCGTTTTCGGTGATGGCCACCGTGTTCTCAAAGTGGGCCGAGGGCAGGCCGCTGGCGGTGCGGATGGTCCAGCCATCCTTTTTGTCCTGGCAGACCCCGTCCCCCTTCATGTTGATCATGGGCTCGATGGCCAGGGTCATGCCGGGGCGCAGCCGCAGCCCGTGGCCGGCCTTGCCGAAGTTCGGCACCTCCGGCTCCTGGTGCATCTCGGTGCCGATGCCGTGGCCCACGTACTCCTGCACCACGCCAAAGCCGTGGCTGCGGGCGTACTGCTCCACCGCGGAGCCGATGTCCCCCAGGCGGTTCCCCGGCTGGGCGGCCCGGATGGCCAGCTCCAGACAGTGCTGGGTGACCTCCATCAGCTCCCGGCACTGGTCGGAGGCGGTCCCGGCGGCCACCGTAAAGGCGTTGTCGCCGTGGAAGCCCTTGTAGATGGCCCCCGTGTCGATGCTGACGATGTCCCCCTCCCGGATCTTCCGGTGCTTGCTGGGGATGCCGTGTATCACTTCTTCGTTTACCGAAACACAGGCCGCGGCGGGGAAACCGCCGTACCCCAGGAAGGAGGGGGTGGCCCCAAAGGAGAGGATGACGTCGTGGACCGCCCGGTTGATGTCCATAGTGGTGGCACCGGGCCGCACCGCCTTCACCCCTGCCATCAGGGCCAGGTGGGAGATCCTTCCGGCCTCCCGCATCAGCTCCAGCTCACGGCTGGTTTTCAGGACGATCATTCCTGCCCCTCCAGAGCCCTGAGAGTAGCTTCGGTGGCAGCCTCGATGGTGGTGCTGCCGTCGATCTCGGAGAGCTTGCCCTGGGCCCGGTAGTAGTCCGCCAGGGGCTCGGTCATCTGGTGGTAGGTGGCCAGCCGCTCCCGGATGGTCTCCGGTTTGTCATCCTTGCGGATGATGAGTTTGCCGCCGCACTTTTCGCACAGGTCCCCCGCGGAGGAGGGCTGATTGATGAGGTGGTAGGTGGCGCCGCACCCCTCGCAGACCCGGCGGTTGCCCAGCCGCTCCTCGATGATCGCATCGGGGACCTGGATGTACAGCACCTTATCGATGCGCACGCCCATCTGGTCCAGAGCCTGGGCCTGGGGCAGGGTGCGGGGGAAGCCGTCCAGGATGAAGCCGTTTTGGCAGTCCTCCTGGGCCAGCCGCTCCTTTACGATGCCGTTCACCACCTCATCGGGGACCAGGCCCCCCTGGTCGATGATGGCCTTGGCCTGCTGCCCCAGGGGGGTGCCGGCCTTGATGGCCTCCCGCAGGATGACGCCGGTGGAGACGGAGGGGATGTCCAGGCGCTCCCGGATGATCTCACCCTGGGTGCCCTTCCCCGCTCCGGGGGCTCCTAATAGGATCAGGTTCATATGCTCCTCCTTACTCCAGGAAGCCCTTGTAGTGGCGCATCATCATCTGGCTCTCCAGGCTGCGCACCGTATCCAGGGCAACACCCACAAGGATGATGACCGAGGTGCCGCCCAGGGCGACATTGATGCCGGTGACGGCGGTGATGAGGATGGGCAGGATGGCGATGGCCGCCAGCATCAGCGCCCCCACCAGGGTGATCTTGGAGATGACCTTGGTGATGAAGTCCGAGGTGGGCTTGCCGGGACGGATGCCGGGGATGGCGCCGTTGTTCTTACGGAGGTTATTGGCCATCTCGATGGGATTATACTGGATGGCGATATAGAAGTAGTTGAAGCCGATGATCAGCAGGAAGTACAGCACCGCGTACAGAGCGGAGCGGTAGCTGAACATATTGAAGAACATGGTCCAGTAGGGGTGCTCCACCGGGTTCAGGTTCAGGAATCCGCCGATGGTGCCGGGGATGGCCAGGAAGGTGGAAGCAAAGATGACCGGCAGAACGCCGCTCATGTTCACCTTGATGGGCATAAAGGAGCTCTGGCCGCCGTACATCTTGCGGCCCACCACGCGCTTGGCATACTGGACGGGGATGCGGCGCTCGGCGTTGTTCATCAGGACGATGAAGGCGACTTCCAGGAGGAAGATGACGCCGGTGAGGGGCACCCACAGCCACATGATGCCGCCCGCCTTGATCATGGTGTCGATGAGGCCCAGGACGGAGGAGGGCACGCGGGAGACGATGCCGGCGAAGAGGATGAGGGAGATGCCGTTGCCGATGCCTTTTTCGTCGATGCGCTCCCCCAGCCAGACCACCAGCATGGAGCCGCCGGTAAAGGCGGTGATGATGGTGACTGCCGCCAGGGCACCGGAGGCGCCGGTGGTGTAGGCCAGGGCGCCGGGGGTGTTGCGGAACATGACGTAATACGCCGCCGCCTGGAGGACCGAAAGGGCCACCGTGGTGTAGCGGGTGATCTTCTTCAGCCGCTCCTGTCCCTCCGGGCCCTCCTTGGCCATCCGCTCCAGGGCCGGGATGGCCACGGTGAGGAGCTGGATGACGATGGAGGCGGTGATGTAGGGAGAGATGGAAAGGGCGAAGAGCGTGGCGTTGGAAAAGGCGCCGCCGGTGAGCATATCCAGATAGCCCAGGAGGTTCCCTCCCTCGTTTACCATGAGCCGCAGAGAAGTGGGATCCAGGAAGGGCACCGGGATGGCGGAGCCGATGCGGACCACCAGGAGGATCAGCATGGTGTAGATGAGCTTCTTGCGAAGGTCCTCGATCTTCCACGCGTTTCTCAGGGTCTCAATCATTTATACCACCTCGGCCTTTCCGCCGGCAGCCTCGATCTTGCTCTTAGCGCCTTTGGAGAAAGCCGCTACTTTGACGGTCAGCTTCTTGGTGAGTTCGCCTCTGCCAAGGATCTTGATGCCGTCACGAGTGTTCTTGACCAGGCCGGCTGCGACGATGGCCGCTTCATCCACCACGGAGCCATCTTCAAAGCGGTCCAGCTGGTCCACATTGATGGCCTCGTACCGGGTGGCGAAGATGTTCACGAATCCCCTCTTGGGGACCCGGCGCTGAAGGGGCATCTGGCCGCCTTCAAAACCCGGACGGACACCGCCGCCGGAGCGGGCGTTCTGGCCCTTGTGGCCCTTGCCCGCGGTCTTGCCCGCGCCGGAACCGTTGCCGCGCCCCACGCGGAAGCTCTTCTTGACGGAACCGGGAGCGGGGGAAAGTTCACTCAGTTTCATGGTTACCTGCACCTCCTTACGTTCACGCGTTCTCCACCTCAACGAGGTGGGAAATGGTAGCGATCTTGCCTCTGGTGGCCGCGTTATCCGGCTGTACAGTGCTCTGGCCGATCTTCCGGAGGCCCAGGGAGTAGGCAGTGGCGATATGGTTCTTCTTCCTGCCAGAGAGGCTCTTTGCCAGTTTGATCTTAAGCTGTGCCATTTCGCTGCCTCCTTATCCTAAAATCTCTTTGGCGGACTTGCCGCGGACGGCAGCCACCTGCTCGGCATCCCGGAGGGAGGCCAGACCCTTGATGGTGGCGGTGACCACGTTGCAGGGGTTGTTGGAGCGCAGGCACTTGGTACGGATGTCCCGGATGCCGGCCACTTCCAGCACCGCGCGGACAGGGCCGCCGGCGATAACGCCGGTACCCTCCGGGGCGGGCATCATCAGCACCTCGCCGGCGCCGAATTTGCCGATGACCTCGTGGGGGATGGAGGTCCCCTTCAGGGAGACCTTGATCATATGCTTCTTGGCGTCCTCAATGCCCTTGCGGATGGCGTCGGGAACTTCGGAGGCCTTACCAAGGCCAAAACCCACCAGGCCATTGCCGTCGCCCACGACCACCAGGGCAGCGAACTTGAAGATACGGCCGCCCTTGACCGTTTTGCTGACGCGGTTGATGGCCACTACTTTTTCATTCAGATCCAGTTTGGATGCGTCGATTCTTGCCAAAAGTATCCCTCCTTCTTTAGAACTTGAGACCGCCTTCGCGGGCTCCCTCGGCCAGCTCCTTGACGCGGCCGTGGTAGATGAATCCGCCCCGGTCAAAGACCACTTCCTCGATCTTCTTCGCCTTGGCGCGCTCGGCGATCATCTGGCCCACCTTGCGGGCACCCTCCTTGTTGCCGCCGCTGCCCTCAAAGCCCTTATCCAGGCTGGAGGCGGCGGCCAGGGTGACACCGGCGGTGTCATCGATGAGCTGGGCATAGATATGGTTGGCGGAGCGGAAAACGGCCAAACGGGGCCGCTCCGGAGTCCCGGAGATCTTGGCGCGGATGCGGGCGCGGACCTTCTTACGGGCTTCCTTGCTGTTCTTTCTGGTAACCACTTAAATACTCCTCCTTCCCTTACTTCTTGCCCTTGCCGGCTTTGCCTTCCTTGCGGATGATGGTCTCGCCGACGTACTTGATGCCCTTGCCCTTGTAGGGTTCGGGCGGACGCTTCTCACGGACCTCGGCGGCGAACTGGCCCACCTGCTCCTTATCCGGCCCGATGATGGTGATGCGGTTGGGCTGGGGGACCTCGATCTTGATGCCGGGGACCTCAGGCATGATCACCTGATGGGAAAAGCCCAGGTTCATAACCAGGTTGCTACCCTGCTTTGCGGCACGGTACCCGACGCCGTTAATTTCAAGCTCTTTGGTGAAATTCTTATGCACGCCTTCAACCATGTTGTGAATCAGGGTTCTTGTGAGGCCGTGGAGACTCTTGCACTCCTTGCTGTCATCCGGCCGCTTTACGGTGATGACGCTGCCCTCCATCTCGATGACCATGCGGCTGTCAAAGGTGCGGGTGAGGGTGCCGTTGGGGCCCTTGGCGGTGACGGTGTGGCCCTCGATCTTCACCTCTACGCCGGCGGGGATGTCGATGTGTTTGTTTCCGATTCTGCTCATCTCTTCCTACCCCCTTACCAGACAAATGCCAGGACTTCGCCGCCGACATTCTCTTTACGGGCCTGCTTATCGGTGATGACGCCCTTGGAGGTGGAAAGGATGGCGACGCCAAGTCCCTTCAGCACACGGGGCATATCCTCGCAGCTGGTGTAGATGCGCAGGCCGGGTTTGGAGACTCTGCGGAGGCCCTGGATGATGGGCGTCTTGCCGGGGCCATACTTCAGTGTCATGTGGATGACCCCCTGTTTGCCGTCCTCCTGGACGGTGAAACCTTTGATATACCCCTCGTCGAGAAGAATCTGAGCAATAGCAGTCTTCATCTTGGACGCGGGAATATCGACCGTATCGTGTTTGGCCGAATTCGCGTTGCGGATGCGGGTCAACATATCGGCGATGGTATCGGTGATATGCATTTGCTGAACCTCCTTCTTGCTATTCTCTTACCAGCTTGCTTTCCGGACGCCGGGGATCTGGCCCTTGTACGCCAGCTCTCTGAAGCAGATGCGGCAGATGCCGTACTTGCGCAGGTACGCGTGGGGCCTGCCGCAGATCTTGCATCGGTTGTACGCTCTGGTAGAGAACTTCGCGGGGGCCTGCTGCTTGAGCTTCATAGACAGTTTTGCCATTTTTTCTCTACCTCCTTACTTTTCAAACGGTGCGCCCAGCAGGGTGATGAGCTCTTTGGCCTCTTCGTCGGTCTTTGCGGTGGTGACGAAGGTGATGTTCATGCCCCGGACCTTATCGATCTTGTCATAGTCGATCTCCGGGAAGATGAGCTGCTCCTTGATGCCCATGTTGAAGTTGCCCTTGCCGTCAAAGCCGTTCTGGTTGATGCCGCGGAAGTCCCGGACACGGGGCAGCGCCACATTGAAAAGGCGGTCGGTAAACTCGTACATCTGGTCCCCCCGCAGAGTGACCTTAGCGCCGATGACCATGCCCTCCCGGAGCTTGAAGTTCGCAACGGACTTGCGGGCCTTGGTGGCCACCGGGCGCTGGCCGGTGATCTTCGCCAGGTCCCCCATGATGGAATCCAGCACCTTGGGGTTCTCCCGCAGCTCGCTGCATCCGCAGTTGATGACGATCTTTTCAAGTTTGGGGATCTGCATGACGCTCTTGTAACCGAACTTGCTCATCAGAGCAGGCGCGATCTCGCTTTTGTAGGTATCTTTCAAACGAGCCATGTTCCAAATCCTCCTTACTTAGTATTCTGCGCCGCAGTGCTTGCACACGCGGACCTTCTTGCCGCCCTCGATCTTGTGGGCGGGGCGGGTGGCCTTCTGGCACTTAGGGCAGACGGTCTGCACCTTGCAGGCGTAGATGGCGCCCTCCGCCTTGATGATGCCGCCGGCCTGACCCTGGCGGCGGGGCTTGACGTGTTTGGTCACCAGGTTGCGGCCCTCTACGATGACCTTGCCCTCCTTGGGGCTCACCTGGAGAACTTTGCCCTTCTGGCCCTTATCCCGGCCGGAGAGCATGACGACGGTGTCGCCGGTTTTTACGTGCAGCTTTGCCATTTCTCGCGACACCTCCTTACAGCACTTCCGGGGCCAGGGAGAGGATCTTCATGTATTCCTTCTCCCGCAGCTCTCTGGCAACAGGCCCAAAGATACGGGTACCCTTGGGGTTCTTATCTTCCTTGATGATGACCGCGGCGTTCTCGTCAAAGCGGATGTAGGTGCCGTCCTCCCGGCGCAGCCCCTTGGCGGAACGCACGATCACCGCCTTCACTACCTCGCCTTTTTTCACCTGGCCGCCGGGGGCAGCCTTCTTGACGGAAGCAACCACCACGTCGCCGATGTTGGCGTATCTCTTCCTGGAGCCACCCAGCACACGAATGCACATCAGTTCCTTGGCACCGGTGTTGTCGGCCACCTTGAGATAGGTCTGCATCTGAATCACAGAGCGTTCCTCCTTTACTTAGCCTTCTCGATGATCTGGCACACGCGCCATCTCTTGTCGCGGGACAGGGGGCGGGTCTCCATGATCATCACCTTATCGCCGATCCCGCAAGCGTTCTCCTCATCATGAGCCTTGAACTTTACGGTGCGCTTGATGATCTTTTTATAGAGGGGGTGCCGGACGTTGTCCTTGATGGCCACGACCACCGTCTTGTCCATCTTGTCGCTGACGACGACGCCCACCCTGGTCTTACGCAGGTTTCTCGCTTCGCTCACAGTTTCGTCCTCCCTTCTCACTGAGCCTTCAGCTCTTTCTCGCGGATCACCGTCTTCACCCTGGCGATGTCCTTGCGGACGATCTGGAGGCGAAGGGGGTTGTCAAGCTGGTTGATGGCGTGCTGGAAGCGGAGGTTGAAGAGCTCTGCCTTCAGGTCGGTGAGCTTCTGGTTCAGCTCGGCCATGGAAAGTTCGCGGATCTCAGCTGGTTTCATTCCTCAGCACTCCCTTCCTTTTTGATGAACTTGCACTTCACAGGCAGCTTGTAGGCGGCCAGGCGCATAGCCTCGCGGGCGGTCTCCTCCGGCACGCCGCCGATCTCGAACATCACGCGGCCGGGCTTGACCACCGCCACCCAGTACTCCGGGGAGCCTTTACCGGAACCCATGCGGGTCTCGGCGGGCTTTTCGGTGATGGGCTTATCGGGGAAGATCTTGATCCAGACCTGTCCGCCTCTCTTGATGTAACGGGTCATGGCGATACGGGCGGCCTCGATCTGGTTGGAGGTGACCCAGGCGGGCTCCAGAGCCTGGAGGCCAAAATCGCCGTAGTTCACGACATTGCCCCGCATGGCCTTGCCGGTGAGGCGGCCTCTGTGTACCCTGCGGTACTTCACTCTCTTGGGCAGAAGCATTATTTGTTACCTCCTTCTCTGTGAGGTTTCTTGTCCTGCAGCACCTCGCCGGCGTAGATCCAAACCTTGACGCCGATGCGGCCGTACTGGGTGGCGGCCTCCGCAAAGCCGTAGTCGATGTCGGCCCGGAGGGTCTGCAGAGGGATGGTGCCCTCGTGATAGTGCTCGGTGCGGGCGATCTCCGCGCCGCCCAGGCGGCCGGAGACCTGGGTCTTGATGCCCTTGGCCCCGAAGCGCATGGCGTTGCCGATGGCCTTCTTCATGGCCCGGCGGAAGGAGACGCGGCCCTCCAGCTGCTGGGCGATGGACTCCGCCACCAGCTGGGCGTTCTTATCCGGCTGCTTTACCTCCACCACGTTGACGGTGACAGCCAGGTGCTGCTCCTTGCCCTTGTTGACCATCTTCTCGCAGGTCTGGCGGAGCTTTTCGATCTCCGCGCCGCCCTTGCCGATGACCACGCCGGGACGGGCGCAGTGGATGTGGATGCGCACGGTGGTGGGGGTGCGCTCGATCTCGATCTTGGGTACCCCCGCGGAGTAGAGGTTCTTCTTGAGGAACTTCCGCAGGTTGTAGTCCTCCACCAGGATGTCGCCGAAAGCATCGTCACGAGCAAACCAGCGGGAATCCCAATCCTTGATTACTCCCACGCGAAGACCGTGGGGATTTACTTTTTGGCCCATAGTTTACCTCCTCTTTCAGCTTATTCCTTGTTGGCCACGGCGCTGGCCAGCAGCTTCGCCAGAGGCTCACAGGCGGCCTTGGGGGTGTATTTGAGGATCGCCGCCGCTTCGTTCACAGGCTTGTTCCGGATGAGGTCCAGAACGATCTGCACCTTGCGGGGCGAGATGCGGGCATGTCTCAGGTAAGCCCTTGCTTCCATGTGTTTTTTCCTCCTTTCGGTCCGTTATTTGGTCTTCTTGGCGCCGGCGTGGCCCCGGAAGGTCCGGGTGGGGGCAAACTCCCCCAGCTTGTGGCCGACCATATCCTCGGTGATGTACACCGGGACGTGCTTCCGGCCGTCGTGGACGGCGATGGTGCGCCCCACAAAGTCCGGGAAGATGGTGGAGGCACGGCTCCAGGTCCGCAGGACGTCCTTCTTGCCTTCCTCATTGAGCTTCCGGACTCTCTCCAGGAGCTTGGGCTGGACAAATGGTCCCTTTTTAACGCTTCTACCCATATTACATCTGCCTCCTTCCGTTTATTTCGCGTTCCGACGCTTGACGATGAACTTGTCGGAGCTCTTGTGCTTGCCGCGGGTCTTGTAGCCCAGGGCCGGCTTGCCCCAGGGGGTGACAGGGCCGGGACGGCCCACCGGGGATTTGCCCTCGCCGCCGCCGTGGGGGTGGTCGCAGGGGTTCATGACGGAGCCGCGGACGGTGGGGCGGATGCCCATGTGCCGGGTGCGGCCGGCCTTGCCGATGTTCACGTTGCCGTGGTCGATGTTCCCCACCTGGCCGATGGTGGCCATGCACTGGTCGGGGACGTTGCGCTGCTCGCCGGAGGGGAGGCGGACCATGGCGTAGCCGTTCTCCTTAGCCATCAACTGGGCCTGGATGCCGGCGGCGCGGGCCAGCTGGGCCCCCTTGCCGGGGTAGAGCTCGATGTTGTGGATGAAGGTACCCACGGGGATGCTGGAAAGGGGCAGGGCGTTGCCGGGCTTGATGTCCGCGGCGGCGCCGGACAGGATGGTGTCCCCCACCTTCAGGTCGTGGGGAGCCACGATGTAGCGCTTCTCCCCGTCCTCATACTGCACCAGGGCGATGTGGGCGGTGCGGTTGGGGTCGTACTCCAGGGTCAGGACCTTGGCGGGCATATCGGTCTTATCCCGCTTGAAGTCGATGACGCGGTACTTGCGGCGGTTGCCGCCGCCGTGGTGGCGGACGGTGATGCGCCCGGTGTTGTTGCGTCCGGCGTTCTTCTTCAGAGGCCGCAGGAGGCTCTTTTCCGGGGCCACCTTGGACAGCCCGGAGTAATCGGTCACGGTCATGCCGCGGCGGCCGGGTGTCGTGGGCTTATATGCTTTGATAGCCATTGACGGTTCACTCTCCTTGTTATGATTAGCGGGGCTCGGAACACCCCATACCTCCGGGGCTTTTCATCCCCGGCGTTTTTTCGGCCGGTCCGGGCTGGCCCGGCGGCCGTCCTTCTCCGCCCCGCTTACTGCATGGACTCGAAGAACTCGATGCCCTTGCTGTCGGCGGTGAGGGTGACGATGGCCTTCTTCCAGGCGGGGGTCATGCCCTGGTAGCGGCCCATGCGCTTCATGCGGCCGCGGCAGTTCATGGTGTTCACAGCGGCCACCTTGGTGCCGGGGAAGAGGGCTTCCACCGCTTTGCCGATCTCGATCTTGCCCGCGGAACGGGCCACCTTAAAGGTGTATTTGCGCTGGGCCATGGCCTCCATGGAGTTCTCGGTGATCACAGGGGCCAGGATAATGTCGTGAGCGGTCTTCATTTGCTGTACACCTCCTCCAGCTTTTCGGCGGCGGCCACGGAGACCACCAGCTTGCCGGCGTTCAGAATGTCGTAGCTGTTCAGGGAGCCCACGATGGTGGTCTTGACGCCGGGGATGTTCCGGGCGCTGCCCACCAGGACGGGGTCCGCATCGGCGGTGATGATGAGGGCCTTGCGGTCCGCGCCCAGGGCCTTCAGCATCGCCACGACGGCCTTGGTGCGGTAGCCTTCCACCTTGATGTCATCCACCAGCACCAGGTCATTTTCCAGCACCTTGGCGGAGAGGGCGGACTTGAGGCCCAGCACCTTCATCTTGCGGTTGAGGGCGTAGCGGTAGCTCCGGGGCTTGGGGCCCAGGGCGATGCCGCCGTGGGTCCACTGGGGGGCGCGGGTGCTGCCCTGCCGGGCGTGGCCGGTGCCCTTCTGCCTCCAGGGCTTCTTGCCGCCGCCGGAGACCTCGGTGCGGGTGAGGGTGGACTGGGTGCCCTGGCGCTGGTTGGCCAGGTAGTTCTTGATGACGGCGTGGAGGACCACCTTGTTGGGGACGATCCCGAAAATGGCATCAGAAAGGTCTTTTTCTCCAACGCTCTTGCCGGTCATGTCATAAATCGTAACCTTTGGCATTGTAAATTCCTCCTTCCTTACGCCTTGACGCTGTCGGTGATATAGACGATGCCGTTCTTGGGGCCGGGCACGGCGCCCCGGATGGCGATGAGATTGTTCTCCGCGTCCACCTTCACGATGTCCAGGTTCTGGACGGTGACGCGCTCGGAGCCCATGTGGCCCGGCAGGCGCTTGCCCTTAAAGACCCGGCTGGGGCTGGAGCAGGCGCCGTTGGAACCGGCGTGGCGGTGGACAGGGCCGGAACCGTGGGTCTCCTTGAGGCGGTGGTTGTGCCAGCGCTTGATGGTGCCGGCGTAGCCCTTGCCCTTGGAGGTACCGCAGACATCCACCTTGTCGCCGGGGGTGAAGGTATCCGCCTTGATGATGTCCCCCACCGCCAGGGTGATCTGGGAGAGCCGGAACTCCCGCAGCACCCGCTTCGCGGCCACGTCCGCCTTGGCGAAGTGGCCCTTCAGGGCCTTGGTGAGCCGCTTGTCGCTGACCGCCCCGAAACCGATCTGCACGGCGTCATAACCGTCGTTTTCGGTTGTCTTTCTCTGGACGACCACGCAGGGGCCAGCCTCCACCACGGTGACGGGGACGATGTTCCCGTTCTCGTCAAAAAGCTGGGTCATGCCGATCTTTTTGCCGATGATGCACTTTTCCATTGTGTAATTCCTCCTGTACGGTTATTGGTTGACTCTTTGGTTAGGGGAGAGCCAACATGACCTTGCCGGGACCGCCCGGCGCAGGGTTCTTTGGGTTTTCGTTAGGCCTTGATCTCGATCTCGACTCCCGGAGGGAGCTCCAGGCCCCGCAGGGCCTCCACGGTCTTGTTGGAAGGCCGCAGGATGTCGATGAGCCGCTTGTGGGTCCTCATCTCAAACTGCTCCCGGCTGTCCTTGTACTTGTGGACCGCCCGCAGGATGGTGACGATCTCCCGCTCGGTGGGGAGGGGGATGGGACCGGATACGCGGGCGCCGGTGCGCTTCGCCGTTTCCACGATCTTCTCCGCCGCGGTGTCCACCAGCTGATGGTCGTAGCTCTTGAGCCTGATTCGGATCTTCTCCTTGACTGCCACTTATTCATCGCCTCCTAAAATTTTTGACTGTTTGGCGACGGTTGTTTCTACTGATCTTGCCGCAAACCCCGCCGGGTGTTTCGTCCCGCCGCATAAGAAAATCCGGGAAACCGCCTGCCCCTTTTTTCTGGGGCGCGGTTCCTCCGGGAACCCATACGCCAAGGACGCACCCCGCCTGGGGCCGCGTCTTGCCAGTATTCCAAGCCGCCCGGTTTCAAATCGGACATACTCCGCGGAAATTCCCCGCATACCCTGCCGTCGCAGGGCTCCGGAAAACGCCCCTTCGGGCCCTCCGGACGCGGCCACCTCCCGCATCATCGCATATCTATGTGCAGTCACGCCCTAGTATAATACCATGTCCGCACCAGGAATGCAAGGGTTTTTTTCGCTTTTCCGGAAAAAATTTTGCGCCGCGGGCAGCCCTTGCGGGGCATCCCCCTCTGGTGCTACAATAAGGATACCGATCTATATTAGGGAGGCGTTTGGTATGGGATTTTTCGACTTCCGGAAGAAAAAAGGGGAAGTGCAGGAGCCGGCTCCCGGCCCCGGCCCGGATTTTTCCCATGTGGACCGGCAGAAGGCGCAGGAGCTGGCAAGGGCGGGGACACTGGCCCCCATGTATATGATGCCCCTGCGCTTTGGCGGGGAGGGATCGGAGCGCAACCGCCTCTTTGTGCCGCCGGTGGCGGCGGCCCTCAAGGACCGGTGCGACGACATGGTGGAGGACCTGCTGCGCCAGGAAAAGGTGAACGGCTACGAGTGCGCCCCGGAGTATCAAGGGACCAGCTTCGTTCCCACCGCCGTCACCGTCATCGCCAAGATGGACGGGAAGCCGGTCTTTACCCAGCGGATCCAGATCTGGGGCGGCCAGGGGCAGTGACCCAGGACAGACCCTCCCCCGGATCCTGTCCGGTCCTTACCTATTTATATATGCAAAGGATGTGACATCAAGATGGGAAACAACTACCAGGCCTGGATGGACTATGAATCCAAATGGATCGCCGGATACCGCAAAAAGCTGATGCGCACCACCACCCATATCACCATCCCCATCGTCCTTGTGTTCCTCACCCTCTTTATGGGGGCGGTGGGCTTCGTGGACCGCATGAGCCCGGAGGACGCTTTCTACGGCGCGGTGGGCGGGTTCTTCTGCGGCGCGGTGGTCTGCGGCGTCATCTACCTCTGCCTGCGGTTTGGCCTGCGCAGCGGCAAGTACCGCAAACTGGTCCGGCAGGCGGTGGAGACCGCCGGCATCCCGGAGGGGGAACGGGAGCAGCTAGGGGCGGAGATGCTGGCCGCCCGCGATGATCCGAGACAGCGCATCTTTTTTGAGATGGTGGGCTTCGGCTCCAACCACACCCCCGCCCGTTTTGTCCTCACCCCCCACTACGCCTGCCTGATAGGGGGCTACCCCTACGCCATCCTGGTGCGCCTGGCCGACCTCCGGGAGATCCGCCCTGGGGAGGAGCGGAAGGTGGCCGTTGGCCGGGGGACCCAGACCCGCAGGGTCCACACCTTCACCCTGCACACCATCGGCTATTACCGCCGGGACCGGGCCGACCGGGACCTGGGCCCCGGCGACCTGCCGGATGAATCCATGGGCTTCTTCTCCGAAGAGATACGGGACAAGGCCCTGGCTATGCTGCGGGAGGGCACCGGCATGGTGCGGACCGGTGCGGATTGATTATTAGGAAAGGCAGGATGCACAATGGAGTTATCGGAAGAAAAAAGGCCACGGGAGAAAAACGAGATCGAAAATCAGGAGCTGAAGGAGAATCTGGCGAACCTGGCCCTGGACCTGCTGCGGGAGGGGGAGGACTACCGGGAGCTGGCCTACGCCCAGTGCCAGTTCGGGTATCTCTTCGTCATCGAGGACCACGGCCTGGAGGCCCTCTTTAAGATCATCACCGACAAGGGGACCGCTTACTTCGCGGCCCAGAAGCAGTCGCTGATACGCCTCTGCTTCACCGAAGAGCTGTTCCAAAACGCCGCCGAGACCTTCCTGAGCCTGCACCAATAAAAGGCTGAAAGGAGCCAAGTCATCATGGAACATCCGGAGACCGCCCCGGAAAAGACCTTCCGCTTCCAGGTGAACCTGGGGGGAATGCTGGACATCCTCTCCAACCACCTGTACAAAAGCCCCGACGTCTTCCTCCGGGAGCTGCTGCAAAACGGCATCGACGCCATCACCCTGCGCAAAAAGCGCCAGCCGGAGTGGACCGGGGGGCGCATCACCGTCGCCCTTACCCCTGGGGAAAAGCTCACCCTGCGGGACAACGGGGCGGGCCTCACCCAGGAGGAGATCCACCGGTTCCTGGCGGTGATCGGCCAGTCCTCCAAGACCATCCTGGAAGCCGACGGCACCGTCCCGGAGGACTACATCGGGCGGTTCGGCATCGGCCTTTTGTCCTGCTTTATGGTGTCCGATTCCATCGTGGTGGAGACCCAGCCCGCCGGCGGTGGGACGGCCCACGTCTGGACCGGCTACCCCGACGGCACCTACACCCTGGAGCCCCTGGAGGTGGGGGTGGTGGGCACCGCCGTCACCCTCACCGCCAAGAAGGGGGCGGAGCGGTACTTCTTCCGGCGGGAGATCGAGCGGCTGGTGCGCTACTACGGCCTGGCTCTGCCGGTGCCGGTCTGCTTCGCCGGGGAGGCGGAAGCCGTCAACCGGGTGCCGGGGGATTTTTCCTCCGTCAGCCGTGGAAAGCTCCTGGCCTTCGGGGAACAGGTCTTCGGGGAGGAATTTCTGGACGTCCTCCCCATCGCCACCCCCCACCTCAGCGGGGCGGCCTTTGTCCTCCCCTACCGCACCGACCCCTCCTCCAGGGAGGGGCACCGCATCTACCTAAAACAGATGCTCCTCACCGAGCGGGGGGACACCCTCCTGCCCCCCTGGGCCTTCTTCCTGCGGTGCTTCCTCAATACCCAGGGGCTGCGGCCCACCGCCAGCCGGGAGGACTTCTACGAGGACCGGGAGCTGGACGCCGCCCGGCAGGAGTTTGCCGGAGCGGTGCGGGACTACCTGGAGACCCTCTCCCAGGAGGAGCCGGAGCGGCTGCGCCGGCTGGTGGACATCCACGCCCAAGCCATCAAATCCATGGCGGTGTGGGATGACTCCCTCTTCCGCATCTTCATCGACTTTCTCCCCTTCGAGACCTCCCAGGGGACCCTCACCGGCCGGGCGCTGAAACGGGCGGGGGAAGGCTGCTGGGTGGCCTCGGTCCCCCGCTTCCAGCAGTTGAAGCCGGTGTTCCTGGCCCAGGGGCGGCTACTCGTCTGCACCGGGTACGTCTACGACCAGGAGCTGGTGGCAAAGCTGGCCCGCTTCTGCTCCCTGCCCCTCTCCCCCCTGGGGGAGGAGGGGATGGAGCTGGTGCTGGAGGAGCCCACGCGGGCGGAGAAGGAGGAGGGCTTTTCCTTCCTCCGGGCGGCAAACCGGGTGCTGGCCCCCCTGGACTGCCGGGGGGAGCTGCGGCGCTTTCTGCCGGCGGGGCTGCCCGGCCTCTATTCGGTGAGCGAGGATTCCCGCTTTCTCCGCCAGGTGGAGACGGCCCAGGAGATGAACAGCTTCTTCTCCGACGCCCTGGGCTCCCTTCTCTCCGGCCAGGGGGCCGCTCCCCTCTCCACCCTTTACCTAAACCTCAACAATCCCCTGGTGCGGCGGCTCTGCCGCCTGCCGGAGGGGGAGCTGCTGGAGGACGCCCTGCGGGTCCTCTATGTCCAGGCCCTGCTGGCCGGGGGGCACCCCCTCCGGGGCGGGGAGCTGAAGCTGATGAATCAGTCCCTGCTGGGGCTGGTGGAGGAGGCGGCAAGAGGCGTGGACTAGTCTGCTCTGGGGCGTATCCCGGAAAACCGCTGGCGGCGGTAGACGGCGTAGCTTGTCAGGTGGTATAGAATCGCACCGGGCACCATAAAGGTGACCGTCACCGCCTGGGGGAACCAGTACCACAGCGTCCACAGGAGGCCGCCTATGGGTGCATCGCAGCGGAACCAGATCCAAATCAGCCCATAGCTTACCACCTGTACCACCCCATACCAGCACCAGAACACCCGGAATTCCCGCCAAAAGTGCCATCCCTCCCGTTTTGGGGCAAAGCAGGCGCCAACCGCCCCCAGCACCCCGCCGGCCGCCAGACTGGCGGCTACCATCCGGGTGATGGAATACTCGCTTAAATGGCCGCTAAGGCAAATGTGGAGTGCGCCGTACAGGAGGAAAAAAACTAGGATAGGCGGGAGAAGCTCCCGGAGCGCTCTGCTGGGTTTCATCATCTGGGCACCGTCCTTTCCGGATGTTGAAAAACTGATACCAATTTTAAGTATAGCCTTTTCCGCCATTCATGACAAGTAGGAAGGAAGGTATCGTTTTATGGCCGAAGTGCTTTTTATCCACTCCCTGTTCGTCTCCTACGGGAAGGATGTCCCTAGGGAGGAGCGCATCCCCTACACCGTGGGGGAAAAGCTAACCCCGGAGGTGCTGTCCCGGCTGGCGGAGCATATCCGCAGCGGCCGGGCGCAGTCGGTGCAGCTGGAGGACGAGACGAGGGAAAACAGCCTGGCGGCGGATTTCCGGGAGGGCTGGGCCACCGTCTACATTGTAAAGGAGGCGGAAAACTACTTCGAGTTTGTAAACAGCGGCTGTCCGCACGACGAAACTCCGCTGAACATCACCGGGGACGGCCCCACCCCCAAAAAGCACGCCACCGATGACCTGCCGCTGATGGCGGAGATCATCGTCCACTTTGCCCGGACCGGCAGCCCGCTGCCCGCCTGCGGCTGGGAGCACACCATCCATTGACGTAAAGCAGGAGGAATAAATAAGTATGAAAGGCAAAGACGGCAACAGCTACAAGGAGAAGGCCGCAGGGGGCAAGAGCTTCAATGGCCGGGGCCTCCAGAACCTCATCCAGCGGCTGCCGGAGGGCGCCCCCCGGATGGCAGCCATTGCCGATGCCATCCGCCAGGCGGACGAGGCCCAGGATCACTTCTGGCGGCTCTTCTTCCGGTACGACTACGCCTGCGAGGCCACCTTCCGGGACGACCCGCCCAAGTGTATGCCGGTGGCGGCGGAGTTCCAGGCCATCTACGAGGAGCACCCGGACGCCCTGGGCCCCAACGGGCCGGAGATGTACCTGATGATCATGCAGATGGGCATCGACCCCATCGCCCACCTGCCCCAGATCCCCATGGCCCAGTGGCAGACGCTGATGAACCAGTTCCTGGGGCTCACCAAGCGGTTCAACCTGGCCCACCGCACCTACTGGTGGCAGATGTGCCAGTTTATGATCTACGTGGACCAGAAGAAGGCCTACGAGTGCTTCCGGAAGTTCTGGAAGACCGGCCGGGACGCCATTTCCGACTGCCGGGCCTGCGAGCGGAGCAACGCCGTCCGCCTCAGCCTGCTGGCCGGGGACCGGGAGGGGGCGGAGGAGTACGCCGCGCCCCTCAAGGCGGGAAAAATCTCCTTCTGCGCCGACACCCCCCAGAAGATGTGGATGGCCTACCTGGAGGACTACTACCGCCACGGGGACTACAAGGCGGCGGCCCCCATCGCCGAATCCCTCTACCGCAAGGGGAACAAGGACCGCAGCAACCTGGACTATGTGGGGGCGGTGCTCCAGTGCTGGGCCCACACCGACAACGACCGGGCGGTGACCCTGGCGGAGAGCCGCCTTAGCTGGCGCATGGGGATGTGGGACCAGCGCCTCTCCTACCTCTACGACAAGGGGGCGTGGCTCACCTTCCGGGAGCTGGCGAAGCGGATGGATACGGTCCACCTGGAGCTGCCGAAGGAGTTCCCCCTCTGGCGGGAGGACGGCAGCTACAGCGCCCAGGCCCTGGCGGACCACTTCTACAGCCAAGCCGCGGACATCGCCGCCCGCTTTGACGCCCGCAACGGCTCCCGCTGGTACGCCGACGATTTAAAGGCCTCCGGGCGGATGCCCCGGACCATGCCGGACTAGAGCCGGAGACACAAGTGGATGGCCGGCGCAAGGATTTAGAGGTAAGCTAAAAACAGCCCCGGAGCCGAAAAGCTCCGGGGCTGTGCCATTTGGCTTTTGTTATAATGGATGTAAAGCGGGGGAAACCCCTCCGTCTGGCCTATCGGCCAGACACCTCCCCTTTCAGGGGAGGTTTGCGGGAAGGGTGAACGCCGCTTTTCTTTTTGCTTCTTTTTCTTTTCCCGCGAAAAGAAAAAGAAGGCGGGGTTTGGGGCGGCAGCCCCAATTCTTCATTCCGCGATGGCGGTCTCCAGGGCGATGGCCATCATATCCCGGAATTTGGTCTGGCGCTCCTCGGCGGTCATGGCCCGGTCCGGGTCACTGATAAGGTCGGAGATGGTCAGGAGGCCCAGGGCCTTTTTCTTCAGGTAGGCGGCGTTCATGTAGAGGGCGGCGCACTCCATCTCGGCGCAGAGGACACCCATATCCAGCCAGCGCGCGCTGCGCTCCGGATGGGCGCTGTAGAAGCAGTCGCTGGAGACGACATTGCCCACCATGAACTTGCAGCCCTGCTTCTGGGCCATCCCCACGGCGGTGGAAAGGAGGCCGTAATCCGCAATGGGAGCGAAGGGGCCGGGGAGGTCATACTGGGCGCCGTAGTTGGAATCGGTGCAGGCGCCCTGGGCGATGACCACATCCCCCAGGTCCAGGTCGGGGTGCATCCCGCCGGCGGAGCCGATGCGGATGATCTTCTCCACATCGTAGAAGGCGAACAGCTCGTAGCTGTAGATGCCCACCGAGGGCATCCCCATGCCGTGGCCCATCACCGAGACGGGATGGCCCTTGTACTTGCCGGTGTAGCCGTTCATCCCCCGGACGCTGGTGACAAGCCGGGCGTCCTCCAGGAAGTTTTCCGCGATGAACTTTGCCCGCAGGGGATCGCCGGGCATGAGGCAGACCTTGGCGAACTGGCCTTTTTCGGCCGCGTTGTGGGGAGTACTCATAGACGTTTCTCCTTTCGTCAAAAACAGCGATGGCGGACCGCCCCCGCCATGGGGGAACTTTTATTGTAATTGTAACATAAATTCGGACGTTTTACCATAAATATTTTGGGGGGAATTTACGGAACGGCGCCGCCGCCTTGCCTTTTCCCCATAAATTGGGTATTATAGGGGCAGATCGCAAAAGAAGAGAAGCCCATCACGACTTTAGGGAGGACATTGGATTTGGACTTTTTTGGTTTTGTCAGTCTGTTCGGCGGGCTGGCCCTCTTCCTGTACGGGATGTCGGTACTGGGGGGCAGCCTGGAGAAGGCCTCCGAGGGCCGGCTGGAAAAGATACTGGAGCGGCTCACCGGCAGCGCCCTGCGGGGGGTGCTGCTGGGGGCGGTGGTCACCGCCGCCATCCAGTCCTCCTCCGCCGCCACCGTCATCGTGGTGGGGCTGGTAAACGCCCGCGTGATGAAGCTCCGCCAGGCCATCGGGGTCATCATGGGGGCCAACATCGGCACCACCATCACCGCCCACATCCTCCGTCTCAGCGGCGGGGAAGGGGGCTTTCTGCTGCGTCTCATCGCCCCCACCACCCTGGCCCCCGCCATGGCCATCGCCGGCATCCTGTTCTTTATGCTGGCCAAAGGGGACCGCCTGCGGGAGGTGGGACAGATGCTCCTGGGCTTTGGGGTGCTCTTTACCGGGATGTTCCAGATGGAGGCGGCGGTGAGGCCCCTGCGGGAGCTGCCCGCCTTCGCCCAGCTCTTCCAGGCCATGACCAACCCCATCCTGGGGGTGCTGGTGGGGGCCGGAGTCACCGCGGTCATCCAGTCCTCCTCCGCCTCGGTGGGCATTTTGCAGGCCCTTTCCTCCACCGGGGCCATCACCTGGGCGGCGGCGGTGCCCATCATCCTGGGGCAGAACATCGGCACCTGCGTCACCCCCATCCTGGCCAGCGTGGGGGCCTCCAAAAACGCCAAGCGGGCCGCCCTGGTCCACCTCACCCTGAACCTTCTGGGCACCGGGGTGTTCCTCTGCGGCATCTACGGGGTGCAGCACCTCATCGGCCTGCCCTTCTGGGGGGATGTCATCGACAAAGGCGGCATCGCCAACTTCCACACCTTCTTTAATGTCTCGGTGACGGCGCTGTTCCTGCCCTTTGTGGGCCTTTTGGAGCGGTGCGTCTACCTCCTGGTCCCCCAGGAGGAGGGGGAGGGACAAGCCCCCCAGGAGGATCCCGCCGTTCTGGCCCTGGATCCTCTCCTGCTGGTCTCCCCCGGACTGGCCCTGGAGCAGGCCCACGCCGCCACCTGCCGGATGGCCGCCCTGGCCCAGGAGAATTTTTCCTTGGCGCGGGAGATGATCCTCTCCGGGGTGGAGGAGGAAAAGGCCGCACGCCTGCTGCGGCAGGAGAAGCTGGTGGATACCCTTCAGGACCGGGTGGAGACCTACCTCATCCAACTTTCCCGCCGCCACCTCACCGAAGGGGGCAAGGGGGCGGTCTCCCGGCTGCTGCACATGATCGGGGAGCTGGAGCGGGTCTCCGACCAGGCGGAGAACATCCTGGAGGACGCCCAGCTTTTGGAAAAGGCGGGGATCTCCTTCTCCCCTGGGGCCAAAGCGGAGATGGAGCTGTACAGCGCCGCCGTCACCGAGATCCTGGATACCGCCATCCGGGCCTGGGAAAACCGGGACCCGGAGCTGGCCCGGAGCATCGAACCCCTGGAGCAGGTGGTGGACCTGGCGGAGGAATACCTGAAGGACCGCCACATCAGCCGCCTGCGGGACGGGGACTGCACGGTGGACGCCGCCTTCGCCTTTGTGGAGGCCCTTTCCTCCATGGAGCGCATCGCCGACCACTGCTCCAACATCGGGGTGCTGCTGGCCCCCGGCAGCCGGGAGGGGGACAGCCACGCCTACCTCCACGCCCTCCACAAGGGGCAGGACCCGGACTACATCCGGGCCTACCGGGGGTACGAGGAAAAGTATCTTGCCTCCCTGCGGACCCTTTCCTGATTTTCTTTTCACAAAAAGATTGTAACCTCTCCTGTTTTGCACTATAATAAAAATAGCGGCCTATTATCCGAAGAAAATAGGCAACCTGACAGCTTTAGGACAGAGGAGGCTTTCATTATGACCCTTCGGGAAGACGCTGACAAGATCATTCGGGATTCCATCGCCGCCGCCATGCCGGACGCCGCGGTGCGCCGCGCCCTGGAGCGCCACCGCTTCGGCTCCGGGCGGCTGCTGCTCACCGCCGCCGGCAAAGGGGGGTGGCAGATGGCCAAAGCCGCCTACGACCTCCTGGGGGACCGCATCCGGGACGGGGTGGTCATCACCAAGTACGACCACGCCAAGGGCCCCATCGGGAACCTGCGGATCTTTGAGGCGGGGCACCCGGTGCCGGACGAGAACTCCTTCGCCGCCACCCAGGCGGCCATCGACCTGGTGAAGGACCTCACGCCGGAGGACACGGTGCTCTTCCTCCTTTCCGGCGGCGGCTCCGCCCTCTTTGAAAAGCCCCTCATCCCCCCGGAGGAGCTCACCGGCCTCACCAAGCAGCTGCTGGCCTGCGGGGCGGACATCGTGGAGATGAACACGGTGCGAAAGCGCCTTTCCGCCGTCAAGGGGGGACGGTACGCGGAGCTCTGCGCCCCCGCCAGGGTCTTTTCCATCGTCCTTTCGGACATCATCGGGGACCCCCTGGATATGATCGCCTCCGGCCCGGCCTACCCGGACCAGTCCACCTGCCGCCAGGCCCTGGACATTGTGGAGAAGTACGGCCTCACCCTCTCGGACCGGGCCATGGAGCTGCTGCGCCAGGAGACCCCCAAGGCCCTGCACAATGTGGAGACCCACATCACCGGCAGCGTCCGGGAGCTCTGCGCCGCCGCCGCGGCCAGCGCGCGGGAGCTGGGGTACGAGCCGGTGGTCCTCACCGACTGCCTCACCTGCGAGGCGCGGGAGGCCGGGAGCTTCCTGGCCTCGGTGGCCCGGTATCACCGGGATGTGGACCACTCCCTGGCCTTCATCGCCGGGGGGGAGACGGTGGTGCACCTCACCGGGGACGGCAAGGGGGGCCGCAACCAGGAGCTGGCCCTGGCCGCCGCCCAGGGGCTGGACGGCCTGCGGGACACCGCGGTGTTTTCCGTGGGCTCCGACGGCACCGACGGCCCCACCGATGCCGCCGGGGGCTACGTGGACAGCACCACCCGGCAGCGCCTGCGGGAGCAGGGGGTGGAGATCTTTGAGGTCCTCCAGCGCAACGATGCCTACCACGCCCTCCGGAAGGTGGATGGGCTGGTCATCACCGGCGGCACCGGCACCAACGTCAACGATGTGAGCGTGGTGCTGCTGAAGCGGTAATGCACAAAGGGCCCGGATGCTTTGCAGCCATCCGGGCCCCCCGCCGGCGGAAAAGGATCTACGGCTTCCTCACCACGGCCGCCCGGCCGAAGGAGGCCCATCCCAGGCACTGGCCGCAGCGGTCGCAATAGGATTGGTATTCCCGCTCCATCGTCACGCGGCACCGGGGACAGACGGCGTACATACTTCCGTCCCGGTAGCGGTACACCTGGGTGACCGCCATGGAGCAGCGAAACGACTCCGCTCCGGGCGGATCGGCCTCCTCCGGACAGCCGGCTTCACCCACGCCTCTGTTTTTCGACATATGTAACCACCCCTTTCCTCTAGCATAGGCGGGATCCTTTCAAAAATCCAGAGGATATATCGGTGGCGGAAGCCTTTAAGAGGCTGTTTGGGATCGGGCACACCCGCCTTATTCGGTGACGGGAGCCTTTAAGAGGCTGTTTGGGATCGGGCACACCCGCCTTATTCGGTGCCGGGAACCTTTAACTGCCTGTTTAGGGAACCGCTCCGGGGAAATCGCCGGGCCGGGGGCACAGCGATGACACAGATGTAAAAAGTCCCTTGTGTTCCCTTGTATTCCAGGAACATCCAGGAAATGAGCCTAAATTTTTTTCATGCGCTGTGTTTTCTGAAAATATTTTTCTTTCCTCTTGACATACGGCCCAAAACACTGTACAATTTTAATAGTTTGAACCCGTTTATTTTTGCAAGATTTATTCAACAAGGAGGATGTATTCTATGAAGATCAAGCGCATTCTCGCCATGTTCCTGGCGGCCTTTATGGTAGCCAGCCTGGCAGCCTGCGGCGGGCAGCCCGCCGCTCCCTCTTCCCCTGCCTCCACCCCGGAGGCCTCGGCTCCCGGCTCCACCCCGGAGCCCGCTCCCGCCGCCGGCGGCTCCATCACCCTGTGGACCTATCCCATCGGCAACTGGGGCCAGGAGGCCGAAGTCAAGAAGCTCACCGACGCCTTCACCGCTGAGACCGGCATCGAAGTCAAGGTGGAGTACCTGGCTTACGCCGACGGCGACGACAAGGTGAACGCTGCCATCACCGGCGGCAACGCCCCCGACCTGGTCATGGAAGGCCCTGAGCGCCTGGTCGCCAACTGGGGCGTCAACGGCCACATGGTGGACCTGAAGGATATGCTGGACGACACCGACAAGAAGGAGATCCAGGAATCCGTTCTGGCCTCCTGCACCGCTCCCGACGGCGCTGTCTACGAGTATCCCCTGGTCATGACCGCCCACTGCATGGCGGTGAACCTGGACGCCTTTAAGGAAGCCGGCGCCGACCAGTACCTGAACCTGGAGACCCGCACCTGGACCACCGATGACTTCCTGAAAGCTGTGGACGCTCTGTACGCCAAGTACGGCCAGACCGTGGGCGCTGTCTACTGCGCCGGCCAGGGCGGCGACCAGGGCACCCGCGTCCTTATCAACAACCTGTATGGCGGCACCTTCACCGATGCTGCCCACACCAAGTACACCTGGGACGACCCCAAGAATATCCAGGCTCTCCAGAAGCTCAAGGAGATCAACGGCATTGACTTTGATGCTTCTCTCGCCGGCGGCGATGAGATCGCGAAGTTCTACCAGGGCATCCTGAAGATGGCTTTCTGCTGGAACATCGCCCAGCAGAAGAACCCCAACTCCGCCAACGGCCCTGAGGGCCAGACCCAGACCGGCGAGGAGATCGCTTTCATGAGCTTCCCCTCTCAGGACGGCACCGCCAAGCTCAACGGCGGCATCTGGGGCTTCGGCATCTTCGATAACGGCGACGCTACCCGCATCGAGAACGCCAAGAAGTTCATCAAGTACATGGCTGACTCCGCCCACACCGTGGAGGCTGTCAAGACCGCCAACTACTTCCCCGTCCGCTCCACCGCCGAGGGCACCGATCTTTCCGGCATCTGGGCTGACGACAAGACCATGAACGACTACCAGATCCTGATGCCCTTCCTGGGTGACTACTATCAGGTCACTAAGGGCTGGGCCGGCGCCCGGACCGCCTGGTGGAATATGCTCCAGGATGTAGGCGAGGGTCAGGACATCGCCACTGTCGTGGCTGCCGGCGTTGCTGAGGCCAATGCTGCTGCTGCCGGCTAAGTCCCCCCTCTGACATCATTTCCTGAAACGAAGGGTTTCGCGCACCCTTTCCCCGCTTTGCGCGGGGGAAGGGTGTGTTTCTATTTTGAAAGGGGCGATCGATTTGGCAAACTCAGGTACTCTCCGAAGCCGTGAGCTGATGATGCGGGAGGCCCGCACCGCTTACCTCTTCCTCCTCCCCAGTCTCATCTTCTTTGTGGGCTTCGTCGTTTTCCCCATGTTCATCTGCATCTTCTACAGCCTTACCAACGCGAATATGAACGCCAAGGCCGCTACCGAGTTCATCGGTCTTTTAAACTTCCAGAAACTTCTTTCCGATAAGACCTTCCTGGAGGCGCTGCGCAACACCTTCGTCATCGTGCTGGTGAGCGTGCCCGCCGTCTGCGCCTTTTCCCTTTGGGTATCCTCCGCTATCTATAAGCTCAGCGGTCCGGTGCTCTCCGCCTTCCGGTGCATCTTCTACCTGCCGGTGGTCACCGGCTCGGTGGCCGTCACCGTGGTGTGGAAGTGGATGTACGATAACTACACCGGTATCCTGAACTACGTCCTCAAGGGCGCGGGCCTCATCGAAAAGAACATCAACTGGCTGGGGGACAGCAAGTACGCCCTATGGTGCATCATCCTCATTTTGTTCACCACCTCGGTGGGGCAGCCCATCGTGCTGTATGTCTCCGCTCTGGGCAACGTGGACGCCACCCAGATCGAGGCGGCCAAGGTGGACGGCGCCACCGATTTCCAGGTGTTCTGGAACGTCAAGTGGCCCCAGATGATGCCCACCACCCTGTACATACTGGTCATCACCACCATCAACTCCTTCCAGTGCTTCGCCCTCATCCAGCTGCTCACCAGCGGCGGATCGGGCACCAACACGGTGATGTATTACATCTACTACACCGCCTTTAAGCTCACCGAGCAGTTTGGCCACTTCGGCTACGCCAACGCCATGGGCGTGATCCTGGCCATCTTCATCGGCATCCTGTCCGCCGTCCAGTTCAAGCTGGCGGCCGAAAAGTAAGGGGGTGGGGATATGAATAAATCAGAGCTTCAGCGCAAGGGTGCCTACGGCGTCATGTCGGTGGTCATCCTGGTGATCCTGGCCTTCCTCTTTATGTTCCCCCTCTACTGGATCGTCACCGGCGCCTTTAAGATCGCCAAGGAGTACAACTCGGTGACGCCGGTGTGGTTCCCCACCGTCTTCACCCTGGATAACTTTGCCCGGCTGTTTGCCCGCCGCACTGCCCCCCTGTGGGAGCTGGCGGTTCCTTTCAGCGCCTTGTTCACCGCCGATAAGACCCCCATCATGCTTTCGGTGGGGCCCACCGTCCCGGCTGCCATCCGGTGGCTCTTAAACACGGTGTTCATGGCGGTGATGGCTATGGTCCTCACCTGCATCACCGCCTCCATGGCGGGGTACGCCCTGGCCAAGAAGCGGTTCCCCGGCCGGGCGCTGCTCTTCTCCCTCATCGTCTGCGCCATGGCCCTGCCCAAGCAGGTCATCCTCATCCCCCTCATCAAGGAGATCTCTGCTATGGGGCTTTGGGATAACATCTGGTCGGTCATCTTCCCCACCGTGGGCTGGCCCTTCGGCGTCTTTTTGATGAAGCAGTTCTCCGAGGGCATCCCCGGCGAGATCCTGGAGGCCGCCCGCATCGACGGCGCTAGCGAGTGGCGGACCTTTACCACCATCGTGGTGGACCTGGTGAAGCCGGGCATCGGGGCCCTGGCCATCTTCACCTTCATCAACTCCTGGAACGACTACTTCCTCCAGCTCATCATGCTGGGCAGCGGCAACAACTACACCATCTCCCTGGGCATCGCCACCCTCCAGGCGGAGACGTCCATCGACGTGGGCATCCTGATGGCCGGCGCCACCCTGGCCGCCATCCCCATCATCGCCATCTTCCTCGCCTTCCAGAAGTACTTCACCCAGGGCATCACCATGGGTGCTGTCAAGGGTTGATCTCACGGCAAGCAGTAAAAAACGACCAGAGCCGCGGGACCGGTCCTTTTGGACCTGTTCTGCGGCTTTTTCCACGAAAGGATGAAAGACATGAAAAAGCACATCGTCTGTATCGGAGATTCCAACACCCACGGCTACTGCGCCGACCCCACCGACTGCGCCGACGGCGGCATCCGCTTCAACGAGGATGAGCGGTGGACCTGTCTGCTGCAAAAGGCCCTGGGGGAGGATTACCTGGTCACCGAAGAGGGCCTCAGCGGCCGCACCACCGTCTTCCCGGACCCCCTCCACGAGAGCATGGACGCCCTGGGGGTCATTTACCCCCTCCTCAAAAGCCACGAGGTGGTGGACCTTCTCATCATCATGCTGGGCACCAACGATGTAAAGGAGCGGCTGGGCGCCAACGCCGCCTGCATCGCCATCGGGATGGAGCGGCTGGTGCGAAAGGCCCAGAGCGTGGATTGCTGGGGGGATAAGGCTCCCAACATCCTCATCGTCTGTCCGCCCCCCATCCTGCCCCTGATGGAGCAGGACCCCTGCGGGAAGCCTATGGGAAAGGGCTGCGTGGAAAAATCCAGGGAGCTGCCGAAGTTCCTGGAGCCCAAAGCCCAGCTTGTGGGAGCGCACTACATGGACGCCGCCCAGTGTGAATTCAACCACGTGGACGGGATGCACCTGACCAAAAAGGGACACGCCCAACTGGCCCAACTGCTGGCCGAGGCGGTGCCGGGGCTGCTGCGGTAGGGCCCTATGCTGGTCATCCTCTCCCCCGCAAAGCGGCTCTCCCCCGCCCCCTGTCCCCCAGGGCTCTCCCTCACCACCCCTGCTTTTTTGGAGGAGGCGCGGGAGCTGGGGGACCTGCTGCGGGCTTATTCCCCCTGGCAGCTGGAGGGGCTCCTTTCGGTGAGCCCGGAGCTGGCCCTGGATGCCTTTGCCCTCTGCCAGAGCTTTGCCCCGGATACCCCCGCCGCTCCGGCGGTCCTGGCCTACCACGGCCTTGCCTACCAACACCTGGCGGCGCAGACCCTCACCCCAGGGGAACTCTCCGCCGCCCAGGGGCGGCTGCGCATCCTCTCCGCCCTCTACGGCGTCCTGCGGCCTCTGGACGGGGTCTGCCCCTACCGCCTGGATTTTATGGCGAAGCTCCGCCCCGGCGGAAAGACCCTCTACTGCTGGTGGGGGGATAAGCTCTACCGGGAGCTCTTCTCCGCCGGGGAGCCGGTGGTGAACCTCTGCTCCGGGGAGTACGCCAAGGCGGTGGAGCCGTGGCTAAAGCCGGGGGACCGGTTCATCACCGTCCGGTTCCTCCAGCGGAGCCGGGGCAGGCTCCTGACCAAGGCCACCGCCGCCAAAGCGGCGCGGGGAGCGATGGCCCGGTGGATCATCCGGGAAGGACCGGACCGCCCGGAGCAGCTCCCCGCTTTTTCCCAGGGGGGATGGCGTTTTTCCCCGGAGCTTTCCGGCCCCCTCCGGTATGCCTTCCTCCTGGAGGAAGACGAAGCGGAGTGAGGCGGAGAGCGGAAAAACAGCGTCCGCTCCACCTGACGCGGCAAAAAGGGAAGGCGAAGCACCGGGGGATACCCCGGCGCTTTTCTTTTTGCTTCTTTCCGGGGTGCCCCCGGAGCCGCGCCCTACACGGACCGGGGCCCCTGCCCCGGCCCTTACCCATGCGCGGAGCATAAGCAAGTGCCTGGAGTCTTGGTTCCTGCACCTCTCACCGGCGGCATTGGCCATTCTTCTTTTTGCTTCTTTTTCTTCTTTTGCAAGAAGAAAAAGAAGGCGGGGCTGGGCGGCAGCCCAGATTTGTGTTACAATAGGATAAGCATCTTGGGAGCCTGCCCTCGCAGGGCAGGGCCAAAAGGGGGAAGCAGAACTTGGCGGACGAAAAATGGCCGGGAGAACAGCGTCTTCCGGCGGGGCTGATCCTGGCGGTGGTGGGAGGATTCTTGGACACCTACACCTACTTTACCCGCGGCGGGGTCTTTGCCAATGCCCAGACCGGGAACATGGTGCTCCTGAGCATCGCCGCCGCCCAGGGGGATTTCGGGCGGGCGGGGCAGTACCTCATCCCCATCCTGGCCTTCGTCCTGGGGGTGATGGCCACCGAAGGACTGCGGGCCAGGGCCGAGAAAAAAGGCCGGGCGGCGGGCCACTGGCAGCGGACCCTGCTGCTCCTTGAGGCGGCCATCCTGGCCGTGGTAGGGTTCCTGCCCCCGGCGGTCCCCGACTTTTTGGTGAACGTCACCGTCTCCTTCCTCTGCTCCATGCAGGTGAACGGCTTCCGCCTGCTGGAGGGGATGCCCTACGCCACCACCATGTGCACCGGCAACCTCCGCTCCGGCTCTTACCACCTGTGGCGGTTCCTCTTTGACGGGGAGCGGGGCGAGGGGCGGAGGGCGGCCCGCTACCTGTGGGTGATCCTGGTCTTCTGCGCCGGGGCAGGGTTGGGAGTGCCCGTCTCCGCCTGGATGGGCGGCCGGGCCGTCTGGCTCTGCGCTCTGGCCCTCCTGGGGGTATACTTCCTCCTTTTGGAACGGACCTCTCAGGGGGAGAGTAAATAGAAAGAAGAAAGGGGGCGCGGCCCATGTCCAGGGAGCTTTCCCGCCAGCGGGACATCATCGCCGCCATCTCCACCGGCAGCGGCGGAGGGGTGGGGATGGTGCGCCTTTCCGGCCCTGGGTGCCTCCAGGTGGCGGGGCGGGTCTTCTTCCCCCAGGACCGGGAGAAGAAGCTGCCGGAAATGCCCGGCTACACCGGGGCCTACGGCCAGTTCCGCCGGGAGCCGGAGGGGCCCGCCCTGGACGACGGGGTGGCCTTTGTCTACCACGCCCCCAGGAGCTACACCGGGGAGGAGATGGCGGAGCTCTGCTGCCACGGCGGCGCCTTTGTGATGGAGCAGGTGCTGGAGCTCTGCCTCCGGCAGGGGGCGCGGCTGGCGGAGCCGGGGGAATTCACAAAGCGCGCCCTCCTGAACGGCAAACTGAGCCTGACCCAGGCGGAGGGGGTGGCGGACATCATCGCCGCCCAAAGCGCCCAGGCCCTGGGGGCGGCCCAGGAGGCCCGGCGGGGGGCCCTCCACCGGGCGGTGATGGCGGTGGCGGACCGCCTCACCGACGCCGCCGCCCACATCTCCGCCTGGATCGACTTCCCGGAGGAGGATGTGGAGGAGGTGCTGGCCGAGGAGCTGGAGGACACCCTCACCGCCTGCCAGCGGGAGCTGGGGCGGCTGGCCGGCAGCTACCATACCGGCAAGGTCCTCCGGGAGGGGATCTCCACCGCCATCGTGGGCAGCGCCAACGTGGGCAAATCCACCCTGATGAACCTCCTGGCCGGGGAGGAAAAGAGCATCGTCACCGAGGTCCCCGGCACCACCAGGGACGTCATCCGGGAAACGGTGCGGCTGGGGGAGGTGCTGCTGGACCTTTCCGATACCGCCGGCCTGCGCCAGACCGACGACCGGGTGGAGATGCTGGGGGTGAGCCGCTCCCTGGAGCTGCTGGAGCGCTGCGACCTCATCCTGGCGGTGTTTGATTCCTCCCGGCCCCTGGAGGCCGGGGACCGGCAGCTGCTGGAAAAGCTCGGCGGGCGGCTGGCCATCGGGGTGCTGAACAAGTGCGACCTGCCGGAGCAAGCGGCCGACCGGGAAGCGATACGGCGGCACACCTGCGCCCTGGTGGAGCTTTCCGCCAGGGAGGGGACCGGGCTCCCGGAGCTGGCCCAGGCGGTGGCGGAGCTCACCGGCGCCGCCAACCTGGACCCCGCCGCCGGGATGATCGCCAACCGGCGGCAGCTGGACTGCATCCTCCAGGCGGCCCGCTCCCTGGACGAGGCCCTGGAGACCCTGGGCTGGGGCCAGGCCCTGGACGCCGTTTCGGTCTGCATCGAGGAGGCCCTGGACGGCCTGCTGGAGCTTACCGGCCAGCGGGCCGGCGGGGAGATCATCGACCGGGTGTTCGAAAACTTCTGCGTGGGGAAGTGACCGCGCCGGGGCATCCGATACAAACTTTTTTCGGGAGAACGAGCCATGAAACCATACCTTGCCGGAAGCTACGACATCGCCGTGATCGGGGCGGGGCACGCCGGGGTGGAGGCCGCCCTGGCCGCCGCCCGCCTGGGGTGCTCGGTGGTGATCTTCACCATCAGCCTGGACGCGGTGGCCAATATGCCCTGCAACCCCTCCATCGGCGGCACCGCCAAGGGCCACCTGGTCCGGGAGCTGGACGCCCTGGGAGGGGAGATGGGCCGGGCCGCCGATGCCACCATGGTCCAGAGCCGGATGCTCAACCGCGGCAAGGGCCCCGCCGTCCACAGCCTGCGGGTGCAGTCGGACCGGGCCGCCTACCACCGGTACATGAAGGAAAGGCTGGAATCCACCCCCGGCATCCTGCTGCGCCAGGGGGAGGTGGTGGAGATCGAGACGGACGGAGAGGGGCGCGTCTCTGCCGTCCGCACCGCCATGGGGGGACGGTATTCCGTAAAGGCCGCCATCGTCGCCACCGGCACCTACCTGGGGGGAAAGGTCTTTGTGGGGGAGTATTCCCAGGAGAGCGGCCCCGACGGCACCCATCCGGCGAAGGCCCTCACCCAGAGCCTCACGCGGCTGGGCATCCCCCTGCGGCGGTTCAAGACCGGCACCCCCGCCAGGGTCCACCGGGATTCCATCGACCTTTCCCGCCTGGAGGTCCAGAATGGGGACGAGCCGGTGATCCCCTTTTCCTTCGGCAACTGGGGCAAGGGGGAATATAAAAATCTCCTGCCCTGCTACATCACCTACACGAACGCCGAGACCCACCGGGTCATCCGGGAAAATCTCCACCGCTCCCCCCTCTACGCCGGGGAGATCCAGGGCATCGGCCCCCGGTACTGCCCCAGCATCGAGGACAAGGTGGTGCGTTTTGCCGACAAGGAGCGGCACCAGCTCTTCATCGAGCCCATGGGCCTTTCCACCAGGGAGATGTACCTCCAGGGGATGAGCAGCAGCCTGCCGGAGGAGGTGCAGCTGCAGATGTACCGCACCATCCCCGGCCTGGAGCGGGTGGAGCTGATGCGCTCCGCCTACGCCATCGAGTATGACTGCGCCGACCCCACCTGCCTGCGCCCCACCCTGGAGGTAAAAACGGTGCCGGGGCTCTACGGCGCGGGGCAGTTCAACGGCACCTCCGGCTACGAGGAGGCGGCGGTCCAGGGCTTTGTGGCGGGGGTAAACGCCGCCCACGCCGTGCTGGGGCGGGAGCCCTTCACCCTCCCGCGGTCCGGCTCCTACATCGGCACCCTCATCGATGACCTGGTGACCAAGGGCTGCATGGACCCCTACCGCATGATGACCAGCCGCAGCGAGTACCGCCTGCTGCTGCGCCAGGATAACGCCGACGCCCGGCTGATGCCCCTGGGCCATGCTCTGGGGCTCATCGGGGAGGAGCAGTACCGGGAATTCCTGCGGCAGCAGGAGGAGAAGGAGGCGGAAAAGGCCCGGCTGGCCGCCCTCACCATCCCCGCCGGCCCGGAGGTGGACCGCTGGCTGGAGTCGGTGGGGACCGCTCCCCTGGAGCGGGGCGTCCGGGCGGCGGAGCTTCTGCGGCGGCCCCAGGTGACCTACCAGGGGCTGGCCCCCTTCGACCCGGAACGGAAACCCCTCCACCCCCACGTTGTGGAGCAGGTGGAGATCGAGGTGAAGTACGAGGGGTATCTCCGCAAGCAGCAGGCCCAGGTTGCGGCGGCCCGCCGCCTGGAGTCCCTGCCCCTGGGGGACGGCATCGACTACGGCGGCATCCGGGGGCTGCGGCTGGAGGCGGCGGAAAAGCTCCGGAAGCTCCGGCCCGCCACCCTGGGCCAGGCCAGCCGCATCAGCGGGGTGAGCCCCGCCGATGTCTCGGTGCTGATGATCTGGCTGGAGAGCCGCAGAAGAAGAGGGGAGGCAGAGGTATGATCCCAAAGGAAGAATTTGACGCCCTATTTCAGGGCATGGGCCTTGCGGGGGATTACGAGAGGTTCTCCCGGTACTGTACGATGCTCCAGGAGTGGAACCGGAAGATGAACCTCACCGCCATCACCGAGGACCGGGGCGTGGCCGTCAAGCACTTTGCGGACAGCGTTCTGCCCCTCACCCTCCGGGACATCCCCGCCGGGGCCTCCCTCATCGATGTGGGCACCGGGGCGGGGTTCCCCTCCGTCCCCATGAAGCTGCTGCGGCCGGACCTGCGCATCACCCTCCTGGACAGCCTGCAAAAGCGCCTGGGGTTCCTCCGGGCCCTCTGCGGGGAGCTGGAGGTGGAGGCGGAGCTGGTCCACGCGCGGGCGGAGGACGCCGGGCGCGACCCCCAACACCGGGAGCGGTACGACGTTGCCGCCAGCCGGGCGGTGGCCGGGATGGCCCTGCTGGCGGAGTACTGCCTGCCCCTGGTGAAGGTGGGGGGCCTCCTGCTGGCCCTGAAGGGGAGCGCCGGCCCGGAGGAAGCCAAGGCCGGGGAAAAGGCGGTGTCCCTCTGCGGCGGGACCATCCGGGAGGTGAAGAGCTACACCCTCCCCGGCGGGGACCCACGCACCCTCATCGTGGTGGAGAAGGTCTCCCCCACCCCCGCCGGATACCCCCGCACCTCCCAGAAGCTGGCCAAGGAGGGGCCCCTGGGGTGATTCGTGGCACAACAAAAGGCCCCCGCCGAGAAGGCAGGGGCCGCTGCTTTTTGCGGGACCGTCACCGGGTGGCCAGGCGCTGGTCCAGCACCCGCATCACCAGGACGGCGGCAATGGTGGTGAGGATGATCTCCGGGATCATATAGCTGCCGTTGTAGGTGAGGGAGTAGAGCCAGACCGGCATGGTCTCCGGGGCGTACTCCCGCCAGATGATGACGCCGGAGAGAAAGCTGCAAAGATACCGCAGCAGCCCGGCGACCACCGTCCCCACGGCCACGCTGGCGGACCGGTTCTTTAGGGGCTTCCCGAAGAGGCAGCTAAGGCCCATGACGGCGTAGGCCAGCAGGTAGTCCAGCAGGATGCACAGGAGCATCGCCCCCAAGGTGGCGCAGTACATAACGTTCTTAATGCCCAGCAGCATCTGGATGAGGCCGTAGGTAAAGCCGGTAAACAGCCCCCATTTGGGGCCGTGGCGGAAGGACGCCAGCACCAGGGGCATCATGCTGACGGCGGTGATGTCCCCGCCCTGGGGAAGCTGGTAGATGGGGATGAAGCTGAGGACGGTGGAAAGGGCGATCATCAGGGCACATTCCACAAGGGTCTGGGTCTTTCGGTTTCTCATGGGTGGTTCCTCCTTCTTACGTGCCTGGAGCTGTTGCGGAGGGGAAAAGAAAGAGCGCCCCGCGGACTCATACCGCAAAGCGCACATCAGGAAAACGGCTATATCCCTTCCCTACGCTGGCATGATCCAGATCAGGTTCTGAACCGGGCCGAAGCCCGGCTCTAGGGTCATGGGATACCGTCCCATATCTCAGCCCGCACATACGGACCCCCCTGGCTTGTGCCTTTCATCATACCACGGGTCCGGTTGACTGTCAAGGCAAAGGGGAGTATAATGAAAAAAATTTTGGGAAAGCGGTGACCTCTATGGATCCGGTGATTTTATTTGATTTGGACGGGACCCTCCTGGATTCCCTGGCGGATATTACCCTCTGCGCCAATACCGCCCTGGAGATCTCCGGCCTGCCTCAGCATACCAAGGAGGATTACCGGGGATACATCGGCAACGGCATGGAGATGCTCCTGCGCCGGATGATGACCCCGGAAGCCTACGAAAAGCACGGGGGCCGGGTGCGCAGCGATTACATGACCATCTACGGGGACCTGTGCGCCCAGGGCGGCAGGCTCTTCCCCGGCATCCCGGAGATGCTAGGCGCCCTCCAAAAGGCGGGGGCGAAGACCGCCGTCATCTCCAACAAGCCGGACTACCAGACCCGGCTGGTGTGGGAGAGCACCTTCGGGGAGGCCCTGGACCTGGCCCAGGGGCAGCTGGAGGGCATCCCCACCAAGCCGGACCCCGCCGGCCCCAGGGAGGTGCTGCGCCGCCTGGGCGGGGAGTGCATCGCCTACGTGGGGGATTCCGAGGTGGATATGCAGACGGGAAAGAACTGCGGCTTTTACACCGTAGGGGTCACCTGGGGGATGAAGCCCCGGAAGGTGCTGCTGCAAAGCGGGGCGGACGCCCTGGCGGACACGGTGGAGGAGCTGACGGAGCTGCTGCTGGAACGGATACCGGAGCGGCTGCGCTGAAACCGGGGGCTTTGCCCCCGGTTTTCCTTTTGCGGAGGTCCGGGGGGCTGTCTGTCCGTTTTCACCAAAAGACGCGCTTCTTTTTCTCCATATCGTCACTTGTTATCCCGGTATGGGTGGTGTATAATAGAGCCATAAAAATTTACATATGTAATAACTCCGCAGGCAAAAAATTTTTTGAATGGGAAAGGAACGGAAGGACTGTCTGTAAATCCAGGGCTTTATACAGATGCTTCCGTTTGCTACAAACGAAAAGAAAGGGTGAGCCCCATGTTCTAGCCAGATTTTTACTGGACACAAGCAGCTATCTATGGTATGATTGGAAAGGAGAAAAAACATGAAACGCACACTTTCTATTTTGATTTCTTTGGTGCTTGTATTTTCCATGGTTCCCTGTGCGTATGCTGTGGATAGTACATCAAACAACCTCAACGCCGACATTGAATCACTGGTGGCTTCTTATCTGCGCAACTACAATGATCCCAGCCTTTTTGAATCTACCTATGCCGTTGGGCAAGAACTGCCCGCCTATGTTTTTAAGGATGGTGATTTTGAGGAGTTTCGCACAGCAAGATATTTCCCCATCTTCAAGGATAATGAAATTTGGGCAATGGTCACGATGGTAAACGCCGATACCAACGACCCTTCTTATACTATCGACCGGGATTTCCCAAAGGAATTAAAGGCCGCTACAAATAACGGGGCAAATAACGGCTGTCTGATTCTTGATTTTCTTACCGTATATTCCTATTCGGGGAGCGATTTGTCCGAGCTGATGACCTACGATTTGACCCTTGAAGGTGACGAATCTACATCTCGGCCACAAAAAACCAAGGCAAGAACGATTAAAGACTTTATACAGGATTCCGGCATAAACTTTAAGCAGGTAAAAGCAAATGACTTATCCCCATTAAATATTTCTGTTCCCGTAGCTACAAGGTCGGTAGAGCCCCCCATACGGCATACACTTGATGTAACTTTATATAAACAGCCACAAGGATCTGAAATCTGCTGGGCTGTTGCGACCTATTGCATAGCGAGGGAACTCCTTTGGCCAACTGCGCCAACTCCGTACCCCTATCCTAGTAATCCCATGGAAATCGTCAACTACAGGAACGCAAATTTCCCTGACCCTGATAGACCCACTAGGCAGTCCGGTAAAATTGAAGAGGCCCAAAGATGCCTAAAAGAAATGTATCATATCTATACAAATTACTATACAAGGTCTCTCACCGTAGATGAAATGGAAGAAAGTCTGGATGACTTTTGTCCTATGTATTCAGCATGGTACAATGCAGGATGGACCTACGGGCATTCTGTCTGTGTAGCCGGATATAATTTAGACGAAGACTACACAACGACTGTCATTATTATGGAATCCTTGACTGGTTATTATAAAGAAATTGTCCGGAACGGTGCCGGAGAATATCATATGATGGCGGCTTCTATACCTGTGCAGTGGCAACAGTCTTTAATGGTCTATGCGTATCCGTAAGTGAGGTGTCCTATGACGAACAAAGTCCGCTTTTTGACGCTTCTTTGTATCGGTCTATCTGTGTTAAGTGTGGTTCTATTATATCTCCTTTGGCGTCCGTCAGAAGAACCACAAGCTGCTCCTGTTGTTATTGAGGTAGAAGACCTTCAATATGGCTATGTAATTGGCAGGGGGATTATTACTGACCTTCAGGAAGTGCAAACCGTATTAGACTGTATTGAAAACCTTGAGTTTTATAGCAGTAGCGGTGCTATTGTTCCCAGTGGCGGGATTATTGAAATTCATATTTTCCAGAATGGAGATGTCTTAACCTATTCTTTTGCTGGTGGTTTATCAGAAGGCGGTGGACAGGTGAAAGACCAGCAAGACCCAGATGTGAAAAACTGGTATCGCTCGGAGAAAGACATCACCTCTTTCCTGGAGGACCATATCCAAAAGACCTATCCCGCACCGGATTGGGAATCTCTGTTACAGTAGCCAAGTTTTTGCCCGACTGACCCCCGCCCCCCGGCCAACGCCGGGGGGCACCGCCTAAACGGAAAGGAGGACCATCGATGGAAAAGCGCCGCCCGTCCTGGAAGGACTACATTTTGGCGACAGCGCTGTCTGCCCTGCTTATAGTGGTAATTTTCCCCTTGAAAACCACCGTTGGCTTTTCGGGGCCGTATCCATTAACGATCATGCTGCGCTATGAGATCTATGGCGCGGCGGCGGGGCTTATGGCCGGTGTAGTTTGTCTCCTGCTGCGGAAGCCTTTTCTACCGCCGCTGTTGGCGGCTCTCCTTTGGGTAATACTGCTTTTTCTTCCCGCAAAATATGAAGTCATGCTTTCCGCGCTTCTTGGCTGCGGGGTCCTCTGCTGGCTGGCCTCTATCCCCTTCCTTGCCTCCCTGCTAAGTAAACTTTGACAAATCGCCCCCCGGCCAATACCGGGGGCTTTCCCTTTCTCTCCCCAAAAAAATCCTTGACAAAGCCCCTTCCTCTGCTATATAATACTTAAAAACTTCATATCCCCACAGCAAAGCGTTGAAGAGGACGGGACAGCCTCAAAAAGCGGTCCTACAGAGAGTATGCGGCTGGTGCGAGCATACGGGCCGGGAAGCTGTCCGATCACCTTGGAGCTGGGACCGGAACACCGCCTGAAAAGGGCGGCAAGTATGGTATCCCCGTCTGGCCCCGTTACCGGCCGGGAATTGTTGGATTCCTAAGAGCGGCGCGGCGTTCTGCCGCGCAAATTGGGTGGTACCGCGAGCCTTATGGCCCGTCCCAGTGTTTGGGGCGGGCCTTTTTGTGCGCCTGGGGTAGGAAGAAACAAACGGGAGGTATCGTGAAGATGGAAGTCAAGCTGTTTGAGATCGCGGAGCGCATCCGCTGCCTGCGGGAGATCTTGGGCATCACCGTGGAGGAGATGGCCGCCGCCTGCATGGTGGACCCGGCGGAGTACGCCCGGCTGGAGGAAGGGAACGATGACTTCTCCTACTCCTTCCTGGTGAAGTGCGCCGAGACCCTGGGGGTGGATACGGTGGAGCTCATCACCGGGGAGACCCCCAAGCTCTCCTTCTACAGCATCATCCGCAAGGGCCGGGGCCTGCCCATCAAGCGCCGCCGCGGCTTCACCTACGACCATATGGGCTATCTCTTCCGGGGGCGGGAGTGCGAGCCCATGCTGGTGGTGGCCCCCTACTCGGAGGAGGAGCAGGACGCCCCCATCCACCTTTCCCACCACTCCGGCCAGGAATTTGATTACATCCTCCGGGGCTCCCTAAAGGTGGAGTTTGAAGGGGGCGGCAGCCACATCCTCCACGAGGGGGACTGCGTCTACTACGATTCCGGCCACGGCCACGGGATGATCGCTGTGGGCGGGGAGGACTGCCAGTTTTTAGCCATCGTCCTGAAGGGCGAGAAGAAGGAGGGGAAATGAGCCATGGGGCAGGAAAGGATGGACCTCCTCTACAAAAAGTTCTGCCGGGAGGAATTTGATAAAAACGGCGTGCTCTGCTCCTTCCGGCCGGTGGTGCCGGAAAACTTCAACTTCGCCTACGACTGCGTGGACTACATCGCGGACCATGAGCCGGGCCGCCGGGCCATGGTGTGGTGCGACGACAAGGGCCATGAACGCACCTTCACCTTCGACGATATGCGCCGGTACAGCAACCGCGCCGCCAACTGCCTGCTGGCCCACGGGGTGAAGCGGGGGGATATGGTGATGGTGATCCTCAAGCGGCACTATCAGTTCTGGTTCACCATCCTGGCCCTCCACAAGATCGGGGCGGTCATCATCCCCGCCACCAATCTCCTGACCAAAAAGGACGTGGTCTACCGGGTGAACGCCGCCCATGTGGCCGCTATCGTCTGCACCGCCGACGGGGAGGTCTCCCAGGCGGTGGAGGACGCCGAGGCGGAGTTTCTGGCCCCGGTGCGGAAGTTCCTGGTCCACGGCGGCCGGGAGGGCTGGCACGACTTCGACCGGGAGCTGGAAGATTACCCGGACACCCTGGAGCGCATCCCCAACAAGGCCACCGACCCCATGCTCCTGTACTTCAGCTCCGGCACCACCGGCTACCCCAAAATGGTCATCCACGACCACACCTACGCCATCGCCCATATCATCACCGCCCGCCACTGGCACAACGTGGTCCCCGACGGCCTGCACCTCACCGTGGCGGACACCGGCTGGGGCAAGGCGGTGTGGGGCAAGCTCTACGGCCAGTGGCTCTGCGGGGCGGGGGTATTCGTCTACGACTTTAATAAATTCGCCCCCAAGGACCTGCTCCACAAGATCCAGCAGTACAAGATCACCACCTTCTGCGCCCCGCCCACCATCTACCGCTTCTTCATCAAGGAGGGGATGGAGGGGTATGACCTGAGCAGCCTCACCTACGCCACCACCGCCGGGGAGGCCCTGAACCCGGAGGTCTACAACCGCTTCTACGAGTACACCGGCCTGCGGCTGATGGAGGGCTTCGGCCAGACGGAGACGGTGCTCTCCCTGGCCAATCTTGTGGGCTCCACCCCCAAACCCGGCTCCATGGGCAAGCCCAGCCCCCTCTATGACATCCAGGTGGTGGACGGAGACGGGGTGCCCGTCTCCACCGGCGATGTGGGGGAGATCGTCATCAAAGCGGAGGGCCGCACCGTGGGCCTGATGATGGAGTACTACCGGGACGCCGAAAAGACGGCGGAGGCCTGGCACGACGGGTACTACCACACCGGGGACACCGTATGGCAGGATGAGGACGGCTACTACTGGTATGTGGGCCGCACCGACGATGTCATCAAGGCCTCCGGCTACCGCATCGGCCCCTTTGAGATCGAAAGCGTGCTGATGGAGCACCCGGCGGTGCTGGAATGCGCCGTCACCGGGGCGCCGGACCCCATCCGGGGCACGGTAGTGAAGGCCACCATCGTCCTGATGAAGGGCTACGAGGGGACGCCGGAGCTGACCCGCGAGCTCCAGGACTATGTGAAGCACCAGACCGCCCCCTATAAATACCCCCGCATCGTGGAGTACGTCCCGGAGCTGCCCAAGACCATCAGCGGCAAGATCCGCCGGGTGGAGCTGCGTCAGGCAGGCAAAAAATAAAGCCGGTCCCCAAAGCCGGCTATGAGATAAAGCCCCCTTGCGGTCATGCAGACGCCGCAGGGGGGCGGCGTTTTTTGCAGCCGCCAAACGATCCCGCGCATCCTGTCTTACAAAAACTAGTGACAAATCCGCCGATCCGTGTTATTATATATATACTAGAGTTTTTTTGCCTTCGGCAGCGTTTTCCATCAAGCCGGCCCAAACCAGTATAACAGCTACAATTATCATTTATAGGAGATGTACCAAATGCCTAAGAAGAACGATGCAGCATCCAGCAGCAAAAGAAAACCTTCCTCAAAAGCTATTGTGGCAGAAGACAACCATGAGACGACCGAAACAAGCGCTGTAACCGGTAGGATCGAAGAAGTTGGGAAGGAAGGAGCCAAAACAGAGCCCGCGGCAGCCAAGAAGAAGGCCCCGGCCAAAAAAACCGCGGCGGCCAAGAAGAAGGCCCCGGCGGAAAAACCCGCGGCGGCCAAGGAAGAGGTCCCGGCGGAAAAACCCGCGGCGGCCAAGGAAGAGGTCCCGGCGGAAAAACCCGCGGCGGCCAAGGAAGAGGTCCCGGCGGAAAAACCCGCGGCGGCCAAGGAAGAGATCCCGGCGGAAAAGCCTGCGGCGGCCAAGAAGAAAGCCCCGGCCAAAAAGTCCGCGGCGGCCAAGGAAGAGGCCCCGGCAGAAAAACCCGCGGCGGCCAAGGAAGAAGCCCCGGCCGAAAAGCCTGTGACGGTTCCGGAAGAAGCCCCTGTGGAGGGTCCTGCGGATGCGGCCGGAACGGATGTGCCGCAGGAGGCGGCCCCGGCGGAAGGACACGACACTTCCCCCAGAAGGAGCGTCGCCTTTATCGGCTCGGAATGCTACCCGTTCGTCAAGACCGGCGGCCTGGGCGATGTGATGTACGCCCTCCCCAAGGCGCTGGTAAAGCAGAACTGCGATGTAAAGGTCATCCTCCCCCGGTACAGGTGTATCCCCTGGGAATATCAGCAGAAGATGATCTACCGCGGCTCCTTCCAGATGGACCTCTGCGCAGACGGCAAGAGCTTCTATGTGGGCATTATGGAGTATGTCTGGGACGGCGTGGTGTACGATTTTATCGACAACGAGGAGTTCTTCGGCGGCGGAGATCCCTACACCAATCTCATTGATGACATCCCGAAGTACTGTTACTTCGCCAAGGCGGCCCTGGCAGCGCTGAACTACATGGATTGGATCCCCGACATCATCCACTGCCACGACTGGCAGGCTGCTTTGGTCCCCGTTTACCTGAGGACGCAGTTTGTGGACACAAAGCTGACCACCGCCAAGACCGTCATGACCATCCACAACCTGCGGTTCCAGGGGGTCTACAACATCCCCACCATCCGCTACTGGTCCGGTCTGCCGGACTACGTCTTCAACATGGGGGCCTTAACGGTGAAGTACCGGGACGCCAATATGCTCAAGGGCGGACTGACCTACGCAAACATCATCACAACGGTGAGCCCGTCCTACGCCGGTGAGATCCAAAGCGACTACTACGGCGAGACGCTGGACGCCCACCTGCGGTATCATTCCGGGAAGCTGCGCGGCATCGTAAACGGGATCGATTACGACATCTGGGACCCCGATACCGACAGCAGGCTGTACGAAAACTACAACATCGCCAACGTCCTGGAACGGAAGAAGGAAAACAAGCGCAGGCTCCAGGAGGAATTGGGGCTGGTCCAGGATGAGCACAAGTTTGTGATCGGGCTGATCTCCCGGCTGACAAACCAGAAGGGCCTGGACCTGGTCACCTCCATCCTGCCGCAGGTCCTGGACGGGAACACCCAGGTGGTGGTGCTCGGCACCGGGGACCGCGGCTATGAGGACACCTTCCGGTACTATGAGCAGGCTTACAAAGGGTATGTGTGCTCCAACATCATGTATGACGAGACCAGGGCCCACCGGATCTACGCAGGCGCGGACGCTCTGCTGGTCCCCTCCCGCTTTGAACCCTGCGGGCTGACCCAGCTCATCGCCATGCACTACGGAACGGTGCCCATCGTCCGGGAAACCGGCGGCCTGAAGGACACGGTGGAGCCATACAACCGGTTCTTTAACACCGGGAACGGGTTCACCTTCGACCGTTATGAGCCCGGTCTGCTGCTGGATGCCATCAACCGGGCCAAGACCTTCTATTTTGAAAACCGCTGGTGCTGGGACGAAATGGTGCAGCGGGACATGGATAAAAACCTCTCCTGGGAGAACTCCGCAAGGCAGTACAAGGAGCTGTATCTGGAATTGACCAGGTAGCGCAAAGCCGCGGGCATTCAAAAAACTCCGGGTGTGCCAGCCCAAACAGGGCCGGCGCGCCCGGAGTTTTTGAACAGGGATCTTCAGGTGTGCCGCAGGGCCTCGATGGGGTTCAGCTTGGCGGCCTTGCGGGCGGGGTAGATGCCGAAGAAGATGCCCACCCCGGCGGAAAAGGCCATGGTGCCCAGGATGGTCCCCAGGTCGAAGGCCGGGTCCACCCCCACCAGGGCGCAGATGCCGAAGCTCCCCAGATACCCCAGCCCCAGGCCGATGATCCCCCCGAAGAGGGAGAGGATGGCGGCCTCGGTGAGAAACTGCTGGAGGATCACCCCGGTCTTGGCCCCCAGGGATTTGCGGATGCCGATCTCCCGCGTGCGCTCGCTGACGGACACCAGCATGATGTTCATCACCCCGATGCCCCCCACCAGCAGGCTGATGGCGGCCACGGCGGCCACAAAGGTCTGGATCATGCCGATCATCTGGTTCATCTGGTCCACGTCCGCCATCATATCCCGGACGGTATAGGCTTCCCGCCCGCGGGCGTTGTGCCGGGCCTCGATGGCGCTGAGGGCAGCGGCGGCGATGGCGTCCTTCTCCTTCGGGTCCGCCACCTTCAGGTAGACGTCCCCGATGGTCATATCCCCTTCGTAGAAGAGGCGGTTCACCAGGGTGCAGGGCATATATATAATGGAGTTCATCCCCTCGTAGAAGAGGGTGGCGTTGGGGTTCTTGCACACTCCCACGATCTTGGCCCTGGTGGTGATGGTGTGGTCCCTGGCGTAGCTGTAGATGTCCACCTCCAGCCCCGCCACGTCGGTGCTGCCGAAGAACTTCATGGCGGTGGGTTCATCCAGCACCAGCACCTTGCGCTCCGAGTTGTACTCGTCCTCGTTGAAGAAGCGCCCGGAGACCATCTTCACCCCCTGGATGGCCCGGAAGCCGGGGGCGCAGCCGTAGATGTAGCCGAAGTTGCTGTTCCTCCCGTATTCTACCGTGCCATAGCTGTTTACCAGCGGCGTCACCGCCGTCACCCCCGGCAGCTCCCCCATGGCGGCGATGTCCTCGTCGGTGAAGTAATCCCCCAGGTCGGCGTTGCCGGTGGTCATCATATTGATGGTGGTGGAGCCGATCTCCTCGTAGTAGGCCATCATGGAGTTTTTGGCCCCCGTCCCGGCGGAGAGGATGATGATGACCGCCATGATGCCGATGATGATACCCAGCATGGTGAGGAAGGAGCGCATCCGGTTGGACTTGATGCTCTCCACCGCCATTTTCAGGTTTTCCAGTATCATAGCTTTACCCCTCGCTGCCTTCCGGCGCCGGCTGGGACTCCGGGGCGGCGGCCGCCCCGGTGGGCATGGCGCTCACCAGGGTGCCTTCCGCCAGCTCCTGGGCAAGGCTGGCGCAGACCCGGTCCCCGGCGGACAGCCCCTCCAGCACCTCGATGCTCACATCATCAAAGAGGCCGGTCTTCACATAGGTCTTGTGCAGCTCCCACAGCCCCTCCGCCGCGGCCTTTTCCTCGGCGGCGGGGGTGACGGTCCAGACGTACTCCCCGTCCCGGTCCACCTTCACCGCCTCCACCGGCACCGACACCGCCCCGAAGCTCTGGGCGGTGAGGATCTCGGCGGTGGCGTCCATCCCCAGCTTCAGCACCCGGTCCGGGTCCTCAATGGTGATCTCCCCCTTGAGGACGGTATTGGTGGTGTTGCCGTTTGTCTCCACCGTGGCGGCCCCGTCCATCCGGGTGACGGTACCGGTGAGCTTCTTGCTGCCGAAGGTGACCTCTGCGGTCTGGCCCAGCTCCATCCGATCCACGTCGTACTTGCCCACCGAGAAGCGCAGGAGGATCCCTTCGGTGGAGGCCAGCCGCACCGCGTCCATGCCGGTGGAGACGGTGGCCCCCTCGGTGAGGTTCATCTCGGTGATGATGCCGTCAAAATCAGCGACGATGCCCCCCTGGGACTCCCGCACCAGGCGGGCGGTCTCGTCGTACTCCAGCTTCTGGAGGGTCAGGTTGTTTTCCAGCACCTTCTGGTTGTTGTCGCTGAGGTCGGCGGCCCGCAGGGCGGACCGGGCGGCCATCTTATTGGTGAGCTCCTCCACGATGTCCTGCCAGGCGTCGTACATGGCCCCGGAGCCCTCCCCGTGGTCGTAGGTCCGGATGAGCTGGTCGATCTCCGCATCGTGGACCGGGTACTGGTCGAAGTATTCATAGGCCAGCTTGTAGGTGGTCTCCCTGGCCTCCAGGCGGCGGATCTCCTTATTGATCTCGTAGAGCTCCTGGGAGGAATTATCCAGGTCCTCCATGGTGTCGTCGTACTGGAGCTGGGCGTTCTCCATGGTGAGCTCCGCCTTCTTCAGGGCCAGCTCCAGGTCGTGGAGGTCGAAGGTGGCGATGACGTCCCCCTTCTTCACCGAATCCCCCTGCTTAAAGTTCACCTTCGCCACCTTCACCGCGCCGGGTACAAAGTAGCTGCGGGTCTCGTTGGGGGTGATGGTGCCGGAGACGGAGAGGGTGGAATCGATGTCCCGGACGGCGGCCTCCTCGTACTGGACGACGGGCTTCTGTCCGGCGGCCTGTGCGGCGCTGTAGACGCCAAAGCCCACCCCCAGGGCCAGGACACTCAGGAAGATCCACTTTTTCAGCTTGCGCTTTTTCCGGGGCTTTTTGGCGGGGGCAGGCGCCGCGGGGGCGGGGGCCGCCGGAGCAGCCTCCGGGAGGGCGGTTTTTTCCAGTTCCGTAGTTTCAGGCATATGTAATATCTCCTTTTCAGCCATGGGTCTGAGACGGCACGGGCGGCGGCCCTTCCCATCGGGGCGCACCTTCCCTTTGGAGGATATAACGAGGCGGCAGCGGAAATGACTTCATGGGCGGCAAAAAAAGAACCGCTTCTTTTTGGGGACCGGGGAAGCCGCCTGTTGCCAATCCCGGAGAAAAGAGGTACAATAAGGACGGTAAAAAAAGAGGGGAGGGCTGTCCTATCTGGGTGAAGGAAACCACGGTCCGAACGGGGTACGGGAAGGCTACCTACTGCCAGCTGATGCAGACCCAGTACACCGGCGGGGGCAAAAGCCGCCAGCGGCTGGTGTTGAGCCTGGGCCGGGCGGACCGGTTGGATATGGACGCCCTGCGGGAGATGGCGGAGCGGGTAAGCGCCGGGGAACGGGACATCCTGACCCCGTGGCTCCTTTCGGTGCTGCCGGGAGTGCTGGAGTACGGCCCGGTGTCCCTTCTGCTGCGGGCACTGGAGGGGCTGGAGCTTCCCCGCTTCTGCGGGGAGGCGGCCCGGCGGTCCGGCGCGGCGCCCCAGGCGGTGGACGCCCTCATCGCCCTCACCGCCTATTACCTCCTCAGCTACCAGCGGGGGACCCCTTTCTTCCAGTGGCTGGGCCAGTGCTACGTGCCGGGAAAGGCCGGGGTGACGGAGGATTCCCTCCGGGAGGCGGCGGGGCTGCTGCTGGGGGACCGCTACTTCCATCCCGGCCTCGCCGCCCAGGCCGCGCGGGCCATGGAGGGGGAGGACTGGGGCTTCGCTTACGCCGTCCCCTGCCAGTACGACTTCCTGCCGGAGGACCGGCCGGTGGATGCCCTGTTCCTCCTCAGCGGGGAGGACATCCCCCTGGACTGCCGCCTTTGGGAGGAGGCCCCGGCGGCGGAGCGGCAAAAGCTCCTGGACCGCTCGGTGCTCCTCACCCGCTCCCCGGAGCTGATGGCCCGCCAGGGCCTGGGGCCGGAGAACTGCCGGTTCGTCTGCGCCGTTTCCCCAGGGGACCTGGCTTTTTTCGGCGCGGACGGCGGGGAGATCGCCGCCTTCCTCCGGGAGGAGGGAGAATTTCTCCCCTTCCGGGAGTACGGCTGGCGGGAGCGGCGCTTCGGCCTCCTGCGGGTGGTGCTGCTGCGGTCCTCCTCCGGGCAGGCCGCCGCCCTCACCCAGTGGCACAAGGAGCCCAGGGAGCTGCTCCTCACCAATACGGACCTGCCGGTGGAGCGGCTGCTGGAAAAATTCCTGATGCTGGAGAAGGTCCTGGACATCACCCATCCGGTCTACCTCACCGAGGACCTCCAGTTCCTCCGCCTGTGGTACGGCCCAGGGGAAATTTTGCGGATGCTGGGGAATATGCAGTTTTTGCAGCTCTTCCTCTGCCTCTACCTGGGGCGCAGGCTGGCCCGCTGCCGCAGCACCCTGGACGATGCCCTGGCCGCCCTGGGGGACATCCGGTGCGTGCCCCTCTCCTGGGAGGGGGGGAGCCTCCTGCTCACCACCCCGGCCACCCCCCGGCAGCAGGAGATATTGGGCAGCATCTGACCGATGGCAAGGGACATCCCCCTATGGGACGGCGGCGGGCGGTCCCTGCCGGGTCCTATGGGGCATTACGGAAAAAGACAGCATAGACCGCTTGTATAGTAAGGAGTGGAGAAGGATGGAGCTCATCATCGTCACCGGGCTTTCCGGCGCGGGGAAATCCAAGGTCATCAACGCCCTGGAGGACCTTGGCTATTTCTGTGTGGACAACGTCCCGCCCCAAATGCTGGAAAAATTTGCCCAGCTGGGGCGGACTTCCGGGGGGAACGCCCAACGGATGGCCATGGTGGTGGATTCCCGCGGCGGGGAGATGTTCGCCGACTTCACCGGGGCGCTGGAGCGGCTGCGGACCGAGGGCTACCCCTTCCGCCTCCTCTTCCTGGACGCCGACGACGAGACCCTCCTGCGCCGCTACAAGGAGGGCCGCCGCCGCCACCCCCTGCTGGAACGGGACGCCCTCACCATCGAGGACGCCATCGCCCAGGAACGGAAACTCCTGGAAAGGGCCCGCCAGCAGGCGGACGTGATCTTTGACACCAGCCTGCTCACCCCTGCCCAGCTGCGGGAGCGGGTGGTGCAGACCTTCCTTTCCAGCCCCGCCCAGGGGATGATCACCCAGTGCATCTCCTTCGGCTTCAAAAACGGGCTGCCCAAGGAGGCGGACCTGGTCTTTGACGTGCGCTGCCTCCCCAACCCCTTCTACGTCCCGGAGCTGCGGGAGCACACCGGCCTGGAGGCCCCGGTGCGGGACTATATCATGGCCGCCCCGGAGAGCCGGGAGCTGCTGCGCCGGCTCTTTGAGCTGGTGGATTTCCTCCTGCCCCTCTACCAGGAGGAAGGGAAAAGCCAGCTGACCATCGCCACCGGATGCACCGGCGGCCGCCACCGGTCGGTGGCCTTTGCCCAGGCCCTGGGGGAGCATCTGCGGGCCCAGGGCGTCCCCGTGGTGATCACCCACCGGGACAAGGACCGGCAGAACCACGGCACCGGCTGAGGCCTCTCTGCAAATCGTCCCTTTGGGAGTGGATAAATGGCTTTGTTCCTGCCAATCTGGGGCGTTGCCCATCTCGGCCTAAGAGCCGCCCCTGCGGGGCGGTTGGCCTCGAAACGCGCCTGCGGGCGCAGAGCCCCCACTTCTTTTTCTTTTCACGGGAAAAGAAAAAGAAGCAAAAAGAAAAGCGACCAAATTTTTGTGACACAACAGGTTTTTTCTAAAATCTGCGTATTCAAGCCGTTGCCCCGCCCTTGACAGGCCGGGGGATTTATGCTATGATAATCAGGACGCCTTGACCCCGCTTGGGCGGGGCTTTCGGTCCGGAGAGGTGTCCGAGGGGTTTAAGGAGCTGGTCTTGAAAACCAGTGACTCGTCAGAGCCGTGGGTTCGAATCCCACCCTCTCCGCCAAAACGGTTTCAGCCGCTGGGGCAGAGGGCACAGGGCCTGTTTTCAGGGGCTCCGGCACAAGTGAATACAAAACGTGGAGATGTACCCAAGTGGTGAAGGGGCTCCCCTGCTAAGGGAGTAGGTCGGGAGACTGGCGCAAGGGTTCAAATCCCTTCATCTCCGCCAAAGAGAAAGCCCGGTCCTATGGACCGGGCTTTCTCTTTGGCGGAGACCGCTGCGGTATCGAGGCCATTCCTCCTTACCCCGCCCTACGCGAACATCTTCTCGGCGCTGGCCTTCCGGGGCTTCTCCTTCGGGCTGGTTTGGGGGCGGTACTCCGGCAGGGGCGGCAGGGTGATGTGCTCCCCCAGCTCCCGGAGGAGCCGCTCCGGGGCGGAGGGCGTTTGGAGGATGCGGGAGAACTCCTCCTTTGCCGCCCACAGGGGGGCCAGGTCGATCTGGGCGGTGTGTCCCAGGAGGGTGAGGGTCAGGGTCTCCCCCTCCTCCCTCGTCTCCCAAAGGGGCGGGGAACGGTTGATGGTCACCGCCCGGATCTGGCGGTCCACCTTCACCAGCCCCAGCCAGCAGGAGACGGCCCCCGCCAGCAGGATGGCGAGGACCGGGCCGGGGCCGCGTTTTTTCTTTGCGCCTTTTTGGGGGCGCTTCTTCTTTTTTGCGGGCATAGGGCAGATCAGTCCTCTTTCTCGGCAAACAGGTAATCCGCCAGGATGGGGGCCACCAGGCGGGCGGTATATTTGGCCTCCTCCAGGGTGTTGCCGTTGGTGCCGAACTCAAAGAGGAGGGAATCCGGAGTCATCCACAGGTTGTAGTTGCGGTAGCAGAAAAAGACCGGGCGCATCAGGCCGGGGTACTTCTCTTCTACCGCGCTGGTGAGGCCGGCGGCAAAGCGGAAGTTTTCCTTCCAGCCGGGGACCCCCACGGTGCCGTCGTCACAGGGGGCGATGATCATAAGCTGGGCGGCTTTTTTTCCCCCCACCTCCTGCACCGTCTTGATGGTGGAACCGTCGTCATAGAGGACGGCGTCCCGGTGGACATCGATGGCGATGCGGATGGAGGGGTACTCCTCCAGATAACCTTGGATGGTGGCGGCACTGCGGTCGTAGGCCCCGTTGTAGGCGGGGTGGTCGTGCTGGGTGACATCGTGGATCACGCCGATGCCGCGGGCCTCCAGGGCCTGGGCCAGCTCCTCCCCCACGGCGGCCATATTGGCAGTATTGTCCTGGCTGCGCCAATTATTCCTGCTGTCGTATACTTCCCGGTCCCATTCCTCGTAGCTTTCGGTGGTGTGGGTGTGGTAGATGAGCACCTGGGGCTCCGGCCCCGGCTCCAGGGTGAGAGAGGCGGGGGTCTCCAGCACCTGGTCGATCTCGGTAAGCTCCAGCTTGGTATAGTTGCGTATCCAGCCGAATTTGTACCGGCAGAAGGCGGGGTTCCCGGTCTCCCCGGTCATGTTCACCTGGCGCAGGGGGGCCTGATATTCCGCCGGGATCTCCGGCGGCTCTCCGGCGGGGAGCGGAGGCAGCAGCTCCGCCGGAGGCCGGGCGGGCCCGGAACCGCCTTCCGGGGCGGATGCCCCCTCTCCGGAGGAAGCGCCGGAGCTCTCCGGGGACGGGGCCTCCTGGGAGGACGGGGCGGAGGGGGGCAGATCATCCTCCCGGAAAAGCTCCGGGGCGTACCGCTGGCGGATGGTCTCCAGGGCCCCGCCGGGCATGGAGAGGGCGGCGGAAAAGAGGGTGGCTCGTCCCAGAAGGGCCTCCAGGACCGGGGCGGCGGCCGGGTAGGCGAAAAGAAAGACCCCGGCTCCCAGCAGGGCGGCCAGCGTCCGCAGCAGCACCTTTCCCCTTCTTCCCCAGTCTTTCACGGTCCCACCCTCCCCGGCGCAAGTCACAACTAGTAAAAGATATGCGGGGGGCGGCGGAGAAATGCGCCGGCGCCGTTACGCCTACCCTGCGGGGGGAACCTCTCCGTCAGCTTCGCTCAGCCCTAACGGGCCGCTTCGCGTCCCTTCGGGCACGTGGGCTACGCCCAACCTCCCCTTTCAGGGGAGGCTCTGGCGAAGGCGCAAAGTTTCCCGTTCTGCCAAGGGCTCCCCTGAAAGGGGAGCTGGCATTTCCCGAAGGGAAATGTCTGAGGGGTTTTCTGCGCCCTTTCCCCTGCGGGGGCAAAAAATCGGAAAAATTTCTGCGGGGGGCGCTTTAGTTTTGGGAGAAGCTGGCGAAGATAGGGATTGAAGGCGGTCAACGCCCCTTCGTCAAAGGTCTTTCCGCTCCCCGCCCCGCAGGGCCCGCAGGGAGAGGCGGCGGAAGGCAAAAAAGCGTGGTCCCAAGGAAGGGACCCCACAATACAAGGAGGTTTCACCATGGGAATGGTCGTAAGAACGAACACTATGGCGCTCAACGCGTATCGTCAGTTGGGCATGAACACCAGCGCTGTCACAAAATCTCTGGAAAAACTGTCCTCCGGCTTCCGGATCAACCGGGCTGGTGATGACGCCGCAGGTCTCGCTATCAGCGAGAAGATGAAGGCGCAGATCACCGGTCTTGAAACTGCGTCCGCCAACGCTCAGGACGGCATCAGCCTCATCCAGACCGCCGAGGGCAACCTCACCGAGGTCCACTCCATGCTGAACCGTATGGTGGAACTGGCTAGCAAGTCCGCCAACGGCACCTACACCGATGTTGAGCGCAAGGCCCTCCAGGACGAGATGGACCAGCTTCTGGACGAGATCGACCGTATCTCCAAGTCCGCCAACTTCAACGGCACCAAGCTGCTGAACGGCTCCCTGGACGCCAGCACCGACGCGGTGGACGCCGCCGCCAAGGCCGCCCAGAACGTGCCCGCTGTCTACGGTGACGAGAGCTCTGCTGACGACATCATCGGCAAGATGCTGGCCGCCAGTACCAGCAATGATCCCACCAACACTACCGATGGCGTGGGCAAGGCCACCATCCTGGAGACCGACTATGCCGATGCCGGTAAGCCCGGCTTCCGAGTCAATTTCGATGGCGTCACCCATGTTATGACCGGCACAGATACCGATACCATCACGCTGAACATTAACGATGGAGGCACTGATACACCAATCACCTTGACAGAAGCTCAAATCAAAACGGCACTCGGCGATTCGACTCTGAAAAAAGGCGACAAGCTGACCTCTGAGCAGTTGGCTACAGCGTTTGCCAAGAAGATGGATACAGGAACCACCGAGTGGACCGGCCCGGAAACCTGCAAGTACACTGTAGAGGCAAGTGGTAAGGAACTGGTATTTACAGCTACCGATAAGCTGAGCGGTGCAGGTGCTGTTCCCAACCGTCACTACAATGTGACCCTGGGCGGCGTTGCTACGACCGATGTGGCCGCCACCGGCGCTACCTTTACCTCTGGTGCCATCGCTGCCGGTACCGCTGGCAATCAGGATGCCCAGGGTACGATTGTTGTGAAGATCGATGGTAAGGACGTTACCTTCAAGACTGCCGACAATATTGACACTGATGCGGATGCAGCTGCTTGGGCTAACGCCATCAAAGCCGCTACCGCAACGATTGACGGCAAGACCGTGAATCTGTCCAATTACTTCGACGTGACCAAGGACCCTGCTGCTGAAAAGGTGGTCTTCACCGACAAGACCACTGGCAAGGAAGGCAGCGGCAACAGTGTTGTGAGTGTTGCCATCACTGGTACTGCCGCAAGCACGATTGACGCTGGCATGACCAAGGCGGACGGCGTGGACGCCTACAAGACCGGCACCACCGGCTATACCAACTTCGGTACTGAGGTGGTCATCATGGCGGGCAAGCCCGCTGTGGACCAGCTTGCCAGCACCACCCTCACCCTCACCGCCGACGACCTGAAGGACGGCACCAAGATCCGCCTGGGTGACGATGAGTATGTCATCGCCATCGGCGAGGACAGCAAGTACAAGGACGTTGCGGGCGCGGTCTATGTGGAAGGCCTGAAGGCGGGCGACACCGACTTCCTGGAGAAGATCACCAGCAAGCTCTCCGAGGTGGCCAAGGACAACAAGACCTTCACCGTCTCCCACCAGGACGGCACCGGCGGCGTGATCGGCCTCAAGCAGCTCCAGGAGGTCAAGGGCGACACCGATATGTCCACCATGAAGAACTTTGCCGGCTACATCGGCATCTCCCAGGTGGATGCGGACGCCACTGCCGCTGCCCAGGAAGCCGCCAATAAGGCTCTGGCCGATGCCCAGGCGAAGCAGGGCAAGGCTCTGACCCTCCAGATCGGCGACACTGCGGATCCCTTCAACAAGATGCAGGTCTCCATCAAGGACATGAGCGCCAACGGCCTGGGCCTGGAGGCCCTGAAGGGCACCGGCATCATGAGCGAGGAGAACGCCAGCGATGCCATCGACACCATCAAGGATGCCATCAACACCGTGTCCTCCACCCGCGCCGGGCTGGGTGCTCTCCAGAACCGTCTGGAGCACACCATCAACAACCTGGATGTTGCGGTCGAGAACCTGAGCGCCGCCAACAGCCGTATCCGGGATACCGATATGGCCAAGGAAATGATGAACTACACCAAGATGAACGTGCTGGTGCAGTCCGCCCAGGCCATGCTGGCCCAGGC
>JAETSQ010000001.1 GCA_021769525.1 Oscillospiraceae bacterium
CCCCATCCAGGAAAGATCCAGTTGCTTTCCAAACGATTCTATGGTATGTTTCCGTGTTGAAAAACACATCATTCAAACAAGGAGGGATCCACTATGAACATTGCCGCCTACTGCCGTGTTTCCACCGACAAAGAGGACCAGCTCAACAGCCTGGAAGCCCAAAAGCGGTTCTTCGCCGAGTACACCCAACGCACCGGAGATCACCTGATCCGTCTCTACGCTGACGAGGGCATCTCCGGCACCAAGACCAGGAACCGCAGGGAGTTCCTCCGCATGATCGCCGATGCGGAAAAGGGATTTTTCCAAATGGTGGTAGTAAAAGACATCTCCAGATTTGCCCGGAACACCGTGGACCTTCTGCAAAACATCCGCAGGCTGAAAGCCCTGGGCATTGAGACCCAGTTTCTCACCGCCAACATGACCAGTATGGGAAACAGCGAGTTCATCCTTACCATCTTCGGCGCCCTTGCCCAGGAGGAAAGCGCCAACACCTCCAAGCGGGTCAAGTTCGGCAAGAAGCTCAACGCCGAAAAGGGCAGGGTCCCAAACCTGGTCTACGGCTACGATAAGACCCCCGGGGATTACTTCAACCTTACCATCAACGAAGAGGAGGCCGCCGTTGTCCGCCGGATCTACCATCTGTACACCCGGGAGGGCTGCGGCGGGGGCAGTATCGCCAATCTCCTTAACGAAGAGGGGCTCTGCACCAAACGGGGCTGCCTCTGGAGCCAGACCGCCGTCTGCCGTATCCTCCAAAACGAGCTGTACACCGGCAAGGTCATCAATGGCAAGGAGGAGGTCACCGACTTCCTCACCGGCAAGCGGGCGGAAAAGGAGGAAGCGGACTGGATGATTACCCAGCGCCCCGACCTGGGCATCATCTCCCCGGAGCTGTTCCGGGAAGCCCAGCGGGTCATGAAAAGCCGGGGACAGGCCTTCCGGGTGGACCGGGAGCGTCAGAGCAACAAGTACCTGTTCTCCACCCTCATCAAATGCAAGGAGTGCGGCTGGTCCTTCCGCCGCACCGTCCGCACCTATCGGAACACCTATGTCCGCTGGGTCTGCTCCGGTCACAACGGGCGGGGGGCGGAAAGCTGTCCCAACGGAGTGACGGTGGACGAGGAGGAGCTGATCCGGATCCTGGAGGAGTATTTCGCCAGACTGCTGCGGGAAAAGAAATCGGTCATCCGCTCGGTGGTGGAGCAGTTCCGGCGGGTGTACCGGGACAGGGACGAAACCCTGAACCAGGAACAGGAACTCCCCGTCCGGCTGGCAAAGCTCCGAAAGACCCGGCAGAGGTATCTGGATCTGTACGCCGATGACCTCATCACCCGGAAAGAGCTGGATGAAAAGATGGGTGGGACCCGCCGGGAACTGGACCGGCTGGAAAACGAGCTGAAGCTGGTCTCCCAAAATCTGACCAAGGGGGAACAACTGGAAGGGATCCTGGAGCGCACCTTCCGGGAGATCGGGGACATCACCGATGTGCGGAGGATGACCAATGCCCAGCTGAAGCGGATTGTCCAGAAGATTGAGGTGGACAGAGAGGGGCATATCGACATCTATCTCCGCCTTCTGGGGGACCTTGGTCTGGAGGACACCGTTCTGATTCGTAACGGCAGTACATAAGGATGTCACCGAGCGTCTCCCGGCCATCAACAACAAGCTCTACCGCCAGGTGAAGGCGGTGCTGGAAAAAAATAAGCAGGAACGGCATATCCGGGGCGGGCAGGCCACCAAGCGGAAGTATGCCCACGGGGAAGCGGGGAGCAAATAAAAAGAGAACAAAGCGCAAAAAACCGGAGGGCGCCCGCTGGCAAAGCGGGGAGCGGCTCTCCGGTTCGTGCGTTATTTGAAGGTCTCGAAGCGGTAGCCTGCCTTGCGCACCGTAACGATGTGCTTGCGGCCGAATTCCCCCAGCTTGTGCCGCAGGCACTTAACATGGGTGTCCACCGTGCGGCTGTCCCCGGAGTAGCCCAGCTCCCAAACGTTGCCCAAAAGCTGGGTCCGGGTGAGCACCTGGTTGCGGTTTTGCAGCAGGCAGGTGAGGAGCTGCAGCTCCCTGGGGGTGAGGGTGAGGGGCTTGCCTTCCAGAGTGGCCAGACGGCGGCGGCAGTCGATCTCCAGCCCGTCGCACCGCAGGAAGCTCTTCCCCAGGGGGATGGACTGCTGGAGCTCCTTGACATTGCCGGTAAAGGTGAGGGTGACCGGGTCCCCGTCGGGGATGGTGACGTTCACCGTGAGCCCCAGGAGCCCCTCCTCCAGCTGGGAGAGCTGTTCGGGAGCAGCCAGGCAGAGCCCTGCTCTGGAAAGACAGTTGGCGATGATGTCCCGCACCTGCTCCGGAGATCCGGAAAGCGAATTCTCATGTTTCATAGGGGGATGCTCCTCTCGTTTCAATCGGGCCCGGTCATGGTGGACGCGCTTTTTATTGTGGATCAGTATACTACAAAGATATGACGATAGTGTGACGATTTTAAGGAAATGTGGTAAAATCCGCAAAAAATAGTAAAAAGGGCCCACGGGAGCAGAGAAGGGGAGAGGCCGGAAGAGAGTCCCCTACCGCACGCCCTTTACCTGGGAAAGGGAGATGGCGCGGGTGTGGGGGATGGCCTCCCAGACGGTGCTTTTGCGCACCAGGCAGAGGAGATTGAGGGGCATCCAGCTCATGATGAAGATCCAGTACCAGGCCATGGCCGGGAGCATGGGCCGGATGGGCTTTTTGTTGGCCGCCACCGCCAGCAGCGCCCCCAGGAAGGTGGTGAGGAAGGAGAGGTTCACCGCAAAGAAGATCTGGTGGAACAGGCTGGTGGCCGGGAACAGCCCGTAGCTGACCCCCAACAGGTCAAAGACGGCGCCGCCGGCCATAGCCAGCAGGCCCAGCACCTGCACCACCGGCAGGATGAAAAATAACAGGCTGTCCAGCGCCAGGAGGTTCCCCCTTGCCCCGCGGGAAAAGAGGGGGGCGGCGTACCGCTCCATGCACTGCACCATGCCGGTGGACCAGCGCTTTCGCTGTTTCCAGGACTGGGCAAAGGTGAGGGGCTGTTCGTCAAAGGTGACGGCCTCCGGCACCCACCAGATCTTTTCCCGTCTCATGGCGCAGAGGGCGGAAAATTCAATATCCTCGGTGATGGTGGCGGTCTTCCAGCCGCCCTGCCGCCGCAGCAGCTCCATGGACACCATAAAGCCGCTGCCGTTGATGATGGCCGAAAGCCCCAGATTGGACCGGGCCTGGCTGTAGAAGCGGTCCACCATCCAGTAGTAGATGGAGTAGCAGCCGGAGATGGGGGTGTCGGTGGGGTTTTTGCTGTCCCGGTAGGCCTGGGCCACCCTGGCCCCCGCCTGCCAGGCGTCGTTCATCCGCGAGAGAAAGTCCGGATGCACCAGGTTGTCCGCGTCAAAGACGCAGACGGCGTCGTACCGCTTCTCCCACCGGAAGATGCGGTTCAGGGCAAAGTCCAGCACCTCCCCCTTGGAGGAGGTGGGCACGGTGCAGTCCAGCACCGTGGCACCGGCCCTGCCCGCGGCAGGCCCGGTGCCGTCCGTGCAGTTATTGGGCACCACGATGATGTCAAAGAGCTCCTGGGGGTAGTTCTGGGCCCGCAGGCTCTCCACCAGCCCCCCGATGACCGCCTCCTCGTTGCGGGCGGCCACCAGGACGGCAAAGCGGGTCTTCGGCTCCCGGCGGGGGTATTCCTTCGGCTTTTTCAGGGAGAAGAGGGCGATGACAAAGAAATAGGCGGTGTAAGCGGTCATAGCCAGGCTGCACGCCCAGGCGAGAAAGGTCAGCAGTTGGGTAAAGTTCATTGGGAAACCTCCATGTCGGCCAGGCGGCGCGTCCGCCGCGTTTTGGGCCCCTTTGTAGAAGAAAACGAGGAAAAGGGCGGAAAGATTACAAAAAAGCGGAAAATTTTTGCCCCGCGAAAAAAATTCTCCCCAAAGCCGCCCCTTTCCCTTGTATTCCGGCCGGAAAAAAGGTACACTTTACTGTAGATCATCACAACATTAGGGAGGAGACCCCGACTATGGATAAAGACCGGAGGTTCGCGGTGCTCATCGACGCGGATAACGTCTCGGACAAGTATATCCGCCTCATTCTGGACGAGCTCTCCAACGACGGCACCATCACCTATAAGCGCATTTACGGGGACTGGACCCGCCCCGCCCTGAGCTCCTGGAAAAGCGTCCTGCTGGACTATTCCATCAGCCCCATCCAGCAGTACGGCTACACCACCGGCAAAAACGCCACCGATTCCGCTATGATCATTGACGCCATGGACATCCTCTATACCGGCAACGTGGAGGGCTTCTGCATCGTCTCCAGCGACAGCGATTTCACCCGCCTGGCCAGCCGCCTGCGGGAAGCGGGGAAGTTCGTCATCGGCATGGGGGAAAAGAAGACCCCCGCCCCCTTTGTGGCCGCCTGCAACCGCTTCACCTACCTGGAGGTGCTGGCCCAGCAGCCCGCCGCCGAGGAGACCGCCCCCCTGCCCCCGGTGGCCGGGGAGGACCGCATGGCCCTGCCCGCCATCAAGGCCGCCATCGAGGCCATCGCCGACGAGACCTCCGATGACGAGGGGTGGGCCTCGGTGAGCGACATCGGCAATATCCTCATTAAAAGGTATCCGGACTTTGATGTCCGCAACTACGGCTTCAAAAAGCTCACCCGCTTTGTGGATTCCCTGGAGCTCTTCGAGATGCGCACCGTTGCCGGCCGGGACGGCTCCGCCAAGGCGGTGCTGGTGCGGGCCCTCCCGCTCCCGCCGCCTCCGGCCCCCAAGAAAAGCGGACGGACCTCCCGGAGGAAGAAGTAGGCCATGGCCCCCTTATCCAAGGGGCCCCGGCGCCCCTCCGATACCATCGACCGCCTCCTGCGGTATATTCCCCTCACCGTCACCGCCGCCCTCACCCTCTCCTGCGTCCTGGGGGCCCGGAAGTATACCCTGGAGGAGCTGCTGAACTACACACCGGAGTCCCTTCCCCTGGCGGCCCTCCTGCTCCTCTGCGCCTACGGGGTGAAGTCCCTCTCGGTGGTCTTTCCCATCTCCCTGCTCTACGTGGTCTCCGGGGTGATCTTTCCCCTGTGGGCCGCCTGGGGCCTGAACCTCCTGGGGCTCTGCATCTGCGTCACCCTGCCCTACTGGGTGGGGCGCATCTCCGGGCGGGAGGTGGCGGAGCGCATCTGCAACCGCCACCCCAAGGCCGCCCAGGCCGCCGGCATCGCCACCCGCAACGGGGTCTTTACCGCCTATCTGCTGCGGGTGCTGGGCTTCCTGCCTGGGGACCTGATGAGCATCCTCCTGGGGGCCCTGGGGATGAGCTACCGGGGGTATCTCATCGGCTCGGTGCTGGGGCTGCTGCCCGGTATGCTCATCCAGACCGCCCTGGGGGGCTACGCCCACCGGCCCTCCTCCCCGGTCTTTTGGCTCCTCTGCCTGCTGATGGTGGCCGTCTCCGCCGCCAGTGCCCTGGCCTACGCCCGCTACAGGCGGAAGGAATAGAAAGGAGCCCGACCATGACCGATTACCTGACCCTTCTGGAGACCTATTCCCCCGGCGACCCCAGGGAGGCGGCGGACAAGGCCCTGATGCTGGACTGCTGCCGCCGGTACGGGGAGAAGATCCTCACCAGGGAGGCCCTGGCCGCCCACATCACCGCTTCCGCCTTTGTGATGAGCCCGGATTTCCGGTGGGTGCTGATGGCCTGGCACAACATCTATAAAAGCTGGGCCTGGACCGGCGGCCACGCCGACGGGGAAAGGGACCTGCTGGCGGTGGCCCTGCGGGAGGCCCAGGAGGAGACCGGCGTCCAAAACCTCACCCCCCTCCGGGAGGCGCCCCTTTCCATGGAAGTCCTCACCGTCTGTCCGCACCAAAAGCGGGGAGAGGAGGTCTCCGCCCACCTGCACCTGAACTTTTCCTTTCTGCTGCTGGCCCCCAGGGAGGGGCAGCGCCTGCGGGAAAAACCGGACGAAAACAGCGGGGTGGACTGGCTCCCGGCGGATCGCCTGGCGGACTACTGCACCGAGCCGGAGATGCTCCCCGTCTACAGCCGCCTGGTCCGGAGAGCGCGGGCTGGCTTGGAAAAACCCTTCGCTTCGATCCCTCCCGCTGGAGAATGTGAATAAACCGCCCGGTTTTTCAAAAGATCCGCTGCCCTGCGAAAAGTTCGCCATTCTTCTTTTTGCTTCTTTTTCTTCTTTTGCAAGAAGAAAAAGAAGGCAGGGGCCGGGGCGGCAGCCCCGGAATCGGGAGGAAAATCCTTGACTTTCCCCGCCAATCAGGCTAATATATTCCAGTAATCTCATTCTATAAAAGGTGGTCAAACACAATGAGCTTTGATAAAGTCCGCACCCGCTTCGCCCCCAGCCCCACCGGCTATATGCACGTTGGGAACCTGCGCACCGCCCTGTACGCCTATCTCACCGCCAAGGCCCAGGACGGTACCTTCATCCTGCGCATCGAAGACACCGACCAGGAGCGGTATGTGGAGGGAGCGGTGGACATCATCTACAACACCCTGCGGGAGACCGGCCTTCTGTGGGACGAGGGCCCGGATGTGGGCGGCCCGGTGGGCCCCTATGTCCAGAGCCAGCGGATGGGGATGTTCAAGGACTACGCCCTTCAGCTGGTGGAGAAGGGGGCGGCCTACTACTGCTTCTGCGATAAGGACCGGCTGGAGGAGGTCCGGGCGGTGCAGCAGGCTTCCGGCATGGCCCCCAAGTACGACGGCCACTGCCGCCACCTCACCCCGGAGGAGATCCGGGAGAAGCTGGACGCCGGCGTGCCCTACGTCATCCGCCAGAAGGTCCCCACCGAGGGCACCGTCACCTTCCACGACCAGATCTTCGGGGACATCACCGTGGACTGCGCCGACCTGGACGACCAGGTGCTCATCAAGGCGGACGGGATGCCCACCTATAACTTCGCCAACGTGGTGGATGACCACACCATGGGCATCACCCATGTCATCCGGGGCAACGAGTACCTCTCCTCCACCCCCAAGTACAACCTCCTGTATGAGGCCTTCGGCTGGGAGGTCCCGGTGTACATCCACTGCCCGCCGGTGATGAAGGACGCCACCCACAAGCTCAGCAAGCGCAACGGCGACGCCTCCTACGAGGACCTCATCGCCAAGGGGTACCTCAAGGACGCCGTCCTCAATTACATCGCCCTGCTGGGATGGAGCCCCAAGGGGGAGCGGGAGATCTTCACCCTGCCGGAGCTGGTGCGGGAGTGGGACCCCGCCGGTATCTCCAAATCTCCCGCCATCTTCGACGGCCAGAAGCTGCGGTACATCAACGGCGAGTACATCCGGGCCCTTGCCCCGGAGCAGTTCTACGAAAAGGCCCTCCCCTGGATGCGCCAGACGGTGAAGAGCGAGACCGCCGACCTCCGGGCCCTGGCGGGGGTGCTCCAGGCCCGGTGCGAGGTCCTCTCCGACATCCCGGAGCAGGTGGATTTCATCGATGCCGTGCCGGAGTACGACCTCTCCCTCTACACCAATAAGAAGATGAAGACCACCCCGGAGACCAGCCTTGCGGCCCTCCGGGAGACGCTGCCCATCCTGGAGGCCCTGCCGGACTTCACCGCCGGGGCCATCCACGAGGCCCTCTTTGCGCGCATCGCCCAGCTGGAGGTGAAGAACGGCTGGCTGCTCTTCCCCCTGCGGGTGGCGGTGAGCGGCAAGCAGTTCACCCCCGGCGGCGGCATCGAGCTCTGCGCCATCCTGGGCAAGGAGGAATCCCTCCGCCGTGTCCGGGCCGCCATCCAAAAGCTGGAGGGCTGACAGAGGATCACAGAAAAAAAGGAAGGACCTGGCAAAATGCCGGGTCCTTCCTTTTTGCATGAAATGCCTTTGGTCCAAGAGGGCTGTTTTAGGGGGTGGCGAACCGCGCAGATTTTGGGATAGCCTGCTGCGTTGTAAATACTTTGGGCGTTCTTCTTTTTGCTTCTTTTTCTTCTTTCGCAAGAAGAAAAAGAAGGCAGGGCTGGGCGGCAGCCCAGATTGGCATAAGAGGAGGGGGCTATTTTACCACCAGGAGCCGGCTTTCGTTGGGGGCCAGGGTGAGATGCAGCAGGCCGTCCGCCGCCGGGACCGCCTCCCCGCTCACCAGGTCGGTGCAGCAGCCGGACCCCGCCGGCAGGCGGATGGAGACAGGGGCCGCCTTTTCGTCGTTGTTCACCGCCACCAGCACCCCCGCTTCCCCCAGGAGCCGCGCAAAGGCGTACTGGCGGTTGGTCAGCAGCAGCTCCTGGTAACGGCCGTGGATCAGAGCGGGCTGCTCCCTGCGGATGCGCCCCAGGGTCCGGATCCAGTCCAAAAGCGCCGGGTCCTCCGGGGCCTCCAGCGCCCTTTGCAGGTCCACCGCCGGGCGGAGGGGGTCGTCGTTCCCTCCTTCCTTCCGCCCCCGGATGCCCCACTCGGAGCCGTAGTAGAGGGAGGGGATGCCGGGAAGGGTGAAGAGAAGGGTGTGCACCGGGTAGATATGCCCCGGCACCCGAAGCTTCTCGGCGATGCGGTCCACATCGTGGTTATCCACAAAGGAGTAGAGCCGCATCCCCCGGTAGATGCCGCCGTTCTGGTCGAACTGACGGCGGATGGTGTGGGCGATCTCGAAGTAGTTGTGGTCGTTGTGGCCGGAATACAGGCCCTTGTGCAGCTCGTAGTTGGTGACGCTGTCCAGTTTGCCGCCGCCGATGTACCGGCTGTAGTCCCCATGGATCACCTCGCCCATGAGCCAGAAATCCGCCTTCTTTTCGTCCACGCACCGGCGCAGCTCCTGCAAGAAGGAGGGCTCCAGGCAGTCGGCGCAGTCCAGCCGGATGCCGTCGATGTCGAACCGGTCGATCCAGAAGCGGACCACCTCCAGGATGTAGTCCCGCACCCCCCGCTCCCGGTAGTTCAGGTTTGCCAGCTCAAAGCAGTTGTGCCAGGCCTCGTACCCGAATCCGTCGTTGTAGGGGGAGTTCCAATCAAAATGGACGCCCTTGTACCAGGAGCAGTAGGGGGAGCTCTGCCGGTTCTGCTGAATATCCCGGAAGGCGAAAAATTCCCGGCCTGTGTGGTTGAAGACGCCGTCCACCACCACCCGGATCCCCAGGCGGTGGGCCTCCCCCACAAAATGCGCCAGGTCCTCGTTATCCCCCAGGCGGCGGTCCACCAGCCGGTAGTCCCTGGTGTCATAGCCGTGGGAGGTGGACTCAAACAGCGGCCCGATATAGACCGCCGTGCAGCCCAGGGAGGCGATGTGGGGCAGCCACCCCTCCAGCTCCCCGAAGCGGTGGGTGATCTCCGCCCCTTTGTTCCGTCTGGGGGCCCCGGTCATGCCGATGGGGTACATATGGTAAAAAACCGCTTCTTCAAACCACTTTCCCATGATGCTCTCTCCTTTGATGATGCGATGGACTGCGGCCCCGTTTGGCCGCGGCAGCGTGTATTTGGCCCGGACAGCGGAACAACGGAGGGATCACTCCCCGGCCCATCCGGAAGCGCGCCCCACCGCTTTGTCCCAGCCGGCCAGCAGCTTTGTGCGGGTCTCCTCCGCCATCTCCGGCTGGTAGAGGCGGTCCAGGGTCCACTGGGCCCGGATGTCCGCCAGATCCTTCCAGACGCCGGTGGCAAGGCCCGCCAGGTAGGCGGCCCCCAGGGCGGTGGTCTCCCGGATCATGGGCCGGCGGATGGTGCAGCCCATGATGTCCGCCTGGAACTGCATCAGGAAGTTGTTGGCGGAGGCGCCGCCGTCCACCCGCAGCTCCCGGAGCTTTTCCCCGGTGTCCCGCTCCATGGCCGCCAGCACGTCACGGGTCTGGTAGGCGATGGCCTCCAGGGCGGCCCGGATGATGTGGTTCCTTCCCGTCCCTCTGGTAAGCCCCAGGATGGCCCCCCTGGCGTACATATCCCAGTGGGGGGCCCCCAGGCCGGTGAAGGCGGGGACCACGTACACCCCGCCGCTGTCCTTTACACGGGTGGCGAAGTACTCGCTGTCGCCGCTGTCGCTGATGAGCCGCAGCTCGTCCCGGAGCCACTGGACCACCGCCCCGCCCACAAAGACGCTGCCCTCCAGGCAGTACTGCACCTTTCCCCCCAGCCCCATGGCAATGGTGGTAAGAAGGCCGCTCTGGCTCCGGATCCTCCGCTCCCCGGTGTTCATCAGCAGGAAGCACCCGGTGCCGTAGGTGTTCTTGGCCTCCCCGGCCTCAAAGCAGGTCTGGCCGAAGAGGGCGGCCTGCTGGTCCCCGGCGCAGCCGCAGACCGGTACCTCCACCCCCTGGATGTTGGCGGTCCCGTAGACCTCGCTGCACCCCCGGACCTCCGGCAGCATCTCCATGGGGATGTCCAAAGCCTCGCAGATGCGCTTGTCCCAGCACAGGTCCCGGATGTTATAGAGCATGGTGCGGCTGGCGTTGGTGCAGTCGGTGACATGGACGGCGCCGCCGGTGAGCTTCCAGATGAGCCAGGTATCCACCGTGCCGAAGAGGAGCTCTCCCTCCTTGGCCCGCTGCCGGGCGCCGGGAACGGTGTCCAGGATCCACTTTAATTTGGTGGCGGAGAAGTAGGCGTCCACCAAAAGCCCGGTGTTCTCCCGGATGTAGGCGGTGAGCTCCTTATCCGCCAGCAGCTCCTGGCAGATGGGGGCGGTGCGGCGGCACTGCCAGACGATGGCGTTGCAGATGGGCCGCCCCGTTTCTTTTTCCCAGACGATGGTGGTCTCCCGCTGGTTGGTGATGCCGATGCCGGCCACCTCCCGGACGTCGATGCCGCTCTGGGCCAGCACCTCCATCAGCACCCCGTACTGGGAAGAGTAGATCTCCATGGGGTCGTGCTCCACCCAGCCGGGGTGGGGGTAGTGCTGGGTAAATTCCTTCTGGGCCAGCCCCACGATGTTCTGCTCCCGGTCAAAGAGGATGGCGCGGGAGCTGGTGGTGCCCTGGTCCAGGGCGATGACATACTGCTTCATCAATCAAAACCCCTTTCGTACAAAAGAAAAAGAGCCAGACCGGGGGGTTCTTCCCCCAGCCGCGTCTCCTGCACAACAGCACCTATATCATAGTGGAAAGGGAAGGCCCCTGTCAAGGCGGCGGCGGATTCTTGTAGGTTCCTACAGGAAAAGCCCTCGGTTTTTGGTAAATTCGCATGCTGCCACGGAAGAGCGTACCTGCATGAAAGCAAAAAGCCCGCCTTTCCGGTTTTTCCGGAGGGCGGGTTTTTATGCGGGCAGGCCGGGGAGGACAAATCGCGCGATCCTCCACCCCTCTTCCGTTTTCACCATGGTCACAGGGCCGCGCTCCAGCCGGTCTTCTGCGCAGGTGATGCAGCTGCCCGTCCGGCTCGGTGTAGACCGTACCCCCCGTAATCAGTCCTTATCGCTGGCAATATCAATAAGGTACTTGTGGATCTGCAATTTATACTGTTCGTATAATCCCATATCAGTATACAGATCCTTGTAGAACTCAAAGAGGTTCAGCTTGGTCTCGATGGTCTGGGGGATCTTGGTCAGGCCAAAGCTGGTGGAGGTGATGCCCTTCTTGTTCTTGTAGTAATAGTAAAGGGGCAGTTGGATGGAGGCGAAGGTCTGGCAGTAGCGGATGTACTCCAGGTTGAAGAGGAAGTCCTCGCTCCACCCCAGCTCCTCGCTGCACCGGATGTGGTGGTCATGGATGATGGCGGTGCGGTAGAGCTTGTTCCACATCACCCCGTAGTAGAAGCTGGAGGGCTCCTCCATCAGCTGGGTGGCGAATTCCCGCTGGGTCAGCACCTTGTCCGTCTCCAAAAAGCCGTGGACGCTCTTGCGCTTTTTGCCCACCACCCGGTAGTAGTGGCAGATGACCATATCCGCCTGGGTCCGCTGGGCCCGCTCTACCAGCAGCTGGGTGGCCTCCATGGCCACCCGGTCATCGGCGTCCACAAATTGCAGGTACTCCCCCCGCGCCCGGTCGATGGCGGCGTTGCGGGTGGCGGAGACCCCGCTGTTCTCCTGGTCCATCACCCGGATGCGGGGGTCGATGTCCCCGTACATCCGGCAGATGGGCAGGCTCACGTCCTTGCTGCCGTCGTTCACCAGCAGGATCTCGATGTTCTCATAGGTCTGCTTGCGGACGCTCTCGATGCAGGCGGCCAGGTGCGGGGCGGCGTTGTACACCGGGATGACGATGCTTACCAGGGGCTTTTCCATGGATTTGACCTCCAGGGCAGAATTTTGTCACCCCTAGTTTAACACAAAGCGGGGGTTAATACAAGGGTATCTCCGGATTTGGGGGATACCGCCGCAGGAGGCCCGGCAGCTCCCGGAAGTAGACCCAGATGAGCAGCAGGTCGGCGGCGATCCAGGCGGCGGGGTTGGCCAGGCAGACGGCCAGGTACTGGAGGGGCTCCACCAGGCAGAAGGCCACCGCCCACCGGGCGGCCAGCTCAAAGACCCCGGCTGCCATGGCGGGCATCCCGAAGCCCAGCCCCTGGATGGAGTTGCGCAGCACCAGCAGCAGCCCAAGAGTGGGGAAGAAGAAGCTGTTCACCGCCAGGAAGCGGGCGGAGAGGGCCACCATCTCCTCCACCCCCTCCCCCGTGAGGAAGAGCCGGGAGAGGGGCGCCCCCAGGGCTACCGAGGCCCCCGTGGCGAAGAGGCAGTAGAGGAGGCTGGCCCCCAGGCCGGCCCGGAGCCCCGCCCGGACCCGGTCGATGCGCTCGGCCCCCAGGTTCTGGCCGCAGTAGGTGGCCATGGTGATGCCCATCGTGTCCAGAGGGCTCACCAGAAGGTTCTGCACCTTGTTCCCGGCGGTGACGGCGGCCACCACCCCGCTCCCCAGGGCGTTCACCGCCGCCTGGATGATGATAGTGCCTACCGCGGTGATGGAAAACTGGAGGGCCATGGGGAGCCCCATAAACAGGAGCTGGCGCAGCTCCGGCGCCCCAGGCCGCCAGTCCTCCCGCTCCGGCCGCAGGAGGGGGACCCGGCGGGCGATGTACAGAAGGCACAGCAGCCCGGAGATCCCCTGGGAAAGGACGGTGGCCCAGGCGGCTCCCGCCACCCCCATCCCAAAGCAGAGGATAAAGACCAGGTCCAGCACGATGTTCAGCAGAGCCGCGGCGGTGAGGAAGAAAAGGGGGGTGCGGCTGTCCCCCAGAGCCCGGAGGATGCCGGAAAGGAGATTATAGAGCATGGTGGCGGGGATGCCCCCGAAGATGATGACAATATAGAGGTAGGCGTCGGAGAAGATGTCCGCCGGGGTGTCCATGAGGGTGAGGATGGCGGGGGTGGAAAGAACGGTAACGGTGGTGAGGAACAGGGCGATCCCCGCCGAAAGGAGGACCGCCCCCGCCGCCGAGCGGCGCATCCGCCGGTAGTCCCCGGCGCCGAAGTGCTGGGCCACCGGGATGGAAAAGCCGCTGCACACCCCGGTGACGAACCCCAGCACCAGAAAGCTGAGGGAGCCGGTGGAGCCCACCCCGGCCAGGGCGGTGACCCCCACGAACCGCCCCACGATGAGGGTATCCGCCATGTTGTAGAGCTGCTGGAACAGGTTCCCCAGCACCAGGGGCCCGCAAAAAAGAAGGATCACCCGTAAGGGATTCCCTCTTGTCATATCTTTGACCAAGAAAATCGCCGCCTCTTTGTAGAAATCGGCTAAATGATAATGCAATTTCCACAAAAAGTCAAGGGGAAATTTATGCAGAGAGTGCCCATACGCCTTGCGCAAAGGTAAGGACCGGGGTAGGGGCCCCGGTCCTTATAGGGTGAAAACCGGATAAAGCCCGGTCAGTCGTGCTTGATGGCCTCCAGGGCGGAGATCTTGACCCCCCGGTTGGCGGGGAGGAAGCCGAAGACCACACCCACCAGGACGGAGAAGGCCAAAGCGATGGCCACCAGCCAGAAGGGGATGATGGAGAGGCGGCTCCCGGCTCCCAGCATCGCCTCGGCGACGAATTTGTTGACCCCCCAGGAGCCGGCGTAGCTGAGGCTCACCCCCATGATGCCCCCCAGCAGGCCGATCATCCCGGCCTCCAGGAGGAACATGATCCGGATGTCCCGCACCTCCGCGCCGATGACCTTCATGACGCCGATCTCCCTGGTGCGCTCGTAGATGGACATGATCATGGTGTTGGCGATGCCGATGGCGGCCACCAGCAGGGAGAAGCCCGCCAGCACCCCCAGCACGATCTGGATGGTGAGGGCCTGCTTCTGCATCATCTCCCGGCCGTCATTCATGGAGCCGCATTCAAAGCCCATGGCCCGGATGGCCTCCTGCACCCCGGCCACCGAGTCCACGTCCACGCACTTCACCCGCACGTCCTCGTAGTTTACCTTTTTGCTGTCCCCGGTCTTCTTGATGCCGTTCTGCTTGTTGTACTTCTGCTCCAGGGCCTTCATCTCGCTGATGTCCATAAAGGCCGCGTTGGTGGCCTCCCAGTTGGCATCGTTTTTCAGCAGCACCCCCGCGATCACCGGCTTCACCTCCAGGTCCTTGCCGGTGGGGTTTCCGTTCTGGTCGGTCTTCTGGCTGGGGATGTAGAGGATGAGCTTATCCTTCGTGACGTCCACATAGGGGTCCTTGATGCGCCCGTACTGGTCGGGGTAGGGGTCCACCCGGTTGTTGCGCTTCTTCTTGGTGTCGGAGAAGCGGTAGGCGAACTGTTCCCCCACCACCATGCTGTATTCCTTGTCCCGTTCCTCCAGGTACTTGCCTTCCTTCAGCTCGTACCCCAGCTTTTCCAGGGCCTCCGGATAGACGCCGTAGAGCTGTGGGTAGCACTGGTAGCGGCCGTTTTTGGTCTTCATCTGGAAGTTCAGCTCCCAGTTCTGGTAGAAGGGGGTGGCGATGTCCACCCCCTCCAGGGCCTGGATCTGGGCCACGGCGGCGTCGTCCATCGTCACCTGGCTGTTCCAGTTGTAGACGTTGATGACGGTGAGGTCCCCCCAGGAGGCCATCTGCTCATCGTAGGTGATGGAAAGGCCGATGCCGATGGAAACGGCAACGATGATGAGGGCCACGCCGATGACCACCCCCAGGGCGGTGAGGAAGGTGCGCAGCTTCCGGCGGATGAGGTTCCGCAGGCAGATGGAAAGAATATCAGAGATTCGCATCCTCTTCCTCGCTCCTCTTCTTCAGGATGTGCCTGCGGACCAGGAGGCCCACCACCAGGGCAGCCACCGCCACCCCTCCGGCGATGAAGGGCCAGGAGGGCTTTTTCTCCTCCCCGCCGTCATCCATCAGGCCGGGGTCCTCCATCATGCCGGGGTCAAACCCGCCGGGCATTTCCATCCCCGCCATGGGGTCCACCGCCGTGGTGGACCAGAGGATGGTGGCGGTCTTCTCCTCCATGTTGGTGTCCTCGTAGGTGATCTTGATCTCCCCGCTGCAGACTCCCTCCCCGTTGGGGATGATGGCAAAGTCCGCGCTGCCGGTGGAACCGGAGGTGAGGTTCCCCAGGTTCTGCTGCTGGCCGGGGTTCTGGATGTCGCCGCTGATCTCGGCGGAGAGGTTGTAGACGTCGCTGCGGCCCTTGTTGACGAAGTTCACCGTCAGGTAGGTCTCCTCCCCCAGGTAGGCCTCGGCGGGGGTGTCCACGCCGGTCACCTGGAAGCGGTCGATCTGCACCACCGGGATGGAGATGGTCTCCTGGGTGGAGTTATCCCGGCGGGAGACCAGGTGGTCGTCCACATACTGGTACTTCATGGAGATGTCGATGTTGTGGGACTGGGGCGCGGCGTTCACCTTAGCGGTGACCTGCACCGTCTGGGTCACCGAGCTTTCGGTGTCCAGGTGGTCCACGTAGAAGGTGTTGGAGGAGCTGGTGAGCATCAGCGCCTCCGGCATGGAGATGGTCACCATCATGTTGGTGACGTCGATATTCCGGCTGGTGTTATACAGGGTGATGGAGAGGGGGAAGGTCTCCCCGGCGGTGACGGTGCCGCCGTAGTTGTAGTTGCTGACGATGACATAGGGGGTCTGCATCTGCATATCGCTGTAATCCGGCTTCCCGTCGTCATCGTCTGCGGGGGGTGTGTAGACGTAGGGGACGCAGGAATCCACCGAAGTAGAAAACTGCGCATACACATAAGGGTCTGCATTTGTATCTTCACTGCGAACGGTAAAAGCCAAAGAACTTCCACTTCCGGTATATTGCAAAAGGGTTAATGTAACCCAGCAAATAACGCCGTCCGTGGTTTCTTGCACCTTATCAATGTTAATGGTTGCATCAGTAGCGCTTCTGAATCTGAAACTGCCTCGGTCTACCAGAATCTGCACCTTTGGTTTAGAAGCAAAGATGTCCGCCTTTTTTACCCCTGGAATTGAAAACTGTACCTGCACATTCACATATTGGTTCCGGTTGATAGAAGGATCTTTTTTATCATCCCGGCCAGGTATAAAGGTAGCATTTGCGTCATTGGTCTGGTCGGTTCCGTTATAAACGCGGGAAATCGTATAACTCATGTTGGAGGGCAAGGGGGTGTCAACGACATTGCCGTTTCCGCCACCACCGCCACCACCGCCGCCGCCGGAACCGGTGTTGCATTCCGAAACCACAAGATTCAGCTTTGTACTGTCAATAGAAAAATTGAGGTTGTTTTTGTTAGAATTATAATAGGACAGGTTCTCGAATGTTACGATCCATTTGTCGGAATCTCCGCCCGTCCCAGCTTCGATTTTGGAGGAGCCTCCGGTCGTAGGCATCTCAAACGCCCCATCATCCTTATTTACAGTTAGTGTACTACTCGCAGAAATAGAAGTTGTACCGGAAGGAGGCGTCACGGTGATTTTTATACTTACCTGCGCGTTTGCCGGAATCTTTCCACCGGTTAGTCCTTTTGTTATTTGATATGTGGCGGAGTAATTATTACCCAAATCCGCCGCCCACGCCACCATGCTGAAAAAGTACCCCAGGGTCCCCAGGATGATAAGGGCGGCCAGGACGAAGGCGATGACCCGTTTGATGACCTTTGTTTTCACTTACTTCTCCTCCAATGCTGCTGGTGTTTTTTCCTCGTTCTCCGGCCCCTGCCCAAAGGCGGCGTCCACCTCCGGGACGGCAGGGGGCTCTTTCTCTCGGTCCGCGGGTCCTTCCCCGCCGGGGGGCTCCGGGCTTTCCGCAGGCGGGTGCTCTGGCGGGGCTTCCGCCGCCGGGGGCTCCTCCTGGGGCGGCAGCTGGTCGTTTTCCCAGGCGGCCTTCCGGGCGGCCTCCTCCTTTTCCACGTCAAACAGGGACTTGTTGGGGGTGTCCTTCACCACCTGGCCGTCCATGATGGTGACAATGCGGTCGGCGTAGTTTGCCAGGTTCCGGTCGTGGGTCACCAGCACGATGGTGATCTTCTGCCGGCGGGAGAAGTTTAAAAACAGCTCCATGATCTCCCGTGTGGTCTTGGTATCCAGGTTGCCGGTGGGCTCGTCGGCAAAGACCACCTTGGGCCGGGCCGCAAAGGCCCTGGCGATGCCCACGCGCTGCTGCTGTCCGCCGGACATCTCCGCCGGGGTGTGCTTCATCCGGCTCTCCAGCCCCACCGCCTTTAGCATCTCCTTGGCGATGGCGGTGCGCTTTTTCTTCGCCATCCCCCGGAAGGTGAGGGGCATGGCCACATTTTCGATGGCGCTCATCCCCGGCAGGAGGTTGTAGGACTGGAAGACGAATCCGATGCTCTTCTGGCGGAAGTGGGCCAGCTGCTTCTCGGTCATTTTGGAGATGTTCTTCCCCAGGATGTACACGTTCCCTCTGGTGGGCTTTTCCAGCCCCGCCAGTTGGTTCAGGAGGGTGGACTTGCCGGAGCCGGAGGTGCCCAGGATGCAGCAGACCTGCCCCTCCTCGATCTCCAGGTTGATGCAGTCCAGCGCCACCACCACCTCGTCGCCCACCCGGTAGGCCTTGCGGAGGTCCACCGTTTTGATGATCGAAGCCAACTTCTTTCCCACCGTCCATTCTGTCCGGACCGGAGGCCCGTCTAATACTATATGTATATACAACATATTACTATACTACAAATTGGAGAAGGCCGCAACTGTTTTCCCGTCAAAATTCCTGAAGATTTTCTGATTTTTCCGCCTCTTCCGGGGCCGCGGCAGGGAACACCTTATATAACGACAAAACGGCTTCATTTATTCGTGCCAAAAAAATTAAATTTTACTGCATTCCACCCCTTCGGGGGTTTGAAAAAAACTCCCGCTTTATGGTATACTAAAACAAATTCAAAATTGGCGGGCCTTCCTCCCCGCCTGTGTCACGGCTCATGTAATTTAAGGAGTGTCACCATGGAACAGAACTACGTCATCCTCACCGATTCCTCCTGCGACCTGCCGGCGGAGCTGGCCCAGGAGCTGGAGCTCACCGTCCTGCCTCTCACCCTCACCCTGGGGGGCCGGGAATACGCCAACTACCTGGATGAGCGGGAGATCGGCTTCGGGGATTTCTACAGCCGTATCCGCCAGGGGGAGGTGGCGGTCACCGCCGCCGCCAACCTGGTGGCCTATCTTTCCCTCATGGAACCCATCCTCCGGTCCGGCAAGGACATCCTGATGATGGTCTTTTCCTCCGGCCTCAGCAGCACCTATCAGGTCGCCCTCCTGGCGGCGGAGGAGCTTTCCCCCCGTTATCCCCAGCGGAAGATCCTTGTAGTGGATACCCTCTGCGCCTCCATGGGCCAGGGGCTGCTGGTCTACCTGGCCGCCCGGCAGCGGGCGGAGGGCAGGAGCATCGAGGAGGTGCGGGACTGGGCGGAACGGGAAAAGTACCACCTCTGCCACTGGTTCACCGTGGATGACCTTATGTACCTGAGGCGGGGCGGGAGGCTTTCCGCCGCCACCGCCCTGGTGGGCACCGCCCTGGGCATCAAGCCGGTGCTCCACGTGGATAACGAGGGCCATCTCATCAACGTGGGGAAGGCGCGGGGCCGCCGGGCCTCCCTCACCGCCCTGGTGGACCGGATGGCGGAGCTGGCGGTGGAGCCCCAGGGGCAGACGGTATTCATCAGCCACGGGGACTGCCCGGAGGACGCCAAGGCGGTGGAGCAGATGGTCCGGCAGCGCTTCGGGGTAAAGCAGGTGGTCATCAGCTACGTGGGCCCGGTGATCGGCGCCCACTCCGGCCCCGGCACCCTGGCCCTCTTCTTCCTGGGCCGGGAAAGGTAAAGATTGACTTTTTTGGGCTTCGCTTCGGCGGGGCCTTATTTTTTTGCAATATCCTATTGACATATAATATTATACGTTGTATAATATCGCCATAGCAACAATATTGTAAACGGATGAAAGGAGCGCGGGAGCCATGACGATCACCCCCAATGCCGCCCTGATGGACGCCATCGTTCTTTCGGTCGTGGCAAGGGACGGCACCTACGGCTACAAGATCACCCAGGACATCCGGGCAGTGATGGAGATCTCCGAATCCACCCTCTATCCCGTCCTGCGTCGGCTGCAAAAGGACGGGTGCCTGGATGTGTACGACCAGGAATTTGCCGGCAGGAACCGGCGGTATTACCGCATCACCCCGCGGGGCCGCGCCCAGCTGGAGGAAGTCCTTGGGGAATGGGAAAGCTATAAGAGCAGGCTGGACGCCATCTTCTATGACGGAGCCTGCGGCAATGGAGGGAAAACGCCATGACAAAACAGGAATTTATGTACCGGCTGGCCCAGCAGCTCGTCTCCCTGCCGCCGGAGGAGCGCCTCTGCGCCCTGAAGTTCTACGATGAGTACTTCGCCGACGCGGGGGAGGAGAACTGGGAGGCGCTGCTGCGGGACCTGGGCAGCCCGGAGGAGGTGGCCCGCACCATCCGGGAGGATTTTGCCCAGCGCAACCCCGGTTACGAGCCCAGCGGCTCCTACGCTTACCGCCCCGGCCCCCAGTACCGGCCGGGCCAGGGCCCCCAGACCTATACCACCAGCCCGGAGACCTACGTCCAGCGGGGCTACGGCCCCCAGCCGGCGGTCTACCAAAAGCGCTCCGGCTGCGGCACCGTCCTGTTGGTGACGCTGCTGATCCTTGGCTCGCCCCTGTGGCTGGTGCTGCTCATCGCCGCCCTGGGGCTGGTCATCGGGCTGGCCGGCGCCCTGGTGGGCATCGTGATAGCGGCGGTGGTGGCGGTGGTCTCCCTGGTGGGAGCTGGGGTCCTCTGCGCCTGGGGGGCGGTCACCGCCATGGCCCTGACGCCGGGCCTGCGGCTGCTGGCCCTGGGCGCCGGCCTGATGATCACCGGAGGCGGGCTGCTGGCCCTGGTCCTCTGTGTCTGGCTGGCGGTGAATGTCCTCCCCCCGGTGTTCCGGTGGCTGGTGGACCTCTGCCGCAGGCCCTTCCAAAAACAGGACGGAGGTAAGATGTGATGCGCGGTTTTTATAAAGTGATCTGCGGAACGGCGGCGGCATTCCTTTCCCTGGGGCTGCTGCTGGGGGTGATGGGCCTGCTGATGGGGGGGCGTCCGGGGGAGCTGTATGCCTACAGCGAGGAGCTGGACATCCCCCTGGCGGGCCGGGGACGGTTCGGCTTCCTGGGCTGGGGCGGCTCCTGGGGGAACCCCCTCTACGGCCGGGATACGGTGGAGCAGACCTACACCCAGCAGAAGGACCAGATCCGCCGGCTGGATTTTGACCTTTCCTGCGCGGATGTCACCATCCGGGAGGGGGATGCCTTCTGGGTGAGGGCGGAGAAGATCAACGCCAAGCGTTTCCGCACCGAGATCGACGGGGACACCTGGGAGCTGGAGTGCGATGTCAAAAACGTGCGGCATATGGGGGGCGACCGTGCCCCCAGGATCACCGTCACCGTCCCCAAGGGCTTTGTGGCGGAGGAGCTGGAGCTGGACAGCGCCATGGGCGCCGTGGAGGTGAAGGGCCTGGCGGCCCAGGAGTCCGCCCTCCAGGTGGGGATGGGGGAAATGGTGGTCAAGGACTTTTCCTCCGGGGACTGTGACCTGGAGATCGGCATGGGCTCCCTGGAGCTTTCCGGCAGCATCACCGGCCGGGGGAGCATCGACTGCGGCATGGGCAGCGCCGCCCTTGCCCTGCGGGGGGAACCGGCGGACTACGGGTACACCGCCACCGTGGGGATGGGCTCGGTGACCATCGGCGGGGAGGAGCTGGATGCGGACAGCTACCAGACCCCCGGCTCCGGGGAGCTCGCCGAGATCGCGGGCCTGGGGGCAGAGCGCTCCTGGAACACGGATGCCCCCAACTTCTTTTTCGTCAACTGCGGCATGGGCTCGGTGGACATCCGGTTCACTAAATAAGGAGGTGCGGCGATGTCGTTTTTGGGCAATCTTGTCTGGTTTCTTTTCGGCGGCCTTTGGATGGGCCTGGGATGGGTGCTGGCGGGGCTGCTGTGGAGCGTCACCATCGTGGGCATCCCCGTGGGGATGCAGTGCTTCAAGATGGCGGGGCTGGCCTTCTTCCCCTTCGGCAAGGAGGTGGTCTACGGCGGGGGGCTGGGCTCCTTTTTCCTCAATCTCCTTTGGCTGGCGGTGAGCGGCCTGCCCCTGGCCCTCCAGGCCATCGCCACCGGATGCGTCTTTTGTATCACGATCGTGGGCATCCCCTTCGGGATGCAGTGTTTCAAACTGGCGAAGCTCTCGCTGATGCCCTTTGCCACCAGCGTAGTGCCCGCCCGGTTATAGTAAGGAGGGATCGATATGGGACCAAGAAAACTGTACCGTGTCCAGGAGGGCCGGAAACTCTGCGGGGTCTGCATGGGCGTCGCGGAATATCTGAACATGGATGTGACGTTGGTGCGCATCCTCTGGGCGGCGGCCACCCTCTGCTGGTCCGTCGGCTTCTGGGCCTACCTGCTCTGCGCCATCTTCCTGCCGGATAAGCCGGGAGCGTAACAAAACCAGAATCAGGCCCCTTCCGCCCGCCGGAAGGGGCCTGATCTGTCTTTGTCAGCATTTCGTCAGAAGATCGCAAGGAAAAAAGGAAACCTTCCCGCCCCGCTTCTGGTAAACTGATGATGCCGCCGCCCAGACTGGCAGTTTTTTCAAAGCGTGTAGGAGAGGATGGGGGGCAGCTCCGGGCCGATGAGGGGCTTGCACCACTCCACAAAGGCGGGGGTGACGCCGTTGCCCGCCTCGTTGATGAACTCCGGAGGCATCAGCCGCTCGCGGAGCATCACCTCTTTGATGTCGATGAGGATGGGCTCCACCCGGTAGGGGTCGGTGGAGAGGCGGGAGAAGCCCACCATCTTGCCGCTCTCCCCGGTGAGGACGGCCCGGACAGCCAGCTCCCCGGCCAGCACTGCCTCCTCCCGGTCCACCGGGGACTGCCAGGCGATGGACGCCCGCCCCAGGAGCCCCGGCTTTTCGCTGCGGGCCTTGTACCCCAGCTCCCTGATGATGAGGTTCGCCAGGTGGGCGCTCACATCCCCGAAGTAGGTGGCCCGCCCCACGGTGAAGATAGGATCGACGATGGGTTTTCCGTCCGCCCCGGTGAGGCCCTCACTGGCCACCACCACTCCGAAGCCCTTTTCCCGGATGAGCTTTTCCACATCGCTGAGGAAGCGCTCCGGGGAGAAGGTCCGCTCCGGCAGGTAGATGAGATCCGGCCCCGGCAGGCCGCACTGGGCGGCCAGGGCGCTGGCGGCGGTGATCCAGCCGGCGCTGCGGCCCAGGGCTTCGATGACCACCACGTGGATGGGGAGGCTGCGGACGTCGGCGCAGACCTCCGCGGTGGAGGCGGCCATATACCGGGCGGCGCTGCCGTATCCGGGGGCGTGGTCGGTAACGGCGATGTCGTTATCGATGGTCTTGGGGATGCCCATCACCGGCACCCCCTGCTCCGCGCAGGCGGCGCAGAGCTTGCCGCAGGCGTCCATGGTGCCGTTGCCGCCGTTCATCACCACGGCGGTGATACCCAGTTCCCGGATGACCTGGGCCATGGCGGCGTAGTCCTCCGCCTCCAGGCAGTCCCGCGAGGTGCCGATGGCGGAAGCGGGGCTTTGGAGCAGCAGCCGCAGGCGCTCATCCGGCTCGGTCCCCAGGTCCTTCACCTGGCGGCGCAGCAGCCCCCCGGTCCCCCCGATGGCAGCGTAGACCTTGCCCCCGCCAAGGCGGCGCTTTGCCTCCCGCACCGCCCCGTAGAGGGAGGAATTGATGACGGCGGTGGGGCCGCCACCGTGGATGATCAAAAGATTTTCGGCCATGACGCTCCTCCTTATTTATTGGTCCTGCTCCCCCCGGCGGCGTGCCGGGTCCGCGGTCCGGAGGGCCGCAAAGACGGCCCCGCCGGAAATACCGACTCTATCATACCAAGTTTGACGGGATAGGGCAAGTAGGAAACTTTTTCTTCTGTTGCTTTTTTCCGGCGCAATGATTATACTGTATACTGTTTGAATCAAGAAGCCAAAAAAGGAGGTGGTCCCCTGTGGCGGAGGCGATGCTGCGGCACCCCTATCCCTCGGTGGAAAAGGAGGGGATCCTGACCCACGGCGGCAGCCAGAACTGGATGAAGAAGTCCCTGGCTCAGAAATACGGCTGCGGCGTGGTGGCCGCCGCCGACCTGCTCATCTACCTGCACCGCTACGGGGAGGGTTGGGAAAGCGGGTACTTCCGGGGGCTGCCGGAGGGGCCTATCCCCTGGGAGATCTACGACTTCTACGCCGACCGTCTGCGGAAGCGGTACTTTCCCCTGATCCCTCCCTTCGGCCTCAACGCCCTGCTGCTGGCCGGGGGGCTGAACCGCTACTTCCGGGAGTACCGGCTCCCCCTGCGGGCGGGGTGGAAGCCCGCCTCCGGGGACCTCTGGCAGAGGGCGGAGGCGATGCTCCGGCGGGACATCCCGGTGATCCTCTGCATCGGCCCCAACTTCCCCTTCCTCTGGCAGAAGCGGGAGCTGCCCCTCTACAGGCCGGGGGCGGAGGGGAACTGCCCGGCGGGGGGCGTCCGGGCCCACTATGTCACCGTGGTGGGGATGGAGGGGGACTGGCTGACCGTCACATCCTGGGGGCAGCTCTACCGCATCCGGCGGGAAGAATACGACCGCTACCGCCGGGAGCACAGCTGCGCCCTCTACTGCGGCATGGCGGAGATCCGGTGAAGAGAAAAAAGAAGGAGGCGGGAGAATGAGCCGTCAGGAAGCGGCAGAACAATACAGCCGCGCCCAAAAGCGGGGGCGGAAATGCTACAAGAGCTGTGTGCTCCGGGGGCGCTACCCCTATCCCCAGGTGCTGGACGAGATCCTGGAGGAAGCAATGACAGTAGGACAGGTGGAGCTGGGACTGGCGGAGATACCCCTGGACCAGGTGGTGGGGACCAAGACCGAGGGCCGGCGCACCTCCTTTTCCGCGGACTTTATGCCCCTGCTGGATGTGGATACCGAATTTGCCACCAAGTGGATCGACCTCTGCGAGGCCCACCTGGGGGACGAGGGGATACGGGACCCGGTGACCTGCTACGAGTACCTGGGGCGCTTTTACGTCCAGGAGGGGAACAAGCGGGTGAGCGTCTTAAAAAGCTACCAGTCGGCCACCATCCCGGCCCAGGTGATCCGGATGGTGCCGGTGTGGACCGAGGAGCCGGAGATCCTGGCCTACTACGAATTTATGCAGGCCTACCAGAAGACAGGGCTCTACCAGGTGCGCTTTACCCAGACCGGCAGCTTCGCGAAGCTCCAGAGCGCCCTGGGGTACGAGGCGGAGCACGCCTGGACCGAGGATGAGCGCCGGAGCTTTATGTCCGGCTATTACACCTTCCTGCCCCTCTTCCAGAAGCTGGGGGGGGATTCTCTGCCTATCACGGCGGCGGACGCGCTGCTCACCTGGCTGAAGGTCTATCCCTTTGGCGACCTGCGGGAGCAGCCCGCCGCCCAGATCCAGAAATCCCTCCGGGCCGTCTGGCCGGACATCCGGGGGCTCTGCCAGGAAAACCCCATCTCGGTGACCACCGAGGAGCAGGAGGACCCGGAAAAGGGCTTTTTGGAGCGGCTTTTCCGCTCCAAGGTGCCCACCCCCCTGAACGTGGCCTTTATCAGCGACCTCCTGCCGGAGGAGAGCGACTGGGCCAGGGCCCATGACCTGGGGCGCCAGTACCTGGAGACGGTGCTGGAGGACCGGGTGGCGGTGCGGCACTACGACGGCGTTGGCTGCGGTCCCCAGGCGGACGAGGCCATCGAGACGGCCATCCGGGAGGGGGCCCAGGTGATCTTTGCCACCACGCCGCCCCTCATCGGGGCCTGCCGGAAGGCTGCCGCCCAGCATCCCCAGGTGCGCATCCTCAACTGCTCCGTCTCCATGCCCTACAGCGGGGTCCGGACCTACTACAGCCGCGTCTACGAGGGGGAGTTCATCGCCGGGGCGGTGGCGGGCATCCTGAGCCGGGACGGACAGATGGGCTACGTGGCCTCCAGCCCCATCTTCGGGGTCCCGGCGGGCATCAACGCCTTTGCCCTGGGGGCCCAGCTGACAAACCCCGGCGTCCGGGTGCGGCTGCGCTGGTCCTGCCTGGAGGAAAACGCCCTGGGGACCCTGGCCAAGGAGGGCATCGGCGTCATCTACAACCTGGACCTCCCCGCCCCGGACCGCACGCGGGAGGCCTGGGGCCTCTGCCAGGTCCAGGAGGACGGGAGCTTCCGCTCCCTGGCCGCCCCCTACTGGCACTGGGGGAGCGTCTACGTCCGGCTGGTGCGGATGATCCTGGAAGGGGGCTGGGACACGGCGGATTCCACCCAGGGGCGGGCGGTAAATTACTGGTGGGGGATGAACAGCCGCTCCATCGACATCCTGCTGGCGGAGGAGCTCCCCGCCGGGGTGCGGCAGCTGGCGGGCATCCTGCGCCAGGGGATCGTGGAGGGGACCGTTGCCCCCTTCAGCCGTCCGCTGCGGGACCAGCAGGGGAACCAGCGCAACGACGGCACCCGCGCCCTCTCCATCGAGGAGATCCTCCACATGGACTGGCTCTGCGACTGCGTGGACGGGGCCATCCCCGGCTATGAGGAGCTGCTGCCCAAGGCCCGCCCCATCGTCCGCATCCAGGGGGTGTACCGGGACCAGATCCCGCCGGAAAAGGAGGCCCTGATCCTGTGAAGCTGCTGCTCATCTCCGATAAAGAAAGCGAATATCTGTGGGATTTCTATCAGCCGGGCCGCCTGGAGGGGATCGACCTCATCCTCTCCTGCGGCGACCTCCACGCCCAGTATCTCTCCTTTCTGGTGACCATGGGGGGGATGCCCCTCCTGTACGTCCACGGCAACCACGACAAGACCTACGACCGCCGCCCCCCGGAGGGGTGCGAGTGCATCGAGGACAAGCTGGTGGTGCGGAAGGGGCTGCGGATCCTGGGGCTGGGGGGGAGCATCTGCTACAACGGCGGCCCCCACCAGTATACCGAGGGGCAGATGGCCTGGCGCATCCGGCGGCTGTGGTTCCAGCTCCGCCGGGCGGGGGGGGTGGATGTCGTGCTGACCCACGCCCCGGCCCAGAGCTACGGCGACGGGGAGGACTACGCCCACCAGGGGTTCCGGTGCCTGCTGGACCTCATCGACCGGTACCGGCCCAAATACTTGGTCCACGGCCATGTGCACCCCAACTATGGGCTCCAGCTGCCCCGCGTGCTGAAGCGGGGGGATACCACCATCATCAACGCCTACGAGCGGTATATGCTGGAGTTTTAGGAGCCTATCCCTGGTACTGCTCCAGATATTCCGCCACCGAGCGGGTCATCTCCCGCGAAAAATCGGACTGATACTTCCGCCGGCAGAAGGCGGCCAGCCAGTCCTCGTAGGACTGCTTCCCCCGGTGGTAGTCCAGCATCCGCCGCAGCTCCTCCCCGTCCATAGAGCGGTAGGTGTTGGAGTGAACGATATGCTCCAGGGAGCAGCGCCGGGGCTTTGGGCGCTCCTGCTGCTGGGGGGTGGGCCGCCCGAAGACCAGCATCGCCGCCGGGAAGACGAACCGCGGCAGCCCCAGAAGGCGCCGCTGGTCCTGGCACCGCTCCAAAATATCCCCGATGTAGCAGGAGCCGATGCCCAGGCTCTCCGCCGCCACCACGGCGTTCTGGGCGGCGATGAGGGCATCGGACACCGCCAGCAGCAGGTCCCCCACCCCAGGGGCGCGGGGGGAACAGCCGGCGTCCCGGTAGGCGTCGTACCACTTCTTGCAGTCGGCGCAGAACACCAGCACCAGGGGGGCCTTGGCGATGAAGGGCTGGTGGTCGCAGGTGACGGCCAGGGCGTCCTTCAGGTCCTGGCGGGTGATGTCCAGGATGGTATAGAGCTGCTGGTTCCCGGCGGTGGGGGCCTGGCAGGCGGCCTCCAAAATCAGGCGCTTTTCCTCCTGGGTGATGGCTGCATCCTCGTAGGCGCGGACCGACTTGCGCCGGAAGAGCTGCTGTATGACTTCGTTCATGGTTTAGGACGGCCTCCTTTTTTCCGGATTTTTGGTTCCACCTGATTATAGCCTGTTTGGAGATAGGGTGCAAGGGGCCGGGGAGCGTGGGGAGTGTCCCAACGAGGAGTTAAAGCCAATCTGGGCTGCCGCCCAGCCCCGCCTTCTTTTTCTTTTCACGGGAAAAGAAAAAGAAGCAAAAAGAAAAGCGGCCAAAGTATTTACAGCGTAGTGAATCGACTTAAAATCTGCGCAATTTGGACACTTCCGGGAGAGTACAAAAAAACAGAGGGACGCGGGTAAGGCGTCCCCCTGTTTTTTTTACAGGATGCTTCGTCAGGATTTCGGGAGCATCTCGAAGACCACCTGTACCTCGGCGGAGACGGTGCTACTGCCGGGGCGGACGGTGGTGCGGGATTTGAAGCTGTCCGCACCGCCGCCGACGTCCGGATTCATGGCCACCGCCTCATCGAAATTCCGCACGGTGGCCACCGCCCGGCTGGTCTCGTCGATCTTCTTCACCTGCCCCACCGTCTTGCCGGCCGCCTCGGCCAGAACCTCCGCCTTCTGACGGGCCAGGTCGATGGCATCGGCCAGGGCGGTGTTGTACATCTCGTCCTCGTTGCTCAAGAGGTACTCCACCCCGTTGAGCTCATTGGAGCCTGCGGCGATGGCGGCATCCACCACATCCCCGGCCTTGGTGATGTCCCGGACATAGACGGTGAGATCGGTGCTCATGCGGTAGCCGTTGATGTTGCCGTTGTTGTCGTAGCTGTTCCACATATTCATGTTGGTGGTCTGGATGTCCTTTTCCTCGATGCCCATCTCCGCCAGGGCGGCCAGGGTGGCGTTGATGGCGGCGCTGTTTTCCTCACGGGCGACGCTGGGGGTGGCGGCCCGGCTGCTGACGCCCACCGATACCTTGGCGACATCGGGGGTGGATTCCATGCCGGACCGGCCCGTCACGGTGATGGTCTCCGGCTCCCCCTCCTGGTGGAGGCGGACGGTGGTCTCCGCCGGGGCGGCGGCCCCTCCGGCGCATCCCGCCAGGGAGAATACCAGCAGAACGGCCAGCGCTAAGATCATGAATTTTTCCATAATGATGACGGCTCCTTTCTGTTTTTTGGGCTTACAGTTATTTAGTGGCGAAAAAAAGCCCGATTGTTGCACCCGCCGGAGATCCCGCAAAAAAATCCCCCCGCTCCGCTTTTTGGGGGGAGAGGGGGGCAGATTCAGGTCTTTTTGATAAATTCCCGGCCGCACCGGGGGCAGGTGATGGCGATGGCGCCCCGGCCCTTGGGGACCCGCAGCTGCTGGCGGCAGCCGGGGCAGCGGTAGTACCGGTGGGTGCGGTCCTGGGCCCGGCGCGTCAGACGCTCCCAGCGGCCCCGGAGCCGCTGGACGTACTGGAGGAAGAGCCCGTTTTCCCTGGCGCGGGCGGAGATGTTCCGGGAGAGCATCCGGTAGTAGGCCAGCCCCAGCAGCACAAAGCCCAGCACCGCCAGAAACCAGAAGCGGCCGCGGGTGAACATCACCAGCACCATGGAGAGCAGCAGCATGGCGAAGGAGAGCTGATCCACCCCATACCGCCCCATCATAAATCTGCGAAACCAGTTCACAAAAAAGCCTCCTTAAAGGGAACTTGTATCCTGCTCTTTTATAATAGCACCGGAGGCGGGGCGGTTTGGTGAACAGTCTGAAAACTTTCGGGGGATGTTCCGTGACGGGGGAGGGTAACAAGTGAGAAAAAGAAGACTTTGCGCTACACGCCCACCGTTTCTTCCGCGTCTTCTTCGTCGCCGGCGAATTCCCACTGGCTGAGGAGATCCCCGAAGAGGTCCCCCAGGGTGGCAGCGGGGGGCGGGGCGGCGCTGGGGGCGTTCATCAGCTCCCTGGTGATGCGGGTGCGCTCCGCAAAGGCCTCCTTATCGTGAAGGAGGGTGAGGAGGACGGCGGAATTTTCCGCGTCGTCCGCCGCGCTGTGCTGGCTGCCGGCGAAGTTTACCTCGATGCCGCCGATGGCGTTCTTGAGGGAGATGCGGTTGCGCTTGGAAAGGCCCAGCAGCCGGGTGTAGATCCGCTGGAAGTCGATCCACCGGCGGAAGGGGCGGGGCGGTTTTTCCGGCCAGAGGCCCTTGGCGGCGCACTCCTGGAAGAGCTGGCGCTTATCGCTGTCGCTCCAGGCGTAGGTGCGGGCGGGCTCCTCCCCGATCCAGGCGAGGAAGTCCTCCAGGGCCTCCGGAAGGGGCTTTGCATGGGCCACGTCCCCTTCGGTGATGCCAGTGACCCTGGTGCAGGTGGCGCTGATGGGGAAGTGCTGGGGCTTTACGTAGGCGGAGTACTTCCCCACCTGGACATAGTTTTGGTCCAGCTTCACCGCGCCGATCTCCACGATCTCGTGGAGCAGGGCGGCGGGGACCTCCTCGTGCCCCCGGCGGGGGGCCTGGTTCATCTCAAAATCCAAAAAGATATGCTGCATCACAGTCCCTCCGCCGGGGCGATGACCCCGTCCTCGGAGACGGCGATGGGGCTGATCTCGAACCGGGTGTAGCGGATGAGGTTTTTGAGCCGGGCGCGCTCGTCGGCGGAATAGAAGAGGTAGGAGATGCCCTCCTTCCGGGCGCGGGCGGTGCGGCCGATGCGGTGGACGTAGGTCTCGTTGTCCTGGGGGAAGTCGTAGTTCACCACCGCGTCGATGTCGGTGACATCGATGCCTCTGGCGGCCACGTCGGTGGCTACCATCACCGGGATCTCCCCCTCCTTGAACCTCGCCATCACCCGGTTGCGGTCCTTCTGGATCATATCCCCGTGGATGCACTGGGCGGGAAGACCCTGACGGGTGAGCATATCGCAGATCATGGCGGTATTGTACTTGGTGTTGCAGAAGATGAGCACCCGGTCCAGGTCCTCTTTTTTCAGGATGGCGAGGAGGTCCAGAAAACGCTTGCGGCCGGTGGTGCAGCAGCAGTACTGGGTGATGCGGGGGCGGCTCTCCTCCACCGGGCGTACGGTGATCTCCTCCGCGTCCCGCTGGTAGAGCCAGCCGATGTCCATCACCTCCCGGCTGATGGTGGCGGAGAACATCACCATCTGCTCCTTTTTGGGGAGGCTGTCCAGGATCTTCCGCACGTCCTTGAAGAAGCCCATATCCAGCATCTCGTCCGCCTCGTCCAGGACAACGGTGGTCACCTTCCCCAGGCGGATGGTGCGGCGCTTCATGTGGTCCAGCATCCGGCCGGGAGTGGCTACCACGATCTGGGGGTTTTTCTTCAGCGCCTCGATCTGGGGGTTCATGGCCTGTCCGCCGTAGATGGCGGCCACCCGCACCCCCTCCTTGTACTTTGCCAGGGCCCGCAGCTCGTCCACGATCTGGGTGCAGAGCTCCCGCGTGGGGCAGAGGACCACCGACTGGATCCAGGGGGCATCCCGGACCAGGGCCCGCTCCACCAGGGGGATGCCGAAGGCGCAGGTCTTGCCGGTGCCGGTGGGGGCCTTGGCGATGATCTCCCTGCCGGAGAGCATGACCGGGATGGCTTTTTCCTGGACCTCGGTCATCTGGGAAAAGCCCATATCCTCCACCGCCCGGAGGGTTTCCGGGGATACCCCGGCAAGTTCTTTGAATTCCATACTGTCGTTCCTTTCTTGGCGCGCGGGCATGCCTGTTTTCCCGCGCTTTGGCTCATATCAGCCATTATAGCACAGACGGGACAAAAACTCCAGCGGAAAATCTCCCCGAAGCGGTGCCTGCTTTGGGCAGCGCCCCGGACGGGCAGAAGCGAGGTGTTCGGCCGCTCTCCGCCCGCTTGCTTCTTGGGGAAAATGTGGTATACTATCATTATAGATCCGTTCCGGAGAAACAAGGGGGGGCAGGGGAGTGAAGTGGCTGGAGCACCTGAAAACCGTGGGCCACCACCGGAGGCTGGTGTGCAAGGCCTGCTTTGCGGTGGGGCTCTACCGCCAGGGGCTTTGCCACGACCTTTCCAAATACGCCCCGGTGGAGTTCCTGGTGGGGGCAAAGTACTACCAGGGGGACCACAGCCCCAACGAGGCGGAGCGGCTGGAAAAGGGCTACAGCGCCGCCTGGCTCCATCACAAGGGGCGTAACAAGCACCACCTGGAGTACTGGATCGACTACAGCCCCGCCGGGGACCACGCCCTGACAGGCTGCCGGATGCCCCCAAAATACGTGGTGGAGATGTTCTGCGACCGGATGGCCGCCAGCAAGACCTACCTGGGCGCCGCTTATACCGATGCCTCCCCCTGGGAATACTACCGGCGCAGCCGGGACCACTACCTCCTGCACCCAGAGACCCAGGAGCTGCTGGAGCGCCTGCTCCTGCTCCTCCGGGACCGGGGAGAAGAGGCCGCCTTCCGGTATATCCGGGAGGAAGTTTTGAGAAAACGCCCCAGGGATTGACAGCGGGGCGGAAAAGCACTATAATTGCCATAGGTATCCTCTGCGGATGGACAGTCGGGTCATTCTACCCGATTATTTATATACTTAATAGTTAAGGTGATTAAATATGAACGACGACTACATCCTCCGCCTCCGGAACATCACCAAGTCCTTTGGGGAGACCCAGGTGCTGCGGGGGATCAGCATTGACATCCGCCAGGGGGAATTCATCACCTTCCTGGGCTCCAGCGGCTGCGGCAAGACCACCACCCTGCGGATCATCGCCGGGCTGGAGGAGCCGGACAGCGGCGAGGTGCTGCTGGAGGGCCGGGACGTCACCGCCCTGGCCCCCAACAGGCGGGATGTGAACACCGTGTTCCAGAGCTACGCCCTCTTCCCCCATATGACGGTGGAGCAGAACGTGGCCTACAGCCTGCGGCTGAAGAAGGTCCCCAAGGCAGAGCAGCAGAGGACCGCTCAGGAGCTGCTGGAGCTGGTGCAGCTGGCCGGGTACGAAAAGCGGATGCCCGCGGAGCTTTCCGGCGGGCAGCGGCAGCGGGTAGCCATCGCCAGGGCCCTGGCGGGGCGGCCCAGGGTGCTGCTGCTGGACGAGCCCCTGGGGGCCCTGGACCTCCAGCTCCGCCGCCAGATGCAGGTGGAACTGAAGCGCCTCCAGAAGAAGCTGGGGGTCACCTTCCTCTACATCACCCACGACCAGGAGGAGGCCCTGAACATGAGCGACCGCATCGTGGTGATGCGGGAGGGCCGCTTTGAGCAGATCGGGACACCGGGGGAGGTGTACGACCACCCCCGCACCGCCTTTGTGGCCCGCTTTGTGGGCAGCGCCAACGTCATCCGGGGGGTGGCCCGGCAAAGCGGGGAGGAGCTCCGCCTGGAGACGGTGGGGGGCTGGGTCCCCCTGCTGCCGGGGGAGAAAAACTTCCCCGACGGGGCGGCGGTATCCCTGGCGGTGCGCAGCGAGCAGCTGCAATTCGCCCGGACAGAGACCGGCGCCTCCCAGGAGGAGGGCATCCGGGCGGAGGTGAAGGAAAAGAGCTTTGCCGGGGGGATGCTGCGCATCACCTTCGCCCTGGCGGACGGGGAGGAAGTGGTGGCCAGCCGCCACGGCATCGACCTGGACCTGCATCCGGGGGAGAGGGTCCTCCTTTCCTGGGACCCCCGCACCGCCCCGGTGGTGGAGGAGGACGAGGCATGAAGCAGAAAAGGCTGAAAAAACAGGGCCCCGCCTGGCTCATGGCGCTGCCCCTCTATCTTTTCACCCTGGTGTTCGTGCTGGGGCCGCTGGTGTATATGCTGATCCTCAGCTTTCTGCGGCGGGCGGAAGTGTGGGGGGTAACGAACCAGTTCACCCTGGAAAACTACAAGAACATCCTGGCCCCGGTGTACCTGCGGACCTTTGTGGAATCCTTCCGGCTGGCCGTCACCAGCACCCTGCTCATCGCCCTCATCGGCTACCCCTTCGGCTACTTTATGGCGAAGCTCCGGGGGCGCTGGAAGCAGGCCGCCATGCTGGCGCTGATGATCCCCTTCTGGACAAGCTCCCTCATCCGGCTGTACGGGTGGATCATCATCCTCCGCTCCGGCGGGACGCTGGACCGGCTGCTGATGGGGCTGGGCCTCACCGATTCCCCCCTGCGGATGCTGTACACCTACCCGGCGGTGGTGGCGGGGATGGTCTACGCCCTGCTGCCCTTTATGATCCTGGCGGTGTATTCCAGCGCCGAGAAGATGGACTGGAGCCTGGTGGAAGCGGCCAGGGACCTGGGGGCCTCCGCCCCGGCGGCCTTCCTCACCGTCACCTTCCGCCTCACCCTGCCGGGGCTCCTCTCCGGGGTGATCCTCACCTTCATCCCCTCCATGGGCCTCTTCTTCATCGCGGACATCCTGGGGGGGAACAAGGTGGTGCTGGTGGGCAGCGTCATCCAGGACCAGCTGACCCAGGCCCATAACTGGCCCTTTGCCGCCGCCCTCAGCGTGGTGCTGATGATCCTCACCAGCCTGATGATCTGGTTCTACCGCAAGGTGGCCCATGTGAAGGAACTGGAGGGCCTGCTATGAAGAACCGCACAAAGCTGCCCGGCCTTTACCTTGCCCTGATGCTGGCGCTGATGTACCTGCCCATCCTGTTGGTGGCGGTCTACTCCTTCAACGACGGGCGGCTCAGCTCGGTGTGGGAGGGCTTTTCCCTGCGGTGGTACGGGGTGCTGCTGCGGGACGCCGCCATCTTTGAGGCGTTGGGCAACAGCCTTATCCTGGCGGTCCTCTCCTGCCTTTCTGCCGCCGTCATCGGCACCCTGGGGGCGGTGGGGATGCACCGGCTCCACAGCCGCACCAAGGGGGCCGTCGAGTACCTTTCCACCCTGCCCATCATGATCCCGGAGATCATCCTGGGGATGGTGTTCATGGCCTTCTTTTCCCTGCTGGGGCTGCCCTTCGGCATGACCACCCTGGTGATCGGGCACACTGCCTTTTGTATCCCCTATGTCTTTATGCTGGTGAAGGCCCGCCTGGCGGGGATGGACCCCTCCCTGGCGGAGGCGGCCAGGGACCTGGGGGCCGGGGAGGCGCGGGTCTTCTTTGACATCACCCTGCCCCTCATCACCCCCGCCATCCTCTCCGGGATGCTGCTGAGCTTTGCCATGAGCATGGACGATGTCATCATCAGCATCTTCGTCACCGGGGTGAAGGTGAACACCCTGCCCATCAAGATCTATTCCCAGATCAAATTCGGCGTCACGCCGGAGATCAACGCCCTCTGCACCCTGATGCTCCTGGCCACCGTCCTGCTGGTGCTCCTTTCCCAGTGGATCGGCAGGCCCCGGAAGTCCGACGGGTGAGTGAGAACCTGTATTCATAGCCGGATGATGCCAGCAGAGCAAGGGATTTTTCCGCCCTGCAAGGCAAAAACCCGCAGGAATACTTGATGTATTACAAGGGGTTTTAACGCAGCAGGACGGAAAAAGACCCGGTCTGATGGCATTAGATGGTTGTGAATACAGGTTCTGAGATAGAAAGCAACGAAACAGGAGGTATTTCCATGAAGAAGATCATCGCGGCAGCCCTGGCTCTGGTGCTGGTCCTGGCCCTGGCGGCGGGGTGCGGCAAGGCATCCGGCGGCGGCACGGTGACCCTCTACACCTGGGAGGGGATGTTCCCCCCGGAGGTGCTGGAGGGCTTCACCAAGGAGACCGGCATCGCCATCAATTACGCCAATTTTGATACCGACGAGAATATGCTGGCCCGGCTGGAGGCGGCCGGCGGCGGGGACTACGACGTGGTCATCGCCGATGACTACATCATCGAGACGGTGATCGCCGAGGGGCTGGCCCAGAAGCTGGATACCGGCAAACTTTCCGGCTGGGGGAACATCAACCCGGTGTATCAGGGGCAGTTCTTTGACCCCGCCAACGAGTACACCGTCCCCTACGGCTCCGGGGTGCAGACCATCGTCTACGACCCCGCGCGGGTCCAGAAGGAGATCACCGGCTACGCCGACCTGTGGGACCCCTCCCTCAAGGATAACCTGGCGGTGATCGGCAATTACCGGGTCATCAACGGCATGGCCCTGAAGGTGATGGGGGAGAGCTACAACACCGAGGATACCGCCGTCATCGAGGCCGCCGGCAAGAAGCTGCTGGAGCTGGCCCCCAATGTCCGCCTCATCAAAAACGACAACCTCCAGGATGACCTCCTCAGCGGGGAGGTGGGGGCCGCGGTGATGTACACCTCCCAGGTGACTCTGGCCAAGCTCCAGAACCCGGCCCTTAAGGTGGTCTACCCCAAGGAGGGGGTGGGCTTTGGCATCATGGGGACCTTTATCCCCGCTAAGGCTCCCAACGCCGAGGCGGCCTATAAGTTCATCGACTACATCCTGCGGCCGGAGATCGCCGCCCAGTGCTTTGAGTACATGGGGTACTACTGCACCAACAAGGCGGCGGACGAGAAGATCAATGAGGCCTACCGGGAGTTTCTGACCCTGCCGGAGGGCATCACCGGCGGGGAGATGGTGCAGACCGTCTCCGCCGCCGCGGAGGAGGCCCACAACAAGGCCTGGACCGAGTTCCGGGCCGCTTGCGGGGCGTGATATGGAAGGATGATCTTATGAGCCCGTCCCTGCGGGGGGAACCCCTCCGTCAGCTACGCTCAGCCCTAACGGGCCGCTTCGCGTCCCTTCGGGCACGTGGGCTACGCCCAACCTCCCCTTTCAGGGGAGGCTCTGGCGGGGCGCAAAGTTATCCTTTCTGCCAAGGGCTCCCCTGAAAGGGGAGCTGGCATTTCCCGAAGGGAAATGTCTGAGGGGTTCTTTTCGCCCCGGCGAAGTCACGTAGCCCAGGATCTTCCGCAGAAGACCCCTGCGTCTAGCCTCCCAGTGGCATATTTTTGAGACCGTAAAACCAAAAAACCTTCCGCTCTCTGGGAACTTTCCCAAAGGGTGGAAGGCTTTTTTGCGGCTTTGTTTAGCCCGCCGGGATTATTTCACCGTCACCAGCTCATAGGAGCGGGTGCCGATGCCCAGCTTTTCCGCGTGCTCCAGGCAGACCTGCCAGTTGGTCACCGGAGCGGCGGAGGTGAAGCGGTCCGCCGCGGGGTCGCAGTTCTGGATGACGCTGCCGGGGACGGGGGGCATCTTGTTGCAGGCATCGGCGCAGGCCTGATCCAGGGCCACCGGGTCGAAGGAGGCGAAGAAGCCCACATCCGGGATGATGGGGATGTCGTTTTCCCCGTGGCAGTCGCAGTTGGGGGAGACATCGATGACCAGGCTGACGTGGAAGTGGGGGCGCCCCTCCAGCACCGCCCAGGCGTACTCCGCCATCTTTTTGCAGAGGATGTCGCAGCTGTGGTCGCTGGGGGGCTTGATGGCGTCAAAGTTGCAGGCCCCAAGACAGCGGCCGCACCCCACGCACTTTCCGTGGTCGATGGAGGCCTTGCCGTCCCCGCCGTAGGAGATGGCGTCGTGGGCGCACTGGCGGGTGCAGGCCCGGCAGCCGGTGCAGAGGCTCCCCACCACGTGGGGCTTGCCGCTGGCGTGCTGCTCCATCTTGCCGGCGCGGCTGCCGCAGCCCATGCCCAGGTTTTTCAGAGCCCCGCCGAAGCCGGTCTGCTCGTGGCCCTTAAAGTGGTTCACCGAGATGATGATGTCCGCGTCCATGACGGCGTGGCCGATCTTGGCCTCCTTTACGTACTCGCCGCAGGGGACCGGCACCAGGGTCTCGTCGGTGCCCTTGAGGCCGTCGGCGATGATGACCTGACAGCCGGTGGTGAGGGGGCCGAAGCCGTGAAGGGCCGCCACGTCCAGGTGGTCGATGGCGTTTTTGCGGCTGCCCACGTAGAGGGTGTTGCAGTCGGTGAGGAAGGGGATGCCCCCCAGGCTCCTCACCACATCGGCCACCACCTTTACATAGTTGGGGCGCAGGTAGGCCAGGTTCCCCTCTTCCCCGAAGTGGAGCTTCAGGGCGGTGAAGCGGTTGGAGAAATCGATGGTGCCGATGCCGGCGGTGCGGATGAGCTTTTCCAGCTTCCGCAGGAGGTTGGTGGTGGTGCCCACGTGGAGATCGGTGTAATAGACTTTGGCAGGGTTCATGGCGTTCTCTCCTTTGCGGCGTATTTTTTCTCCCCCATTGTACCCTATCTTTGGAGGAAAGTAAAGGCGGTGCCGGGGGACTTTGACCGCCGGCTGTGAATTATGCGGTGCCGCCGCCGGCTTTTCAGTGGAAAATTTTATGAAAAATTCATAGTTTTTTTGGAAGAAATATGGTACACTAAATAAAATAGGATTTTAACACTTTAACAGAGCGGAAGGGAACCTTCCCAAGGCAAGGAGAAATGCACCCTATGGTGGAACAGATCATCAACATCGAGCGGATGGAGCACGCCCTCACCCTCTTTGGCAGCCGGGACGAGAACATCCGCCAGATCGAACAGACCTACGGCGTGACGGTGCTCTTCCGGGGCACCGACCTGAAGGTGAGCGGCGAGGCGGAGGCGGTGATGAGCGCCGTCCGCTGCATCGAGGGGCTCCTGAGCATGGTGGAGCAGGGGGAGGAGCTCACCAGCCAGAACATCCGGTACGTGGCCTCCCTGGTGGAGGAGGGCAAGGAGCAGGAGGTCCGGGGGCTCAACCGGGACGTCATCTGCATCACCGCCAAGGGGAAGCCCCTAAAGGCTCGGACCCTGGGCCAGCAGGGGTATGTGGACGCCATCCGCCAGAACACCGTCACCTTCGGCATCGGGCCGGCGGGCACCGGCAAGACCTACCTGGCGGTGGCCATGGCGGTGAAGGCCTTCCGGGCCCACGAGGTGAACCGGATCATCCTCACCCGCCCGGCGGTGGAGGCGGGGGAGAAGCTGGGATTTCTGCCCGGCGACCTCCAGAACAAGGTGGACCCCTACCTGCGGCCCCTTTACGACGCCCTCTTTGATATGCTGGGGGCGGAGAACTTCCAGAAGTACCAGGAGCGGGGGAACATCGAGGTGGCGCCCCTGGCCTATATGCGGGGGCGTACCCTGGACGACAGCTTCATCATCCTGGACGAGGCCCAGAACACCACCCCGGAGCAGATGAAGATGTTCCTCACCCGCCTGGGGGCGGGCTCCAGGGCGGTGATCACCGGGGATGTCACCCAGATCGACCTCCCGGACGCCCGGCGCAGCGGCCTGGTGGAGGCCGCCAAGATCCTGCGGGGGGTGGAGGACATCGCCATCATCCAGTTCACCGAAAAGGACGTGGTGCGCCACAAGCTGGTGCAGGACATCATCCGGGCCTACGAAAAATACTACAGCGACAGCCGCCGGGGGAACCGGGAGAGCCGCGGACCGTCCCGGCGGGAGGAACACAGGGACTACCGGGAAAGAAAGTAATAGGCGGAAAATAGACGCAGTAAAGGGGGCAGTTTTACGTGGACAAGGTAAAGGTACACATCACGAACCGGCAGAGAGAGGTGAAGATCCCCACGGGGATACGCCTGCTGATCCGCCGCTGCTGCAACGCCGTCCTGCGGATGGAGGACTTTGCGGGGAATGTGGAGGTGAGCGTCAGCTTTCTGAACAACGCCCAGATCCGGGAGCTGAACCGGGACCACCGGGGCAAGGACATCCCCACCGACGTCCTCTCCTTCCCCATGGGGGAAAACGGGGTCTACGACATCAACATGGAGACCGGAGCCAGCGTCCTGGGGGACATCGTCATCTCGGTGGAGAAGGCGGTGGAGCAGGCGGAGCTGTACGGGCACACCCTCCAGCGGGAGATCGGGTTCCTCACCGTCCACTCCATGCTCCACCTGCTGGGGTACGACCACGAGGAGGGGGGCCTTGCCGCCGCCCTGATGCGGGAGAAGGAAGAGGAAGTGCTGGAGCGGCTGGGCCTGACCCGCGATGTCTCCTACACCCCGCCCCGCGCCCACAGCTGAGGGAGGATGGAAGAAATGAGCAGCAGCCGCACCGCTTTCATCGCCCTGGTGGGTAAACCCAACGCCGGCAAGAGCAGCCTTTTAAACCGCCTGGTGGGGGAGAAGGTGGCCATCGTCACCCAAAAGCCCCAGACCACCCGCACCCGGATCACCGGCATCCTCACCAAGGGGGAGGTCCAACTGGTATTCATCGACACCCCCGGCCTTTTAAAGGCCAAGGACGCCCTGGGCCGCTACATGGTGAAGCAGGTCCGGGACTCGGTGGCGGATGTGGACCTGGCGGTGCTGGTCGCCGAGCCGGGGCCGGAGCTTTCCAAGGCGGACCTGGAGCTGGTGGAGAACTTCCGGCGGCTGCGCCTCCCCGCCGTGGCCGTCATCAACAAGGTGGACACCGTGGAAAAGAAGGAATCGCTGCTGCCCAAGATGGCGGCGCTGGGGGAGGCCTACGATTTTTCCCACATCCTTCCCATCAGCGCCCTCACCGGGGAGGGGGTGGAGGAGCTGCTCTCCATCCTGCTGGAGAGCGCCCAGGAGGGGGTCCACTTCTTCCCGGACGACGCCCTCACCGACCAGCCGGAGCGGGTCCTCTGCGCCGAGATGATCCGGGAAAAGCTGCTGCTGCATATGCGGGACGAGGTGCCCCACGGGGTGGCGGTGGTGGTGGAGGAGATGAAGGACCGCCCGGCGGAGGATTGCCGGGGCGGGGAGCCCATCACCGATATTTCCGCCATGATCTACTGCGAGCGGGACGGCCACAAGGGCATGATCATCGGCAAGGGGGGGCAGATGCTCAAGGCCATCGCCTCCGAGGCCCGGCAGGACATGGAGTCCTTCCTGGGGGTGCGGGTGAATCTCCAGTGCCGGGTAAAGACCAAGGAGGCCTGGAAAAGCAGCGAGGTGCAGCTTCGGAACCTGGGGTTCCGGTAAGAGGGGCGGGGACTTCGCCCCAACCGGGTGACGCAGGCGGGAGACCGGCATAATTTTAAGAAGTTGTACCATTAGCCGAAGTGTGCGGATCGTCGGCTATTGGCACGGCTTCTAAGGGAAGGACGTTTATTTATGTTACAGCTATGGGCAACAGTCACCACCGTCGTCAACACCGCCCTGGGGGTGGCGGGCCTGGGGGTGGCGGCTTACGCCGTCTCGGCAAAGCCGTCCCTGGTCCTCTTTTACTACGGGGTGGCGGCCATCTGCATCATCGGGGCCATCGTGGGCTTTGTGAACATGTGGTTCCTCCACGAGGCCGTCCGCCGCAGCGAGGAAAAGAACCGCCCCATCCGGGAGGAACGGGAGCGGAAGAAGGCGGAGCGGGCCGCCAAGCGGGCGGAGCGGGAGGCCCTCCGGGCCGAGAAGCAGGCGGCCAAAGCCGCCGCTAAGGCCCCCCAGGAGCCTGCCGCGCAGATGCCGCCGGTCCCCGGAGAGGATGAGGTCGCTCCGGAGGAGGCCGTTCCAGGAGAACAGCCGCCAGAAGATGCTGGGGACGTTACGGTGCTGGAATGAAATAGGGGGGCGGAGGCACCCTCCGTTGGGTAGGCGCATGGCGGTAGCGCCGCCGCAAACCAAGACCAAGAAAGAGGCCCTGCGGGGGAACCCCTCCACCGCCTCCGGCGGCCAGCCCTAACGGGCCGCTTCGCGTCCCTTCGGGCACATGGGCTACGCCCACCCTCCCCTTTCAGGGGAGGCTCTGGCGGAGCGCAAAGTTATCAGTTCTGCCAAGGGCTCCCCTGAAAGGGGAGCTGGCATTTCCTGAAGGGAAATGTCTGAGGGGTTTTCCCGTTGGGTAGGCGAAAGAAATTTTAGCAGCAAAAATAAAACCCGGCAATCGGGTAAAAATCCCCGCTGGGTAGGCGCAAGAAACCCCGGCAGGCGCCGCCCGCCGCGGCGTACCGCTGGCTGTCAAGGCTAAATTATTGGAAAATCCACCGGCATTTCCCACTGATAACCTCCTTTTTTGGGGCGCAAACTGTAGGGCAGAGAGGGACGCGCGGGTGCCTGTCCGCCGCCCTGCAGGGAGGTGCCGAAAGGATGAACCAGCGGGAACGGGACTGTTGGGAACAGTTTTGCAGAACCGGTCTGATTTCCGACTATCTGGAGTACCGGAGCGCGGCAGGGTACAGCTGCCGGACTCCGGCGGAGGGGTTTGTCCCTGAGGAGGGGGAGCAGAATGCAGCTTGGGACCAGGGCGGTGGTGCTCTCGGCCAAAAATCTGGAGGAGCATGACCGGCTGGTGGTGCTCCTCACCGAGGACCTGGGGGTGGTGACCGCCTACGCCAAGGGGGCCCGCCGCCAGAAGGGGACCATGTCCTCCGCCACCGAGCAGCTCTCCTACTCCGCCTTCCAGCTCTTCCGGAACCGGGAGCACACCTTTGTGGACCGGGCGGAGACCGAGACGGTCTTCTTTGCCATCCGCCAGGATATGGAGCGGCTGGCCCTGGCCTCCTACTTCTGCCAGCTCTGCCGGGAGCTGATCCCGGAGGGGGAGACCCAGCCGGAATACCTGCACCTGATGATGAACACCCTCACCCTGCTGGACCGGGGGCAGACGCCCCTCAGCCAGCTGAAGGCGGTCTTTGAGCTGCGGCTGCTGACCATGTCCGGGTATATGCCGGACCTGGTGGCCTGCGCCGCCTGCGGGGACTTTACCGGGGAGGGCATCCTCTTTGCCCCCGCGGCGGGAACGGTCTACTGCGGGGACTGCGCCCCCAAGGCGGGGAATACCCCCCTGATGCCCCTGGAGCCGGGGGTGTTCCAGGCCATGCGCCACATCATCTACAGCGATTTCGGCAAGCTCTTCTCCTTCCGCCTGCCGGCGGAGGGGCTGGAGCGCCTGGCCGCCGCCAGCGAGGCCTACCTCCTGGCCCAGGTGGAGCGGGTGCTGCCCGCTTTGGACTTCTATAAAACCATCAAAGCGCCCATCCTGTGACAGAAAGGAGTTTTCCTATGCCCATCCAGAAGCATAAGCTCCCCCTGCTCCAAAAGCTCCTTCTTGCCGAGACCGACGAGGATCACCCCCTGACCCTGGAAGAGATCATCCGGGAGCTGGGGCGGCAGGGGATCACCGCCGAGCGCAAGAGCCTCTACCACGACCTGGACGTGCTGCGGGACTGCGGCCTGGACATCATCTGCACCCGCAGGGAGGGGCACACCGTCTACTTTGTGGGGGAGCGGGAGTTCCAACTGCCGGAGCTGAAGCTCCTGGTGGACGCGGTGCAGTCCTCCCGCTTCATCACCAGGCACAAGAGCGAGCAGCTCATCCGCAAGCTGGAGCACCTCACCAGCCGCCATCTGGCGGGGCAGCTCCGGCGGTCGGTGTATGTCTCCGGCCGGGTGAAGACCACCAACGAGCGCATCTACCTCAATGTGGACGCCATCCATACCGCCATCGCCCAGGGCAAGAAGATCGCCTTCCGGTACTTTAAGTACGATGCCGGCCGCAAGAAGATCCCCCAGAACCACGGGGAGGAATACGTTGTCAGCCCCTACGCCCTCACCTGGGGGGAGGAGAACTACTACCTCATCTGCCACTACCCCAAGTACGGCATCACCAACTTCCGGGTGGACCGGATGGACCGCGCCCGTGTGCTGGAGGAGGACGCACTTCCCTCCCGGCAGGCGGGGGGCGGGAACGAGCTGGACCTCTCCCAGTACAGCCAGCGGACCTTCGGGATGTACAACGGCCCCCTGCGGGAGCTGGAGGTGCAGTTCGCCGGCCACCTGGCGGAGGCGGTGCTGGACCGGTTTGGGGATGCGGCTTTCCTGGTGGACCGGAAGGACGGGACCTTCGTGGCCACCTTCCGGGTGAAGATCAGCCCCATCTTCTTTGGATGGCTGATGAACTTCGGCACCGACGCCAAGATACTGGCCCCGGCGGATGTGGCCCGCCAGTACGCCCAGGCCGCCCGCGGGGTGGCGGAGATGTACGAGCAATAGCCTGACACAAAGGGCCGCAGCAAACGGATGCCCACATGGAAGAAGCGAAAAAGAGGAAACAGAAAAGGGCCGCTATCCAGCCGGGTGGCGGCCTCGGCCTGTGGGGGAGACCATTGAGGCCACCTCCGGAACAGTCCGCGCCATCCGGATTGAACCGGAGGGGGATCTGTAGTACAATAATAAAAAGCAAAATTTCCCCGCTCTGCCAAGGGAAAAGCGAATTGAAGAGAAGAAAGGAACCTTCCCGATGAAATATTTTCTGGCGATCCTTTTGGCGCTGCTCCTGGTCCTGGGGGCCGCTGCCTTGGTCCTGGCTATCGGCTGGCGGGAGGAGACCATCCCTCCGCCCTCCTCCTCGGCGGTGCTCCAGTCCCTGCGGAAGGAGGCCCTCACACCGGTGCTGAAGCTGGAGGGAACGGTGGTCCGGCCGGGGGTCGTGGCGCGGGGAGAGGAGACGGTCCCGGACAGCCTTTCCGGGATCTGCGGCAGCGCCACGGTCCGGGAGGAAGGGACCCTGCCGGAGATCTCCTTCGGCCAGCAGCCGGACCGGGTCACCGCCGCCCTCCGCCGGGAGGATGCCGGAGAGGGGGAGACCCTCCTTTTTACCGGGACGCTGGAGGAACTGGCGGAGATGGACACACCGGCCAACGGCAGCTACCTGCTGGACCTCTGGGCTGTTTGGGACGGGGAGGAAGAGGGCTTTTGCGGGACGGCGGGATACCGTGTCGCCCTTACCTATGAGCTGCCCATCCGGCTGACCGTCGACCGCCAGGAGCTGCCCCAGGGGTATTTCTTCCTCCTGCGGGCCAGCAATCTCCCGGAGGGGGTGGAGGAGGTCACCGCCACCACCGACATTGAGTTTACCCCCACCTTCTACCCCTACCAGGGGGAGATGGTGGCCCTGATGCCCGCGCGGTACAACCGCAGCGCCGGGGAGTACCATATCACCCTCACCGCCGGGGAGGAGAGCCGGGACTTCACCATCAACGTGACCGACGGGGGCTTTGCCGTATCGGTCCAGCAGTTCGAGGTGGACCCGGAGATCGCCAATTCCACGGTGAACAGCCCGGAGGCCAACGCCGTCTACACCCAGGTGACCCGTCCCCTGAAGCAGATGGGGGATCCGGAGAAATACTGGGAGGGGCCCTTTATCCTGCCCCTGGATCCCAAATACAAGACCTCCAGCAGCACCTTCGGCCGCATCCGGATCATCAACGGGGTCTGGGAGCAGCACGCCGGCATCGACTACCCCGCCCCGGAGGGCACCCAGGTGTGGGCCCCCAACAACGGCCGTGTGCTTTACGCCGATTTCCTCCAGCTGACAGGGAATACCATCTGCATCGAGCACGGCTTCGGCCTCAAGAGCTGGTACTACCACCTCAGCGCGGTGGAGGTGGAGGCCGGGCAGATGGTGAAGACCGGCGACCCCATCGGGCGGGTGGGCACCACCGGGTTTTCCACCGGGCCGCACCTGCACTTCACCATGTCCGTCAACAACGTCTATGTCAACCCGGAGCAGTGCCTGGGGGAGGATGTCCTGGGGGAGTGAGGGGCTTGCGGCCGGCCGGGGCCTCGCAGGGCGCGTTTTGAAGCCAGCCGCCGCAAAGCCGCGGCTCTTGGGCCGGGATGGGCAACGCCCCGGATCGGCAAAAACAGCGTGTTTGGTCATATCCCCTCTTTACAAATCCCCGTTTTTCTGCTATGCTATAAAGCAGAGACGGCGGCTAAGAAGGCCGCCGGGAGGTCCCTGCCTCCTGCGCCCCCGAAGGGGCTTTCCGTACGCAGAATCAGCAATGGAAGAGGACAAGGCCACGAAGGCGTTGCCGGAGGAACCGGCGGTGTTTTCGCGGCCTTTTTTCTTTTCGGAACAGGAGGCTTTTCCAATGAATCAAAAGACAAAGGACCTTGTTTTTGCCGCTCTCTGTGTGGCCCTGGGGCTCATCGTCCCCCAGGTGTTCCACCTCATCCCCTTTGTGGGGGCCGTCCCCAACCTGGGGGGCGTGTTCCTGCCTATGCACATCCCGGTGCTTCTTTGCGGCTTCCTCTGCGGATGGAAGTACGGGGCGGCCTGCGGGGCCATCGTACCCTTCCTCTCCTCCGTCGTCACCGGGATGCCGGTGCTGTGGCCCCAGGGTGTCTCCATGATCTTTGAGCTGGCGGTCTACGGCCTGGTCACCGGCCTGCTTTACCGGGGGCTGGGGCGGAATGTGTATCTTTCCCTCATCGCTGCCATGGCGGCGGGGCGCGTCGTTTCCGGCGTGGCTAAGGCGGTGTTCTTCGGCATGGCGGGCAAGCCCTTCGGTATGGCGGCCTTTATCAGCGGCGCCTTCACCACCGCCGTTCCGGGCATCATCCTCCAGCTGATCCTGCTGCCGGTGCTGGTGACGGCCCTGGAAAGGGCCGGGGCTGTCCCCGCCCGCAAGAAAGCGGCGGCCTAAAAATAAGAGCTCGCTCGAAAATTCCGGGGCGTCCGGCGTGGGAGGAACGAACCTGCCGGAACCAATCCCTGGGCAGCAAAAAGCAGGACCCTTTTCGGGTCCTGCTTTTTGTGGTGCGTCAGCCGGAAAAAAACGGCTGGCAGCGAGCTTTTTCGTTTTGTCTTTGGGGACGGAGCGCAGATTTTTACTTCAGCTCCACCTTGGCGCCGGCTTCCTCCAGCTTCTTCTTCAGCTCCTCGGCCTCGGCGGTGGGGACAGCCTCCTTGATGGGCTTGGGGGCGCCGTCTACCAGCTCCTTGGCTTCCTTCAGGCCCAGGCCGGTGATCTCCTTCACCAGCTTGATAACGGGCATCTTGGAAGCACCGGGATCCACCAGGACCACATCGAACTCGGTCTTGGCATCGGCAGCGGGGGCGGCAGCGGCGGGGCCGGCCACCATGACGGGAGCGGCGGCGGAAACGCCGAACTCCTCCTCGATGGCCTTGACCAGCTCGGCCAGCTCCATAACGGTCAGGGTCTTTACTTCTTCTACAAATTTTGTGATCTTCTCAGAAGCCATTACAATTTACCTCCTATGATCGGTTTTTTGTTTTGTTATTCGGCGGCGGGGGCCTCAGCGGGGGCAGCGGCGGCGCCCTCGGACTGCTTCTCGGCCACGGCGTTCAGGGCCACGGCCAGGCCGCGGATGTTGCCGTTGAGGGCTATGCACAGCATGGTGAGCAGCTCGTTCTTGCCGGGGAGCTTGGCGACCCGCTCCACTCCGGCGGCGTCCAGCACTTCCTTTTCCATAAAGCCCGCTTTGATGGTGAATTTGCCCTTGGAATCCTCGGCAAACTTGTGGAGGATCTTCGCGGCGGCGATGGGGTCCTCCTCGGAGAGGGCGAAGGCGGTGGTGCCGGTCATGGACTCCGCCAGGGCGGAAAAACCGGTGCTCTCCGCGGCGCGGCGCATGATGTTGTTCTTGATGACGGCGTAATGGACGCCGGCCTCACGCAGCTCCTTGCGCAGCTTGGTGTCGTCCGCCACGGTGATGCCGCGGTAGTCCACCAGGACACCGGCCACGGATTTTTCGATGCGGGCCTTCAGGGCGTCCACCTGCTCCTGCTTCGCCTGGATGATATTCTTGTTAGCCAAAATCGTTCACCTCCCGATCGTTCAGTTCTAAACAAAAAAGCTCCTTCCAACGCACCGTGGAAAGAGCGTGACCGGAAAGTCCGGCCTCCCTTGGGAGGCGGGCTTTGTATCGCAACACGTCAATTCCTCGGCAGGCGGTTGGCACCATTATGCCCCCAAAAGACGGGGACACCTGCTGTCTTTGGATGAACAGCTCCTATATTATACGGAAAAGGGGACGGAAAGTCAAGGGGTCTGGCCGGCTTTTTTGCGAGAGTTTTTCCATTCCAGGGTCCGGCCCCGCACCACCCGCCAGAGGGCGGCCACCCCGATGAGGTTGGGGACCATCATGGCGCCGTTCAGGAGGTCGGAGAGGCTCCACACCAGGGTGAGGCGGGCAGGGGCGGCCAGGACCATCACCAGGAGGTAGCAGAGGCGGTAGAGGGTGACGGCCCTCCGGCTCTCCCCGGTGAGCCAGGAGACGGCCCGCTCCCCATAGTAGCCCCACCCTAGGACGGTGGAGAAGGCGAAGAGGAGGATGGAAAGGCTCACCACCCGGCCCCCCAGGGGGCCCAGGGCGGCGGAGAAGACGGCGGAGGTGAGGGCGGCCCCGTCCAGGCCGGAGCGCCACAGGTCCCCCCCGGAGAGGATGACCAGGGCGGTGAAGCCGCACATGAGGATGGTATCCACAAAGACCTCCAGGATGCCCCAGCAGCCCTGTTCCGCCGGGCTCCGGGCCGCCGCCCCGGCGTGGGCGATGGGGGCGGAGCCCAGGCCCGCCTCGTTGGTGAAGACGCCCCTGGCTACCCCGAAGTGGACCGCCCGGCGCACGGTGTACCCCGCCGCGCCCCCTGCCGCCGCCTGGGGGGTGAAGGCGCACCGGAGGATGAGGGACAAGGCGCCGGGGACCGCCGCCGCGTTTTTCACCAGCACCAGCGCCCCGGCCCCCAGGTAGAGGAAGGCCATCAGGGGGACGAAGGCGGCGGCAAAGGCCCCGATCCGCCGCAGGCCCCCCATCATCACCAGGCCGGCCAGCAGGGCCATAGCGCAGCCGGTGAGGAGGGGCGGCAGGCCGAAATCCTGGGCCATGGTCTGGGCCACCGCCCCCACCTGGGCGGCGTTGCCGATGCCGAAGGAGGCCAGGGCGCAGAAGAGGCAGAACACCCCCGCCAGCCAGGGCATCCCCAGCCCGCGGGCGAGGTACTCCATGGGCCCCCCGTGCCAGCGGCCCTCCCGGTCCCGGCTGCGGTATTCCACTGCCAGCAGCACCTCGGCGTACTTGGTGGCCATCCCCAGCAGGGCGGAGCACCACATCCAGAAGACCGCCCCCGGTCCCCCGGCCACGATGGCGGTGGCCACCCCGGCGATGTTCCCGGTGCCCAAGGTGCCGGCCAGGGCGGTGGAGACCGCCTGAAAGGGGCTGATGCCGTCCTCCCGCCGCCCCCGCCGGCGGAAGAAGGAGCCCAGGGTGGCCCGCAGCACCAGTCCCGGCCGCCGCAGGGGCAGGAACCCCGTCACCAGGGAGAGCCACAGCCCCGCCCCCACCAGAAGAAACACCATCTCCCCGCCTCCCCGCTCATAGTTTATATAATCCTATGGGGGAGCGGGGTGGTTCATGCAAAAAGAGCCCCCGTGTAGGGGGGCTCCGGAAGCTGATTGGAAGAGGAAAAAGTGCTTTATCCGCGGTAGTAGTTGATGAGGCAGCCGGCGGTGAGAATATCTTTTTCATCGGGGGTGAGGCCGCCGACGGAGAGGGTGATCTCCTTCACGCCGCCGTCCCGGATGACATAGGCCTTGATGGCCTCGTTGCCGGTGAGGATGGCCTCCCGGATGTTGGGGACGAAGACGTAGCAGCCCTTGGCCAGGGCGCCCTTATCCTGGGTGAGGAAGGGGACGATGCCCCAGTTGATGCAGTTGGAGCGGTAGCGCTTGGTGGCGTACTCCTGGGCGATGTTGGCCCAGGCCCCCACCACCCGCTGGCAGGAGGCCGCCTGCTCGCGGGCGGAACCGTCGCCGGGCTTGTCGGCGTAGATGGTGCTGCCAAAGCCCACGGCCAGGGGGTCGATGTCTTCAAAGCCGGGGATGGCGCGGATGGCCTTGTAGGCGGCGGCGACACCGGCGTCCTTGGCGGCGGGGTCCTCGCCGGCCTCCCGGCCCTGCTCCAGGGCCAGCACCGCCTTGGCCTCCTCCACATAGGCGGGGTCCTTGCGGCTGAGGGTGAACTCCGCCAGGCGCAGGGGGTTGGAGCGGTAGGAGGAGGTCTCGCCGGAGGGGATCAGCTCATCGGTGGTGGTGACGGGGTCATCGATGTAGCTCACCAGCTTTAGAAGCATATGGTCGGTGAGGGAGGGGATGGCGGGCCAGTCCTTGATGTTGGGACCGAACTTCAGCTCCACCGAGAGGTCCTCCCTGCCCCAGCCGTCAAAGACCCGCTTTTCGTAGATGGATCTATCGAAGAAGTACTTGGGGGCGGAGTAGTTCACGTCCAGGTCGGTGGCGGCGGTGAGCCGCCCGCCGTTGATGGCGGTGGCAGCGATGGACCGGGCGTCCATCAGGGCCACATAGGAGATCTGGCCCTCGCCGGGCTTGGAGCCCTCCCGGTTGGGGAAGTTGCGGGTGGTGTGGCGGATGGAGAACTCCTGGTTGGCGGGGGTGTCCCCGGCGCCGAAGCAGGGGCCGCAGAAGCACTCCCGGACCAGGGCCCCGGCGCTGACGATCTTCTGGATGGCGCCGTTTTTCACCAGCTCCAGGTAGGCGGGCAGGCTGCCGGGGTAGACGCTCATGGTGAAGGTGCCGTTGCCGATGGACTGGCCGTCCAGGATGTCCGCCACGGCGCAGACGTTATCGAAGGTGCCGCCGGAGCAGCCGGCCACCAGGCCCTGGTCCACCCAGATCTCGCCGTTTCTGATCTTCTGATCCAGGGTGAACTCAAACTTGGCGTTTTCGAACTGCTTGCGGCCCGCGTCGGTGACGGCGGCCATCACATCGGCGGGATGGGCCTTCAGCTCCGCGATGGTGTAAGTATTGCTGGGGTGGAAGGGCATGGCGATGGTGGGCTCCACGGTGGCGAGGTCCACATACACCAAGCCGTCGTAGTAGGCCACGTCGGCGGGCCGGATCCGCTTGTAGGCTTCCTTGCGGCCGTGGATGTCGTAGTATTCCTCCACCTTTTCGTCGGTGCGCCAGATGGAGCTCCAGCAGGTGGTCTCGGTGGTCATGACGTCGATGCCGTTGCGGTACTCCACCGGCAGGTTCCCCACGCCGTCCCCGATGAACTCCATCACCCGGTTTTTGACATAGCCGCAGGCGTAGACCTTGCCGATGATGGAGAGGGCCACATCCTGGGGGCCGACCCCCTTCTGGGGCTTGCCGGTGAGGTAGATGCCGATGACGCCGGGGCAGGCAAAGTCGTAGGTGCGGCCCAGGAGCTGCTTTGCCAGCTCGCCGCCCCCTTCGCCCACCGCCATGGTGCCCAGGGCGCCGTAGCGGGTGTGGCTGTCGCTGCCCAGGATCATCCGGCCGCAGCCGGACATCATCTCCCGGTTGTAGCTGTGGATGACGGCCATGTTGGTGGGGACGTAGATGCCGCCGTACTTCTTGGCGGCGGAAAGGGCAAACATGTGGTCATCCTCGTTGATGGTGCCCCCCACGGCGCAGAGGCTGTTGTGGCAGTTGGTGAGGACGTAGGGGATGGGGAACTTCTCCATCCCGGAGGCGCGGGCGGTCTGGATGATGCCCACATAGGTGATGTCGTGGGAGGTGATGGAATCGAACTTGATGCGGAGGTTATCGGGGTCCTGGGAGGTGTTGTGGGCCTCGATGATCCCGTAGGCCATGGTGCCCTTTTTGGCCTCTTCCTTGGTGATCTCCCTGCCGGTCTTCTGCCGCAGGGCGGCGGCCGCGTGGCCGTCGTCGGGGATGATCTCGGTCTGATTTACAAGGTACACGCCGGTGTCGTAGAGCTTTACCATAATGTTTTTCCTCTTTTCCTATGTTCTGCCCCATCGGGGCCTGTGTCCCTGTGTGAAAGTATGCTACACGATGGTTTCGCCTAGTAAGATTTTAGGCATTGTGGTTAAGCACCGGTTCCATCTTTTGTAAAACCGCTCTAGTCCAAGCATGGAAACGCGGGCATGGGTCTCTTCGTCTGCAAGGGTCCAGTGCAAAATATAGGTGACCTTGCCCACCCATTTCGTCAGGCGGATGGGGGGCTTTCCCGTTTTGACAGCGTTAAAATCCTCCTGCCGGTGTGTGCGTTTGATATACTTTACGTCGATTACGCCGGGCTGGGAAAGATAGAAGCTGGCGACCTCTCCCATCAAGGCTTCAATTTCCTCTTGCTTATCAACCTTTGCTTCATAAATGCAAATTTCATGAAACAATCTGGACGCCCCCTTTACAATATCCTTTCCGCCGCCTGGGCTGGCAAGGGTAGCGCTTTCGGCCCCGCCCTTTTTGATACCCTCTTGTTTAATTTCTGGTTTTATTATATAATAGAGCATGGTATAAATCAAATACAGATTTCTTTTGGGAAGGTATAGATTTTTTCTATACCCTGCCAAAAGGGACAGCAAGGAGGATGCCTCGGATGGCTCAGGTATTATTGACATTGGCGGTGGGGCTGGGATGCGGCTACCTGTTTTTCCGCCTCAAGTTCCCCGGCGGCCTGATCGTGGGGGCCATCATCGGGGTGGCCGCCCTGAACATCGGCTTTGAGGCCGCCAGCTTCCCCACCGCGGCCCGGTCCCTGGCGCAGATCACCGCCGGGTCCTTCATCGGCTGCTCGGTGAGCAAGGCGGACCTGAAAAATCTTCCCCGCATCCTGCGGCCCCTCCTGATCCTCGTCGCCGGGTACATCGTCCTGAATCTTACCGTGGGGATGGTGGTCTACCACATCTCCTCCATGGACCTGGTCACCAGCTTTATGTGCTGCGTCCCCGGCGGCATGACCGACATCCCCATCATCGCCGCGGATATGGATGCCAACGTCCCCTATGTGGCGGTGATGCAGTTCATCCGGATGGCGGTGGGGGTAGGGTTCTTCCCCCTGCTCATCGCCAGGGTGGCGAATCCTACAGCTCCTGTCCGGGAGGTCTCCCCGGCCCCGGAGGCCGCCGCTCCTGTCCCGGAAGCCGCCGCCCCGGCTTCCGCGGCCAAACTGGAGAAGGACAAGGGCCCCGCGGTCATCCTGGTCACCGTGGCGGTGGGGACCGTCTTCGGCCTCCTGGGGAAGAAGCTGGGCATCCCGGCGGGGATCATCCTCTTTTCCACCGTCAGCGTGCTGATCTTCAAGCTGGTCTTCGGCAGGGCCTACATCCCCCGGTGGCTCAAGCGGGCCGCCCAGGTGATGACCGGCTGCTACATCGGGACCTGCTTTGGCCGGAAGGAGCTGACGGAGCTGCGCCTGCTGATCCTTCCGGCGGTGCTGCTTCTGCTGGGGTATGTCCTCAACTGCTTCTTTATGGGCTGGCTCCTTCCCAAGGTGACCCACCTGAACCGGGCGGAGGCCATGCTCATCGCCACCCCGGCGGGGGCCTCGGATATGGCCCTCATCTCCTCCGATGTGGGGGTGGACAGCCCGGATGTCTGCTTCATCCAGATCCTGCGCATGATCATCGTGGTCACCGTCTTCCCCCATATCATCAACCTTGCGGTCTGGCTGGCCGGATAGGTACGAACCTTCAAAAAGCCCTCCTATGTCAGGAGGGCTTTTTGGCTGTCGAAAGACTTTACTCTAGGGGCAGTGGTTTGCGCACCCACGGGCGAAAAAGTGTGAAAAGGCTGCCACCGCAGCGGCGTTTCGGAGCGCGACCGCCCTGCAGGGGCGGCTCTTGGCGCGGAGATGGGGCCGTGAGGCCCCTCTTTTCGCGTAGAGCTGGCCGGTCGCGAAGCGAAGCGGACGCGATGGAGGCCCCGGTGGGGCCTCCAAGGCCACGTTCCCGACCGCAGGGAGGGATCCGTAGGGAGCGGATAACCCCGCCGATCGCGGCGGGCTTCAGCTTGTCGAAAAAACTTTTTCGACAAGCTGAAGCTCTCCCGGCACGCTGGGGTCCGGGGAGACCAGCCGGGCGATGCCGTTGCAGAGGCCGGCAAAGGTCCGGGCGGGGAGCTCGCTCCCCTCGCCGCCCCCTTCCGCAAAGATGACGATGGCGTACCGGGGCTCCTGGGCGGGATAGAACCCGGCAAACCACCCGTGGAGCACCTCCTCCTCCCCCCGGAACACCCCGGTCTGGGCGGTGGCGGTCTTGCCCCCGGCGCCGCCCCGGTCCGGACGGGCGTGGGTGCCGCTGCCGTGCTCCACCACACCGATGAGCATTTCCCGCAGGGCGGCGGCGGTGGAGCCGGACATGATCCGGCGGCTGGGGCCCTTCTCCTCCCGGCGGTCCTCGATGTTCCCGCCGTCCTGGGTAGTGCCCAGGTAGACCGACGGGGTGACCGAATACCCCCCGTTGGCGATGGAGGATACCATCTGGGCCACCTGGACCGGGGTGGCGGTGAGCCCTCCCTGGCCGAAGGAGAGGTTCGCCAGGTCCCCTCCCTGGAGCTCCCCGGCGGGCGGCAGGTCCCCGGCCGCCGCCGTCACCCCCTCCGCCAGCCGCACCGGGGAGCCGAAGCCCATCCCATAGGCCATGGACCACAGGGCATTGCCCCCCACGTGCATCCCCAGGTTGATGAAATAGGGGTTGCAGGATTTTTCCAGGGCCTCCGGCATGGTGAGGCTGCCGTGGCCGTAGCGGTAATGGCAGTGGTATTTCTGCTCCCCCAGCTGGTAGTATCCGACACACTGGTGGCTGTAGCCGGTGCCGTACCCCTGCTCCAGGGCCGCGGCGGCCACGCAGAGCTTAAAGGTGGAGCCCACGTTGTAGGCCCCCAGGGCCCGGTTGAAGAAGGGGCTGTCCGCCGCCTCCAGGGAATCCTCCATTCGGGAAAGGTCGTAGGATGGCCGGCTCACCATGGCCAGCAGCTCCCCCGTTTTTACATCCATCACCACGGCGGCCCCCTTGGGGATGGCGTCCATGGCCTGCTCGGCGCACTCCTGGATGCCCCGGTCCAGGGTGAGCACCACGCCGCCCCGCGGGGCGGTCCGCTGGTCCACCACCTCGGAGGCGGTGCCCTCCACCGCGCTGCGGTTGGCGTCCACAAAGTACCGGGCGTAGACGCTGCCGCCCATCTCCCGCAGGAGGGCATCGTACCCCTTTTCCACCCCGGTCACCCCGTGGCCGCTTTCGTCCACATATCCCAGCAGGTGCACCGCCGGCTGTGGCCCGGAGTACCGCACCGGAAGCTGGAAGGCCGCCGCTCCCTCCGCCAGGGGGTAGGGCAGCCACCGGGAGCTGCGCACCACCATAGGCCGCCCCTGGCGCAGCACCTCCAGGGCCTCGGCCAGCTCCTCCTTGGGGAGGAGCTGCCGCAGCAGCTCCATCCCCTCCGGGGTGGGGGAGACCGCCAGGGCGGTCTGGTAGCTCCGGTTCACCAGGGGTTTTCCGTGGCGGTCGTAGATGGTCCCCCGGCTGCTGCCCAGCTCCAGCAGGGAGGTGCTCTGCCGGACCGCCGCCTGGGCCAGATTTTCCCCCTGCCCCAGCACCGAAAGGCGCACGATGAGCACTGTCATACAGAACAGCAGAAACCCGTGGAGCCACACCACCCGCTTTTCCATCTTCCTCCGCCCCTTTCTATCTCTGTATTATTTTCCCATGGGTCTCTGATTATACCCGGCGGGAGGGAACGCTGCGCTGGGCCATTGTCGAAACTCCCTCAGTCAGCCTGCAGCTGACAGCTCCCTCTGGGAGGGAGCCTCCAGCCTGTCGCCTCCGCCAGGGCCTCCCCTGAAAGGGGAGGTTGGGCGTAGCCCACGTTCCCGACCGCAGGGAGGGATGAGCGAAGCGAGGCGGAGGGGTTCCCCCGCGGGGCCAAGCCTCCCTCGGCGAGGGAGGCTTATTTCCTGCCGCCTTTGACTTCCTGGGGAAAAGGTCGTAAAATAGAAAAAACCTTTGCGGCGCAAAAAGGAGGATGCCAGGGATGCGGTTTCTTCACCTTTCGGATCTGCACTTCGGCAGGAGCCTGTGCGAATACAGCCTTTTGCCGGACCAGGAGCACTGGTGCCGGGGGCTGCTGGAGCACCTGGAGGCAGAGCGGTACGACGCGGTGCTCATCGCCGGGGACCTGTACGACCGGGCGGTACCCAGCGGCGACGCGGTGGCCCTCTGCGACTGGTTCCTGGGGGAGCTGGCGGGACGGCTCTCCCTGCCGGTGCTCTGCATCGCCGGCAACCACGACAGCCCCCAGCGCCTCAGCTTCGCCTCCTCCCTCTACCGGGCGGGCGGGCTGTATATGGCGGCGATCCCCCGGCGGGAGCTGTGCCGGGTCACCCTCCGGGACCGGTGGGGGGAGGTGGACTTCTTCCTGCTGCCCTATCTCTCCCCCGGCGACGGGCGGGGGCTCTTCCCGGAGGCGGAGATCCACACCTTCCAGGATGCCTACGCCGCCCTCATGAGGGAGAACCGGGAGCTTTTGGACCGCTGCCCCCGGAAGGTGCTGCTGGCCCACGGCTTTTTTGCCCGGAGCGCCGGGGGGGAGGAGACGGAGCTCCTCACCAGCGATTCGGAGGTGAGCGTCGGGGGGAGCGACCTGGTGGATGCCGCCCTCTTTGACGGCTTCAGCTACTGCGCCCTGGGGCATCTCCACGCCTGCCAGCAGGCGGGGAGCCCCCGGATGTGGTACAGCGGCAGCCCCCTGAAATACTCCGTATCCGAGGAAGGGCAGCAAAAGCACGCCTTGGCGGTGGAGCTGGACGGAGCGGGGGCGGTCTGCGTCACGCCGGTGGAGGTCCCTGCCCTGCGGGACGTGCGCACGGTGCGGGGCACCATGGAGGAGCTGCTGGCGCCCACGGGCGGCGGCTTTTCCTCCGATGATTACGTCCAGATCACGGTGCTGACCCAGGGGACGGTGCTGGGGGCCTCCCGGCAGCTGCGCAACGTCTACCCCAATTATCTGCAGATACGCTACCAGAACCCGGTCTTGCAGGAGATCTCCCTGGGGGGACAGGAGGGGATGACTCGCCTCTCCCTGGAGGAAGGGTATTTGCGGTTTTACCGCCAGGTGACGGGGAAGGAGCTCTCCCCCCAGGCCGGGCGGATGCTGAAAAGGCTGTGCCGGGAAATGGAAGAGAGCCGGGAGGAGGAGACGGAATGAGGCCGGTAACTTTGACCCTGAGCGCCTTCGGGCCCTACCGGGAGGAGGAGGTCCTGGATTTTTCCGCCGCCTGGGAGGCGGGGATGTTCCTCATCAGCGGGCCCACCGGGGCGGGCAAGACCACCATCTTTGACGCCATCACCTTCGCCCTCTACGGCAAGGCCAGCGGCAGCGCCCGCCAGAGCGAGGACTTCCGGTGCCACAGCGCCGCCCCGGACCGGGAGTGCTTTGTGGAGCTGCGCTTTCTCTTGGAGGGGAAGGAGTATACCGTCCGCCGCCGCCCCGCCCAGCAGATGCTGGGGAAGCGGGGGAAGATGAAGTCCCTGGCCCACCAGGCGGTGCTGTCCCTCCCGGACGGGCGGGTGCTGGATTCCCTCACCGAGGTGGGGGAGATGCTCCAGTCCCTCCTGGGCATCAACTGCGAGCAGTTCCGGAAGATCGTCATGCTGGCCCAGGGGGAGTTCAAGCAGCTGCTGGAGGCCCCCAGCCGGGAGAAGAGCACCCTTTTCCGCAAGATCTTCGGCACCGACCAGTACGACGCCTTCACCGCACGGCTCCAGCAGGCCCGGCGGGAGCTGGAGCAGCGGCTGGGGGAGCGGGGCCGGCAGATGGACCGCCTGGCGGAGGGCCTCCTGCGGGAGGGGGTGGAGGAGCTGGCGGCGTACCCGAACCCCTCCACCCTGCCCGCGGAGACCCTGGCCGGTCTGGTGGAGCCGGTCCTGGCCCGGAAGGAGGGGGAGAGGAAGGCCCTGGAGGAGTCCATCCAAAAGCTGGTGGCCCGGCGGGAGGAGCTGGACCTGGCCGGCGCCAGGACCCTGGCGCAGCGCTTTACGCGGCTGGCCCAGCTGGAGGCCCAGCAGGCCGCCCTCCGGGAGGCATCGGGGGAGCTTGCGGAAAAGGAGGCGCTGCTCCGGGCCATCGACGCCGCCGAGAAGGTGGATCTTCGGGAGACCCACCGCAATACCCTCCTGGCCTCCATCCGGGGGCACCGGGAGGAGGCGGAGGGGCTGGAAAGGACCCTGAAGGAGGAGCAGGAGGCTCTGAACGCCCTCCGGCAGGAGATGGAGGAAAAGCCCCGGCGGCAGGCGGAGCTCCAGGAACTGGAGGAACGGCTGGAGCAGTTGAAAAAGGCCCTCGTCCTTCTGGAACAGCGGGAAGCGCTGCAAGGGGAGCTGGAGGAGCAGGCAAAGGAGGAAAAGCAACTGGCCCGCCGGGAGGAACAGGCGAAGCTGCTGGAGGAATACTGCGTCCTGCGGGAGGAGGGGCTCCGCCGCAAGGCCCTGCTGGACCAGGGACAGGCCCTGCTGTCCAAGGGGAAGCAGGCGGCAAAGGCGGCGGAGGAATACCGCCGCCGGGAGGAAGCGTACCTGGCCGGGCAGCGGGACCTGCTGCGGGAGCAGGCGGCCCTGCTGGCCCTGGAACTGCGGGAGGGGGAGCCCTGCCCCGTCTGCGGTTCCCCGGAGCACCCCGCTCCCGCCCGGAGCCCCGGCGGCGTCACCCAGGGGGAGGTGGAGCGGCGGCAGCGGGAGATGGAAAAGGCCCTCTCCGCCGCCAGCCAGGGGGAGGGGGAGGCGAAGGCAGCCCTCTCCGCCCTGCTGCCCCACTGGCCGGAGCTTTCCCTGGAGGGGCTTTGGCGGGGGGACGGCCTGCTGGAGGGGCGGTTGTCGGCGCTTTCCGCCAACCTGGAGCAGGACCGGGCGGCGCTGCGCTCCCTGACGGAGCAGTGGTCCGCCCTGGGGGGAGACCGCGCTCTCCTCGCCCGTTCCACCCCGGAGACTGCGGCGGCGGAGAAAAACCGCGCCGCCGGGGAGCTGGCCCGGTGCGGCGGCCGCCTGCGGGCCCTCCGGGAGCAGCTTGCCCCTCTGGACACCGCCCTGGGGCAGCTCCCGGTTCCCCTTCGGGAGGGGGACCTCCCCCAAAAGGCCCGGACCCTGGCGGACCAAAAGCAGAAGCTGGCAGAGCGTCTGGCCCTGCTGGACCAGCGGGTGAACGCCGCCCAGGTATCTCTATCCGGGCTGGAGGGACGGCTGTCCACCCTGCGGGCTGTCTTGGCCCAGGAGGAGGAGGACGCCAGGGTGAAAAAGGAGGAGCTGCGCCGGGCCATGGAGGAGAGCGGCTTCACCGACCGGGAGACCTACCGGTCGGTTCTGGCCCAGCTCCCGGTCCGGGAGGCCCTGCGCCGCCAGGTGGAGGACCAGAAGGAGCTCCGGACCTCGGTGGAGGCAAACCTGCGGGAGCTGAAAAAGGAGCTGGCGGAAAAGGAGGCCCCCCGGCTGCCCCTGCTGGAGGAGCAGGAGGCGGCCCTGCGCCGGGAGGAGGAGGAAAAGCGGCGGCAGCTCTCGGACCTCACCGCTTCTCTGGCCCTGTGCCGGCGCGGCTGGGAGGAGCTGAAGGAGGTCAGCCTTGCCAGCCAGAAGCTGGCGGAGGAGGCCGCCATCGCCGCGGAGCTGGCCCGGCGTGCCGCCGGGGATAACGAGAGCCGGATGAACTTTGAGACCTTCATCCTTTCCTCCTACTTTGAGGATATTGTGAAGATGTGCAACCTCCACCTGGCGGACCTCACCGGCGGGCGGTATCAGCTCTGCCGCAGCACCGCCGCCGCCCGTCACGGGGCGGCCTCCGGCCTGGACCTGGAGGTGCTGGACCAGGATGCCGGCGTCCGGCGCCCGGTCTCCACCCTTTCCGGCGGGGAGAGCTTCAAGGCCTCCCTGGCCCTGGCCCTGGGGCTGGCGGATGTGGTGCAGTATCACTCCGGCTCCATCCCCATCGAGACGCTTTTTGTGGACGAGGGCTTCACCACCCTGGATGAGCGCTCCCTCCGGAGCGCGGCGGATGCCCTCCTCTCCCTGGGCTCCACCGGCAGGCTGGTGGGCATCATCAGCCATTCCGAGAGCCTGCGGGAGTACATCCCCACCATCCTCTCTGTCACCGCCGGGCGGGACGGGAGCCATGCAGCATTCCGGGGATGACGGAGGTGCGGCTGCTCCCTCCGCCTCGCTTTGCCCATCCCTCCCTACGGTCGGGAAGGGACGCGAAGCGGCCTGTTAGTGGTAACCCCCCGGATCCGCCAACAGCAGGTTTGAACTCTTGACACAAGTCCGAAATCATACTATAATGGTTGCCTGTAGTCCGAAATCATACTTGTGGACGGGAAAGGAGGAATGGCAGATGGAACCTTGCCAGGATGGCACTTTGCGGGAATTCAGCAGGCTTTACAGGGAGTACGACAGCATCTTCCACAGCATCGCCCTGGCGGTGGGCCTTTCCGACAGCGCCCTGACGGTCCTCTACCATATCCAGGAGCTGGGGGACGGCTGCCTCCAGCGGGACATCGCCGCCTCCGCCTGGGTCAGCAAGCAGACCATCCACTCCACCATTCGCCAGCTCCGGGAGCGGGGCTATCTTTCCCTCTGCCCCGGCAGGGGGCGGGATATGCACATCCACCTTACCGAAAAGGGGAGGATGCTGGTCCGGGAACAGATCCTTCCTATTATGCAGATGGAAAGCGATGCTTTCCAGGCCCTGACACCGGGGGAACGCCGGGAGCTGCTGCGCCTTACCGCGGGATATATCTCTGCCCTCCGGGAGCTGGCGGAGGCGCATATCCGCCGGCGGGGGGAGGCCGCTCCCCATTGACGGCCTGCCTCCACACAGATCGCTAAGGGCCCGATGAGGGCCTGTAATTTTTTGTGATAATATACTATAAGGATAAAACAGCTATGAATATACAACTTTCGGATCACTTCGACTACCCAAGGCTGCTGCGCTTTGTCTTCCCCTCGGTGGTGATGATGGTCTTTACTTCCATCTACAGCGTGGTGGACGGGTTCTTCGTCTCCAACTACGCGGGCAAGACCCCCTACGCGGCGCTGAACCTCATCTTCCCCGTGCTGGGCATCTACGGAGCCGTGGGCTTTATGATCGGCACCGGCGGCAGCGCCATCGTGGGCCGCCTCCTGGGGGAGCAGAGGCCGGAGCAGGCCAACCGCTGCTTTTCCATGATGGTGGAGGCCGCCGTCGTCAGCGGCGCGGTCCTCACCCTGGCGGCCATCCTGCTGATGCGCCCCGTCTCCGTCTTCCTGAAGGCGGAGGGGGAGATGCTGGAATACTGTGTCCTCTACGGCGACATCCTCTCCCTGGCCCTGGTGCCCTTTATGCTCCAGAACGTCTTCCAGAGCTTCCTGGTGACGGCGGAGCGCCCCAAGATGGGCCTGTGGGTGACGGTGGCCGCCGGCGTTACCAACATCGCCCTGGATCTTCTCTTTGTGGCCGTGTTCCGCTGGGGGCTGGCGGGGGCCGCTGCCGCCACCGCCCTCAGCCAAACGGTGGGCGGGGTCGTCCCGCTCCTCTATTTCCTCTCCGGAAAAAACGAGATCCTGCACCTTTCCTGGGTCAGGCCGGACTGGAAGGTGCTGTGGGATACCTGCACCAACGGTTTTTCGGAGGTGATGAGCAACATCTCCTCCGCGGTGGTGGGCATCCTCTACAACTTCCAGCTCATCCGCCTGGCGGGGGAGGACGGCGTGGCGGCCTTCGGTACCATTATGTACGTAAACTTCTTCTTCCTGGCCATCTCCCTGGGCTACTCCATCGGCAGCTCCCCCATCATCAGCTACCACTACGGAGCGGAAAATTACCGGGAGCTCCAGGGGCTCTTTAAAAAGAGCCTGATCCTGAACGGGATCATCGGGGCGGCTATGACGGCGGCCTCGGTGCTGGTGGCCCGGCCGCTGACGGGCATCTTTGTGGGGTACGACCCGGTGCTCTTTGAGATGACGGTGCGGGGGTTCCTCATCTACTCCCTGCGGTATATCTTTTCCGGCATCGTCATCTTCGCGTCGGGGTTCTTCACCGCCCTGGGGGACGGCCTCACCTCGGCGGTGATCTCCTTCCTGCGGGCCATCATCTTCCAGGTGGCTATGATCCTCATCCTGCCGGAGCTCCTGGGGCTGGACGGCATCTGGCTGGTGGGCATCACCGCGGAAACGCTGGCGGTGCTGGTGGCCTGCTTCTTCTTCGGCGCCAAGCGGGACCAGTTCCATTACATCCCATAATGAATGATGGCTAATGGCGGGCCCCGCTTGTACACACTTTTTTAAAATAAGATTTATCGTTTTTCCAAATAATCTTCAAATCCGTGTCATATTGGCGGGGTATGATAGAGACACACCAAAGGAAAGCCGCCGGGACGGAATAGTCCAAGCGGCGGCCCACATACAATATAGACCGTGGATGAAAAAAGGAGGAGCCGTTTATGAGCACAGGCTACGATAACAATAACAATAACAACAACCCCGGCAGCAGCCCCCAGACCGGCGGGCGCGGCGGATGGTCCCCCTACCAGGGGGACCAGGGACGCCAGGAATTCTTCCAGCGGTACAGCAGTGTCTTTCAGGAGCCCTCCGGCAGCTACCAGGGCAGCTACAGCACCCCCAACCCGCCGCCCCCCAGCTACCAGCCCCAGCCCCCGGTAAAGGAAAAGAAGCAGCGTTCCGGCAAGGGCCTGGGTGCCGGTCTCATCGCCGCCTGCATGGTGATCTCGGTGGCGGGAGGAGCCCTGGGGAGCTGGGGGATGAACTACCTCTCCCGCCAGGAGGGCACCGTTTTCTACCAGGCGGTGAGCGGTGCCGAAAAGGACAGCAGCACCGGAGACGGTGAGCCGGCGCCCGCCAACGGCGTCCAGGCCGGGTACACCGGCGGGGCCCTTTCGGTGAGCGGGATCGCGGCCCTGGCCTCCCCCTCGGTGGTGGAGATCAGCACCGAGACCGTCACCCGCAGCAGCTTCCTGGGGCAGTATGTCCAGAGCGGGGCGGGCAGCGGGGTCATCTTCTCGGAGGACGGCATCGTAGTCACCAACGACCACGTGGTGGACGGAGCCAGTACCATCACCGTGCGCACCAAGGACGGCACCAGCTATGAAGCCACCCTCCTGGGGACCGATTCCAAGACGGACATCGCCGTCCTGAAGATCGAGGCCACCGGCCTTACCCCCGCCATCCTGGGGGATTCCGACGCCCTTTCGGTGGGGGAATACGCCATGGCTATCGGCAACCCGCTGGGACAGCTGGGAGGCACCGTCACCGACGGCATCGTCAGCGCCCTGAGCCGGGAAGTGAATGTCAACGGGGAGAACATGACCCTTCTCCAGACCAACGCGGCCATCAACCCCGGAAATTCCGGCGGCGGCCTCTTTAACGAGAAGGGGGAGCTCATCGGCATCGTCAACGCCAAATCCTCCAGGGGGGCCTCCTCCTCCGGCGCCAGCATCGAGGGACTGGGATTTGCCATCCCGGTGAACACCGTCAAGAACTCGGTGCAGGAGCTGCTGGACTACGGCTATGTCCGGGGCCGCCCGGCCCTGGGTGTCACCCTGCTGAACGTAAGTGACGCCCAGACCGCCTTCCAGTACCGGGTCAGCCGCATGGGAGTCTATGTCCAGAGCGTCACCGAGGGCGGCGCCGCCGAGAAGGCCGGTGTCCAGGTGGGGGACTGCATCATCGCCCTTGGGGACGTGGCTGTCTCCACCCACGCGGATGTAAAGAGCCAGCTCAACAACTACGCCGTGGGGGACGTGGTCCAGCTCCAGGTGATCCGGGACGGCAGGACCCTCACCCTGAATGTCACCCTGGAAGAGTTTAAGCCCGCTACCGAGAACTGATATGGTTTCGGCCGCCCCCCAGGCCACGGTCTGGGGAGGCGGGACCCCGCCGGGGAGCGGATCCCAGAGCCCATAGGGAGGAATGAAAAATTCCAATATATTTCTCTACCTGCCGGGTGGACGGAATACCGGCCCGGCAGGCGGGAAAGCCAAACCTGGTCCGGGGCGGTCGCCGTCCGGATTTTTTTGTTGTCCGGGGGGAATACAAAGCGGCTCCAAAGAGGAAACCCTCTCCGGAGCCGCTTGCGTATATCCCAAGATCACCGCTCAATATAGGCGTCCCGGTCCGCCCCCACCGAGACGTACCGGATGGGGCAGCCCACCGCCTTCTCCAGGTACTCCACATAGGCCCGCGCGGCGGCGGGCAGCTCCTGCCACCGGCGGCAGGAACGGATGTCGCACTCCCAGCCGGGGAGGAACTCCAGCACCGGCCGGGCCCGGTCCAGTTTGCCGCCGCCGGGGAAGTCCTTGGTGGGCTTGCCGTCCACCTCGTACCAGGTGCAGACGGGGATCTCCGTCAGGTAGGAGAGGACATCCAGCTTGGTGAGGGCCAGGGCATCCGCCCCCTGCATCCGCACCCCGTAGCGGCTGGCGGGGACATCGAAGGGCCCCACCCGCCGGGGACGCCCGGTGGCCGCGCCGTATTCCCCGCCGGCTTCCCGGAGGGCCTCCGCCCGCTCCCCGAACAGTTCGCAGGTGAAGGGCCCCTCCCCCACGCAGGTGGAGTAGGCCTTCATCACCCCCACCACCTGGTCCAGCTTTTTGCCGGGGATGCCCGCCCCGATGGGGGCGTAGGCCGCCAGGGTGGTGGAGGAGGAGGTAAAGGGGTAGATGCCGTAGTCGATGTCCCGAAGGGCCCCCAGCTGGGCCTCAAAGAGGATGTCCTTCCCGGCGGCGATGGATTCCTCCAGGAAGAGGCCGGTATCGCAGATGTAGGGGAGCAGCGGCTCCCCGTTTTCCCGGAGCCAGCGGAGGGTCTCGTCAAAATCTTCCGCAGGGGCCCCGTAGCCCCGCTCCAGCAGGAGGTTCTTCCACTCCAGCAGCCGGGAGAGGTGCCGCTCCAGCCGCTCCGGTTCCAGCAGGTCCTCCATCCGCAGGGCCTTCTTCATATATTTGTCCCCGTAGATGGGGGCGATGCCCCGGCGGGTGGAGCCGTATTTTTCCCCGGCCAGCCGGTCCTCCTCCAGGCAGTCCTGGCGGACGTTGGCGGGGAGGCAGATGGCGGCCTTGCCGCTGATGCGCAGGTTTTCCGGGCCGATCTTTACCCCGCGGGCGGCAAGGCGCTCCATCTCCCCCCGCAGGTGGGCGATGTCGATGACCATGCCGGGGCCCAGGACGTTCACCACCTCCGGGCGGAGGATGCCGGAGGGCAGCAGGTTCAGGACAAATTTTTCCCCCTGTACATAGATGGTGTGGCCGGCGTTGTTGCCCCCCTGGTAGCGGGCCACCACCGAATACTTCCGGGAGAGGAGGTCCACCATCCGGCCCTTCCCCTCGTCTCCCCAGTTGATGCCTACAATAGCGGTCAGCATGATCCGTTCCTCCTTATTTCGCCCCTGGCGGGCAGGTAAAAGCAAGCTGATGTTCCAACGCCGTACGGATAAAGGCCCGGAAGATGGGGTGGGCCCGGTTGGGGCGGGACTTGAATTCCGGGTGGTACTGCACCCCCACAAAGAAGGGGTGGTCCTCCCGCTCGATGGCCTCCACCAGCCGCCCGTCCGGGGACTGGCCGCAGAGGACGAGGCCCCCCTCCCGCTCCAGGCGGTCCCGGTAGGCGTTGTTCACCTCGTACCGGTGGCGGTGGCGTTCGGCGATCTCCGCCGCGCCGTAGATGTCCCTAAGGCGGGTGCCCTCCCCCAGGCGGCAGGGGTAGGCCCCCAGGCGCATGGTGCCCCCCTTGGGGATCTCCCCCCGCTGGTCGGGCATCAGGTGGATCACCGGGTCCGGGGTCTCCGGGGAAAACTCGCTGGAATCCGCCAGGGACAGCCCCAGGAGGTCCCTGGCCGCCTCGATGACCGCCACCTGCATCCCCAGGCAGATGCCGAAGTAGGGGAGCTTTTCCTCCCGCGCGTACCGGGCGGCGGCGACCATCCCGGCGATGCCCCGGCTGCCGAAGCCGCCGGGGACGATGACCCCGGAGCATCCCGCCAGGGCCTCCCTGATATTCTTCCCGGAAAGTCCGTCCGAATCCACCCAGCGGATCTTTACGGCGGCGTCGTTTTCGTACCCGCCGTGGCGCAGGGCCTCGGCCACGGAGAGATAGGCGTCGTGGAGCTCCACATATTTCCCCACCAGGGCGATCTCCACCTGGCGCCGGGGAGCTTCCACCCGCCGGCAGAGGGCGCGCCATTCCTCCAGGTCCGGCTCTCCGCCGGGGAGGCCCAGCGCCTCACAGGCGATGCGGTCCAGCCCCGCCTCGTGGAGCATCAGGGGGACATCGTAGAGGCTCCCCAGGGTGCGGTTCTCGATGACGCACTCCGGCCGCACGTCGCAGAAGAGGGCCATCTTTTCCAGCGTCCCCGGCTCCAGGGGCTCGTCGCACCGGGCGATGATGACATCCGGCATGATGCCCAGGCTCCGCAGCTCCCGCACCGAGTGCTGGGCGGGCTTGGTCTTGTGCTCCCCGGAGCACCGCAGGTAGGGCACCAGCACCACATGGAGGAAGAGGCAGTTCTGCCGCCCCACCTCCCTGGAGAGCTGCCGGATGGCCTCCAGGAAAGGCTGGCTTTCGATGTCCCCGATGGTGCCGCCGATCTCGGTGATGATGACGTCCGGATCGGTGCGCTGGGCCAGGGCGGCCACGAACCGCTTGATCTCCCCGGTGACATGGGGGATCACCTGAACGGTGCTGCCCAGGTACGCCCCGCTGCGCTCCTTGTTCAGCACGTCCCAGTACACCCGCCCGGAGGTGAGGTTGGAGTAGCGGTTCAGGTCCTCGTCGATGAACCGCTCGTAATGCCCCAGGTCCAGGTCGGTCTCCGCCCCGTCCTCGGTGACGAAGACCTCCCCGTGCTGGTAGGGGCTCATGGTGCCGGGGTCCACGTTCACATAGGGGTCCAGCTTCTGGGCCGCCACCCGCAGGCCGCGGGCCTTCAAAAGCCGCCCCAGGGAGGCGGCGCTGATGCCCTTCCCCAGGCCGGAGACCACGCCCCCGGTGACAAAGATGTACTTTACGGTCTTTTCCATTACGCCGCTCCTTTCAAAATGCGGGCCCCCGCCGGCCCTATCCGGGCAGATGTCCCTTGCAGCTTTGCGGGATCTCCTCCTCCGCCAAAAATGAAAAAAGCGTCTTTTACCAAGACGTTCTCCGCCGGCGTGGGGAGAAGGTCCAGAGCAGACGCCTTTGTCCGACGATTTATTATAAAACTGCCGGGGCGAGGGTGTCAAGGGCTTTTTTCCGGGATGTTCACAATTTCTCTATTGTTTTTTCCGCCAAAACGGATATAATAAGGAAACAACGTAAAAGTATACTAAGGAGGTAGCATTTCATGCCCGTAGTACATCTGGACGAAAAAAACTTTGACCGGCTGGTGCTGGAGGAAAAGACCCCCGCGCTGGTGGACTTCTGGTCCCCCCGGTGCGGCCCCTGCCGGATGCTGGCCCCCATCCTGGAGCAGGCCGCGGAGGAGACCCCCGACGGCACCCTGGTGGCCAAGGTGAACACCGATGAGGAGCAGGAGCTGGCCGCCCGGTACGGCATCATGTATATCCCCACGGTCATCTCCTTCCGGAACGGAGAGGAGCTGCGCCGCTTTACCGGCCTGACCAACAAGGAGGCCCTGCTGGATCTCTTAAAGTGACCGCAGGGCCCCATGGCCCGGCTGCCAAAACCATCCGCCCCGGCGGCGCATACTTTTCCCTTCCTGCCGAATACTAATCCCAGTATTCGCGGGGAGGGCTTTTTTGTCCCCTCCTCTTTATAAGGTGGTGTGCGGTGTGGTCCTTCTCCTTCTCTTTGCCGGTCCCCCCCGGTGCCGCCTGGAGGATTCCCTCCGGCGGCTGCCCAGGGAGGAGTTCCGGCTCTGTGTGCCCGGCGGCGGGGAGCCGCTGCCCCCCGGCAGCACCATCGCGGTCCTCAGCGACCTGCTGGAGAGCCCGCCTGACAGCGTCCCGGAGCTGCCAAAAGGCTGTCCTGCCATCCTCTCCGGGCAGAACGAGGCTGCCGCCCTCTTCGCCCGCAGGGAGGGGCTGCTGCCGGTGGACTGCGGTCTTTCCATCCGGGACAGCCTCACCCTCTCCAGCGTCACCGAAACCAGCGCCGTCATCTCCCTCCAGCGCCCGGTGGCCCGCCTGGACGGGAGCCTGGTGGAGCCGGTGGAGTTCCCCCTGACCCTCACCCGGCGGTGGACCCCCTACCACCTCCTCTGCTGCGGCGGGGCGCTGCTGCTGGCCGGCGGCGCCCCGGCCCTGGAGAGAGCAGACATCTTCTGAAAGAGGGCTGATTTGGGGTTTCACCAGCCCTAACGGGCCGCTTCGCGTCCCTTCGGGCACGTGGGCTACGCCCAACCTCCTTCGGCGAGGGAGGCCCTAACGCAGGAAGCAGAAGCCTACAGCGCGGTCCCCGCTTTCGGGACAGAAAACCGGCGGACATCCACCCCCTCGTGGGTCAGGAGCCACCGCTTTTTCTCGATGCCACCGGCGTAGCCGGTGAGGCTGCCGCCGCTGCCCACCACCCGGTGGCAGGGGATGATGATGGAGATGGGATTGTGGGCAACGGCGCCTCCCACCGCCTGGCCGGACATGGTGTCCCGCCCCAGGCGGGCAGCCGCTTTTTTGGCGATCTCCCCGTAGGTGGTCACCTGCCCGTAGGGGATCTCCAGCAGGAGCCGCCAGACCAGACGGCGAAACTCCCCGCCCGCCGGAGCCAGGGGCAGCTCCAGGGGGTCCGGCTGTCCGCCGGCAAAGTACTGGTCCAGCCACTTTGCCGCCTGGGCGAACACAGGCAGGCCCTCCCCGCCGGAGGAGCTGTCCGCCCTCCCGCCAAAGTACTTTTGCCCCTCCAGCCACAGGCCGGTGAGTTTTTCGCCATCGCTGGCCAGCGTCAGCTTCCCCACGGGGGACCGGTATTCCGTTTGGCAGAACACGATATACCCTCTCCTTTCTTAGATAAGGGCATTATAGCACAGAGCCGGGGGGAATGCCAGGGGCCTCCAGGCTTTGGACCCGGTCGCACAGAAAGTCCGCCGTTTCCCGGTGGTGGGTGATGAAGAGACAGGTCAGACCGCAGGCCCCCCGCAGCTCCCGGAGGATGGACAGGACCTGGGCCTGGGCGGAAATATCCAGCATGGAGGTGGGCTCGTCCAGGATCAGCACCTCCGGCTCCGGCAGCAGCGCCCGGCAGAGGCTGAGGCGCTGGATCTCCCCGCCGCTCACCTGGTGGGGATACCGCTCCAAGATCTCCGCCGGGAGCTTGACCCGCTCCAGCCCCGCCCGGATACGCTCCCGGTCCCTGGGCAGGCCGAAGATGTCCAGGGGCTCCAGCAGGCTTTTCCCCAGCCGCAGCCGGGGGTCAAAGAAGGTCTCCGGCCGCTGGGAGATGAGCTGCACCCGGCGGCGGAAGGGGAGGAGCCGCCGCCCCCGCAGCCGGGTCACCTCCTCCCCCCGGAAAAAGACCTGTCCGCTGTCCGGCTCCAAAAGCCGCAGGAGGATGCGGGCCAGGGTGGTCTTGCCGCAGCCGGAGGGCCCCATGAGGCCCAGATATTCCCCCCGGCACAGCCGGAGATTTGCCCCTTCCAGAGCCTTCCGGGGATGGCCCCCCAGGCGGCCCCGGAAGGTCTTTGTGATGTCCCGGCCCTCCAGGATCACTTCATCCCTCATACAAAAAGCACCTCACCATCCGCCCCGGAAAGGGGGAAGAGATACCGGGGCGCTCCCGGCGGCAGCGCTCCGCGGCGCGGGGACAGCGGGGGGCAAAGACGCAGCCCTCGCTCCGGTCGCCGGGGCGGGGCGCCGCCCCCGCCATGGGCCGGAAGCCGTTTTCCGGCAGGGCGGCCAGAAAGGCCCTGGTGAAGGGATGGCAGGGCTCCTCCAGCACCCCCGGCCCCAGCTCCAGCAGTTGGCCGGCATACATCACCCCGATGTGTTTGCAAAGGCCCTGGGCCAGGGCCAGGTCGTGGGTGATGACCAGCATCCCCTCCACCCCCCGCTTCGGGAGGGATAGGAGGGTCTCCCGCACCTGCCCCCGCAGTGTCCGGTCCAGGCCCTTGGTGGGCTCGTCCGCCAGGACCCACCGGGGGGAGCAGGCGGTGCCGATGGCGCAGAGCACCCGCTGCTGCATCCCGCCGGAAAGCTGATGGGGATAGGCCCGGAGGACCGGGCGGGGATCCTCAAAGCCGAAGTCCCGCAGGAGGCTCTCCGACCGCTCCGGGACGGCGGACCGGGGGAGGCGGAGGGGGAGCAGGGCTTCCCGGAGATGGGCGGCCACGGTGCGGGCGGGGTTCAGGGACTCGGCGGGATCCTGGGGGATCAGCCCCAGCCCGGTCCCCAGCCGGCGGCGGCTCTCCCCAGGGGACAGCTCCTCGCCGTCCAGAATGATCTCCCCCTCCACTTGGGCATAGGGGGGGAGCAGCCCCAGGATGGCAAGGCCCAGCACCGATTTGCCGCAGCCGCTTTCCCCGATGAGGCCGGTGATCTCCCCGGAGGGGAAGAAAGCGCGGACCCCTTCCACCGCCGGGACATCGCCCCCCGGCAGGGAAAAGGTCACCGAAAGGTCCCTTAGCTCCAGTCCTCTCACCATTCCCGTGCCTCCCCCGTGCGGACATCCAGCCGCTCCCGCAGGGCATCCCCCAGGAGGTTCAGCCCCAGGAGCAGCAGGAAGATGCAGAGCCCCGGCACAAGGATCAGGTGGGGGGCGCTGCGGTAGTTGAGCCGGGCGTCCCGGATCATGACGCTCCAATCCGGCGTGGGGGGCGAGATGCCCAGCCCCAGGTAGCTGAGGCTGGCGATGGAGAGGACGCACCGTCCCGCTCTGGTGGCAAAGAGCACCGCCAGGCCGGCCGCCAGCTGGGGGAGGGCGTGTCCCAAGATGAGCCGCAGCGGACCGGCCCCCAGGGAGCGCAGCCCCTCCATGTAGGCCTCCTCCCGGATGCGCAGCGTCTCGGTGCGGACCACGCGGGAAAAGCCGGCCCAACTGGTGAGGACCAGCGCCAGCAGGAGGTTGCGGACCCCCGGCCCCAGCGTCCCGGCGATGGCTACCATCAGGCAGGTGCCGGGGAGGCCCTGGAAGATGTTGGAAAGGACGGTGAGGCACCAGTCCACGGGGCCGCCGAACCACCCCGCCGCCAGCCCCGCCAGTCCCCCCAGGGACATGGAGAGGAGGGTGGCCCCCAGGGCCAGGAGGATGGAGGCCCGGCCGCCCCAAAGGGCCCGGCTGAGGAGGTCCCGCCCCAGGGCGTCGGTGCCCAGGGGATGGTCCGGCGAGGGGCCCTGAAGGCGGACCTGCATATCTGTGGCGTTGGGGTCCCAGGGGGCCAGCCAGGGGGCCAGCAGGCTCAGGACCAGGATGGAGCCCAGCAGGACCGCGGCGGCGGCGAGTTGGAGATCGGGCTTTTTCTTCCGGTTCATAGATGCTTCCCTCCTAGCCGGACCCTGGGGTCCAGCAGCATACTCACCACATCCACCAGCAGGGTGACTCCTACATAGATAAGGCCGGTGAGCAGCACATACCCCTGCAGGGCGGGATAGTCCCGCCCGCCGATGGCCTCCAGGGCGTAGCTGCCGATCCCCGGCAGGGCAAAGATGGATTCCACGATCACCGAGCCCCCCAGCATCCCCCCCAGGGAGTTGCCCAGGAGGGCCGCCACCGGGACGGCGGCGTTGGGCAGGGCGTTGCGGACCACCAGGCGCGCGGGGGTGATCCCCCTGGCGGCGGCCGCGGTGCAGTAGGGCTTCCCCAGCTCCCCAAGGAGGGTGGAGCGGAGGAGGCGGGCCGCGGTGGCCGCGGTGGCGGAGGAAAGGGTCACCGCCGGCAGGAGCATATGGCCGGCGCCCCCGGTGCCGCTGGTGGGGAGCCAGCCGAGAGTTTCCGCAAAGAGCAGGATCAGCAGCAGCCCCAGCCAGAAGGCAGGGAAGGAGAGCTGAAGGCCGGTGAGGGCCTGAATGAGCAGGTCCGGCCACCGGCCCCGCCCGATGACGGCGGCGCAGCCTAAGAAAAGGCCCAGGGCGCAGGCCAGGGTGATGGACCAGGCGGCCAGCTCCAGGGTGACCGGCAGGCGGCGCAGCAGCTCCTCCGCCACCGGGCGGCGGCTCCGGTAGCTGGTCCCCAGGTCCCCGGAAAGAGCGCGCCCCACCCAGCGCAGGTACTGCACCGGGTAGGGCGCGTCCAGGCCCAATTGCCTTTCCAGTTCCGCGACCTGTTCCGCGGTGGGTTCGTACCCTCCCTGGCTGAGAGCCAGTTCCGCCGGGTCCCCTGGGGAGAGGACCCCCAGGGTGAAGGCTGCCAGGGTGATGCCCAGCAGCACCGGCAGGAGGGAAAGGAGCTTGTGGAGAAGATACCGTCCCATGGTCACTGCGCCCAGGCCACCAGGGGCAGCTCGATGCCGTAGAGCTTGGCCTCGTACCCGGTGAGGCGGGTGCTGTAGGCCATCAGCGTCACATCGTTGAAGAGGGGGACCACCGGCAGCTCCTGGGCAGAGATCTCCTGGATGCGGTCGTAGCACTCCCGGCGGACCTCCATATCCAGGGCGGAGGAGGCCCTTTCCATCAGGGCATCCACCTCGTCGCTCCGGTAGCCCAGGGAGTAGTTCTTGTTGTGGTCGCCGCCGGTGAGCATAAAGCGGCGGAAGATGGTGGAGGGCTCCGAGTTGGAGAGCCCCTGCTGCATCCGGGCGATGCCGTAGTCCCCGGTCTTCAGCTGCTCCCGCATCACGGCGTACTCCAGGGGGGTCAGCCGGCAGTCGATGCCGATCTCACCGAGCCAGGAGGCGATAAGCTCCGCCTCCCCCTTCTGGGCGGCCTCCGCCCCGTTGTAAAGGTAGGTGACGGTGACCCGCCGGTCCCCCAGCACCTCCCCCGCCAGGGCCTTGGCTTTGGCGAGGTCCTCCTCCACCGGGATGTCCTTGTAGAAGGGGGTGGCGTAGTTGAGGATATTGGTGGTGGGGGTGCCGAAGCCGTAGTACAGGCCGTCGGTGATCTCGCTGCGGCGCAGGGCGAGGCTCACCGCCTGGCGCATCCGCAGGTCGTTAAAGGGGGCCTGGGTGCCGCTGAGGGTCAGAAAGCGGATCATGGTGGACTTGGTGGTGGTGAGGGCGAAGCGCTCGTCCCCCGTGAGCTCCACCGCCAGGGCGGCGGGGATGGCGTTCAGGTCGATGACCCCCAAGATCTCCCCGCTCTTCAGGGCGGAGAAGCGGGTGTCCGCGTCGGGGATCACCCGCACCCGGATGGTCTTCGCCTTGGCGGGCTCCCCCCAGTACTCCTCGAACCGCTCCAGCAGAACATACTCGTCCAGCTTATTCTCGGCGATGCAAAAGGGGCCGGTGCCGGCACAGATGCCCTTAAAGTCCCCGGCCTCGTCAAAGCAGGCGGGGCTGTAGATGGCGCTGCCGAAGTTCACCATGTTGTAAAGCTGGGTGGGGGCGGGCTGGGAGAAGGTGAGGCGGACGGTGTTCTCGTCCACCTTTTCGTAGGCGGTGAGGTTGGGGTAGTGGGCGTCGATGTCCAGGGGGTAGAAGGAGGAGCTCTTCACCCCCAGCTTCATCCGGTCAAAGTTCGCGATGACGGCATCGGCGTTAAAGTCGCCGCCGTCGTGGAATTTCACCCCACGGCGCAGGTGGAAGGTCCACCGGGTGCCGTCCTCGCTCATCTCCCAGCTCTCCGCCAGGCAGGGAACGGGGGCAGCGCTGCCGTCCTGGGTGACCAGGGGCTCCCAGACATAGAGGATCTTGCTGCAATAGTAGCCGTCCTTTTCCCCTGGGGCCAGGTTCCGGTACCCCGCCAAGACGATCTCGGCGTTGGGGTCCACGGTATCTGCCGGTTCCTGGGGTACCGGGGAGGAGTTTTCCGGGGCCGGGGTGCTGCTGCCGGGGGCGTTCCCCCCTGCGCAGCCCATGAGCCCCAGGCAGAGGGCCAGGGCCAGCAGCAGGGCCAAAAGGCGGCTTCGGCGCTGTGTCGGTTTCATCATGGTTTTGTCTCCTTTTCTGGTTCCACTGCCCCGGAGGAAAAGCAAAAAGGCCATTACCATCCCAAAAGGATAGTAATGGCCCGTTTTCTGCCAATACAAATGTCGCCGTTTCCCTCCAAAGGTCCGTGGAGATACATAAACAGCTTTCGCAGGCAAGTCTTCTGACTTATGGATCCTCGCCTTGGCGGTCTTCCCGGCAAACTGCCAGTGACATCTTCGCCTCGGCTCCCCATTTACAGCGGCGGCTCCGTGTGGGAGTTAGAACCTGTATTCACAACCATCTAACGGCATCCGGCCATGAATACCGGTTCTGCACCCAGCTTCCTTTTTAAATCCCGCGCCCTTCGGGGAAACCGAAGGAGCCGGGATACCTGCAAGGCACAGTATAGCACGCTTTTTGTCCCTTGGCAAGGCATCCCCCGGATATTTCTGCAAAAAACGGGGGCGGCTCCCTCCGCACCCATTCCCCGCCCCGGCATAGAATGGGGGTGACGGCGGGACCATCCCGCCTAAGAGCCCATTCAAAGTCTCCCCGCACGCCGCCTGAACGGCTCTTTTTCCGCCCTGCTGCGTTAAAAAATCTTGTAATACAGCAAGTATTCCTGCGATTTTTTGCCTTGCAGGACGAAAAAATTTCCATCCATTCGGCATACTTGGAGACCTTGAATAGGCTCGTCTGGGAAAACGAGGTGATACATTTGGACCTGCTGCGTGTGCAGGACATTACCGAAAGCTATCAGGCGGAGAACGGAGAGATCTTCGCCCTGGACCATATCAGTTTTTCGATGGGGAAGGGGGAGTTCCTCAGCATCGTGGGCCCCAGCGGCTGCGGAAAGTCCACCCTTCTTTCCATCATCGCGGGGCTGCTCCCCCCCTCCTCCGGGAGCATCCTCCTGGACGGACAGGAGGTACACGGGGTGGACCCCCGCATCGGCTATATGCTCCAAAAGGATAACCTCCTGGAGTGGCGCAGCATCTGGAAGAACGTCCTCTTCGGGCTGGAGGTGCGCCGCCAGGTGAACGAGGAGACCACCCGCCGGGCCCGGCGGCTGCTGCAAAGCTACGGCCTTTGGGAGTTCCGGGAGAAGTACCCCAGCCAGCTTTCCGGCGGGATGCGCCAGCGGGCGGCCCTCATCCGCACCCTGGCCACCAGCCCGGAGATACTGCTGCTGGACGAGGCCTTTTCCGCCCTGGATTACCAGACCCGGCTGACCGTCACCGACGATGTGTACCGCATCCTGAAAAAAGAGCGGATCACCACCATCATGGTGACCCACGACATCCCGGAGAGCATCTCCATGGGGGACCGGGTGCTGATCCTCACCAGGCGCCCGGCCCAGGTGCGGGAGCTTTTGGAGATCGACTTCGGCCCGGAGCGCACCCCCCTCACCTGCCGGGGGGACCCCCGGTTCAGCCGGTACTTTGACCACATCTGGAAGGAGCTGAAAAGCGATGGATAGAAGGAAAAGCGAAGCGCCGGCCGGCCTTTCCAAGGAGCGGGCCGAGTACCTGCGCCGGAAGAAGGCCCGCCGCCGGTGGGTCCTGTGCTGCCAGTGGGGGCTGCTACTCCTTTTGGTGGCCCTCTGGGAGGTGCTGGCCCGCCTGGGGATCATCGATAGCTTTATCCTCAGCCAGCCCAGCCGCATCTGGCGCACCTGGGCCACCATGTTCGTGGAGGGGGAGCTGTGGCTCCACCTGTGGGTGACGGTGTACGAGACGCTGGTGGGCTTTCTGCTGGGGGTGTTGCTGGGGGTGGGCCTTGCCATCCTCCTGTGGTGGAGCGACTTTGTGGCTAAGGTGAGCGAGCCCTACCTGGTGGTCCTCAACAGCCTGCCCAAAATCGCCCTGGGGCCGGTGATCATCATTATCGTAGGGGCGGGGACCGAGGCCATTATCTTTATGGCCCTGGCCATCTCCCTCATCGTCACCGTCCTGGAGATGCTGGGGGGATTCCGCCGCACCGACCGGGACGCCATCCGCATGGCCGCCACCTTTGGGGCCACCAAGAGCCAGATCTTCCGGAAGATCGTCCTCCCCAGCAACATCGGCACCCTCTTCGGCTCCCTCAAGATCAACATCGGCCTTTCCCTGGTGGGGGTCATCGCCGGGGAGTTTTTGGTCTCCAAGGCGGGGCTGGGGTATCTCATCGTCTACGGCGGGCAGGTGTTCAAGCTGGACCTGGTGATGGCGAGCGTCATCATCCTCTCGGCGGTGGCGGCCCTGATGTACGAAGGGGTCGTCCTCCTCCAAAGGCTGGTGATGAAGCATAGGGCAACCACTGAATAAATCCCAGTATACCTGGATTTAATCATTGGTTACCAAATATTGAATAGGAGGAATCCGTATGAAGCGTATCCTGAGCATTTTACTTTCCGCCGCCCTGCTGGCTGCGGCGCTGGCGGGCTGCGGCGGGACCACCCGGCAGGAAAAGGATAAGATCCGGGTGTGCGAGGTGACCCATTCGGTCTTTTACGCCCCCCAGTACGCCGCCATCCACCTGGGCTTCTTTGAGGAGGAGGGCATCGAGATCGAGCTTTCCAACGGGCAGGGGGCGGATAAGGTGATGGCCGCCGTCCTCTCGGACAATATCGAGATCGGATTTGCCGGCCCGGAGGCTTCCATCTACGTCTACAACGAGGGCAAGGAGGACCACACCCAGGTCTTTGCCCAGCTCACCCGGCGGGATGGCTCCTTCCTCATGGCCAGGGAGCCGGACCCGGATTTCTCCTGGGAGAAGCTGCGGGGCAAGCAGGTCCTCTCCGGCCGCAAGGGCGGCGTCCCCTACATGGCCCTGGAGTATGTCATCCGCCAGAACGGCATGGACCCGCAAAAGGACCTGGTGATGGATGACTCGGTGCAGTTCTCTCTGATGACCGGGGCCTTTACCGGGGGCAACGGGGACTATGCCACCTGTTTTGAGCCCACTGCCTCCATGGTGGAGGCGGAAGGGAAGGGGTACATCGTGGCCTCGGTGGGGGAGGCCGCCGGGGAGATCCCCTACACCGCCTACTTTGCCAAGAAGAGCTACATCGAAAAGAACAGCGGCCTCATCCAGCGCTTTACCCGCGCGGTGTACAAGGGGCAGCAGTGGGTGGCGGACCACACCGCCGCCGAGGTGGCCCAGGCCATCGCCCCCTCCTTCCCGGACACCGGGGAGGAGCTGCTGACCACCGTCCTCCAGCGGTACAAGGACATCGGCGCCTGGAACACCGACCCGGTGATGACCGAGGAGGCCTTTGACCGCCTCCAGATGGTGATGCAGCAGGCCGGGGAGCTGGCAAAGCCCGCCCCCTACGACCGGGTGGTGAACAACACCTTTGCCCAGAAGGCGAAGGGATAAGAAAAGGGCCCCCTTCGGGGAATTTAGGCGCCGGACTTCTTGCATCTTAGGGGAAAATATGGTATCCTCAATATATACCGTTGCGGTATGGAACGATGAAAGAAAAGGAGTGTTTCCCCATGCAGAAGATCGACACCAAGAACGCCCCCGGCGCCATCGGCCCCTATTCCCAGGGTTTTGTTGTGGGTGATCTTGTCTTTACCTCCGGCCAGATCCCCGTGGACCCCGCCACCGGCAGCGCCCCGGAGGGCATCGCCGCCCAGGCGGAGCAGAGCTGCAAGAACGTGGCCGCCATCCTGGAGGCCGCCGGCAGCAGCCTGGAGAAGGTCATCAAGACCACCTGCTTCCTGGCGGACATGGGCGACTTCGCCGCCTTCAACGAGGTGTACGCCAAGTACTTTACCGGCAAGCCCGCCCGCAGCTGCGTGGCGGTGAAGACCCTGCCCAAAAATCTCCTCTGCGAGATCGAGGCCATTGCGGAGAAATAACCAAAGGGCCAAGCAAAAAACGAGCCGGCATATGCCGGCTCGTTTTTTCTCCGCCCAAACTTTTGGTTTGGATTCACGGGTCGCAATAGTATTCCTTAATGGCCTCCAGCAGGGCCGCCGCCCGCTGGTCCTGGATCCAGTAGAGGACGTTCATTCCCTGCTTTTGGGAGCCCAGTATCCCCGCCGTGCGCAGCTGGCCCAGGTGCTGGGACAGGGCAGAGGCGGTGATGTTGGGGGTGAAGCGGTGGATCTCCCCCACAGTGAGCGGTCCCTGCGCCAGGGCGCAGAGGATCAGCAGCCGGTGCTCGTTGGCCAGTATTTTAAGCAGCTCCGCGATTTTTTTAGCCTTTTCCTCCACAGGTCACATCCTCTTTTCCTTGCCTGAGCTTACAGATTCCCTGGGTCATCGTCCCCATGGGGCAGTACACACACCAGGACCGGGGCCGAAACAGCACCATGGTCAGGAGCCCCAGCACCGTGGAGGTCATCATCACCCCAAAGAAGCCAAAGGCGAACTGGGCGACCCACGGCGCCACCATCTCCACATCCGCCCACTGCCAGGGGAGCCGGAACATCCACAGCAACGTCACCGTCTGACGCAGCGGCGCGCCGGAAAATACCCTATAGGTGCTGTGGAGCATCAGCCCGAACATCACCATGAAGAAGGCCAGAAAACCGCCCCGGAACCAGTAGCTCCGCAGAAATCGGGGCGGCGGCGCGTTCCGGGAAAGTTTGCGCCCCAGCAGCCCCAGCAGCTGGCCCCGCCCGCAGTAGCGGTTGCAATAGATCTTGTTCCCGCCGATGGCGGCCATCAGCAGGGGGATGAAGAAGAACAGCACCCCCAGCCAGGCGAAGAGGATATTACACAGCCCAAGCACCCAGTAGGAGAGCTCCGCGATCCAAAGGTAATCGTACCACTTCCGTTTCATTCTCCAGCCCCCCGTTGTACAATGGTGATGACATCTGCCGGACAGATCTTGGCGCACCGCCCGCAGCCGACGCAGGCACCGCTGTCGATCTGGGCGGTCACTCCGGAGCGGATATGGATCGCCCCGCGGGGACAGACCCGCAGGCAGCTCCCGCAGGCGACGCATTCCCTGCCGACCTGAGCCAGTTTTAATGATACTGCCATAATGCCTCCTTAGTATTTAAGATATTTCTAATATACTATATAACCTGGGATTTGTCAAGGGAAATTTCCCGCCCCGCGGGGAAACCCCCGAAGGGCGGAGGGGTTCTTCCATGGAAGACGGCCCGATTGCCGGGTAAAAATCCCCGCCGGGCAGGGTGGAAGGATATTCCGGGGCCGCTGGGGCAACGCCCCAGATCGGCGCTCTCCGCCTTGACAAGAGGGGGGAGGTCCATATAATGGGGGGAAAGAAACAGCGGGGAGGCAGGGCCATGGCGGAAAAAAAGATCACCACCCGGCGGGTGATGGCGGGGGACAGGGAGATCCTCTACCAGTTGGAGCGCAAGGCGGTAAAGAACCTGAACCTGCGGGTGCGGGAGGATGGCAGCGTCTACGCCTCGGCCCCCAGGCGGGTGCCGGCGGCGGAGGTGGACGCCTTCGTGGCCAGCCGGGGGGCGTTCATCCTCCGGGCGGCGGCGAGGATGGAGGAGCGGCAGCGGCAGAAGCGCGGGCCGGGCCGGGCGCTGGAAGGGGAACGGATTCGGGTCCTGGGAGAGGACCTGATCCTCACGCTGCGCCGGGGGGAGGGGCCGGGGCTCCTGCGGGAGGGAGAGAGGCTCGTCCTGCGGGTGCGGGACCCTGACGACCCCGCCGAGAGACAGAAGACGCTGGAGGCCGGCCTGGACCGCCTCTGCCGGGAGGTCTTCCGGGAAATCTTGGACGAGCTGTACCCCCTGGTGGGGGAGCGCGGGGCGGCAAAGCCGGTGCTGCGCATCCGGCGGATGAAAAGCCGCTGGGGCTCCTGCCTGCCGGGGAAGGGGATCGTCACCCTGAACCGGGCCCTTTTGGAGGCCCCCAGGGAGTGCATCCGGTATGTGGCCCTTCATGAGCTTTGCCACCTGATCCACCCCGACCATTCCGGGCGGTTTTATGACCTCCTTTCCGGCTGGATGCCGGACTGGAAGCGGAGAAAGGCCCTGCTGAGGGAGCAGGTGATCCTGTGACCGGGAAATTTTCCTTTGGCCTGTAAGATTTGGGGGAATACCTCCGTATAGACTGGTGAAGGGAGGTGGAACGGCATGGGAGCGGAAGAGCTGGAGTCCCTCACCGATGAGGAGCTGGATGCCCGGTACCGTCCGGTGGCGCAGGCCGCCGCCCGCGGCCTGCTGCGGGGGCTGCCCCAGGAGGAGGCGGAGGAATGCGCCAACGACGTGATGCTGCGGCTGCTCACCCACCGGGAGCGGTACGACCCCGAACGGGGCTCCCTGGCCACCTATGTCCGGGTGATGGCCCGCACCGAGGCCCTTTCCCGGCTGCGGCGGTGGAACAGCCGCCCGCCATCCCTCCCCCTGGAGGAGGAGCTGTATATCACCGGCGGGCCGGAGGAATACATCGGGGACATCGTGGAGGGGGTGCTGGAGAGCCTTTCCCAGCGGGAGCGGGCCCTTTTCACCCTGCGCTTTTTGTACGGGATGGAGAGCCGGGAGATGGCCCGCCGCCTGGGGATGACCGGGGGCGGGGTGGATGTGGCGGTCCTGCGGCTGCGCCGGAAGCTGAAAAAGCTGCTGGCCCAGCGGGGGATCCGGGTGGAAGGAGGATGAGGAAGATGGAGAAACGGGAACTGACCCGGTACCTTTCGGAGGAGACTGTGGCCCGCCTCACCGAGGAAGCCTTTTCTTTCCCCGCCGCGGAGACTGGGAAGCGGAAGGCCTCCCGCCTGCTGGCCCTGGCCGCCTGCCTGGCCCTGGTGGTGGCGGCGGTGAACTTTGATACCGTCTACGCCGCCGTCCGGGAGTTCCTCTACTTCTTCCCAGGGAGCGGGGCGGCGGGAGAGGAGACCGCCTCCCTGGAGTACTGGCTCCCCACCCAGGAATACGCCGCCGCCACGGAGGGCGGGGAATACTTTGTCTCCTACCTCTACCGCCGGGGGGATGTCCTCAGCCTGCGGGTGGAGAAGAAGGTCACCGGCCTGCCGAAGGAGGAGGACCGGCACTTTGAGGAGGTCCCCCCCTTGCTGGAGGGGGAAGACAGCAGCGGAGCGATGACCCTCCCCTATACGGAAAACGGTCCGGCCGCCCCCGACCGCGCCCTGCCGGAGCTGTCCATCGCCTTCCGGGATGAAAACGGGGCGGAGCTGGACCTGCCCCAGGATGAGCGCCGGGTCTTCGCCGTCCACGACGAGACCGAGGGGACCGCCGTCTTTGCCCAGGAGCTGGAGATGGAAGATTTTATCTGGGAGCGGTTCACTTTGGTGTTGGATGGAGAGGTGGAGTTCCCGGTGGAGCTCTTCAAGGTGGACCCGGAGAGCTACGCCCTCTCCCGCAGTGTCACCGCAAGCTGCGCCGGATACCGCCTTTCCCTCCTGCCCCTGAACGAAAACGGCACCCGCTTCGCCCTCATCCCCGCCCCGGAGGCGGACCGGGCAGAGGCCGCCCCGGCGGGGAGCTACTGGCAGGCCCTTTGGGTGGAGGCTGTGGGGGAAAGCGGAAATGCTTACCCGGCAGAGACGGTGAACAGCCGCCCCGGCTGCCAGGAGTTCTACATCCCCGGCCTGCCGGAGGAGCGGATGGTTTCGGTATCCGCCGGCGGCATCCTGGAGAGCACCCGGTACGAAAAGCCCCCCGCCGCCATCAAGGTCCCCGCCCTGGAGCCGGGGGAGGAAAAGACCCTGGACCAGCGGATCGACCTTGGGAACATCGTCCTGCTGCCCCAGGCCGCGGGCCTGACCCCGGAGGGGGAGCTGTGGGTGCGCCTGGCCTGGGAGGGGGAGGAGGGCCGCCGCCTGAACCAGCTGGACCTCCGCTGGCCGGACGCCCCGAAGGAGACCTGGATCAGCCACAACACCCTCCAGGAGGGGGCCTTCCTCCTCTCCCACAACGGCATGGCCGCCCAGGCGGGGAAAAAGACCTCCCTGCCCGTCACCTTCCTTTCCCTGGTGCAGGAGGGGCAGTGGAGCTTTCCGGCAGCCGGATAGCGGAGGCCGCCCGGAGCTCCCAGAGGAGCGGCCTTTCCCCCTGCCGCTCCGGCTGCGGGGGGACCGGGGGCATCGCCAGCCCCCGGCGGAGGAAGAAATCCCGGAGCCGTGCCGCAGCGGCCGGCCCCGGAACCCGCCGCCCCTGCTCGTACATCCCCAGGGCGCTGGGGCTCAGACCGGCTGCGTTCCCCAGGGAACGCTGGGTCAGCCCCAGTTCCCTGCGGTTTTTTTTCAGCCATGCGCAGAACATATGTTTACACCTCCCGGCCTTAATTGTACCACGCCTGTGGACCGGGAACAAGGGGGCAGGCGCCCCCTGTCCGGATGGGAGGACAGGGGCCGGACCCTCCCTTGACAGTGCCGTAAAAATATGGTATCCTAAAATTAGAACATTTGTTCTTTCCGCCAAGGGGTCCCCGTCCTTTGACGGAAGTAAATTTTTTCCCGGCGATGTTCTTCCCTTTGCGTTGCCGGGGGATGCGCAAGGTGACAGAAAACGGAGGACGCGGAAGATGGATTTGCGGCAGTTGGCGGAAGAGTACAGCGAGTCGGCGGCGAGGCTGGCGCGGGGCCTGGAGAAGATCCGCAGGCAGCTGGCGACGGCCAGGGGGGAGGACGCCCTGGCCCTGGAGAAGCGGGAAGAGGTGATGACCCTGGAGCTGGCGGACCTGCGGAACCTGGCCCGGTATCTCCGGGAGTACTATGCGTAGGGCGGAGTGCGCGCCCCTGGCGGGGCGGCGGGACCGGCCGGTGCAGCTGGCTGCCTGGGAAGGGATCGCGGGCCCGCGGCCGGAAGCGGCGGAGGAGGAAGGGGGGAGCAGCCGGGAGCTGTACCGGCGCCTGCTGGCCTACGGGATGCGGTACTGCCTTACCCGGCCCCAGCGGGAGGCGGTGGAACTCTGCTGCATCCAGGGTCTTACCGCCACGGAGGCGGCCCGGCGGCTGGGGCTGCACCCCTCCGCCATGAGCAGGCGGCTGAACCGGGCGGTCACCCGCCTGAGGCGTCTGGCCTCCACCGGATGACGGGAAGCGGTCGGAACTTCTCGGAGGAAAAAACGGTCCCTATCCGCATTGTGCGGATAGGGACCGTTCAGGCTGTAGGGAAACCTTATTTCAGGAGCAGTGGCTTGCGTAGTCGCGGGGGAAAAAGTGTGAAAAGGGGGGCCGTGAGGCCCCTCTTTTCGCGTAGAGTGAGCGCAGCGAGCGGATAACCCCGCCGCAGCGGCGGGCTTCAGCTTGTCGAAAAGACTTTTTCGACAAGCTGAAGCCTTATTTCTTCCGGTAGCCGCACTTGGGGCAGACGCCGTTTTCATCCAGGGCGATGCCGCAGAGGGGGCAGCGGGCGATCTCCCGCCGGGGCTTGTACTCCTCGGTGGCGGCGTTGACACCGCTGGTAAAGGTGAGCCTCACGATGTTCAGCTTATCCTTCAGCAGGTCGTAGACGATCTTGATCATGCCCTCCACCGTCATGGTCTCCTTGGTGACCACCAGGCGGCAGTCCGGGTAGGCGGTGGCAAGCTCGGTCTTAAAGGCGGCGCCCTTCATGGTGTTGGTGGGGGCGCCGTTGCGGATGCCCTGGGCCTCGTAGACATCCAGGATAGCGGGGAGCAGGGGGTCGTCCTCCCGGAGCACCAGGGCGTGGTCAAAGTTTTTCAGCAGATCCCAGGCGGTTTTCTGGATCTCGTTGCAGGGGAAGACCATGTTCACGCCGGGCTCCACCGTGTCCTCCACCTCGATGGTGAGGGTGCCGGTGTGACCGTGGAGATACTGAGCCTCCCCCTTAAAGCCGTAGAAACGGTGGGCGTACTGCAGGTCCAGCTTGGTAATGCTTCTCATAAAACAAAACTCCTTTCTTTTCTTTCTTTTCTTTAGTATATGTACAATCACAGGCAGCCCTTAGGCGCCTGTACTTGTCTTTTTGCAGAGGGCACAAGACTATTTCCCGCCGCATTCCGGGCAGATCCCCCGGAAGAGGATGTCGTGGCCCGTGAACTGGAAGCCGTTGCTGTTGCGGATGTTTTTCTCCAGGTCGGGGATGCAGTCCATATCCACATCGAAGATGCGGCCGCACTTTTCGCACCGGACATGGTAATGCTGGTGGCAGAGGTGGTCAAAGCGGTCCGGCCCGTTGAGGAGCTCCAGCCTGCGGATGCGGCCCATCCGGGCAAGGCGGTTCAGGTTCCGGTACACGGTCGCCCGGCTGATGGTGGGATGCTCCCGGATGACTTCCTGATAGACCTCCTCCGCAGTGGCGTGGCACTGCAGCCGGTTTACCGCATCGTAGATCAGAGCGGCCTGGATGGTGTTGCGTTCCATAATGAAAATCATTCCCTAATAGGATTTTGTACTGATAATATCATGAAATCCACGGGGTGTCAAGCAGAAAATGAAAATAAAAACTTATTGATAATTATTTTTAATAAGGAAATGATTTTTATGCCTGTTTTTCGCTTGTTTTTTGATAAAAAACTATCACAATTACCGAAAAAAGAGAGAAAATATGGTGTTTATACTATAAAACGGTTGGTTTTAACTTGTCACCACAGCAGAAAACTGTTATAATGAAAATATGAAATGTACAAGAGATGGGGCAGCGGACAGTGGCACCGGCACGTGCGGCGCGTGAAATTCCGTGGCAGCTTGATTGAAAATTTTTATCAAAACCAAGGGCCCGGCTATCAGGATGGGCGATCCGATCGCGCACATCCTGCGAACCGGGTTTGAAATTTAACCTGTATTCATAACCGGATGATGCCGGCAGGACAAGGGATTTTTCCGCCCTGCAAGGCAAAAAATCGCGGAAATACTTGCTGTATTTCAAGATTATTTAACGCAGCAGGGTGGGAAAAGATCCGGCCTGATGGCGTTAGATGGTTGTGAATACAGGTTCTTAGGAGGGAATGCGTGTTGGGCTCTGGGAAATGGAAGGGACCGTTCGCCATTGTTTTGACCTTTGTGGCGATCGTTTTGATCAGCTTTGCTTATTCACGCTTCGCCACACAGCAGATCCTGCAGGAGAGCGTCAACCATCTGGAGGAGATCTATACCCAGATCAACGAGAATTTCTGTTCCACCGTCAACAAGAACTGGAGGCTGCTGCGCAGCTGGAAGAGCTACATTGCCAACGTGGCGGAGAGAGACCCGGACGGATTCACCTCCTTTATTGAGGAAGAGCGGGAGGACTGGCACTTCAGCACCTTTTACTTCCTGGCCGAAAACGGCGATTATGTGACCTCCCGCGGGTGGAGAGGGACCCTGGACCTGGGGGAAGAAAACCGGAAATTGCTGATGGAGGAGAAACAGGACATCGCGGTGGACTGCGCCTCCCCCAGCGCCCCCCGTGTCACCGTTTTTGCCATTCCCTCCAATCCGGGGCGGTACAGGGGGTTCGATTACACCGCCATCGCCTTCAGCTTCTATTCCGCGGATATGACCAGGGCGCTGAGCATCAACGCCTTTGCCGGGCAGAGCGACTGCTTTGTGGTCTATCCCGACGGGCGGGTCCTTTTCTCTTCCAGAAACGATGAAACGGTGCCCACAAACCTGATAGACTGGCTGCACAGCGAGGGGATCTATATAGACACGATGTCCCAGGACTGGCAGGACGGGGTGCGGCGGGCGATCTATACCGACAATGCCAGCCAGGACCCCCTCTACCTGTATTACCAGCCGGTGGGCTTTTCCGACTGGATGCTGGTGAGCATCGCGCCGGCGGATGTGGTGAACGCCAGCATGAACCGCTTTATCCTTGTTACCATGGGGGTGATGGCCCTCCTCTTCTCCCTGGTCGCAATGGCGGTGGTGATCTATGTCATCCTGGTAAACCGCCGCTGGGTGCGGGAGAAGAACCTGACCATCCATTCGCGGGAGGACCTGTTTGACCTTCTCACCGAAAATACCGAGGATGTCTTTATTCTCTTCTCCCCGGAGACCTTTGAGGCGGAGTATGTCAGCCCCAACCTGGAACGGGTGCTGGGTCTCTCTGTGGAGGATGTCAAGAAGGATGTCCGCCCCCTGCTCTTTGGGGATCCCGATGTCCCCGCCCCCAGGGGAGCCATTTCCCCGGAGACGCTGGAAGCCATCCCGGAGGGGAGCCTCTGGAGCGACGAACGGGAGATCCTCCAGGCCCGGACCCACGAGCTGCGCTGGTTCAAGCAGCTCCTGCACCGCTGCGTGCTGGAGGAAAAGGACCAGTTTATCCTGATGCTCTCCGACCGCACCAAGGAGCGCCAGCTGAATGAGACCCTGGAGGAGGCCCTGCAGACCGCCAAGGCCGCCAATGAGGCCAAGAGCAACTTCCTGGCCAATATGTCCCACGACATCCGCACCCCCATGAACGCCATTGTGGGCTTTTCCGTCCTGCTGGGCAAGGACGCGGAGAACCCGGAAAAGGTGCGGGAGTACACCCGCAAGATCACTTCCTCCAGCCAGCACCTTCTCAGTCTCATCAACGATATTTTGGATATGAGCAAGATCGAAAGCGGGAAGACCTCCCTGAATATCGTTGAGTTCAGCCTGCCGGAGATGGTGGACGAGCTGTACACCATGATGCTCCCCCAGGCCAAGGCCAAGGACCAGCGCCTGGAGGTGTACACCAAGGGAGCCCTGCCGGAGATGCTTTCGGGGGATAAGCTGCGCCTGAATCAGGTGCTCATCAACCTCCTTTCCAACGCGGTGAAGTACACCCAGAAGGGAGGGCGGATCGCCCTGACGGTGCGGAGAAGGACGAAGAGCGCCCCCGGCCGGGCCCGCCTGCGCTTCATCGTCGCCGATAACGGCTTCGGCATGAGCGAGAACTTTGTCAAGACCATTTTTGACCCCTTTGCCAGGGAGATCACCGACGCCACCAGAGAGATCCAGGGCACCGGCCTGGGCATGGCCATCACCAAGAACATCGTAGACCTGATGGGCGGGACCATCTCGGTCCAGAGCCAGCTGGGGAAGGGCAGCACCTTTGCGGTGGAGGTGGAGATGACCATTTCCAGCCAGAGGCAGGATGAGGAATTCTGGACCCGCCACGGCATCACCTCCCTGCTGGTGGTGGATGACGACCAGGATGTCTGCGACAGCATCCGGCGGTCCATGGAGGGCACCGGCGTGGATGTCACCTGTGTCACCAGCGGCGCGGAGGCGGTGGAGCGGGCCATAGCGGCCCACGCCGAAAACACTCCCTTCCGGATCATCCTCCTGGATTGGAGGATGCCCGGCATCGACGGCCTGGAGACCTCCCGGCGCATCCGCCAGGCGATCGGTTCGGAGAGCTCCATCTTTGTACTTACCTCCTACGATGTGGACGAGGTCCAGGAGGAGGGGAAGGACGCCGGCATCGATATGTTCCTCCCCAAGCCCTTCTTCCTCTCCAGCTTCCGGAAGGCGGTGGCCCGCATTCTGGATAAGGATGCCTTCTCCGAGCCTTCGGCCTGCCAGCAGGACGAGATCTCCCTGGAGGGCCTCCGGGTGCTGGCGGCCGAGGATAACGAGATCAACGCGGAGATCCTGATGGAGCTGCTGGAGATGGAAAAGGTCCGGTGCGAGATCTTCCCCAACGGCAAGGAGGCGCTGGACTGCTTCCTGAGGGCAGAGCCCGGAGAATTCGACATGATCTTTATGGATATTCAGATGCCGGTGATGGACGGCTACGAGGCCACCCGGCAGATCCGTGCCAGCAGCCATCCGGAGGCCAGGACCATCCCCATCATCGCCATGACGGCCAATGCCTTTGAGGAGGACGTCCAAACGGCTTTGGCCGCGGGCATGAACGCCCACATCGCCAAGCCCGTTGATATGAAGAAGCTGAAAAAGACCATATCCCGGCTGCTGGGCGGCTGCTGACCGGGATGGACAGGAGAAGATTTGTGATGGATGTTTTGGAGCGCTTTTTGCACTATGTTTCCTTTGATACCCAGTCCAGCGAGGAAAGCGGGACCACCCCCAGCACCCAGAAGCAGAAGCTGCTGGGACAGGCCCTGGCGGATGAGCTGAGGGGCCTGGGCCTGGCGGACGCCCGGATGGACAGCCACGGCTATGTGTACGCCCATCTGCCTGCCACCCCCGGCCGGGAGGGGGAGCCCTGCCTGGGGCTCATCGCCCATATGGATACCTCTCCCAGCGCCTCCGGCAAGGATGTGAAGCCCCAGGTGCTGCGGTATGAGGGGGGAGACCTTGTGCTGAACCGGGAGAAGGGCATCGTGACGGAGCTTTGCCGTTTTCCCATGCTGGCAAAGTACACCGGCCAGGAGCTGGTGGTCACCGACGGCACCACCCTCCTGGGTGCGGACGACAAGGCAGGGATCGCGGAGATCGTCACCGCGGTGGAGTACCTGCTGGCCCACCCGGAGAGGGAACACGGCCCCATCGCCATCGGCTTTACCCCGGATGAGGAGATCGGGGACGGGGCGGATCTCTTTGACCTTTCCGCCTTTGGCGCAGCCGCCGCCTACACGGTGGACGGGGGCGAGCTGGGGGATCTGAACTACGAGAACTTCAACGCCGCCGATGCCCGTGTCACCGTCCATGGACTCAGCGTCCACCCTGGCACCGCCAAGGATACCATGAAGAACGCCGCCTTCATCGCCTGCCAACTGGTGGGGATGCTGCCCCCCGCCGAGGCGCCGGAGCACACCCAGGACCGGGAGGGCTTCTACCATCTCTGCGACCTGGCGGGGGATGTCACCGAGGCCCGGCTTTCCGTCATCATCCGGGACCATGACAAGGAGAAATTCCAGGCCCGCAAGGACCTGATGAAAAACGCCGTGGAGTTCCTCAACGCCCGGTACGGGGCGGGGACGGTGGAGCTGGAGCTGACCGACAGCTACTACAATATGCGGGAGCCCCTCCGGGACCACATGGAGCTGGTGGAAAACGCCCGCGCCGCCATGCAGAAGGCGGGGGTGACCCCGGTGGAGGAACCCATCCGGGGCGGCACCGACGGGGCGCGCCTCACCTTTATGGGGCTGCCCTGCCCCAACCTTTCTACCGGCGGCTTCAACTTCCACGGCGTCCACGAGGCCATTCCGGTGCCCGCCATGGAGAAGATGGTGGAGGTGCTGCTGAACCTGGCAGCGCCGGAGCGGCGGGGATAAGCCCCGCTGCCTCACCCTGCCCCTCCCGCAGGCCCGGCGGTTTCCGCCGGGACCCTTGTTTCCGGCGGGAAAATGGGTTATACTATACAAAGGAATTTTTTGGCCGCGGGCCGAGGAGAGTGCCGCAATGAACGCTTTGCCTACGATGCCCCACTGACAGGACAGCATCGCTTTGCGAAACCAGGAGCTTGTCCATAGATCATCTGCGCACATCCGATCCGTGGATAAGCTCTAAAAGAAACGAGGAGAAAAGGATGAAGATCTACGAGATTCGGGAGGTCCCCCGGTATCTGCGCCGGAGGGCGCGGATGCCCGTTGCCCGGTTTGAGCTGGTGAGCTCCCTGGATGAGGAGCTGCTTTCCGTCGCCCTGGACGATGTGGTGCTGCTGGACCCGGAGGACACCATGGAGGAGGTAAAGGAGCGGGCCGCCCAGATCGCCCGGTTCCGGGAGAAGGGCCTTCTCACCACCCGGTACGACATCCACTACGCCGACGGGGACCTGATGGCCCTCTACGAGAACAGCAACCTCTTCAACGAGCTGTGGGTCCTCTCCCAGCAGGGGAGGGGGAAAGAGGGTTTCCTCTTCGACCACGCCCAGGTGCGGATGGGCCTCATCGTCCTGACCCCCAAGGGCCGGGACCTCTTCGGTGTCCCGGAGCCGGGGGCCATCCCGTTCTAAGAGCCTGTTTAGGATCTCCAAGTGCGGCGGCTGGCGAGGGATTTTCTTTCCAGGCGCAGGCAAATTTTTGCCGAAATACTTGCTGTATTTCAAAAAAATTTGACAAAGCATGGGGAGAAAAGACCCGTCAGACGTTGTGCGGGGAGATTCTGAATAGGCTCTAAGAGCCTCCTTTTTTCCGGAACGATATGAGCGGGGGCGTCCGGCCCCTTTTTTTGGAGGTATACGCATTTGGCTGACTTAAAACAAGAAATACAGCGGCGGAGGACCTTCGCCATCATCTCCCACCCCGATGCGGGCAAGACCACCCTCACCGAAAAGTTCCTGCTCTACGGCGGGGCCATCGCCCTGGCCGGCTCGGTGAAGGGCAAGAAGGCCGCCCGCCACGCCGTCTCCGACTGGATGGAGATCGAAAAGCAGCGGGGCATCTCGGTGACCTCCTCCGCCATGCAGTTTGATTACAATGGCTTTTGCATCAACATCCTGGATACCCCCGGCCACCAGGATTTTTCGGAGGACACCTACCGCACCCTGATGGCGGCGGATTCCGCCGTCATGGTCATCGACGCCGCCAAGGGGGTGGAGCCCCAGACGAGAAAGCTCTTCAAGGTCTGCGTCATGCGGGACATCCCCATCTTCACCTTCATCAACAAGATGGACCGGGAGGCGAGAAACCCCTTTGACCTGATGGAGGAGATCGAGCAGGAGCTGGGCATCGGCACCTATCCGGTCAATTGGCCCATCGGCTGCGGCAAGGAGTTCAAGGGGGTGTACGACCGGGGCAGGCGGGAGATCATCTCCTTTGAGGACAGCGGCATGGCCAGCAACGCCCAGAAGGTCCGGGCCACCGAGATCCCCCTGGGGGACCCCCGGCTGGACCGGGTGCTGGGGGAGGAGCTCCACCGCACCCTGGCGGACGACATCGAGCTTTTAGACGGGGCCAGCTACGAGTTTGACCTGGAAAAGGTCCGCCACGGAAAGCTCTCGCCGGTCTTCTTCGGCTCGGCGCTGACGAACTTCGGGGTGGAGCCCTTCCTGGAGGAGTTTTTGCGGATGACCACCCCGCCCCTGGCGCGCCGGTCCGATCAGGGGGAGATCGACCCCTTCTCCCCGGATTTTTCCGCCTTCGTCTTCAAGATCCAGGCCAACATGAACAAGGCCCACCGGGACCGCATCGCCTTTATCCGCATCTGCTCCGGGCGGTTTGAAAAGGGGATGGAGGTATATCACGTCCAGGGGGGCAAGAAGGTGAAGCTGGCCCAGCCCCAGCAGCTCATGGCCCAGGAGCGGGAGATGGTGGAGGAGGCCTACGCCGGGGACATCATCGGCCTCTTTGACCCCGGCATCTTCTCCATCGGGGACACCCTCTGCGGGGGGAGCGGGCGCTTCCGGTTCGGGGGCATCCCCACCTTTGCCCCGGAGCACTTTGCGCGGGTGCGCCAGGTGGACACCCTCAAGCGCAAGCAGTTCGTCAAGGGCATCACCCAGATCGCCCAGGAGGGCGCCATCCAGATGTTCCACGAGCCGGATTCCGGCATGGAGGAGATCATCGTGGGGGTGGTGGGGGTCCTCCAGTTCGAGGTGCTGGAGTACCGCCTGCAAAACGAGTACAACGTGGAGATCCGCCGGGAGGACCTGCCCTACCAGTACCTGCGGTGGATCGAAAACGACGAGGAGGACTTTGACCCCAAGAAGCTGATCCTCTCCTCCGATACCAAGATCGTCCAGGACTTCCGGGACCGGAAGCTCCTGCTCTTCACCAGCGGGTGGAACATCACCTGGGCCACCGACAAGAACCCCGGCCTGCGCCTGGCGGATTTCAGCGCGGCGGAATAAGTATAGGCGGGCTCCGTTTTGGGGTCCGTCTTTTCTCTTTTTCCCTTGCGGAAAAGGGCGAAAGCTGGTATCATTAAGAAAAAACCGGGAGCCTCCGAAAAGGGCTGTGCCCTCCCCGCGCCGGTCTGCGGAGAGGCTTCTGAAAAGGAGGATGTTTATGACAGCGGAAGAAACTTTGGCGGTCCGGGAGGTCCTGCCGGCTGTCCCCAAGGAAGAACCCGTCCCCGCCCCGGCGGGAGAGGCCCGTCTGGAGGCGGCGCTGCGCCGCCTGGAGGAGCAGTCCGCCCTGCAAACCGCCCTGGCGAAGAAGAGGCTCCTCTACGCCCGCCTTTCGGCCGCGTTCCTGGCGGTCACCGCCATCGCCGTTGTCTGGATGGTGGGGCAGGTGATCCCCCAGGTGGAGCGCACCCTGAACATCGCCAACACCACCATGCAGGACGTGGACCTGGTGATGGAGCAGCTGGCATTCGCGGACATCCCCGGCGTCCTGGAGAACCTGGACCAGACCCTCTCGGAGGGGCGGGAGAGCATCGCCGACGCCTCCGACGCCCTCCAGCAGGTCTCCAGCATCGATTTTGCAAGCCTCAACAAGGCCATCCAGGACCTCCAGGGGGTCCTGGAAAATCCCCTGGGCAGCTTGGTGGGATGGGGAAGATAGCGTGGTTTAGCCAATCTGGGGCGTTGCCCCAGCCCCCACTTCTTTTTTCTCACTCGTGAGAAAAAAGAAGCAAAAAAGAACGACCGGCGTGCCGCCGGTGTCTCGCCCTACACGGACCGGGGCCTCTGCCCCGGTCCTTACCTTTGCGCAAGGCGTAAATGAGTGCCTGGAGTCTTAGTCCTCGTATCTCCTATCGGTGACATTAGCCGCTTTTCTTTTTGCTTCTTTTTCTTTTCTCGTGAAAAGAAAAAGAAGGCAGGGCTCTGCCGCCGCAGCGGCGTTTCGGAGCGCAACCGAGCGAAGCAAGGCTCTTAGCGCGGAGATGGCGGCAGCCCAGATTGGTCAAAACAACGCAGTCAAGCGTTTTTCAGCCTCTCCCCTATCACCGCCATCCGCTGGGGCGTGAGGGGCAGCCCGGTGAGCCGCACCTCCGCCAGGCGGTCCTCCCACAGCAGGAGATACCGGTCGTCCGCCTCGCCCCGGCGGTACATCCGGAAGGCCTCCTTCGCTCCCCAGGGGCCGGCGTCGGCGGGGCGGTACGCCGTCTCAAAGAGCGGGTCCTCCTTCTCCATGGACCTCCGGCAGAGGCCGTAGAGGAAGGGCGCTTTTACCTCCACGACGGTGTAGTCCAGCTCCGGGTGGCCGGGTCCCTCCCCCAGGAGGGTATCCTGGCTGTACCGGGTGCGGGCCAGGAGGAAGGTCTCCTCCCTCCGCGCCTCGGTGGAGTACCGCACATCGCCGGGCTCGGTGAGGTCCGCCACCGTCAGGGGGAGGGGGTCGTGGTAGACCGAAAAGGTATGCCCCGAAAATTCATAGGTCTCCGCCGGCGACCGCTCCCGCCACAGGTCCCCCCGGATGATGGCCGCCGTCATCCCGCTGGTAGCCAGGAGGGTGAGCCCCACCGCCGCCCCCATCGTTCCCAGGCGGGTGGCCCACCGGGGGGAGCCCCGGCGCTTCATGACATCCCGGACCCGGCTGGTGAGGAAGAGGATGACGCCGTAAAGGGCGCACCACCCCAGCAGTATCCCCAGGCGGGACCGGGAGCCGATACCGGAAAAAAGGAGCAGCAGGACCGCGCCCCCCAGCAGCAGGGCGCTGAGCAGCCGGTTGGTGCGGATGGGGAGGAACACCCCGTCCTCCGCCGCCCGGACCGCTTTGTGGTGCCACCGGAAGTAGAACCCCACCTCGTGCAGGGTGGCCAGGAGGAGCAGCAGCCACATGGGCAGCATGAGCAGGGAAGAGGAGCTGACCAGATACCCCACCGGGTCCCGCCGGAACTGGAGGAACTGGAAAAAGATCTGCCAGAGGATCACCGCCGCCAATAGCAGGTGGCCGGGGAGCATCGCCCGCTTCATGGAGCGGTGGATGGTCTCCACCTGGGTCACCGGGTCGGTCTCGATGGGGACCGGGTCCTCCGCGCCGCTTATAAAGATCTGCATCTGCCCCCAGCGGGCCAGAAGGCGCCAGCCGTCCTGGGCGCAGAACTCCTCCATGGTCAGCTCCCCCTGGGAGGGGCCGGGGTCAAAGGCGGAGGCGCTGGGAAAGTAGGTGACGGCGGCGTGGAGCCGCCGGGCCGGGGCCCGCCGGTAGGTCCAGAGGAAGTTGCCCGGCTTTTCCAGCAGCCACCCCTTGGCGGCCATCTCCTCCACCCGCCCCTGGATAGCGGTGTGGTCGTAAAAGGCAAAAAATTCCGGACGGTAAAGACGGTCTTTCACGCTCATCACTCCTTTCCAAACACCCGGCGGTAATCCTCCGCCTGGGCCAGGATGCGCCGGTACTCCTGCTCCAGCAGCGCCCGCCCCTCCGGGGTGAGGATGTAGCTGCGCCGCCGCCCCTCCGCCCTGGTCTCCCGGATGAGCCCCGCCGCCAGGAACTGGTCCAGCAGGTGGTAGAGGGTGCCGGAGCCCACCCGCACCGCACCCCCGGTGAGGGCAGCCGCCTTGTCCATGATGTCGATGCCGCAGCACTCCTCCCCCAGGCAGAGGAGGATGTAGTACATCTGTTGGGTGAGGGTCTTGAACTTTTCCCTGGGCACAGGCAGCCCCCCTATCTCGAATATCGATATTACATCACCAGTATAATATCGAATATCGATATTGTCAAGAGAGCTTCCCCATCTTTCCACAATTTTTTTAGCCCTCCGGCCGGGCCGCATAAAACAAGCCCCCGCAAGACTATAATCTCTATAGCGCGGGGGCTTTTCCCCTGCCGGCTATGGGAAGGGGGAGTATCATGACCAGGGTGATCCTGCTGTTTTTGCTGGGCCTGGCCCTGATGGTAAAGGGCGGGGACAGCTTTGTGGAGGGGGCGGAGTGGATGGCCAGGGTCACCGGCATCCCCCCCTTTGTGGTGGCGGCCACGGTGGTGAGTTTGGGCACCACCATGCCGGAACTGCTGGTCTCCGCCATGGCGGCGGCCCAGGGCTCCGGGGGGATGGCCCTGGGGAACGCGGTGGGATCGGTGTCCTGCAATACCGGCCTCATCCTGGGCATCTCCCTGCTCTTCCTCCCTGGCCGGGTGGACCTGCGCTCCCTCCGGGAAAAGGGGGCGCTGCTGATCCTCGCCCTCTTCGCCATGCTGGCCTTCGGCATCGACCGGCGGCTCACCTGGGGGGAGGGGTGCTTCCTGCTGGTGCTGCTGGCAGTCTTCCTGAAAAACGACATGGACACCGCCCGCCGCTCCCCCTTCCCCCAGGAGGAGGGGGCGGAGCGCAGTCCCCACGCGGCGGCGGTCTACATCGGCAAGTTCCTCCTGGGGGCGGTGGGGCTGGCGGCCGGGGCCCGGCTGCTGGTGGATAACGGCTGTGTCCTGGCCCGGCTGCTGGGGATGCCGGAGGCGGTGATCGCCCTCACCCTGGTGGCCCTGGGCACCAGCCTGCCGGAGCTTGTCACCACCATCACCGCCCTGGCGCGGGGGCAGTCCTCCCTTTCGGTGGGGAATATCATCGGCGCCAACTTCCTGGACCTCACCCTGGTCCCCGCCGTCAGCTCCTTTGCCGGGGGCGGCGTCCTGCCCATGGACCACCCCCTGGACCTGCTGATGGCCCTGCTGCTGCTGACAGTGACCCTCCTGCCCTCGGTCCGGAAAGGGCGCTTCCGCCGCTGGCAGGGGGCGGCCCTTTTGGGGCTGTATGGGGGGTATATCGCGCTGCTGTTTTGACGCTCGCCGCATAGCCGGGCCTCTTCCTGGGCAGACTCCTGGTAAAACAAATGCCAAGGAGGATCATCCCATGGAAGACAAGACCATCCTGCACAACCAGACCCCCAAGCTGGGGGAAGGCAGCAGCCTCCCCTACCGCCGGCTGGACCTGGAGCTGCCCCAGGGGCTGGCGGCATCTCTGGCCCTGGACCCCAAGGCCGCAGCCTTCTTCGGGGACCTGGACACCCCCACGCGGGGGCAGATCATCTCCTACATCCGCAGCACCGACACCGGGGAGGAGGCCAAGGCCCGCACCCGGCAGGCGGTGGAGGGCCTGGGGAAGGGCGTGCTGGACTTCCTCTCCAACGGCGGCTGAGGGCCCCTCACCGGCCTTCCGATTCCTGCCGGTAGACCTTCCCCAGGGTGAAGCCCCGGCCCCGCACCTCGCTCACCCGGCTGATGACCAGGAAGGCATCGGGGTCGATCTCCTGGATGGTCCGGGTGAGGCGGGGCAGCTCCCGGCCGCTCACCACCGTCAGCACCACCGGCCAGGGGTTGCGGCAGAAGCCGGTCTCCCCGTGGAGGAGGGTGCAGCCCCGGTCCAGGGTGTGGAGTATCTGCTCCCGGATCTCCTGGTAGCAGGCGCTCACCACCTTCACCTGGGTGCGGGCAGCCCCCAGCATCAGCACCTTATCCAGCACCAGGGAGTAGATGAGCAGCAGCAGGATGCCGTAAAGCACGTCCTCCCTGGGGGCAAAGGCCATCTGGCCCAGGAGGATGGCAAAATCAAAGGCATAGATGGACACCGATACCGGGATCCCCAGCTTCTTCTGGAGCACCAGGGGAGGGATGTCCATGCCGCCGGTGGAGGCCCCTGCCCGGATCACCACGCCGATGCCCACCCCGATCATCCCCCCGGCGAAGACCACCGCCAGCAGCCGGTCCTCCAGGGGGAAGGCGATGCCCGGTATCCCCCGGAACAGTCCGAAGATCACCGGATACCAGAAGCTGCTCACCAGGGTGGTGAGGGCAAAGCGCTTCCCCAGGACCAGGAGCCCCAGGAGGAACATCAGCGGGTTAAAGAGGGCCACAAAGCCCTCCACCGGGATGCCCCACAGGCGGCGGGCGATGAGGGCCAGGCCGGTGCTGCCCCCGGTGATAAGGCCGTTGGGAAGGATAAAGGCGGCCGCCGCCAAGGCGTACAGGGCGTTCCCCAAAAGGATCACCGCCAGGTCCCCCATTCCCTTTTTCCAGCCTGCGCGCTCTCTGCTCATACAAAGTTCCTCCCTGTCTCTCCTGTTGTGCTGCCCTGGTGCCCCTTTACCAGGGGAAAGGGCAAAAGAAAACCGGGTCCCTCGTCAGGACCCGGTGATTTTTATTTTTCCCTGTGGTTTTCTCATGGCTTCCTCCCCCTGCCGCCTTTGGATCATTTCCGTATCCATTATAACACAGGATGGGGGTGGATGCCAGAGTTTTGTGGTCTCAAAAATATGCCACGGCAATATTTTGAGGAACAGTCTGAGACTCCAGGCACTCATTTATGCCCCGCACAAAGGTAAGGAGCGGGGTTTATCCCCGCTCCGTGTAGGGCGAAAACCGGACGAAGTCCGGTCATACCTCCTGGAGGTACACCTTCAGGGAGCGGAAGGCCTTGCCGCCATGGAAGCCGCCGCCGTAAACATGGGCCCCGGCGGTAGCTACAGAAGCGTGGATGTGGACGAAGAGGGGGCCGTCCCCCTTGTAGACACCCCGGAGGGCCGGGTCCATCCGCTCCATCGCCATCACCTCGCCGGTGAAGGAGAGCATCTCCCCCGGCCCCTGGCAAAGGGTGCGCTCCGCCTGGGGGGGATAGGAGCTGTCGGCGGGGGCGGTGAACTCCAGCCCGTACACCGAGCCGATGGCCCCGCTGATGTAGACGTTCTGCCAGCCCTTTTCCAGCACAAAGGCCTCGATGGCGGCTTTGATGTCCTGGTCCTTGCCGATGACCAGCTCATACAGCTGTCCCATTTTACTGCCTCCTTACGCACTTTATGGCCTGGCTGGCGGCGATGAGGATGGGGTCGTACACCGGCGCCACCGAGGGGGAGTAGACCAGGTCCAATTCGTTCAGCTCCATCACCGTCATCCCGGCGGTGATGGCGGTAGCCAGGACGTTCATCCGCCCGGCCACGGTGGAGGTGCCCACCCCCTGGGCCCCCAGCAGCCGGCCGGTATCCCGGTCCAGCACCAGGGTGAGGTGGTTTTCGCCGCCTCCGGGGTAGTAAGAAGCCCGGTCCCCCTTGGTGATGGAGGAAACGGCGGGGCAGAAGCCCGCTTTCTCCGCCTGCTCCGGGGTCAGGCCGGTGGAGGCGGCGTAGAGGTCGAATATCTTGGTCACCTGGGACCCCAGGACGCCGGGGAAGCGGCTGTGCCCGCCGGCCAGGTTCTCCCCGGCCACGCGGCCCTGTTTGTTGGCGTTGGTGCCCAGGGGGAAGTAGCAGGGCTCCCCGGTGATGAGGTTCTTCATCTGCACGCAGTCCCCGGCGGCGTAGATGGCGGGGTCACTGGTGCGCTGCTCCGCGTCCACCACGATGCCGCCCCGCAGGCCCAGCTCCAGGCCGCATTCCACCGCCAGCCGGGAGGAGGGCCGCACCCCCACCGAAAAGAGGACCAGATCCGCGGGGAGGAGCTCCCCCTCCGCCAGGCGGACGCCGGCGGCCCGGCCCTGCTCCACCGCCACCTCCGCGGCGGCGGCCCCCAGGCGCACCGTCACGCCGTGGCTCTCCAGCTCCCGCTGGATGCGGGCGGAGTAATCCTCCGGCAGGAAGGGCAGCAGCCGGGGCAGAGCCTCCAGGACGGTGACGGAAAGCCCCGCCTGGGTCAGTTCCTCGGCGGTCTCCAGGCCGATGAAGCCGCCCCCCACGATCACCGCCCGCTTGGCTTCTTTGGTCCGGGCTTTGAGGGCGATGCCGTCCTCCACCGTCCGCAGGCAGTGGACGCCCTGGGCCTCCACCCCCGGCAGGGGGGGCAGGATGGGCTCCGCCCCGGTGGCGATCATCAGCTTATCGTACCGCTGGGTAAAGGTCCTGCCGGCGGCAAGGTCGGTGACCTCCACCAGCTTTTCGTTCCGGCGGATGGCGGTGACCTCGTGGCGGGTGTAGGTGGGGATGCCCCGCTTCTCCCGCAGGGTATCCGCGGTGAGGGAGACCAGATCCTCCGGCTCCCCGATGAGCCCCCCTACAAAGTAGGGGAGGCCGCAGGCGCCGTAGCTGACAAAGCCGGAGCGCTCGTAGACGGTGATCTCCATATCCGGGCAGAGGCGCCTTGCCTTGGAGGCGGCGCTGAGGCCCGCCGCGGTGCCGCCGATGACGATCAGGGACTCGCTCATATCGTCCTCTCCTTACTTTACGCTGTACTTTTCGATGACGCCCATCTCCCGCATCATGTCCTTCAGGGCATCGAAGTGGGGGCCGCTGTAGTCCTCGTAGGGCTTGCGCAGGCTGCCGCCGGGGAGCCCCAGGATGTTCAGGGCCGCCTTGATGACGATGGGGTTGGAGAGGTGGTAGAGGGCCTTTAAGAGGGGGAACCACTTGAAGTACTCCTCCCGGCACTCCTCCATGATCTGGACGCTGGTCCAGGGGCGGGAGTACTTGGCAGCCTCCTCCGGGATGATGTTGCCGCCGATGTTGGCGGTGCCGGTGCCGCCCACCGCCAGGGTGGGGATGACGATGGAATACTTGGGGAAGTCGCAGCACATGATGCTCACCTTGTCGCCGCAGAGGCGCTTCACCTGCACCAGCTGCTCCACGCTGCCCATGGCTTCCTTATCCACCACGAAGTTGGGGTGGGCGTCACTGAGCTTCTTGATGGTCTCCGGCATCACCTGCACCCCCAGGCGGGAGGGGTTGTTGTAGATGCCGCAGGGGAGGCTGGTGGCGCTCATGCAGGCGTCCAGATGGGTGAAGACACTGGTCTGGGGGATGAGGACGTAGGGAGGGACGGTGAAGACGACACCGTCGGCGCCCTCGCTCTCGCAGTACCGGGCCATAGCCACGCTATCCGGGGTGGAAAGGGCGGCGCAGCTGAAGAAGACGGGGATGCGGCCCTTGGTCATCTTGATGACCTCGTGGACGATGGCCTTCTTCTCCTCCAGGGAAAGGAGGGTCACCTCCCCCGCGCTGCCCAGGATGAACAGCTGGGAGGTGCCATACTTGATCTGGCGGTCGATCAGGATCTTGAACGCGCCGAAGTCTACCTTGTTCTCGTGGTCAAAGGGGGTGGGCATAGCGACCCAGGAGCCGGACGGTTTCATCATAATCAGTCACCTCATGTATAAATTTTTTGCCCATCTGGGCTTTGATGTATACATTATATCTCGAACCGCGGAGCCGGTCAGTTATGCCGGGAACATTGTAGTGTTCGATACAACTTCTCAAAAAATCCCGGAAATTTTCGCTTTTTTTCGGGGATGAGCGCTTGCATTTTCCCTTAGGTTCCGATAAACTTATATGATATAATCATTTTGCCAAAGGGGAGGCTGTGGGAATGCGGAAGCGCTTTCCGGGCTGTCCCCGCACAACGACCAGGGGGTGAGCGCATTTTGAAGCCGATGGAACGCACCACACTTACAACGCCGGATCTCTTTGACCCGGAACTGGACCGGCTGATCTGTTCGGAAGGGCAGCAGCTGGTATTCCCGCCCAAACATATCTTTTCCATGCCGGGAGAAGAGCTGGGGGGGATCTATTACGTCCAGCGGGGAAGGATCAAGCACTATATGGACAATGCCGAGGGGGGCGTCAAGATCCTCTACACCCTTTCCCCCGGATGGTTCTTCGGGGAGACGGTGTTTTTCCTGGGGGTCCGCACCAGCCTCTATTCCCAGACCGAGACCAAGGCGGTGCTGTATAAGCTCCTGGATGACAAGGCGAGGCGCCTGATGAACGAGAGCGCCCTTTTCCGGGATGCCCTGCTCCGCTGCTGGGCCCACAAGACCCTTATCCTGCGCCACGAGATCGCGAACCTCACCTTCAACTCCTGCAAGAGCCGCCTCAAGCGCCTTTTCTGCTCCATGGTGGATACCGAGAACATCACCGACCCGGACTGGTACAACCTGAAGGTCCACTACACCCACGGGGAGCTGGGGGAGATCGTGGGCGGGGCCAGGGTCACCATCAGCCGCCAGCTCACCGAGCTGTGCAACGAGGGCTTTCTGCGCATCATCAACCGCCGGGTGCAGGTGAGCGCCGGGGCCTACCGGGAATATGCCCAGCGGCAGGGAAAGGACTGAGGAACCATCCCGAATCCCCCTGCCTTGCCTGAAATGAAAGGACAGTTTCCAAATCCTGCAAAATTTGCGGGAGGAAACTGTCCTCTTTTAGAGGACATATGACACCGCCGGTGTACACCACCAAAAACCACCTGGAAAATACCAGTTTTTTTGTTCCCCGCCCGGTAGAAAAAACCTCCAAGATTCCCTCACAAACTATACAATAAGGCAAAATGTTTGACGCTTACCGAAAAAATGATTGCATTCCGGCTGTGAATGGATTATAATAAAGTGCATTACATGGAGCCGGTAGGAATACATATTTCCGCCTTCCGTGTACAACCCCCAAAACGAATAAAGTAGGAGGTCCTTTCACAATGAAAAAACTCATTGCAGTCATGCTCTGCTTGGCACTGACCGTTTCTGTATTCGCGGGATGCAGCACCACCCCTCCCGCGGGGAGCAGCACTCCCGCTTCCGCCTCTGGCGATGCGGGCAATGCCCCCGCTGTCTCCGGCGGCGACACCATCAAGATCGGCATCTTTGAGCCCGCTTCCGGCGAGAACGGCGGCGGCGGCAAGCAGGAGGTGCTGGGCATCCGGTACGCCCACAGCCTGGTCCCCACCGTGGAGGTGGGCGGCAAGACCTACAACGTGGAGCTGGTGGAGGTGGATAACCAGTCCGACACCTCCAAGGCGGTTACCGCCGCCCAGTCCCTGGTGAGTTCCGGCGTCTCCGTGGTCCTGGGCTCCTACGGCTCCGGCGTCTCCATCGCCGCCGGCGAGATCTTCCGGGAGGCCAAGGTCCCCGCCATCGGCGTTTCCTGCACCAACCCCCAGGTGACCCTGGGCAACGACTACTACTTCCGCATCTGCTTCCTGGATCCCTTCCAGGGCACCGTGATGGCCAGCTTCGCCAAATCCAAGGGCGCCAGCAAAGCCTTCGTCATCACCCAGCTGGGGGACGACTACTCCACCGGCCTCGGCAACTACTTCAAGAGCGCCTTTGAGGCTGCCGGCGGCACCGTGGTCACCGGCGAGTTCCAGACCGGCGAGGTGGACTTCAACGCCATCCTCACCAACGCCAAGAACGAGAACGTTGACGTCATCTTCGCCCCCTCCTCCATCGCCACCGCCCCGCTGATCATCCAGCAGGCCCGGCAGCTGGGCATCACCTGCCCCATCATGGCCGGCGATACCTGGGAGAACACCACCATCATCGATAATGCCGGCGCCGACACCAGCGAGATCTACATCTCCACCTTCTTTGACGAGAACGACTCCAGCAGCTCTGTGGCCAAGGACTTTGTCACCGGCTACAAGGCGTGGCTGAACAGCGATCCCCAGAACCTCACCAACAACGGCGGCAACGACGGCGTGGCGGCGGTATCCGCCCTGGGGTATGACGCCTACATGACCGCCATCGAGGCCATCAAGGCGGCGGGCGCTCCCGACGCGGCCTCCATCCAGGCGGCCCTCCCCGGCGTCTCCTACGACGGTGTCACCGGCGGCCTCACCTTCGATGAGAACGGCGACGCCAAGAAGAACATGGCCTACATCAAGACCATCGAAAACGGCGGCTTCAAGTTCATCCAGACCCAGACCGTTTCCTAAAGTCCATCCAAACAAGTTACCCTGAGCCCGAACAGAGGACGCGGTGGGGAGCGAACCTGCCCCTGCCGCGTCCCTTTCCCTATCCGGGCCATTCTTCTGCGCGGGGGGTGATCCTATGGAAAAGGATGAGGCCCATCGCCTGCTGGCTCTGCACAGCGGGCGGGTGGGGGCCTTTGTGGAGGGCTACCGGTTTGCCCTGCGGTACAGGACCGGGGACCGGATGGCGCTCCGGCAGGGGTTCGAGGAGGTCATCGCCTGCCTGCGCGTCCTGGAGGAGGAGTTCCACCGTCCGGTCCTTCCGCGGCAGCTCCTGGCGGACCTGAACAAGATCTTGCTGGGAAGCATCCTGGCCATGAACAAAAAGGGGGCGGCCCCGGAGGCGGCCGTCTTTACCGAGGTCCTGGCGGAGACCCTCACCGCCCTGCTGGAAAAGGACCCCCGCCCCTTTGAAGCCTTCGACCACTACCCCGAAAACTACGACGACAAGCTGTCCCCATAATTGGAGGTGTGTTTTACCCTATGGATTCTGTATCCTACATCTTACAGCAGCTCCTTACCGGCATTTCCGTAGGCGGACAGTATGCCCTCATCGCCATCGGCTACACCATGGTGTACGGCATCCTGCGGCTCATCAACTTTGCCCACGGGGATATTTTCATGATGGCGGGCTTTTTTATGGTCTACCTTTCCGCCACCATGCCGGTGTATATCTCCATCCCGGCGGTGCTGCTCCTCACAGTGGCCCTGGGGGTGCTGGTGGAGCGGGTGGCCTACAAGCCCCTGCGCTCCGCCCCCCGTATGTCCATCATGATCTCCGCCATCGGTGTCAGCTACCTTTTGCAGAACTTCGCCACCTACTACACCGGCGGCCTTCCCCAGAAGTATCCCACCATCCCCTGGATCGGTGATAATGTAAATTTTGCCGGGGTGGCTACCTCCCGCGTCACCCTTCTCACCCCGGTGCTCACTCTGGCGCTGGTCATCGGCCTGGTGGCCCTCATCCGGTACACCAAGATCGGCATGGCCATGCGGGCGGTCTCCAAGGACTTTGAGACGGCCCAGCTTATGGGCATCAACATCAACGGGGTCATCAGCATGACCTTCGTCATCGGCTCCTTCCTGGCCGGCGTGGGCTCCCTGCTCTTCTTCTCCAAGTACCCCACCGTCACCCCCACCATCGGCGCCATGCCGGGGCTCAAGGCCTTTGTGGCGGCGGTGTTCGGGGGCATCGGCAGCATCCCCGGCGCGGTCATCGGCGCCTTTATCATCGGCATCTGCGAGAACATCATCAAGTCTATGGGCTACCCCACCTTCAGCGACGCCTTCACCTTTGTGCTGCTGATCCTGGTGCTGGTGGTGCGGCCCACCGGCCTGTTTGGCGAAAAAGCGACGGAGAAGGTGTGAGCGTATGAAGAATGTAAAGAAAGAAGCGGTACTCCCGGCGGCCCTGGTCCTGGTGCTCTTTGCGGGCCTCTTCATCCTGGAGCGGACCCTTCCCTCCTCGTCCATCCTCTTCGTTGTGCTGAAGAAGGGGGCCATCTACGCCCTGGTGGCGGCCTCCATGAACCTGCTCAACGGCTTTACCGGCCTCTTTTCCCTGGGGCAGGCGGGCTTTATGCTCATCGGGGCCTACACCTATGCCATCTTCACCATCCCCCTGGAGATGAAGCCCATCGTCTACCAGTACTACGACTACGCCATCGGCTTCACCCTGCCGGTGCCGGTGGCTATCCTCCTGGCGGGCCTGGCGGCGGCGGCCTTTGCCGCCCTCATCGGCCTGCCGGTGCTGAAGCTCAAGAGCGACTACCTGGCTATCGCCACCCTGGGCTTCGCCGAAATTATCCGGGCGGTGATCCAGTACGAGAAGCTGGGCCCCATCACCAACGGCTCCAATATGCTCAAGTCCTACCCCAAGTTCAGCTCGGTGCTCTTCCCCTTCGCGGTGGCGGGGGTGTGCATCGCCGTCATCCTGCTGCTCATCAACTCCTCCTACGGCCGGGTCTTCAAGGCCATCCGGGATGACGAGATCGCCGCCGAGGCCATGGGGGTGAACCTCTTCCGCCACAAGGAGCTGGCCTTTACCATCAGCTCCTTCTTCGCCGGCATCTCCGGGGCGCTGCTGGCTATGTTCCAGTCCACCGTCCAGGCCAGCGCCTTCAAGTCCTCCATGACCTACGAGATCCTTTTGATCGTGGTCATCGGCGGCATCGGCTCCATCAGCGGCAGCGTCATCGCCTCCTTCCTCTTTGTGGCCTGCAGCGAGTGGTGGCTGCGCTTTCTGGATACCGAGCTGTACTTCGGCTCCTTCCAGATCCCCTTCCTCCGCTCCGGCTTCCGCATGGTGGTCTTTTCGGTGGTCATTATGATCATGGTGCTCTTCTACCGCAGGGGCATCATGGGGGACCGGGAGCTGTTCCAGCACCGCAGGGATAAAAAGAAGGGGGAGGCGCGGCAATGAGCGAGAATGTCCTTCATGTAGAAAACGTCACCATGCAGTTTGGCGGCGTGGTGGCGGTGAACAACCTCACCCTGGACGTGAACCAGGGGGAGATCGTCGCCCTCATCGGCCCCAACGGGGCGGGCAAGACCACCGCCTTCAACTGCATCACCGGGGTGTACGAGCCCACCAACGGCCTCGTCGCCTTCCACGGCCAGACCATCCTCCAGAACTTCCCCAAGGGGAAGATGCGCACCCAGTACGCCGGGGAGAACGCCGGGCTCTACACCTCCTCCATGGTGAAGACCCCGGACCAGATCACCCGCCTGGGCATCGCCCGCACCTTCCAGAACATCCGCCTTTTCGGCAACCTGACGGTGTTTGAAAATGTCCTCATCGCAAAGCATATGCGGGCCAAGCAGAACGTCTTTTCCGCCACCTTCCGCCTGAACCACAAGGAGGAGGCGCGGATGCGCCGGGAGGCCATGGAGCTGCTGGAGATACAGGGGATGGCCCACCTGGCGGAGGAGATCGCCTCCTCCCTCCCTTACGGCCTCCAGCGGCGGGTGGAGATCGCCCGCGCCCTGGCCACCGACCCCACCCTGCTGCTCCTGGACGAACCGGCGGCGGGGATGAACCCCCAGGAGACCCAGGAGCTCACCGATTTCATCGTCCAGATCAAGGACCAGTACCACCTCTCGGTCTTTATGATCGAGCACCACATGGACCTGGTGATGCAGATCTCCCAGCGCATCTACGTGCTGGATTTCGGCAGCCTCATCGCCCAGGGAACGGCCAAGGAGGTCCAGAACGACCCGGCGGTCATCAAAGCGTATTTGGGGGTGGCTGACAATGCTTAAGATCCAGAATCTCCACGTGAGCTACGGCGGCATCCAGGCGGTGCGGGATGTCTCCTTCGAGGTGCCGGAGGGCAAGATCGTCACCCTCATCGGGGCCAACGGGGCAGGCAAATCCACCACCCTGCGGTCCATCATCGGTTTGGTGCCCGCCGCCGGCGGCTCCATCCTCTACAGGGGGGAGGAGCTGCGGGGCAAGACCACCGCCGAGATCGTGGCCAAGGGGGTCACCCTGGTGCCGGAGGGCCGGCGGGTCTTCCCCGACCTGACGGTGGAGGAAAACCTGCGCATCGGGGCCTATCTCCGCAAGGACGACCTCCGCAGCGACCTGGAATGGGTCTACAGCCTCTTCCCCCGGCTCCGGGAGCGCACCTGGCAGGCGGCGGGGACCCTCTCCGGCGGCGAGCAGCAGATGCTGGCGGTGGGCCGGGCCCTGATGAGCCGCCCCAAGCTGGTGATGATGGATGAGCCCTCCCTGGGCCTGGCCCCCATCGTGGTCCAGCAGATCTTCGAGATCATCCGCAAGATCAACCAGGAGGGGGTGACGGTGCTGCTCATCGAGCAGAACGCCAACATGGCCCTCCACGCTGCGGACATCGGCTACGTGATGGAGACCGGAGCCATCACCCGCTCCGGGGACGGCCGGACGCTGCTGGCGGATAAGAGCATCCAGGAGGCTTACCTGGGGAAATAGACCGTTTAGTAAAAAACAGCCAGAGCCTTTTGTGCTCTGGCTGTTTTCCGGTCTGCGGGGCCCTTCATTGGATAGCCCGCTCCATCTCCTCCGCCACCCGCCGGGCCGCCGCACCGGCGGCCTGTGCATCCATAGCGGCGTGGTAGAGCCCACCCCGGCGGCTGCGGAGCTCCTCCGCACGGCCCAGGAGCGTCCCCGCCTGTTCCAGCATCCCGGCGGCGGCCTTCCGCAGGAAGCTGCTCCTGGCCCGGCGCTCCCGGAGCAGGGTCCCGTCGCAGAAGCGGCTGGCGTGGATGGTGCGCTCACAGAGGCCCTCCAGGGGGCGGGCGGTGGCGCGGTTCAGGGTGACAAATCCCAGCCCCACTTGAGGCAGGAGCAGGTGGTCCACCTTGGTGAAGGGGAAGAGGGGGCAGCGGCAGACCACCGCATCCAGGCCCGCCTCCAGGGCCAGCTCCCGCAGGGCCTCCAGCAGGGTGTTGGCGGCGGCTCCCCAGCCGTCCTCGATGGCGATGATCCGGGGCGCGGCGGCCGCCGCCGTCTCCCGGAGGAGGACCGGGCCCTTCCCCGTGTAGGCGGAGAGGAACCGCACCCGCTCTTTCCCCCGCTTCCCTCCGGGCACCGGGCGGGGAAATTCCCGGAGGGCCGCCCCCCTGGCGTAGGCCAGCACCTTGCCCCGGTCCATGGCGGCGCTCCCCACCGAAGCCAGGTCCCCCGTCAGCGCCCCGGCGGCGTAGAGGTAGCCCGCGGCGTCCTTGCGCAGCCGCTTTTCTTCCCCGGCCAGGGCCAGCAGCTCCTCCCGCTCCCCATCCAGGGCCTCCTGGTCCAGGCAGTTCCAAAGGGACACCACCCGCTCGTAGCCTCCGGGACACCGGAGCCGTGGGGAATGGGGCGGCCCGCCATCCGCAAGGGCGATCCGGTGCTCCGGAAGGATCAGCCCCTCCGGCCGGGCCGGGTCGCCGGTGGAAAGGATCTCTTCCGTCTCCCCGCACCGGGGGGCCAGCCGCTCCCCTACCTGGGAGATCAGGGCGGCCCGCCCCTGGGCGGAACCCCCGGTCACCACCCAAAGCCGCCATTCCCCGGCCTCCCCCAGCTGGTCGAACCGGGATACATACCCCTGGGGACTGTTGGCCCCCAGGAAGTACCGCAAAACCTTCGCCATAAGTAGCCCACCTCCATACGCAGGACGTTTTGCGCCATCCTATGCGGATTTTGCGGGTTTTGATACAGGAGAAGGGGATAAACCGGGGAATATCCCCCGACAAAAACAGCCGCGGAGAAGCAGAGGGATGTGCATAAAACAGTATGGCAGCGATCCCGCCCCATATGAGTGTGTCGATAAAAAAAGCAGCCCCCGGATCGGGAGCTGCTATAGGGGAGGGGCTCTTATGGGGCCTGGTCAGGCCATCTGCCCGGCGGATTTGATCACAGCGTTACTTCACCACGTCCAGCACCGCCTCCGCCGCGCCGCAGGCGGTCTTCAGGATGTTCACCGGGTCGATGCACTCCTCATATTCCAGGGGGTTGACCATAAAGCCCACCTCCAGCAGCACCGCCGGGTTGGCGGTCTGGCGGGTGACATAGTACCGGGCCTGCTCCGGGTCGGTGCCCGGACGCCCCAGCATCTCCGGCAGGCGGTCCATCAGGGCCTGGGCAAAGGGCCGGGAGATGTCCTCAAAGTAGTAGCACTCCATCCGGCGGGCCTGGTTCATGTTGCCGGTGAGGACGCCGCTGTTGTGGTGGATGGAGAGGAAAATATCCGGCCGGGCCGCCGTGGCGGCGTCCACCCGCTGGAAGAGGGTGATCTGGCTGTCGTCCCCTCTGGTGAGGGACACGGTCGCCCCCAGCTGCTCCAGGCGGTACTTCACCGCCTGGGTCACCGCCAGGTTCAGCTGGGCCTCGGCGGGGCCGCTTTCTCCCGCCACCCCCATGGCCCCCGGATCGCTGCCGCCGTGGCCGGCGTCCAGCATCACGGATACGCCGGAAAGGGGTTTCCCGAAGGTCTCCCCCCGCTTGGGGGCCGGCTTCAGGTAGAGCATGGTCCTGCCGTCTTGGTAGTAGAGGTCGTACCCCCACAGGCCGCCCTCCGGCTCCAGCCGCAGGGTAATGCGGGCGCCGCCCTCCGTCTTCTCGGCGGAGGCGGTGCGGATAAAGCCGTTGGTGAGCTGGGTCAGCTCCCCGGCGGCGGTGGTCTCCAGGCAGTCCAGGATCAGGGAATCCTCGGTGCGGGTGGTGGTAATGGCGGGGGTGCCCTCCCCCAGGGTGACGGTGAGGCTGCCGTCTTCCCCCAGGCCGGTGGCGATCTCCCCCACCTCCATGGAGATGTCGGGGGCTCCCTCCAGCACCCGGACCATGGGGCCCATGGCGGGGGTGCCCGCCAGGATATAGCCGCCCCCTCGCAGCTTGTAGGCCAGGGTGATGACGCCGCTGCGGCTGGTGCGCACCGTCTCCTCCACATAGGCGCGGGCCCCCGGCTTCAGGGTGCCGGTGATGCTCTCGTCATCCTCCGGGTCGGTGAGGACGGCGGAAAGCTGGGCGGTGTTTTCCACCGCCAGGGGGACGTTGCGCCCCGCCACATAGACCTCCCCCTGGGACTGGTAGGTGGTGCTCTTGCCGCCGTAGGTGAGCAGGTAGGTCACCGGACCGATCTTTACGGTGCTGTTGGGATCGTAGTCCTCCGGGGAGAGGGTCAGGGTGCCCCGGAAGGCTGCCGGTGTTCCGTCCCCGGAGGAATTGGCCTGGGTGAGAGGGATGCTTCTATCCCCCAGAGTGGCCGTGACGGAGGCCCCGGCGGGCCCCATGCAGGAGAGGGTGAGCTCCGCGTTGGAATCCACCCCGCAGCTATACCGGGGGAAGAGGGTCCCCTCCTGGATGCCGCTGATGGGGGCGGCCGTGCCGCTGGGGGTGTACCGGGTGACGGTGACCGAGACGCTGCGCTCCCCCTGCCGGAGGGTGAAGGTATTCTTCCCCTGCTCCAGCTTCTGATGGACGCCCCAGGTGCCCCCGGAGGTGGTCCGCTCCACCTCCTCCCCGTCCAGGATGAGGGGCTGCTCCGGGTCGGAGGTGCCCATAAGGAAGATGGAACCGTCGGTGACCGAAACATCCCCGGCGGGATAGGTAAAAGCCAGCTCCCTGGATACCGAGAAGAAAAGCTCCGGGACGGCGCCCTTGGGGTCCTCCAGAAGGCTCACCAGCTCCTCCGCCCGCCGGGGATCCTCCCAGAGACTGCCGTAATGCTCCAGCATAGCTCCGGAGACCCGGTCCGACATGGAGGAGAGGAGAAGGCGCAGGTCCCCGTCCGGCACGGAGGGATCCCGGTCCCCGGCTCCGGCGGGCTGGGCGGCCAGCAGCCTTGCGGATTCCGCCGCCGCCTCGCACCACTGGCGGAGCAGGGGATAGAAGAGCCCCTCCCCGGTCACCGGGGCGGTGATCCGGGGGACCACCACCCGCAGGGTGCCGTCCCCGGTGAGCTGGGAGATCAGCAGGGGGGTGACGCCGCCCTCCCCGTTCCCGTCAAAAACAAGGCCCATCTGGGTGCCGGGGGCCTCCTTATCCAGGCGGCCGCGGATGGCAGTGAGGGCGGCGCGGGCGGTCTCCTCCGAGGCATCGTCCAGGCCGGTAAGCAGGACAGCTCCCAGGGGATATTTCTTGCCCAGCTCGGCGGTGGAGGCCGCCAGCAGCTCCAGCGTCTCCCCCTGGGTCAGGTCCAGGGCGCCCCCGCCCGGTCCCTGGGAGAGATCCACCAGGGCGTAGACCTGTACCCGCTTTTCCAGCCCCGTGGTGCAGAGGTAGTCCAGAGGGTCGAAGGCGCCCAAAGCGCCCTTGGCCCCGGAGAGGGAAGGGTGGAGATCGAAATATTTGCTTTTGTAGAGGGCGGCTCCGTCCGCCCGCACCTGGAAGAAAACGGTGTTGAACCGGGCCCGCTCCGCCAAGGCCAGCATCTCGTCCAGGCGGGCCTTCAGCGTTTCCTCATCCAGGCCGGGGGAGGGGGGAAAATCCGCACCGGTGCCGGTGGTCACCGAAAAGCCGGAAGTATCCCCCAAAAAGCCGATGGAGCTGAGAAGCTCCTGGCGCCGGTCATCCTGCCGGCTGCCTGCCAGCCACAGCACCAGGGCGCAACTAAAGGCCCCCAGCAGCAGGAGGGGAAGGACGATTTGGAAGAATCGTTTTACATATCTCATGTCGTTATTGTTACCTCAAGGAGGCCCTTCATCGGGGTCCCCATAAATTGACAGGAAGCGGGCGGCGGATCACAGCTCAAAATCGGACCGGTCGTATTTTGGCAGCACCGGCTGCCGGGAGGGCACGCGCAGAAGGGGGTCGTACCGGTACTTCCGGCAGGAGGAGTAGGGGGCGGTCACCCCCTGGTGGGGGCAGAGGATCATCCGGCCGTCGGCGCTTTCCCGCCCGTGGCCGCAGTACCGGCAGGCGGGCTCGATCCGGCTGCCAAAAAGCGAGCGCTTCCCAAACATTTCCGTTCCCTCCTTGTGGCGGGGGCGGAGACAGTGGCTCCTCCCCCGGAAAAGTCCTGTCTCCTATTATAGACCATCCGGGCGCTTCCTTCAAGGGCCTAAAATACCCATGTGCTTTGTTATAATGACGACAGGAAGAAGGAACGGGACGGGCCCCGCGCTCCGGTCCTTCTTCCCCTTGAATGTACAATACAAGTGCAACGGATAAACAGCACAGCCGGTGCCGTTCATTCCCCTTCTACCGCCGAAACGAGGATGGTTATCATAGCCATCAGGCAGAGGGCACCCAGCAGCGCCCCGCTCCCCGGAGCCAGCACCGGGCGGCCGGTCATGGCGGGGGCGGCGGCGAACCGCGCCCAGAGGACCGGGGTGGCCAGCAGAGCGGTGAGCACCCCATGGAGCAGCCGGGCCCGCAGCAACAGCCCCAGGGCCGGGGGATGGGACCCGAAGCAGGCGGATAGCTGTCCCATCACCGAAAAAGAAGAAAAGGACAGCAGAAAGGGCAGCACCAGCGCCCCCTGTCCGGGGGGCAGCGCCTGGGCCAGGGCGCAGCCGCCGCTGATCTCCAGAAGCCCTGTCCCCAGGCAGACCGCCCCCGCCGGGGTGAGGACCCCGCCGGTGAGGGCGGAGACCCCCGCCCCCCACAGCTCCAGCAGGCCCCACCGGGCCAGGAGCCGGGAGAGGGCAGAAAACACCAGCACGAAGGCGCAGATGGAGAGCATCCCGGAGGTGGCGGAGGAGACCGCCTGGACAAAGCCGGTGACCGGGGGCAAACAGGCGCTCCGGCCCTTTCCGGGCCGGAGGCGTATGGTGCGGCGGCGGCAGAGCAGCCGCCCGGCGGCCGCCCCCGCCAGAAGCTGGCAGCCAAAGAGGAACAGTCCCCATCCGGGGGAGCCGAAGACCCCGGCGCCCACCACTACCGCCAGGAAGGCGGGGCCGCTGTTGACGCAGAAAGTGAGGGCCAGTCCGGCGTCCTCATGGGAGAGGGTCCCCCGCTCCGCCATCCCCGCCAGCACACGGGCCCCGGCGGGGTAGCCCCCCACCCAGCTCATGAGGATGGCAGGGGTCAGCTCCCTGGGGCACCGGTAGAGGAAGGCCATCAGGCCGCCGAGAGGCCGCTCCAGCAGCTCCCCCACCCTGGTGCGGCCCAGAAAATCGGAGAGGATGAGGAAGGGGAAGAGGGAGGGGATCATCACCGAGGCGCAGACGGCCAGCCCCTGGCGCACCCCTTCCCCCACGCTTGGGGACCAGAGCAGCAGCGCCGCCGCGGCCCCTCCCCAGCCCAGCACCAGAAGAAGATCCCCCATATCCTTGCCCCGTTTCATCGCCGCCACGCCCCTTTCCTCCTACATGGATATGTGTGACAAGAATTTTTCATCCCCCAGCGGGCGCTTCTGTTTTGGGGCCCCGGCGCATAGAATGACACCGGGGTGATGGTGGATGGCGCAGAGGAAAAAACCGGTGAGGCAGCAGGCCCCAGGGGCCCGCACGGGGGCAGGGAAGAAGCCCTTTCTTCTCACCAAGGGCCTGGAGGAGCCGGCAGCGGCCTTCCTCAGCCAGGTGCGGGTGGAGCTTTTGAGCAACCGGCAGGCGGTGGTAGACGGCTGCCGGGGGATCATTGAATATTCGGATAGCTGCATCCGCCTTTCCACCCCCCGGCTGATCCTGAAATTCACCGGCACCGGGCTGGAGATCAAGGCCCTCACCGATGCCAGCGCCATCGTGGAGGGGACCATCCTCTCGGTGGAATACAGTTAGGGTAGGGGAGATGGGTCCATGTCGGTCATCAGCATCATACGCTTCTTCCGGGGGACCGTGCGTTTCGCCATCCGGGACGGGTTTTTGGAGCGGTTCATCAACCTCTGCGCCCAGAACCGGGTGCCCATCTGGGACGGCCGCCGGGAGGGGGACCGCTACACCGCCTGCACCACCCTTTCCGGGAGCCGCCGCCTGCCGGAGCTGGCCCAGAAGGCGGGGGTCATCCTGGAGCCGGTGCGTCCGGGGGGCGCGCCGGTGCTGCTGCGCCGTTACCGCAAACGCACAGGGCTCTTTGCCGGGGCGGCCCTGGTGGCGGTGGGGCTGATGATCCTGGGGTGCTTCATCTGGCAGGTGGATATACAGGGGCTCCAGACCATCCCGGAGGAGGAGGTCCGGGATGCCCTGGAGGAGCTGGGGGTCCGCCGGGGGGCTCTGCGGCGGGACATCGATGCCCGGCAGGTGGAGCGGATGCTGATGATCCGCCTGGATAAGGCCGCCTGGGTGGCGGTGAACCTCCGGGGGAGCAGCGCGGTAGTGGAGATCCTGGAGCGGGTCGTCCCGCCGGAACGGGTGGATGACCGGGTCCCCCACAATGTGGTGGCGGCAAAGCCGGGGTTCATCACCTACCTGGAGGTCTACAACGGCCAGCCCACCGTAAAGGTGGGGGACTCGGTGGACGCGGGGGAGATCCTGGTGAGCGGCATCATGGAGGATAAGAAGGGGCGCAACCGCACCGTCCACGCCAGGGCCAAGGTGATGGCCCAGACCAGGGAGGAGCTGCGGGTGGAGGTGCCCTACCTCCAGGAGGAGCAGAAGGTCCGGGGGACGGCGGTGCGCCGGTATCTGGACATCCTTTCGGTGCGGATCCCCCTTTCCCTGGGGGGCATCCCGGAGGAGCCCTGGAAGGTGGAGCGGGCGGTTCGGAACATCCCGCTGGTCAGCCGCCTGGCCCCCATCACCTGGAGCCGGGAGGGCTACCTCCTGCTGGAGACCGAGACCCGGACCGTCACCCCCCAGGAGGCCAAGGCCATGGCGGAGGAACAGCTGGCCGCCCTGGAGGAAAAGGAGTTCGCCGGGATGACCGTCCTCCAGCGGGACCTCACCGGCCAGGAGCTGGGGGACCGCTTCCTCCTGGAAGGGGTCTACCTCTGCCAGGAGGACATCAGCCAGGAAAAGGAGATCCTCACCGGGGAGGAGATCCCTGGCCTTATAGCCCCGCCTCTTACCGAAAGCGCCACTGGATAGTCAGGGCGCTTTTTCCGTTTTTATCCTTCCTTCGTCCTTTTTCTAGTGAAAACAGCAAAATTAAAAGTTTTAACTTTGGTGATTTCGTCCATTGCTTTTCCGTCCGGAAAGCCGTATGATGTTAATATAGCCGAAAGGTCCCCAGGCAGAAGAACGGTCGAAAGGAAGGTCTCCATGACCAAGGGAGAGGGCATCAGTCTTTTGGGCGTCAAGGAACGGAACCGCCAGCAGATCAAGCGGGTGATCTACCGCCAGGCCCCGGTGACCCGGCAGCGGATCACCGATGAGCTGGGGCTCAGCCTTCCCACCATCACCACCAACGTGGCCCAGATGCTGGGGGAGGGGCTGCTGGTGGAATACGCCGCCCCCAGCCGTTCCCCTACCGGGGGGCGGAGGCTCCAGCTCCTGGACTTCAACGCCGCGGCCCACTACGCCGTGGGGGTGGAGCTGGGACCCTACCAGACCCTGTTCTGTGTCACCGACCTGCGGGGGAAGGTCTGCGGCAGCCTCGTCCTGGAGGCGGCGGACCCCCGGTACCCGGAGATGACGGCCTTTGTGGCGCAGAATATCCGGGAGCTGGTGCGCCGCTCCGGCGTGCCGGAAGAACGGCTCTTCGGGGTGGGGGTGGGCATCCCCGGCTTCATCGAGTACCAGGAGGGGGTCATCCGCACCGCCCTCCACGCCGACTGGATGGGCCGCCCCTTTGTCCGGGACCTTTCCCGGCTGCTCTCCCTGCCGGTGTGGATCGATAACAACGCCCGGATGCGGGCCTTCGGGCGGGAGATGTTCGGCTCCGGCGCCGCGCCGGATACCTTCGCTTATTTTCTGGTCTCCAAGGGCCTTGCCTGCCCGCTGATGATCAAAAACAACGTCTTGGCGGGGCACAAGGCCAGCGCCGGGGAGGTGGGGCACACCACCATCCTGCCGGACGGGCCCCTCTGTCCCACCTGCGGACGAAGGGGCTGCCTGGAGGCGGTAGCGGGGGAAAGCGCCATCCTGAACGCCGCCACCAAGGCCCTGGAGCGGGGGGAGGCGCCCTGTCTGGCGGCTTTGGTGCCGCCGGGAGAGGCGCCGGACACCACCCAGGTGCTGGAGGCCCAGCGGCTGGGGGACCCCGCCATCTGTCCCATTATGGAAAAGGCGGTGGAATACCTGGGGCTGGAGGTGGCGAATATCTTCAACTTCATCAGTCCCAGCCTGGTGGTGGTGGACGGTTATATCTTCCAGCTGGAAGAAAACCGCTGCCGCCTTCAGGAGACGGTGCAGGGGAACCTCTACGGCCTGATGGCCAAGGAGACGAACATCGAGTTCCTCCCCTACGACCGGCTCACCGGGGCGCTGGGGGCCGCCGCCTTTGTGGTGCGCCGCTGCCTCCTGGACTGATCGTTACCTTGCAAAAGAAAGGATCACGAATTTATGGTTAAGCTGACATTGCCGGACCAGTGGCTGGGGGAGGATCTCCCCGGCTGGGAGGCAGAGAGGAAGACCGCGGCGGATATTCTGCACCGGGTCCGCGGGGGAGAGCCGGAATATGCCGGGGATCTGGGGTGGTTCCGCACCCGGACCTGGGCGGGGGACGATACCCTGGAGAGGCTGACCGCTCTGGGAGCCGAGATCCGGAGCAAGGCGGATGTCTTTGTCCTCATCGGGGTGGGGGGCTCCAACAACGCCGCCCGCTCGGTGATCCGGGCCCTGGCCCCCCAGGGGGCGGAGGTGGTCTATACCGGCAACAGCCTTTCCCCCCACGCTTTGGGCAGCCTTTTGGAGCGGCTGGAGGGGCGGCAGGTCTACCTCAACTGCATCGCCAAGAATTTTGAGACACTGGAGCCGGGGGCGGCCTTCCGGGTGCTGCGCCTCTGGATGGAACGGCGGTACGGCCCCCAGGAGGCGGCCTGGCGCATCCTCTGCACCGGCACTCCGGGGAGCCCCCTGGAGGAGCTCTGCACCCGCCGGGGGTACGCCTTCCTCCCCTTTCCCACCGATATTGGCGGGCGGTATTCCGCCCTGAGCAACGTGGGGCTGCTGCCTATGGCGGCGGCGGGGGTGGATATTTTCCGGCTGGCGGACGGGGCCCGGCGGATGGAGGCCCTTCTTGGGGAGGCGCCGCCGGAGGAGAACCCCGCCCTCCTGTACGCCGCCTTCCGGGATTACCTGTCCCGCCGGGGCTGCCGGGTGGAGCTCCTCTCCTCCTTTGAGCCCCGCCTCCGCTGGTTCTACAAGTGGTGGGAGCAGCTCTTTGCCGAGAGCGAGGGCAAGGACGGCAAGGGGATCTTCCCGGTGACCGGGGAGTTCAGCGAGGAGCTCCATTCCCTGGGGCAGTTCATCCAGGAGGGTTTTCCCATGCTCTTTGAGACCTTCCTGGACATTGCCCAGCAGGGGCCGGGGGACAGCTTGGTGATCCCCCCGGACCGGGGGACCGGGGACGGCTTTGACTACCTGGAGGGGATGGACCTTTGGGACATCGGCCGCACCGCCTTTGCAGCCACGCGCCGCGCCCATGGGGAGCACCTTCCCTGCGCCGTCCTGGAGATCCCCAGGCTGGAGGAGGAGAGCCTGGGCGCCCTCTTCTACTTCTTCCAGTTCGCCTGCTACCTCTCCTGCCGCCTGGCCGGGGTGAACCCCTTTGACCAGCCGGGGGTGGAAGCCTATAAGCGCTGGATGTTCCAGGGCCTCCACAAGCCGTAAGGTTCGTTTGCCGTACCTTCGATGGAGATGAAAGGGCCTTTGCATCCGGACAACTTTGCACAGAATTAATTAAAAGTTTTAATAAACTGGCAAAAAGTAACAACACCCTGAAAGGAGAGATCCTATGTCTATCATTCCGGGAAGAGAGACCCCGCCGGCCCCCAAGGCCAGGAAGCTCAAGGACTTTGGGGAGGGCTCCGGGACCGTCCGCACCGCTACCATGGTGCTTTCCCTGCTGGGGGGCATCCTCGTCTGGTGGTTCCTTTCCCTGCTGCCGGGGGTGGGGAGCATCCTGGCAGGCCCCCAGGACATCATCCGCCGGGCGCTGCCGGAGCTGCTGAACGACGGGGCCACCGGGGAGTTTGAGGCCTACCTCCTCATCAAGCACATCTACTGGTCCTTCCGCCGGGTGCTGGGGGGCTGGGCCATCGCCTTCCTCTGCGCCATCCCCACCGCCTTCCTCATGGGGTGGTACCGCACCTTCCGCAACATCGTAGACCCCTGGATCCAGTTCTTCCGCACCATCCCGCCCATCGCCCTCATCCCCATGGTGATCCTGCTGATGGGCACCGGGGAGAAGGCCAAGATCACCGTTATTTTCATCACCTCCTTCCTGGTGATGACGGTGACGGTGTACCAGGGGGTGCGCAACATCGATATGACCCTGGTGAAGGCGGCCTACACCTTTGGGGCCAGCGACCTTTCCATCTTCGCCCAGGTGGTGATCCCCTACTCCTTCCCCTTCATTCTCACCGCCGCCCGCCTGGGGGTCTCCACCGCCCTGACCACCCTCATCGCCGCCGAGATGACCGGCACCTTCTACGGCCTGGGCAGCATGATCCAGACCGCCCAGATCTACTTCCGGATGGATAAGGTGCTGCTGGGCATCATCTGTATTGGGGCGATAGGCTTTGTGCTGGACCGTCTGCTGCTCCTGGCGGAGAAGCGGTTCACACGCTGGAAGTGAGTGAGAGGAGGCAGTCTGATGAGCGAAGCAAGAACGCCAAAGATCGTGATGGAGGGGGTCCGCAAGGTGTTCCGGGGACACGATGGCCGGGAGACCATCGCTCTGAACGGTGTGGACCTGACCATCTATGAAAACGAGTTCGTCTGTGTGGTGGGGCCCTCCGGCTGCGGCAAGACCACCCTGCTGAATATCATCGCCGGACTGGAAAACGCCACCGACGGCCAGATCACCCTGAACGGGGAGAAGATCATCGGGCCGGGCAACGACCGGGGTGTCATCTTCCAGCAGTACGCCCTCTTCCCCTGGCGGACGGTGCGGGGGAACATCGAGTTCGGCCTCCAGTACCTGCGCAAACGGGAGGACCGGGTGGAAAAGGACCCCAAGACGGGGGAAGAGCGTGTGCGGACCGTCTACCGCCGCTACACAAAGGAAGAAAAGCACGCCCTTTCGGACAAATACATGAAGATGGTGGACCTCACCGACTTCGCCGGCTCCTACCCCAAGGAGCTTTCCGGCGGGATGAAGCAGCGGGTGGCCATCGCCAGGGGGTACGCCATCTCCCCCCAGGTGCTGCTGATGGACGAGCCCTTCGGGGCGCTGGACGCCCAGACGCGGGCCCAGCTCCAGGAGGACCTGCTGCGCACCTGGGAGCAGGAAAAACGCACCTGCTTCTTCATTACCCACGATGTGGAGGAGGCGGTGCTGCTGGCGAGCCGGGTGGTCATCATGAGCGCCCGCCCCGGCCGGGTGAAGGAGATCGTCCCCATCGACCTGCCCTATCCCCGCAACCAGGCCACCAAGCTCCTGCCGGAGTTCAACGCCTACAAGAACCGCATCTGGGAAAACGTCTACCAGGAGTACCTGGAGGTGAAGAAGTAAGGGGGAGATCAAATGATAAAGATCGGCATTGTAGGGACGGGGGCCACCATGTCCATCGCCCACTTCCACGCCGAGGGGTACAAGAAGGACCCCCGGTGCTGTGTGGCCGCCGTCTACGACATCAACCGGGAGGCGGCGGAAAAATGGGCGGCGGACCACGGGCTTTCCGCCCGCATCTGCGGCAGCTACCGGGAGCTATTGGAGTGCTGTGACGCGGTGGACCTCTGCACGCCCAACTTCCTCCACGCCGGCCAGGGGCTGGGGGCCATCCGGGCCGGAAAGCACCTCTTGGTGGAAAAGCCTATGGCCATCACCGGGGAAGAGTGTGAGACCCTGGCCGCCGCGGCTGGGAAAAGCTCCGCCTGCGCCATGGTGGGGATGGTGTACCGCTACGCGGGCCCCGTGCTGCTGGCCCGGCGGATGGTCCGGGAGGAGATCGGGCCGGTGTACACCTTCACCGCCTGGACCGGGGGCAAGCGGCTGGCGGACCCGGCGGTCCCCCTGGAATGGAGGATGATCCGGGAGCGCTCCGGCAGCGGGGCGCTGGGGGACTTCGGCAGCCACCTGCTGGACCTGGCCGACTATGTGGCCGGGCAGCGGTACGACCGGGTGACCTGCCGCCTGGGGACCTTCATCCCGGAGCGGACAGGCCCCCAGGGCACCCCCCAGCCGGTGGAAAACGATGACGCCGCTGTCTTCTCCGCCTCCGGGCCGGGAGGACTGGGGAGCTTCACCGTCAGCCGGGTGGGGCTGGACGACATCATGATGCTGCTGGCCGGGGAGGGGGGGATGCTCCAGGTGAGCCTACGGGTCCCGGAGCAGGTGACCTACTGGGAGAAAAAGCGGGACGGCGGCTACACCGGGGTGGTAAAGTCCCTGGAGCTCCCGCCCCAGAAGCACTTTGACGACTGGTTCGTGGCGGAGACCGCCGCCTTCCTGGACGGCATCCAGGGGAGGCGCGAGGGTATGCCGGATCTGGCCCAGGGGCTGTACATCCAGCGGGTGCTGGACGCCGCCCAGGCCGCCCACGAGACAGGGAACACACAGGAGGTAGCGCTATGAGGACCGGCTTCCACACCAACGCCTTTGTCTGGGCGGGGGTCAGCGGCCTTCCGGAGATCGCCCGGTTCGCCCTGGAGCAGGGGTACACCTGCCTGGAGGTGGGGCCCGGCATCCCTCTGGACCGGGAGACCTTTGCCGAAGTCCAGAAGGAGCTGCCCGTCTCCGCCTTCATCTACTGCCGCAACTTCATCGATGATGACCGGCCGGCCGCCCGCTCCCACCGGGAGGAGCTGTGGCGGCGGATGGACTTCGCGGCGGAGCTGGGGGTGAAAAAGATCATCTGCTCCACCGGCATCAGCCGCGCCCTCTCCATCCCGGAGGACGGCGGCTGCGACCCCCTGAAGAGCCTGGGGCCGGTGCTGGACTTCCTGGGGGCGGCGGTGGAGCGGGCCAAGGGACTGGGCCTCACCCTCTGCCTGGAAAACTGCCCCATGTACCGCAACATCGCCACCTCCCCCTATATGTGGGAGGAGCTGTTCCGCCAGCTCCCGGACCCGGCCCTGGGCATCTGCTACGACGCCAGCCACTTTGTCTGGCAGTTCATCGATGTCTACGAGCCCCTGGAGCGCTTCGCAGGCCGCATCCACCACATCCACCTGAAGGACACCGTCCTGCTGCGGGACAAGCTCCGGGAGGTGGGGATCCTCCACAACACCGCCAAGGAGCGGGGGTTTGAGAAAAATCAGTGGTGGCGGCACAGCGTCATCGGGGAAGGGGAGATCGACTGGAAGCGGTTCCTCTCCCTGGTGAAGGCCCTCCCCAGCCCTCTGCTGGACCTGAGCTTTGAGATGGAGGACTGTCAATACGAATGCGACCCCGCCCGCGTGCGGGAGGGGCTCTCCCTCCAGCTGCGGCGGCTGGAAGAACTTCTGTGATCCATGGTCCCCAAGGCCGGACGGCCTTTGCCATAACCCAATAAAGAAAGAAAGGAAAGAATCGCCATGAAAAAGACCCTAGCCATCCTTCTCACCCTGGCGCTGCTGCTGGGGAGCCTGGCCGGATGCCAGTCCGGGCAGCAGCCGAATAGTTCCCAGTCTCCCTCCGCCCCCGCGCCGGAAAGCCCCTCCGCTCCGGAGGCCGATCCCGGCCCGGAGGAAGCCACCATCAACGTCATCTACCATCCCACCATCGGCGGCTCCACCGCCATCGCCACCGCGGTGACCCAGGGCTTCTTTGAGGAGCAGAACCTGAAGGTGAACCTCCAGATGTACACCTCCGGCCCGCCGGAGGTAGCGGCCATGGTGGCCGGACAGGCGGAATTCGGCTTCATCGGCAGCGGCGCCGCTTGGCTGGCCTTCAGCGGGCAGGTGGACATCATCGCCCTGGATAACATCGCCCTTACCGAGCAGATCATCGCCCGGTCCGACGCGGGCATCACCACCCCGGCGGACCTGAAGGGCAAGACCATCGCCGTCCAGGAAGGCGCCGCGGGGTACACCCTGCTGCTGGTGGCCCTCCGGGAGAACGGCCTTACCATCAACGACGTCAAGGTCCTGAACATCGCCAACGATAACATCCCCTCCACCTACAACGACAGCAGCATCGATGCCTGGGCCGTCTGGAAGCCCGCCGCCAACAGCCTGGCGGAGGCCCTGGGGGACAAGGGCTTTGTGCTGGCGGATAACCAGACCTACCCGGAGTTTGCCTTCCCCAGCACCTGGATCGCCAACAAGGACTACATCAAGGAGCACCCGGATGTGGCTCAGCGGTTCGTCACCGCCCTCACCAAGGCCCAGCTCTACCGGGCCGAGAATCCCTCCCAGGCCTGCGCCTATGCCTCCACCTACGCCCAGCAGGCCACCAACGAGCTCACCGCCCAGCTGCCGGATGTGATCTTCCCCACCGGGGCCGAGTTCAAGGACTACTACAACACCGATTCCTTTGCCAATATGCTTGGGAACCTCCGGGCCACCCAGGCGGATAAGGTGGAAGGGGAGCTTGCCATCTCCGACATCTACAACGACACCTTCGCGAAGGCTGCCATCGGGGAGCTGGTGGGCTGAGAGCCCTCCCCCCGGATGCTAGGACAAAGCAAACATCCCCCGGTTTTACCGGGGGATGTTGTTTTAAGTGCGTATCCAAATCGCGCAGATTTTGAACCGCCTCCCCGGCCACTACTCCTTTACAAAGAGGGGGATGGTGCCCAGGTAGATGATGTCCTCCCGCTTGGCGGCATCCCCCTCCGCCAGGATGGCGGCGCGGGCGGCCACGGTGCCTCCGGCCAGCTCCACCAGGTGCTCCACGGCGGCCAGAGAGCTGCCGGTGGAGATCACATCGTCCACGATGGCCATGCGGGAGCCCTTGATGAGCTTGATGTCGTCCTCATCCAGGCAGAGGATCTGCTCCTTGCTGGTGGTGATGGAATTTACCTTGGTGACGATGGGGTTCTTCATGTAGCCCTTCACCGACTTGCGGGCGATGAGATACCGGGGCATCTTCATCACCTTGGCCATCTCGTAGATGAGGGGGATGCTCTTTGCCTCGGCGGTGATGAGGTAATCCACCGGAGGGAGTTTGGCCGCCAGCTCGCGGGCGCAGGGCTCCACCACGTCGGTGTCGCCGAAGATCACAAAGGAGGCGATGGAGAGGGTGTCGCTGATGGGCACCACCGGCAGGCTCCGCTTCACGCCGGCTACGGTAATGTCATAATGTTCCATGGTGTATTCTCCCTTTCAGCAAATCTTTATAGACGGGGCAGAGCCCCCTTTTCCTTATGATACAACAAAAACCTGGGGGACACAAGCGGTTTTGCGGGATTTTTCCGCAAATTCAGAGCCTGTTTAGGACTTCAGGCAGTGCGCCGGGAGATGCGAAACAGGCTCTTAGCCGTCCTGCTCCGGGGGGTCCATCCTCCGGCAGGCCCTGGCCAGGCCGATGATCTGTTCCAGCTCCGGCAGGGGGTCCCGCTCCAGGTCCGCCTGGGTGAGGGGCCGCTTCAGACCGGGGTCCCCGCAGGTGACATACCGGCGGTGGAGCATGAAGAAGAGGGTGTCCCCTTCGATGCCCAGGGCGAAGGGGGTGGGAACGGTCCGGGCCAGCTCATCGATGCGGGCCAGCACCGCCTCCGGGAGGGAGAAGGCGGCGCCCTCCCCGGCGTAGCTGCAAAAAAGCCCGTCCAGGGGCTCCCGCTCCCAACCGATGGGGTGGAAGGAGTGCTTTTGGAACCAGTCCCGCTGGAGCTCCGGGTCCACCAGCGTCCGGGCCACCATCCGCAGGCTCCGGCCGGAGGAATGGTCCAGCTTTACCCGCACCCAGCAGCCGGTGAGGAACTGGGGCTTGGAACGCTCCTCCCCGGCTTCCAGCTGGAAGCTGACGTCGGAAAGCTCCAGCTCCATCCGGTCCTTTTCCCCGGTGATGCGGTGGAAGGTCATGCAGCTGTTCCCAGGCTTTACCGGCAGCAGCCGGTCCGCCAGGATCACCTCCCGGCTGATGCCGGACCGGCTCCGATAGGCGGCCTTTTCCATATGCTTTGCCATGGCCGCGGCGGCGTTCTTCTCCCGGAAGACGGCAGCGTAGGACTTGATGTCCGGCCGGGCTAAGAAAAAGTAGTAGACCAGCTCCAGCGCCAATATCACCAGGGCGGTGCCCATGCGGCGGGTGAGGAGAAAGAGGATAAGGACCAGGTTCATCAGTCCGAAGAGGAGATAGCCCCGCTGGGCGGCGCGGCGCTTTGTCTCCAGCTCCTTCAGGGTGGCGGCGGTATCCATGGCGGCAGCTCCTTATAAATAAGATCGGGGGAGTGGGGAGTCAGAAATTCACTCCGCCGGTGAGGTCCAGAAAGCGCAGCAACCGGTAGTTCCATTCCATCCAGAAGTAGAGGGCGTTTATCCCCCCCAGCGCCAAAGTGACGGCGAGGTCCGTCCAGTCCTTCCGGCGGATGGCCCAGACGGCCAGGCCGATGAGGATCAGAAGCCCCAGCACCCCGGTGCCGTTAAAGGGGGAGAGGTTGGGGAGGGGATTCGATACATAGAGGTTGTAGGTGTGGAAGAGACGCCCCAGCATCATCCCGGCGCCGCCCCCCCGCAGCAGCCAGGCCAGCAGGAAGAGGAGCCCCGGCAGCACCAGGGTGATGTACAGCTGGTACTGCCAGCTCTTTTTGATCTCCAGGCGGTTCGCTTTTTCCCACAGCCGGTCCAATTTGCTCATGGCAAAGGCTCCCATCTTCTGTTATTTTGCGCCTTGAATATACAAAAGGTATAGATCTATCCCTGGATAGCGGAGGTGGCGCCGCCCCGGTCCCGCATGATGGGGAGCATATTCCCGGTGTACTCCACCGTCCCGTCGGGGAAGACCCAGAGGGCCATCACCCCCAGCTCCTCCGCCAGGGCCCGGCCCTCCTCGTAGTCCATCACAAAGAGACAGGTGGAAAGGAAGTCCGCCAGGCCGGAATCATCGGTGACGATGGTGAGGGCCCGGTAGTGGTTGGCGGGCCAAAGGGTCTTGGGATCGATGATATGGTGGATGTACTGGTCCCCCACCATGTAGAACTGGCGGTAATCCCCGCTGGTAACGACGCACCGGTTCTTTACAAAGAGGACATCCAGGGATTTGCTCTGGGGATCGCCGGGGTCGGCGAAGGGGTCCTGGATGCCAATGCCCCAGCTGTTTCGGACACCGTCCAGGGGCGGGTCCCCGGTGACCACGTTGCCCCCGGCGCTGATGGTGAAGGACTTGAAGCCGGCCTCGTAGATCTCGTCGGCCACCATCTGGGTGGCGTAGCCCTTGGCGACGGCCCCCACATCCAGGGACATCCCCTCCTCCTCCAGGAAAACGGTGCCCGCCTCCCGGTCGATGATCACCTTATCCAGGTCGGTATGCTGGTTGGCAGCCAGCAGGGCATCCATGGAGGGGCAGGCGTCGGGGGTCCCCTCCGCCAGGGCCATGCCGGAGTACCTCTCCCGGTATGCCCGCCACAGCTCCAGAGGGGGGCCCATGGCGATGTTCACCCGTCCGTCCGTCTTTTCGCACCACTTCTTGGCGAAGGAGAGCATCTCCAAAAGCTCCGGCTCCACCTCCACCGGCGCCACGCCGGCGTTTTTATTGATGGTGCAGATGTTGTTTACCCCAGAGTATTCGTAGAAGCGGTCGTAGAGCCGGCTGAGGTGGGCGAACCGCTGGTGGATGGTCTCGACATAAGCCTCAAATTCCTCCTGGGTCTCGGTGTAGCCGATGACCTGGATGATGGTATCAAAGGTATCGTAAAACTCGGTGGAATACCGGGTATAGCCGGTATCCGGCGGCTCTTTTTTCCCGGCGCATCCCACCAGGAGGCCCAGGCAGAGGAGGAGGCAGAAACTTTTGCAGAGGAACCGTTTCATCTTCATTGCTGCAATCCTCCTACAATTCGCTGCGACCGGCCAGGGCCCGGTAGAGGGTCACCTCATCGGCGTACTCCAGGTTGCCCCCCACGGGGATGCCGTAGGCCAGGCGGGTCACCTTCACACCCAGGGGCTTTAGAAGGCGGGCGATGTACATGGCGGTGGCCTCCCCCTCCACGGTGGGGTTGGTGGCCATGATGACCTCCGTCACATCCCCTTTGGAGACCCGCTCCAGCAGGCTTTTTACGTTGATCTGCTCCGGGCCCACCCCGTCCATGGGGCTGATGAGCCCGTGGAGGACGTGGTACACCCCGTTGTATTCCTTGGTCCGCTCAAAGGCCAGCACGTCCCGCGGGTCCTCCACCACGCAGATGAGGCCGGTCTCCCGGCCCTTGGCGGCGCAGATGGGGCAGAGCTCCCCATCGGTGAGGTTGCCGCAGACGGGGCATTTCTTGATCTTGGTGCGGGCATCCAGGATGGCCTGGGCGAAGCCCTTGGCCCGTTCCTCCGGCAGGTTCAAGATATGGAAGGCGAAGCGCTGGGCGGTCTTGCGGCCCACCCCTGGGAGCTTTGCGAATTCCTCAATGAGCTTTACCAGCGGCAGCGCGCCCTCCATATCCCATTACCCCTTCCGTCAGAAAAACTTTGCGGTATCACAGCAGCCCCGGACCGCGCAGGCCCCCGGTGATGGCCCCCATCACCTGCTGGGAGTCCGCCTCCACCGCCCGGATGGCCTCGTTCACCGCCCCGGCGATCATATCCTCCAGGATCTCCACGTCCTCCGGGTCCACCACTTCGGGCTTCAGGGTGACCTTTACCACTTCCTTTTTGCCGTTCATGGTCACCGCCACCATGCCGCCCCCGGAGGTGGCCTCGTACTCCTTGGCGTTCAGCTCCTCCTGGGCCTTCTCCATGGCCTCCTGCATCTTCTGGGCCTGGCGGATCATCTGGTTCATGTTGGAGGGGGCGCCGCCCCCCATCCCCTGGGGAAGTCTTGCTTTCATACGGTCATTCTCCTTCTGGTTTTCATGATTGCGATTTCAACCGCGCGTCCGCGTGTAAAAAACGGTCCTTTTACCGGATGTCCACCGGCACCCCGGCCTCCTTCGCCTTCTGGAGGATGGCGTCCACCGGGGCGGGAGGGGGCTCCTGCCGGGAGGCGGGGGCGGGGCCGCTGTAGGGCCCCACGCCGTAGCGGACCCCGGTCACCTCCATGATGGCCTTTTTCAGGGAGCTGCGGGTGTATTCGTTGGTCTTCATCATCTCCCGGAACACCGAGTTATCGCTGGCGATAAGCACCCGCCCGTTGGCGGTGTAGGCGGTGGAGCCCAGCAGAGCCCCCCTGGCGGCGGGGTTCAGCTTGCCCAGGCGCTCCAGCACATCCTCCCACTGGGGGAAGGGGACCGCCTCCTGGGAGGGGCTTTCCGCCGGAGCGGGAGGCGGGGCCTTGGCGGGGGAGGGGCGGGGACTTGTCCGCCGGGGGGGCGGGGAAGGCTCCGCCTCCGGCACGCTGGCGGCAGGGGCGGGGAGCCCCTGGGCCAGGAGGGTGTTGAGCTTGGCCTCCAGGCCCTCAACGCGCTCCAGCAGGGCCTCCGGGGACTGGTCCAGCCGGGGGTCGCAGAGGCGGATGGCCGCCAGCTCCAGCTCGGTGCGCCGGGAGGAGGTGCGGGTCATGGCGCTCTGGGCCTCCTGGAGGACCCGGACGGCACGGATGAGCCGGGAGGGCGAAAGATCCTTGGCCTGGGCCCGGTACCGCTCCAGTGTCTCCGGCAGGCAGACGATAAGCTCCTCCGGCTTCTTGGAGGAATGGATCATCAAAAGGTTCCGGAAGTGCCCTGCCAGCTGGGAGCAGAGGCGGTCGTATTCCACCGCCTGCCCCCCCACCGCGGCGATCTGATCCATCACCAGGGCAAGCTCCCCCTTGGCTACCCCGTCGGCGATGTCAAAGAGATAGTCCTGGGCCACCAGCCCCGCGGCCTGGCTGACGGTCTGCACCGTCACCTCCGGGCTGTGGGCCCGGCAGAGGTCCAGCAGGGACAGGGCGTCCCGCATCCCGCCGTCGGCCAGCCGCCCGATGAGCTGGGCGGCCTCCGGTTCCAGGGGGAAGCCCTCCTCCCCGGCCACGTAGAGGAGGCGCGCGGCGATGGTCTCGCTGGGGATGCGCCGGAAATCGAACCGCTGGCACCGGGACTGGATGGTGGCGGGGATCTTCTGCACCTCGGTGGTGGCCAGGATGAAGATGACGTGTTCCGGCGGCTCCTCCAGTATTTTCAGGAGGGCGTTCACCGCCCCGATGGAGAGCATATGGGCCTCATCGATGATATAGACCCGGTACTTTGTGAGGCTGGGGAGGAAGTTCGCCTCTTCCCGCAGGTCCCGGATGCTGTCCACCCCGTTGTTGCTGGCGGCATCGATCTCCACCACGTCCACCACGGAGCCGCTGTCGATGCCCCGGCAGATCTCGCACTCCCCGCAGGGGCTGCCGTCCTGGGGATCCAGGCAGTTCACCGCCTTGGCGATGAGGCGGGCGCAGGTGGTCTTGCCGATGCCCCGGCTGCCCATCAGCAGATAGGCGTGGGCGGGGCGGCCCTGGCGTATCTCGTTTTTCAGGGTGGTGGTGATGGGCTCCTGGCCCACCACGTCCTCAAAGGTCCTGGACCGCCACTTGCGGTAAAGGGCCTGGTACACGGCCTTCGCCTCCCTTCATACAAGAAAAAGGACAGACATCCCGCCGCCCCTGTGGGGAGGGGAATGCCCTCTGCCATACGGAAACCGGCTTGCTGCGGCACCCGCAGGACGCCGCTTAATGCTGCTCGGTTCCCCGCCTGACATGGTTCACGACGCTGCGTCGCACAGGGCCGGTCCCCGCATGGCACAAAGCATTCCCGGAATGTTTGTCCTCTGTTCGCTGCTCACTGTATTGGGGAGCCGGCCCAAAGCCCGGACCGGCTCCCCAATATTATACACGGTTTCCCCGGAAAACTCAACTGCTTTTTTGAGATTTTTTCGGGGGGATCAGCTCTCCGTCCCCAGGCCGATGGCGTCCGCCACCTCCTGCATCCCTTTGATGGTCTCGGTGATGACGGCGTCCAGGTCCATCCCCAGGCGCTCCGCCCCCTGGAGGATGACCTCCCGGTTCACCCCAGCGGCAAAGCGCTTGTCCTTGAACTTCTTCTTGACGCTCTTTACCTCCATATCCATGACGCTGTGGGAGGGGCGCATGAGGGCGGCGGCGGTGATGAGGCCGGAGAGCTCATCGATGGTGAAGAGCACCTTTTCCATCTGGGACTGAGGCTCGATGTCGCAGCACATCCCGTATCCGTGGCTGGCCACCCCCCGGATGATGACCTCGTCGGCCCCCTCCTCCCGGAGGATCTCCTGGACCTTTACACAGTGCCGGTCCGGATATTTCTCGTAGTCCAGGTCGTGGAGAAGGCCCACCACCCCCCAGAGCTCCGGGTCCTCCCCAGGGTAGAGGCCGGCGAAGTGGCGCATCACGCCCTCCACCGTCAGGGCGTGCTTGCGCAGGGAATCGCTTTCGTTGTACCGGGCGAAAAGCTCCCAGGCTTTTTCGCGTGTCGGGTTCATAAGTCAACCGCTCCTTTTGTTGATATAGTCTGCTATGCCGCTATAGCACGATTTTGCGCCGGAATCAACCCCATTCCTCCTGGGGCAACGGCAGGGCAGCCACTTGTATTGTAAATTCGCCCCGACAGAAAGTCACCCCCCGCCGGGGAGGCGAACGGCGTTAGCGCAACTGGAAAGCAAGTCTCAGAAACGAGGCCCAGCGCTAAGAACTCCCTCCGGCCCTCCTTGCGGAGGTCCACCTCCCTCGGCGAGGGAGGCTTGGCTCCCTGCGGGGGAACCCCTCCACCGCCTTCGGCGGTCCCCCTCCCCTTTCAGGGGAGGCCCTGGCGGAAGCCGCCAGCTTGTGGGAGGAGCATTCGGCGCTTTTCTTTTTACTTCTTTTTCTTTTCCCGTGAAAAGAAAAAGAAGGCGGGTTTGGGCGGCAGCCCAACTAATACGTGATGCGGGAGAAGTTGCGGTCCTCCTGGAAGGTATCGAAGTTATAGAGGATCAGCACGTCATCGAACTGGTTCTCGGCCAGGACCTGGCTGACCTTGAAGGTCATGTTCCGCAGGTCCGCCACCCACACCTCATCGTAGCTGTAGGTGAGGAAGGGGGCAAAGCAGTTGCCGTAGCTGTCCTTGATGACCAGCACCCGGCTGACCTCCCCCTCCCGGTGGGCCTTGCTGTTCCCGCTTTTGATGACCGTCAGGCCGTTGTTGCCGTAGAGGAAGGCGGCGTACTTATCCCGGACGGCGAATTTTTCCCGCTGGTAGAGGCCGGTGACCTCCACCAGGGAGCCGTCCGTCTGTAGGACGGTGTGCTCCCCGTCGATGGTGACGTCCTCCACCGGGATGTCGTACCACACCAGGGTGTCCGGCAGGGCGTCAAAGTTCTTGCTCTTGTTGTAGTAGGTGCCCAGAAAGCCCGGCTCCTCCCGGCGGTAGGGGGCCAGCTCCTCCAGGGTGACATAGGGGAGGCTCCGGGATTCACAGTAGGCCCGGTAGCCCACCCAGGCCCCGTCGGTGGTCCAGTGGTGGTCGGTGCGGTAGGAGACCTGCATCTCTCCCGCCGCCTCCCGCAGGGGGGCGATGAGGTCCAGGGTGGAAAGATTATCCCCGGAGAACTGGCGGTACAGCTCCCCGATGGCCGCCTGCTGGTTCACATTGGGCAGGCCCGCCGGCAGCCCCTCCGGCCGGATTCCGTAGGAATTGGGGGCGATGGCGGCGGTGACGTGCCCCGGATAGGTGACGGCGAAGGTATTGAGGAAGTTTACATTGCGCCCAAGCTGGGCGGAGTTCACCACCGGCAGGGCGGGGGTGTCCGAACCGTCCCCGCCGAAGCCCGCCCCGTTCTGGCGGCTCTCCCCCAGGGCGGGGTCCAGGAGCTTATTATAAATATACCGGTCCGCTCCGTACACCACCCCGTTGTTCTCCGTCTTGCCCAGGGCGGATTCAAAGACCGATTTCAGGGTGATCCACCGGTCCCGGCCCACAAACTGGTCGTTGATGTATCCCTCGTAGTCCTTGGTGTAGCGGTTTTCCAGCAGGGACTCCAGGGAGAAGGCGGGCTTTTGCTTCAGCCTGCGGTTTTCCAGCTCGCTGTAGGGGTTGCTGGTAAAGCAGAGGTCCAGCAGGAACAGCCCGCCCATCACCAGGGCGAAGAGCAGCAGGAGGGGGTACTCCCGCAGGATCTTTTTCAGTTTCATGGGGTACACGCTCCTTTCATCAGAACCGGAAGTAGAGGAAGGGGTTGTAGGTGGCGTCCTCCAGGTAGGCGATGCTGGCGATGAGAACCACCATCAGGCAGAGGTTCTTGAGCCACCCCAGCCGCCTGCCGTACCGCTCCTCCAGCCGGGCCAGCAGGGGGGTGGAGAGCACCGCCGCCAGCAGGAAGGTGATGCCGTAATTGCGCAGGTAGTAGACCCATTCGCCCCCGGCCCGGAAGGAGAACATGGCGGTGAGGAAGCGCCCTAGGGCGGCAAAATCGGTGATGGCGAAGATGGCCCAACTGACCACCACCAGAAAGAGCAGGTAGACGTGGCCCAGCACCCGGCTCTTCTCCAGGCGGGGGAGGAGGAAGAGCTTTTCCAGCACCAGAAAGACAAAGAAGTAAAGCCCCCACAGCACAAAGTTCCAGCTGGCCCCGTGCCACAGGCCGGTGGCGGCCCACACCACAAAGAGATTCGCCACCTGCCGGGGGAAGGTGCAGCGGTTGCCCCCCAGGGGGATATAGAGGTACTCCCGGAACCAGGAGCCCAGGGTCATGTGCCACCGCCGCCAGAAGCCGGTGACGCTTTTGGCGATGTAGGGGTCGTTGAAGTTCTGGGGGAAGCAAAAGCCCAGCATCCGCCCCAGGCCGATGGCCATCTGGGAGTAGCCGGAAAAATCGAAGTAGATCTGGAAGGTGTAGGCCAGGATGCCCAGCCAGGCCAGGGGGGTGGAGATCACATCGAAGTTCATGGCGGAAACCTCGGTCCAGAGGGCGCCGATGTTGTTGGCGATGAGGACCTTCCGCCCCAGGCCCCGGATGAAGATGTCGATCCCCTCCTGGACATCGGCGGGGGTGATGACGCGGCTTTTCAGCTCCCGGTTCACATCGGTGTACCGGACGATGGGCCCGGCGATGAGCTGGGGGAAGAGCACCACAAAGGCCCCGAAGTCGATGATGTTTTTCTCCGCTTCTACCTTCCCCCGGTAGACATCGATGGTGTAGGACATGGTCTGGAAGGTGTAAAAGCTGATGCCCAGGGGCAGGGTGAGGGAGAGGGTGGGAAAGGAGAGGCCCGTCAGCGCCCCCAGGTTTGCCAAAATAAAATTGGTGTATTTGAAGAAGCCCAGCATCCCCAGGTTGAAGACCACCGAAAGGGTGAGGAACCCCCGGCAGGCGGCTTTATTATCTCGGTGCTTTTGGATGCCGTTGCTGGCGATGTAATCCACCAGGATGGAGGCCACCATGATGGGGAAATACCGCACCTCCCCCCAGGAGTAGAAGATCAGGCTCTCGATGAGGAGCACGAGGTTTTTATACCGCCGGGGGGTGAGGTAGTAGATCCCCATCGCCGCCGGGAAGAAGCGGAAGAGGAACAGGATGCTGCTGAAGACCATAGCCATCCTCCAGTCAAAAAAGTTACTGTTTAGAAGTTGTACCATTAGCCGAAGTGTACGGATTGGCGAGCAAATTTTTCCTCCGCGCTAAGAGCCGCCTGCGGCGGTTGCGCTATGGACGCGCCTGCGGGCGCAGTTTGGCTGACGAAGTCCCAAAAACGCCAAAATCCTTTATGGCTTTCAAGTTTTTGGGATAAAGTCAGACGGGAAATTTGCCGCCAAGACGGGTGCGGCGGCTATTGGTACGGCTTCTTAATATAGTATATCAGCTTGTCCCAAAATTTCCAGTCCCCCCGGAAATTTTTCGCGGCCGGGGAAGCCGCTCACTTCCGCCGGGCCGCCGCCCGGTCCCCCTCTCTTTATGAAAATGCCGCCGCATTCGATCAAAAGCGGGAGGATTCGGTGCTTTTTTTCGGCAACCGGTTGCGTCCGGGCCGCCTTTTCCGGTATAATCAAAGCAGAATCATTTTTAAAGGAGGAGCAGGGCGTGGACCAAAAGCAGCTGGCGATGGAAAAGCATCGGGAATGGCAGGGGAAGATCGAGGTGGTCCCACGGGCCCCCATCACCAATATGGAGGAGCTGGCAGTGGCCTACACCCCTGGGGTGGCGGAGCCCTGCCTGGCCATCCAGCGGGAGCCGGAGCTCTCCTTTGACCTCACCCGCCGGGGGAACCTGGTGGCGGTCATCACCGACGGCACCGCCGTCCTGGGGCTGGGGGACATCGGCCCCACCGCCGGGATGCCGGTGATGGAGGGGAAGTGCGCCCTCTTCAAGACCTTTGCCGGGGTGGACGCCTTCCCCCTCTGCATCGATTCCAAGGACCCCCAGGTGATCGTGGATACCATCGTCCGCATCGCCGGGAGCTTTGGTGGCATCAACCTGGAGGACATCTCCGCCCCGCGGTGCTTCGAGATCGAGGCGGAGCTGAAAAAGCGGCTGGACATCCCCGTTTTCCACGATGACCAGCACGGCACCGCCATCGTGGTGGGAGCCGCCCTGCTGAACGCCGCCCGCCTTACCGGCCGGGAGATGGGGACGCTGCGCATCGTCATCAACGGGGCGGGGGCCGCCGGCATCTCCATCGCCGGACTGCTGCTGGAGATGGGCTTTGGGGACATCGTCCTCTGTGACATTCGGGGGGCGCTGTACCGCGGGGCGGAGTGGATGAATCCCGCCCAGGCGGCCATGGCGGAGCGCACCAACCGGGAAGACCGCCGGGGGACGCTGGCTCAGGTGCTGGCGGGAGCGGATGCCTTCATCGGAGTCTCCCGTCCCGGCCTGGTGACGGCGGAGATGGTGGCCTCCATGGCAAAGGACCCCGTCGTCTTCGCCATGGCCAACCCCACCCCGGAGATCCTGCCGGAGGAGGCGAAGAGGGGCGGCGCCGCCGTGGTGGGGACCGGCCGCTCCGATTATCCCAACCAGATCAACAATGTCCTGGTGTTCCCCGGCGTCTTTAAGGGGGCGCTGGCGGTGCGGGCCAGGGAGATCACCGACTCCATGAAGGTGGCCGCCGCCCATGCCATCGCCGGGCTGGTGGGGGAGGAGCTGGCCCCGGACTACATCCTCCCGGCCCCCTTTGACCCGCGGGTGGCCCAGGCGGTGGCGAATGCCGTGGCCGGGGAGGCCGTCCGCCTGGGGCTGAACCGGCGGCTGCCGAAGGAGGGATGAGAGGATGGAGTACCGCATCGAGCACGGCACCATGGGAGAGGGGGCTGCGCCGGATAAGGCCAACAGTCCCGCGGCGGACAGCACGTACCGGGTAGAGCACGACACCATGGGAGAGGTAAAAGTTCCTGCGGATAAATACTGGGGCGCCCAGACCCAGCGGAGCCTGGAGAACTTCCCCATCGGCGGGGAGCGGATGCCCCAGGAGATTCTCCGGGCCTTCGCCATCCTCAAGAAGGCCGCCGCCCGTGTAAACGTCCGCCTGGGACGCCTGGACCGGCGGCGGGGGGAGGCCATCGCCGCGGTCTGTGACGAGATGCTGGCGGGGAAGCTGGACGAGCACTTCCCCCTGGTGGTGTGGCAGACCGGCAGCGGCACCCAGACCAATATGAATGTCAACGAGGTCATCGCCAACCGGGGGAATGAGCTGCTGGGGGAGCGGCTCCTCCACCCCAACGACCACGTGAACTGCTCCCAGAGCTCCAACGATACCTTCCCCACCGCTATGCACATCGCCGCCTATCTGGCGGTGGAGGACCACGTGCTCCCCGCCGTCCGCCGGCTGGAGGACACCTTCCGCCGCCTGGCAGAGGAGTACAGCGGCATCATCAAGACCGGGCGCACCCATCTCCAGGATGCCACCCCCCTCACCCTGGGGCAGGAGATCGGCGGCTGGGCGGGGCTCCTGGAGGCCTCCGAGGGGATGGTGGCCGCCGGGCTCCCCGGCCTTGGGGAGCTGGCCCTGGGGGGCACCGCGGTGGGCACCGGCCTCAACGCCCCCAAGGGATTTGGGGAGGCGGCCGCCGCGGAGATCGCTGCCCTCACCGGCAAGCCCTTTGTCACCGCCCCCAATAAATTTGCCGCCCTCTCCGGCAAGGACCGGCTGGCCTTTGCCCACGGGGGCCTGAAGGCCCTGGCCGCCGACCTTATGAAGATCGCCAACGATGTGCGGTGGCTTGCCAGCGGTCCCCGGTGCGGCATCGGGGAGCTGCTCCTGCCGGAAAACGAGCCGGGGTCCTCCATCATGCCCGGCAAGGTGAACCCCACCCAGTGCGAGGCCCTCTGCATGGCGGCGGTGCAGGTGATGGCCAACGATACGGCGGTCTCCCTGGCCGCCAGCCAGGGGAACTTCCAGCTCAATGTCTATATGCCGGTGTGCATTGCGAATTTCCTCCAGTCCGCCCGCCTCCTGGGGGATGCCATGGAGTCCTTCCGCCTGCGGTGCGCCCAGGGTATCCGCCCCGATCTGCCCAAAATCGCGGAGAACCTGGAAAAGAGCCTGATGCTGGTCACCGCCCTCAATCCCCACATCGGGTACGAGAAGGCCGCTGCCGTCGCCAAGACCGCCTACCGGGAGGGGATCACCCTGCGGGAGGCCGCGCTGGCCCTGGGCTTCCTCACCGGCGAGCAGTTCGATGCCATCGTCCGGCCGGAAAAGCTCATCGGCCCCCTGGAAAGGTAAAATCTGTATTTTTTAGTAATAATTATACTGTGTGTATCAGAAAGGAGTTTATCATGGATCGGGAAAAGCTGATGGATACCCTTATCCCCCAGGCTTGGGAGGCGGCGAAGAACGCCTATGTTCCCTATTCCGGCTTCCGGGTGGGGGCCGCTCTGCTGACCAAAAGCGGGGTGGTCTACCCCGGCTGCAACATCGAAAACAGCGCCTACGGCCCCTCCAACTGCGCCGAGCGCACCGCCGTCTTCTCGGCGGTGGCCAGGGGGGAGCGGGAGTTTGCCGCCATCGCGGTGGTGGGGAAATTTGCGGACGGTACCCCCGCCGGCGGGGACGGCTTTGCCTATCCCTGCGGCGTCTGCCGCCAGGTGCTGGCGGAATTCTGCTCCCCGGAGGACTTCCTGGTGCTGCTGGAAAACGCCCAGGGGGAGCGGAAGGCCCTCACCCTGGGGGAGCTGCTGCCCTACGGCTTTGTGCTGAGGGACTGACAGGGGGATGCGCCGAAGGAAAGGCACATCGCGGTGAGCAGCGCTTCCCCGCCATAATAAAATTTACAAATTACCCCTTGCCAGTTCATTGTGCAGATGGTATAATCCGGAGGAAAGAAGATTATGCAGAATGAACAAAACAACAGGAACGGACAGGAGGTAATCCCATTATGGACCAACGATTGGAACTTCTGCGAGAGAAAAAAGGTTTTCTTTGCGATATGGACGGCGTCATCTACCACGGCAACAAGCTGCTGCCTGGGGTGCGGGAATTTGTAGACTGGCTGTACAGGGAGAACAAGAGCTTCCTCTTCCTCACCAACTCCAGCGAGCGCAGCCCCAAGGAGCTGCAGCAGAAGCTGGAGCGCATGGGCCTTGCAGTGGATGAGAGCCACTTCTATACCAGCGCTTTGGCTACCGCCAGCTTTTTGAGCCGCCAGTCCCCCGGCTGCTCCGCCTATGTCATCGGCGCTCCCGGTCTGGTGGGGGCTCTTTACAGCGCCGGCATCACCATGAACGATGTGAACCCCGACTACGTGGTGGTGGGGGAGACCAGCAGCTACGGCTTTGAGAACATCCAGAAGGCGGTGACCCTGGTGCTGGCAGGCGCCAAGCTCATCGGGACCAACAGCGACCTCACAGGTCCCGTGGAGGGGGGCATCGCCCCCGCCTGCCGGGCCCTTACCGCCCCCATCGAGCTTGCCACCGGCAAGACCGCCTACTTTGTGGGCAAGCCCAACCCCCTGATGATGCGCACCGGCCTCAAGCTCCTGGGGTGCCACTCCGCCGAGGCCGCCATGATCGGCGACCGGATGGACACCGACATCATCGCCGGCATCGAGACCGGCCTGGACACCGCCCTGGTCCTCTCCGGCGTCACCGCCCAGAAGGACATCGACCGCTACCCCTATCGCCCCGCCCATGTCCTGAAAGGGGTGGGGGACATCCCCCCGGAGGGCTCGCGCTGAGCCGCTGGGACGGCCTTTTCCGGAGGGCCGTCCCTTTTGCTTTTTCCGCCGCAAAATTCCCTGTGCCGCTCTGGGGATACCCGTGCCGGGCTTTCGGTGTTTTAAGCGGAATTGCCTTTGCGGGACAAGAAACGATATAGGCGTTACATACGTGACAATAATAATTTAAAATGGGGATATTTCCCAAAGCCCAAATATTGCGGACAGGGCATATTTTTTGATTTTTAGAAAAGGGTATATGACCTTTTTATATCGTCCGTCCATTATGGATGACATACGAAAATACCCGGCGCATAAACGGGACAGGTAAAACAAAATCATTTCACATATTCAGCAAAAACTTTTTTGGGTTTACGGCGGTCGCAAAAAATGCCGGATCGCCAAATTTTTCCAAAACAAAAATCGCTGACAGTGAATTATTTCCCGTATCACGAAAGTAGAAAACATTTTTTCTTGTATGAATGGTGCCCGCCGGTTTTTAATTTGCCGGTTCGAGGATATTGCGTTTTGTTTTTTATGGTCAAAATGTCCTGAACAAAAATGCCGGACTGCACAAAGGGTAAGAGAAACAAGAAGCGGTAAAATGAGTTTCCAAAAGGACAGAACAACACCCCGGCGTAAAAAACGCCGGGGTGTTTGATATTCTGCTTTTATCCCAGGATCCCCAGGTGCTCCAGCAGGATCTTTGCGCCCATAAGGATCAGGACGATCCCGCCAGCCAGTTCCGCCTGAGATCTATACCGGGCGCCGAAGACGCTGCCCACCTTTACCCCTGCGGCGGAAAAGAGGAAGGTGGTGAGGCCGATGAGGCCCACTGCGGGCAGGATGCTCACCCCCAGGAAAGCGAAGGTGATGCCCACCGCCAGAGCATCGATGCTGGTAGCTACCGCCAGGGGAAGCATGGCGCGGGGACCGAAGGAGGCCTCCATCACCTGGCACTCGGCGCACTCCCTGGATCCCCGGATCATATTGAAGCCGATAAACGCCAGGAGACCAAAGACGATCCAGTGATCCACCTGGGTGATGAGGCTTTCCAGGCGGGTGCCCAGGAGGTATCCCACCAGGGGCATCAGGGCCTGGAAGCCCCCGAAGTATCCCCCGGCGGCCAGGCAGTGCCCCGCCCGGACTTTGCCCACCGAAAGGCCCTTGCAGACGGATACGGCAAAGGCATCCATGGAAAGACCCACTGCGATGAAAAACAATTCAAAAAATCCCATAGCACAGTCCTCGCACTTTGTTGTCAGAATGCCAGAAAAACCGGATATTGATGGCTGAAGCGATACCCCAGCTTTTCGGCCAGGGCCAGGGAGGGGCGGTTGGCGGCGTCCCAGCTGGGATACCAGCCCCGGTCCAGACAGGCCAGGATCAAGGCCGCTCCGGCGGAGCAGGCCAGCCCCTGGCGCCGGTGTTCCGGATGGGTGTCGATCTCGATCTCGATGCCTCCAGGGTAGCTGGAATAGGAGGAGGCGCCGGAAACCAGCTCCCCGCCTTCGGTCATCACCGCTACCCCCAGGCCCAGCCGCCGGTAGGTCTCCCAGTTCCGGTACTGGGACACCAGGTCCCTGCTCCAGGGGGCCTCCAGGCAGCGGGAAAAGAGCTCCTCATCGATGGGGTGCAGGTGATGACCGGAGGGGAGGGCCGCCGCAGCCTGCTCCAGACGGGGCCGGTGGAAAGCGCCGGGGTCCTTCTTGGTGGCGTAGCGGAAGGAGGGAGCCAGCTCCTCCTTCCAGCTGCTGCGGATGAGGGCGGACCAGTCCTCATTCGGGGGGATCAGGATCCCTCCGGGAGAGATCCGCTCTTCCGCAAAGCGAACAAGCTCCGGGGAGGGTCGTCCGGCAAAAAAGAAAAAATCCCCCAGGACCGCCAGAGCAGAGCCGGGCTCCTCCGGATCATCGCCGTAGATATGGCCCATCATCCCGGAAAGGCAGGAGAGGACGATGGTGTCCTCCCACCCTGCAAAAAGAGCGGCCCCATTCTGAGGCCGGGCAAGTTTATAGATCATAAAATATCGCCCCCGCTCCGGCCGAATCTTGCAAAAGCTCCAATGAAAAGTTGTATTCACGGCCGCTGAACGCCGGCAGTCCGGCGCTTTCCGGTCGTGAATACAACCTTGCAGTAAGAACTGTTTTCTTAGTCGATCTCGACGCCCAGTCTTTCCGCGATCTCCTTGGAAGAAAGGCCGGCTTTTTTGGCGCGGGCGATGAGTTCTTTGTTGATCTCCGCCTCGGTGCGGCGGCGTTTTCTGGGGCGGAAAAGTTCCGCTTTTTTCTCTTCCAGCAGCTTAATGGCTTCCTTGTGCGCCTGGATCTTCTTATCCAGTTCTGCCGCCCGCTCTTCCACAGTCCTTCTGACGCGTTTCTGAGTTTCTGCCATAACAAAAAATCCTCCTTAATGAGTTTTGGTAAATCTATTATACCATTTCCAAATAAAAAATCCAGTATATTATGTACTTTTTTAAGAGAAATTTTTTAAATTTATATTGATGTGTTTTTTGGTAAAAGTGCAATAGAAAAAACCGCAAAAATTCTTTTGATGGGTTTATTGATACGGGGGCCTTCCGCACCATTTGGAGCCCCGGTGCATAGGATAAACTGCGGTCCGGAGAGACCCTCCGCCGGGAGCGGGGACAGGGCCGGATCCGTTTTGGGGCCGGGGGCGGGAAACGGGGAAGTGCCGCCGGTCCGCAAAGGGGACTGCCAGGCGGCGCGGGCGGGGGGTGGTCCCCCCATGGCTTTGGGGGGATCCGTGAACAGCCCCCCGCGGGATCCTCCGCCGCCATAAAGGGACAGCCGGGGGCCAGAAGGTCCTCGGCTGTCTTTGCGCGGTGGGAGGGATACAGCGGTTCCATAAAAGATAAGCGGGCTCTTAATTGGCCGAATCGTAGATGACATCCCCCTGGCTGATGGTGAGGCGGACACGGTTGTTTTTGTCCAGCAGCACCAGGTCGGCGTCCTTGCCCACCTCCAGGCTGCCCTTGCGGTGGTAGAGGCCCAGCATCCGGGCGGGGGAGGAGGAGAAGAGGGGCAGGCATTGGGCCAGGGAGAGCCCCACCGATTCCCCAAGGCGGAAAAGTCCCTCCTCGGCGGTGAGAACACTGCCGGCCCAGCCGCTGTCATCCAGGTAGGTGAGGGCCCCGTCCCGCAGGGCGGCGCTGCGCTCCCCCAGGGGATAGAGACCGTCCGCCAGCCCGGTGAGGGAAAGGCCGTTGGTGACCGCCGCCGTCCGGCCGATGCCCTTGGTGTGGAGGAGGAGCCGGAGCAGGGGGGCGGGGGTGCAGCGTGTATCGCAGATGACCTCGCAGAAGAGGTCCTGCTCCAGGGCGGCGGCCACAAGGCCGGGTTCCTCCTGGCTCATGGGGGCGGTGTAGTGGAAGATGTGGGTGATCCCGATGGCCCCGGCCCGGACGCAGTCCATCGTCTGCTCATAGGTGGCCCCGGAATGGCCCAGAAAGACCCGCACCCCTTCCGAGGTGAGACGGCGGGTAAATTCCGCGGCGCCGGGCAGCTCCGGAGAGAGGGTGACCCGGTTGACGATGCCGCCGGAGGCCTCCTGGATGCGGGAGAAGAGGGCGAAGTCCGGCTCCCGCAGGAATTTTTTTGGGGTGTGGCTCCCCTGCCAGCCCTCCGCCAGAAAGGGCCCCTCCAGGTGGATGCCGGCGATCTGGGGGCAGCCGGCGGCGCCGATGGCGGTGGCCGCCCGCAGGAGGTGCTCTTCGGTGTCGGCCCGGAGGGTGGGGAGGAAGAAGGTGACCCCGTGGGAAGCGCAGAAATCCCGGAAGGTGCGCACCTCGCGGGGGCTGGTCACCGCCCCCAGGTCCACCCCCCAGCCCCCGTGGACATGGGCGTCGATGAGGCCGGGGAGGGCCAGCATCCCGTGGCCGTCGATGACCCTGCCGTAGGCGTCCCCTGGGGGAAGGATCCCCTGGATGCGCCCCTCGCTGATGCGCAGATGGCAGGTCCTCACTTTGCCGTCCAAAACGGCCCGGATATTGGTGACAGTGGTGACGATGGCGGCCATATAATTCCCCTTCCTGAAAAGCCCTCTGGGCTTTCCCCCCTCGATCGGATAAATTTTTACGCAAAAATTTCGTTGAAGAGCGATTTCCCTGTGGAAAATATTTGAAAAAGACAGTATAATAGAATAGGGCCCATGGTTGAAAAAATAAAGCATCCATTCTCTCCGCAGGATCATCGGCCCCGCAAAGAGCCGGGAGCAGAGCCCGGACGGATGGAAAATCCTTATTTTATTATACACGTTATACAGAAAAGTGCAAGGAAGAATCGGGAAAAATTTGGACGATCCGCTGGCGCGGGGACAGGAAGGGATGGCGAAAATGCAGCTGACGATGGAGAATGCCCGGTTCCGGGTGGCGGTGGAGATGCTGGGGGCGGAGCTGGCCTCCATCCTGGATAAAAGCACCGGACGGGAGTACCTCTGGCAGGGGGACCCCTCGGTGTGGCCCCACAAGGCCCCGGTGCTTTTCCCCATATGCGGGCCCCTGCTGGGGAACCGGTATGAGGCCGGCGGGCAGGAGTATGCGATGCCGCCGGGGGGCTTTGCCCTGCGGATGCGCCACAAGCTGGTCTGCCAGGACAAGGGGCTCGTCTGCCTGCGGCTGGAGAGCACCCCGGAATCGGAGGAGATCTACCCCTGGCGGTTTGCGGTAAAGACCACCTACGCCCTGAAGGGGAACCACATCTCCTGCCAGATGAAGGTCCTCAACTACGACCGCAAGACCATGTACTTCCAGTGCGGGTTCCTCACCGCCTTTGGCTGTCCCTTTGTTTCCGGCACCACCCAGGCGGATTACGGCCTGCGCCTGGAGCAGGAGGAGGCCCTCACCATCCTGGAGCAGGACGGGGACGGCTTCCTCACCCGGAACACCTGGATGTGGGAGCCGGAGGGGGGAGTGATCCTCCTGGATTCCGGCAAGCTGGACAGGGGGATCATCGCAAAGGAGCTCACCAGCCAGTACGTTCAGTTCAGCTGCAAAAAAACGGGGGAGTATGTCCGCCTCTACACCCGCGGGGCCCCCTTTGTCTACCTGCGGGCCGCCCCCGCCGGGGAACGGCGCTTCCTCTGTATGGGGAGCTGGCACGGCGTCCCCGACCTGGCGGATGCCCCCGCCGGCTGGGAGGAGAAGGAAAATGTCATCGCCTTGGGCGCGATGGAGGAATACTACGCCCACCAGACCATCGAGATCGGTTCGCTCTGAGCTGTCAAAAAACTGCATCCCAGGAGCAGAGGCTTGCGTGTGCACGGGGGAAAAAGTGTGAAAAGGCTGCGCCCGCAGGCGCGTTTCGGAGCGCAACCGCCCGAAGGGCGGCTCTTAGCGCGGAGATGGGGCGATGAGCCCCTCTTTTCGCGTAGAGCGAGCATAGCGAGCGGATAACCCCGCCGCAGCGGTCGCCTCACTCCGACCAAACAGAAGGACCGGTCCATGGACCGGTCCTTCTGTTTGGTCGGAGTGAGGTGGCTCGAACACCCGGCTTCCTCGTCCCGAACGAGGCGCGCTACCAGCTGCGCTACACCCCGGCGACATCCCCAAAACGGGATACCTCAATTATTATACCGTTTCCAGCCCAAAAGTCAAGACCTGCCCCGATAAAAAACGCCTACCTCTGCCGGGCCTCCAGGATCAGCCCCCGGACCTTCTCCCCGATGAGCTTGGATTCCTCCCGGCTCATCCCCTGGGTGGGGACGGGGGGCAGGACCTTTACCCGCACCGAGGCCGGGTGGATCCACATATGGTTGGCCTCCATCACCCTGTAGGTCCCGTCAATGACCACCGGGACCACCGGGACGCCGGCCTTCAGGGCGGCCCGGAACCCGCCGTTTTTGAATTCCCCCATCTCGTCCCCCCGGCTGCGGGTGCCCTCCGGGAAGATGATGAAGGACCGCCCCCGCTGGGTCATGTTCTTTGCCGCCTCCCCCAGGGCGGCTACCGACTGCCGGGCATTGTCCCGGTCGATGAAAACACAGTCCAGCAGCTCCATCCAGGTGCGGATGAGGGGGATCTTCTTCACCTCCTGCTTGGAGACCAGGGGGTGGGGCTTGTCCAGCCAGGCCAGCAGCACCGGGATGTCAAAATAGCTCTGATGGTTGGGAACGAATACCGCGGGCCCCTCCGGAATATTCTCCAGGCCGGAGAGTTCCACCCGCACCCCCGCCAGGCGCAGGAGGGAGCGGGCCCATTTTTGGACCATGGACTCCACCAGGGCATCCCGCGCCTCCAGCTCCCCGGCGGCCTCAAGCCGCCGGGCCTTTTTCATCTTTGGCAGCGCAAAGAGGAGATACCCCCAAAAGTAGATGAACCAGATGATCGTCCGCATAAAAACCGCCCCTTCTCCGGTGATGTCAGAACCATTATACACCGGTTGGGGGCCTTTGTCACCCCCCGGAAAACCGGTTGACTTTCTGGCGGAAAGTTGTATGATATATAATATGACTTTTTTTAGAGCCTGTTCAGGCGGTGCGCCGGGAGATACTAAGCAGGTTCTTGTGTTTCAGCTTGCAGCAGGAGGATCGGAATGCTCGTCGCGGCGAAAGTTTTTCTTTGGTTCATCCTTTACAGCTTTTTCGGGTGGGTATATGAGTCCACCCTATGCTCCATCACCTCCCGGTCCCTGGTGAACCGGGGCTTCCTCAACGGGCCGCTCTGCCCGGTATACGGCTTCGGGGCGCTGACGGTGATCCTGGCCTTCTGGCGGGAACCGGACATCAGCCCCTGGAACCTTTTTTTCTCCAGCATGGTCCTCACCTGCACCCTGGAGTATATCACCTCCTGGGCGATGGAAAAACTGTTCCATGCCCGGTGGTGGGATTACAGCGAGTACCGGTACAACATCAACGGGCGGGTGTGCCTGCTGGGGGCCCTGGCCTTCGGCTCCTTTTCGGTGGTGCTCATCAAGGCGGTGCACCCGCGGGTGATGGCGGCAGTGGACGCCCTCTCCTCCGGGTGGATCTTTACCGCCGCGGGGGTCTGCTTTGCCGCCGGGGCGGCGGACTGCTTTGTGACGGTGCGGCATATCCTCACCCTCAACGGGCGGCTGGCGGAGATCCAGGAAGCCGTGGACGCCTACAAGGCCCAGGCCCGCCAGCGGGCGGAGACCCTGCGGGAAAGCCTCCAGCTCCGCCTGGAGGAGAGCATCGGCGCCTCCGCCCTGGAGGAGCTGCGGGGCAGCCGCCCGGCGGTGGCGCTGGAAGAGCTGCGGGAGCGGCTGGAGGAGCGCTTCGAGGAGAGCTCCTACAATTCCCGCCGCATCCAGTCCCTTCTGGAGCTGCGCAAATTCCAAGACCGCCGTTTGCTGCGGGCCTTCCCCAAGCTGGCCTCCACCCGGTATAAGGAGGCCCTGGAGAAGCTGCGGGAACGCATCGAGCAGGTGAAGTAAGGAGAATCAAACAAATCTTATGGACGATCGGGAAAAAGTAGAACTTTTTGAAAATGCTCCTGTGCCCAAGGCTGTGATGACCATGGCCATCCCCACCATCATCAGCTCCCTGGTGATGGTGATCTACAACCTGGCAGATACTTATTTTGTGGGGATGCTGAACGATCCGGTGCAGAATGCCGCCGTCACGCTGGCGGCTCCGGTGCTGCTGGCCTTCAACGCCGTCAATAACCTCTTTGGGGTGGGCAGCTCCAGCATGATGAGCCGCGCTCTGGGCCAGAAGAAGTACGATGTGGTGCGCAGTTCCTCCGCCTTCGGCTTCTGGTGCGCCCTTTGCAGCGGGATACTCTTCTCCCTGCTCTGCACCCTATTTCGCACCCCTCTCCTGGCCGTGCTGGGAGCGGACCGGACCACCGCCCAGGCCACCGGGGAGTACCTCCTGTGGACGGTTTCCTGCGGGGCCGCCCCAGCCATCCTCAATGTGGTGATGGCCTACCTGGTGCGCTCCGAGGGAGCGGCCCTCCACGCCAGCATCGGCACCATGAGCGGCTGCCTCCTCAACATCATTCTGGACCCCATCTTCATCCTGCCCCAGGGGCTGGGGATGGGAGCTGCCGGGGCCGGGCTTGCCACCTTCCTTTCCAACTGTTTTGCCTGCCTCTATTTCTTCGTTCTGCTCTTTGTGAAGCGGAAGAACACCTATATATCCATCTCCCCCCGGCAGCTGCGCTTTGAGCGGGCCATCGTGATGGGGGTCTGCGCGGTGGGCATCCCCTCCGCCATCCAGAACCTTCTCAACGTCACCGGCATGACGGTGCTGAACAACTTCACCTCCTTCCACGGCCCCGACGCGGTGGCCGCCATGGGCATTTCCCAGAAGATCAACCAGGTGCCTCTGTATATCTCTCTGGGTCTTTCCCAGGGCATCATGCCCCTCATCAGCTACAACTACGGCAGCCGCAACGGTCCCCGGATGAAGGCCGTTTTCCGCTACTCCAGCGGCATTTCCATCAGCGTTATTACTGCCATCGCAGCCGGATACTACCTGTGGGCGGCAAATCTGGTGAGCCTCTTTATGGAGAACCCGGTCATTGTGGGCTACGGCAGCCGCTTCCTGCGGGGAATGTGCCTGGGGCTGCCCTTTGTCTGCATGGACTTTTTGGCGGTGGGGGTCTTCCAGGCCTGCGGCATGGGGAAGAAGGCCCTGCTCTTTGCCATCCTCCGGAAGATCGTCCTGGAGATCCCCGCCCTTTATATCCTGGGCACCCTCTTCCCCCTTTACGGCCTGGCCTACGCCCAGTTCACCGCCGAAGTGGTGCTGGCCACCGCCGCGGTCATCGTCCTAGCCCGGATCTTCCGGGGGCTGGAGGAGGAGAGCACGCCCTAAAACGCTGTGAAAAAATATGTGCCGCCTGTTGCGCCGGGCCTGCCGATATAGTAAAATAGTACCAGATTTTTAGTTTTAGGAGGCGGCGTATGAAGCAGGACATGATCGTGATTTTGGACCTGGGCAGCGAGGAAAATCCCCGGCTGGCCAGGGAGATTCGGGCCATGGGGGTGTACAGCGAAATTTATCCCCACGACATCGCCCCGGAGGAGCTGGCGGCACTGCCGGGTGTCCGGGGGATCATCTTAAACGGCGGCCCCAACCGGGTGGTGGACGGGAAGGAGATCGACGCAGGGGAGCACGTCTGGAAGGCCCCGGTCCCGGTGCTGCCGGTGGACCACCAGGGGAGCGATCCCTGGCCTGCCGGGGAAGAGGCCCGGAAGGCTGCGCTGAGCCACTTTGTTTTTGACGTCTGCCACGCGGAAAAGAACTGGACCATGGAGAACTTCATCGCCGACCAGGTGGAGCGGATCCGCCGCCAGGTGGGGGACAGCCGGGTGCTGCTGGCCCTTTCCGGCGGGGTGGATTCCTCCGTGGTGGCGGCGCTGCTCATCAAGGCCATCGGCAAGCAGCTCACCTGCGTCCATGTCAACCACGGCCTGCTGCGCAAGGGCGAGCCGGAGCAGGTGGTGGAGGTGTTCCGGAACCGGCTGGACGCCAACCTCATCTATGTGGACGCAGTGGACCGCTTCCTGGACAAGCTGGCCGGTGTGGCCGACCCGGAGCAGAAGCGGAAGATCATCGGGGCGGAGTTCATCCGGGTCTTTGAGGAGGAAGCCAGAAAGCTCTCCGGGGTGCGGTATCTGGCCCAGGGGACCATCTACCCGGACATCATCGAAAGCGGCACCAAGACGGTGAAGGCGGTAAAGAGCCACCACAACGTGGGGGGCCTGCCGGAGGACCTGGACTTTGCGCTGGTGGAACCGCTGAAGATGCTCTTTAAGGACGAGGTGCGGGCCTGCGGCGCGGCCCTGGGGCTGCCGGACAGCATGGTGTACCGCCAGCCCTTCCCCGGTCCGGGGCTGGGGGTGCGGTGCCTGGGGGCCATCACCCGCGACCGCCTGGAGGCGCTGCGGGAATCGGACGCCATCCTGCGGGAGGAGTTTGCCGCCGCCGGTCTGGCGGGGAAGGTGTGGCAGTACTTCACGGTGGTGCCGGACTTTAAGTCGGTAGGGGTCCGGGACGGAGCGCGGACCTTTGACTGGCCGGTGATCCTGCGGGCGGTGAACACGGTGGACGCCATGACCGCCACGGTGGAAGAGGTCCCCTGGCCGGTGCTGAAGCGCATCACCCGGCGGATCACCGGCGAGGTCCCCGGCGTGAACCGGGTACTGTATGACCTGACGCCGAAGCCTACCGGGACCATCGAATTTGAATAAAAAAACGCCCCCGCAAAGCGGCCGGTAAAGCCGCCCCGCGGGGGATTTTTCTGTCCGGCCCACGCCTTATAAAGCCTATCCTTACAGCAGCATCCGGTCGTTATCCAGCTCCCTGGAGACCTTCTCCTTGAAGAGCTCCAGCAGGCGGGGGACGGTCATACTCTCCCGCTCTGTGCCGGAAAGTTCCAGGACGATGCGTCCCCGGTCCATCATCAGGGTGCGGTTCCCCAGCTCCAGGGCGGCGGAGATGTTGTGGGTGATCATCATGCAGGTGATGCCCCGATCCGCCACGATCTCCTTGGTGAGGGCCTGGACCTTCTCCGCGGTGGCGGGGTCCAGGGCGGCGGTGTGCTCATCCAGCAGCAGGAGCTTGGGGGTCACCAGGGTGGCCATCAGCAGGGTGAGGGCCTGGCGCTGCCCGCCGGAAAGGAGCCCCACCGGGTTTTTCATCCGGTCCTCCAGCCCCAGCCCCAGGGCAGCCAGCCGCTCCCGGAAGTACGCCTGGTCCTTCTTCCCCACGATCCCCAGGGGGGAGCGGTGCCTGGTGGTGCGCAGGTAGGCCAGGGAGAGATTTTCCTCAATGGTCATGTGGGGGGCGGTGCCCTTTAAGGGGTCCTGGAACAGCCGCCCGATCTGCCGGGCCCGCTTGTGCTCCGGCTGGAAGGTGATGTCCTCCCCGTCCAGGAGGATCTTGCCCCCGTCCGGGAAGAAGCTGCCGGCGACGGCCCCGAAGAGGGTGGATTTCCCCGCCCCGTTGCTGCCGATGACGGTGACGAAGTCCCCCTTCTCTAAGAGGAGGGAGAGGTCCTCCACCGCCTTTTTCTCGTGGACGGTGCCGGGGGAGAAGGTCTTGGAGACGCGGTCGATCTTCAGCAGTTCAGCCATTTTTCTCCACCTCCCGGCGCAGCTTCTGGAATTGCAGTTTTTCCCGGACACAGGGCCAGGAGATGGCGGCGGCCACGATGACGGCGGAGACCAGCTTGAAGTTCTGGGCCCCCACGTTGGCGGCCAGGGCGGCGGCGATGATGATGCGGTAGATGACCGCCCCCAGGACGGCGGCGGCGATGCCCCGGAGGATGGTCCGCCGCCCCGTTATCACCTCGCCGATGATAAGGCTGGCAAGGCCGATGACCACCATGCCGGTGCCCAGGTTCACATCGGAGAACTTCTGGTACTGCACCAGCAGCCCCCCGGAAAGGGACACCAGGGCGTTGGCGATGCAGAGGCCCACGGTGGTGGTAAAGGCGGGGTCGATGGAGGAGGCCGCCACCATCTCCCGGTTGTCCCCGGTGGCCCGGATGGACAGCCCCAGCTGGGTGCGCAGGAAGAGGGCCAGCAGCCCTCCCACCGCCAGGGCGAAGGCCCCCGCCAGCAGCAGTTTTCCCGCGGGCCCCAGGAGGGCCTCGGCGGCGGTGAAGACGTTCTCTTCCTTCAGCATATTCAGGTTGGAGCGGCCCCCCATCACCATGAGGTTGACGGAATAAAGGCCGGTCATGGTGACGATGCCCGCCAGGATGGGCTGCACCCCCAGCCGGGTCTGCAAAAGGGCGGTGACCAGCCCGGCGGCGGCCCCGGCCAGGAGGGCCAGCAGCAGCCCCGCGGCGGGGTGCCCCTGGATGGTGAGGATGGCGGAGCAGGCGGCCCCCAGGGTGAAGCTGCCGTCGGTGGTGAGGTCGGCCACGTCCAGGACGCGGTAGGAGAGGAACAGCCCCAGGGCCACCAGGCTGTAGATGAAACCCTGTTCCACTGCCCCCTGTAAAACGGAAAGGCTCATAGCTTACTCCTTCTTTTTCATGATGGAGGGGACGGCTCAGTTTACGGCGGAAATGATGTCGTCGCCGCTGGGGCCGTACTTGGAAACGTCCACGCCGATGGCGGCGGCGGTGATGCCGTTGATGACCACGGCGTTATCCCGCAGGATCTCCACCGGGATCTCCCCGGCGGGGGTGCCGGTGAGGACCTTCAGCACCATGTCCGCCGTCTGGGTGCCCAGGTTGGTGTAGTTCACTCCCACGGTGGCAAGGCCCCCGTCCGCCACCATAGAATCGGCGGCTACGTACACCGGCTTTTTGGCCTTGATGGCCTCGTCCGCCAGGACGGCCATGGCGCTGGCCACGGTGTTATCGATGGGGGCAAAGACGGCGTCGCACTTTTCCAGGAGGTTCCGGGCGGAGGCCTGGACATCGGCGGAGGTGGTCACCGCCCCCTCGGTGTAGGGGATGCCTTTGCCGTCCAGGTAGGTCTTTACCTGGGCGATGACCGAAAGGCTGTTGTCCTCGCTGGTGTTGTAGATGAGGCCGTAGCTCTTTACATCGGGGGTCAGCTCCTGGGCCAGGGCAAAGATCTTCTCCACCGGGATGGCGTCGGAAGTGCCGGTGATGTTCCCGCCGGGGGCCTCGATGCTCTCCACCAGGCCGGCGGCCACCGGATCGGTGACGGCGGAAAAGACCACCGGGATGCCGCTGTTTTCCGCGGCGGTGGCGGCTCCCTGAGCGGCAGGGGTGGCGATGGCCACGATGACATCCACCTTGCTTGCCACAAACTGCTGGCAGATGGTGTTGATGGTGCTGGTGTCCCCCTGGCCGTTCTGGTAGTTTACCTCGATCTCCAGGCCGTTCTCCCTGGCCTTTTCCGTGAGACGGGCGGTGATGGCGGTCCGGATCTCATCCAGGGAGGGGTGCTCTGTCAGCTGGATGAGGCCCACGGTGACCATCCTGCTTCCCGGCGCGGCCGGACCGGCGCTGCCGGCATCGGGGGCGGAGGCGTTCCCTCCGCCGCAGGCGGTCATAACGAAAACTACGGCGATGGCCAGCAGGACGGTAAACAGCTTTTTCATGGTGAAACTCCTTTCCAATGGCTGCGGCCGGGGGGCTTTGCCCCTTTCCGGCTTTGAGCTGCCACCTGTTGGAGTGGCCTGTGTGCGGGGATGGCGCTTGTGGATACAAAAAAACGCCCGTCCACGCTCTCCCCCCAGGGGAAGAACAAGGACAGACGAAAGATCATCTGCGGTGCCACCTTGATTGCCGCGCTTCTGCCGCGGCCCCTCAGCAGGATGCCAACACATCCCCGGCTCTGTAACGGGCGCCCCCCGTCCGGGAATACTGGGCGTTTTTTCGCCGTTCATCCCGGCCCTCAGCAGTCCATTTGTCCACGCCGTTTCCCGCCGGACTCTCAGCGCCGCCGGCTCTCTGTGGGGTCGTACCTGGTTTTATCTCTGCCTCATCGGTTTATGGGTATTATATGCCGCGGCGGGGAAAATGTCAAGTGCTCCCCGGAAGTTTTTTTGCAGTAAAGGGATAAACCGCCGGACTATTCCCCGTACTGGCAGACCTTCCGGGCCCCCAGGGCCGCCAGCTCCCCCATCACAAAGGCCTCCTGCTCCGGGGCGCACCGGACGGTGACCATCGTCCCGCCGGATGCCGGACCGGCCGCGGCCGCTGGCCCCATCAGGGCGGAAAAAGGGGTGTGGTGGGAGATCCCCTCTCCGGGGCTGTGGGTGGAGATGGAGAGGTCCAAGCCTCCCCCCTGGGCGGCGGCCAGGGAAGAGGCCGCCAGCCGGGCCTCCTCCCCGCCGGGGAACACAGCCTGTATGGTGATCTTCATGGCAATACCTCCAGTATCCAAAAGTATAGTGTTAGTATAAGCCGTCCCGGCCGTTTCATTCCCGGAGGAAGTTTTTGAGCAAATGTCAAGAAGAATCTGGACAAGCGGAAAAATTTCAGGGCGGTTGGAAGTACCACCCCTAGAGCAAACCCGTCAAGGGCTTTCGCAAAAAACAAACAGGTGACAATTTCCCGCGGGAAATTGTCACCTGTTTGTTTTTTACGGTCCCTTGACAGCTCTGCTCCGGGGTGGGATGATGCAATTACAGGCCGCAAGGCAGGAGCCTTGCAGCCTGCAATAAAAACATTTTGGGAGGGACGGGCATGAAGAAAAGCAGCATCCGGAGCATCCGGTTCTCGGAGGAGCTGGAGGAACTCATCAACCGGCAGGTGGGAGATACTTTTACCGCCAGGCTTGAGGGGCTGGTGACCCGGTGTATGTGGGAGCTGCCGGAGCGGGAGCGCCAGCTGGCGGAGCTGGACAGGCAGATAGCGGTAAAGCGAAAGGAACTGATGCGGCTGAATGAGAAGGCGGTAACGTTAAGACGTACCCTCAGCAAGGTAGAGGGGTTGGTGGAGAATATTCAGACAGAGATCATCCGGGCGGTGAAGGAAAAGGGATAGTGTCATACAGAAAAGCCGCCAGGGCGCCGGCAAATCGAGAGGAAATGTAATACAATAAGCCTGTTTCAGGTCAGCAGCTTTGACGCACAGAAAGGAGATGCGGGGCGATGACGAAAAAACAGCACTACATGACCAGGTCGGAACGGGACCAGCTGGAGGCCCTGCTTCGAGCAAAGATACCGGTGACGCAGATCGCCCGGCAGTTGGGATTCTGCCGCCAGGCGATCTATGACGAGATCGACCGGGGGACCTATCTGCATACCGTAGATTATCGGGACATAGAACGATATTCCGCGGACAAGGGCCAGGCGGTCCACGACTACAACCAGACGGCTAAAGGACGGCGCCTCAAAATCGGCAATGACCACGCCTTTGCAACCTTCCTTGAGCGGAAGATGCTGGGCATCCAGGAGGACGGCAGCATCGACAAACGGAAGCGGTACTCCCCCGGAGCGGCGCTGGCAGCGGCCAGGAAGGAGGGATTCAAGACTACGATCTGCGTCTCCACCCTGTACAGCTACATAGAGAAACGGGTTTTCCTGAACCTGACCAACAAGGACCTCTGGGAGAAGGGCAAGCGGAAAAAGCGCGGTTACCGAAAGGTGCAGCGGGTAGCTCATCCTTCGTTGCCCTCTATCGCAGACCGCCCGGAACACATTGGGCTGCTAGAGGAATATGGGCACCAGGAGATGGACCTGGTGGTGGGGAGGGCCGGAAGCCGGGCGGCGCTGCTGACCCTTACCGAGCGGAAGACGAAACGGGAGCATATCATCCGGCTGCCAAATAAAAGGGCCGCCTCGGTTCGGGCGGCTCTGGACCGGTTGGAAATGGATCTGCCGGACTTCCGGCGGCATTTTCGGAGCATTACAACGGACAACGGGCCGGAATTCCTGCAATATGAGGAGCTGTGCAGCTCCGTCCGGGGCGGGGAGCGGTTCCGGGTGTATTACTGCCACTCTTACGCCGCCTGGGAGAAGGGCCGCAATGAAAACCAGAACCGGATGATCCGCCGCTGGTTCCCGAAGGGGACAGATTTCTCCCAGGTTTCGGAGGAGGAGATCCGCGCCTGTCAGGATTGGTTGAACCATTATCCCAGGAGGTCCTTGGGATGGCTCTGTTCCGAGGAAGCATCTAAAACCGCGGTATCGATATAAACCGAGTGGGGGCAGTCATCACAGGTCAGGACGTCAGAAGCCGGTAAGGGATAGAGGTCGGAATAGGGGCAATATCCCAGTTCACAGATTCGAGCAAATGCCACGCTGTCTTCACCTCCTTTCCGGTCGGGCCCCGCAGGGCGGAGCCCTTTGCGGGGCCCACTCACTTCCGGCTCTTCCGCCGGAGCCTTTGCCAGCGTCTGGAAGGCTTCAGGACCCCATCCATATTGGGGGACTGGGGATTCTGCTGGAGCTTCAGTATCTCCTCCTCGGTCATCATGTCCCCGGCGATCATGGACTTTTTCAGATTGCCGACACAGGCAAGGGTGTCATAGGCCTGATAGTCCCGGTCCCGGACGAACCAGCAGCTCCTGCCCTGCGGAGTGATGAGCCGAGTGTTGGCGGCGTTCTCCAGCTCCCAGGCGTCATAGACAGAAAGCCGCTGGAACCGCCACAGCTTATCACAGTCCACCACGTAACTCGTCACCTGGCGAAGAAGAGCGTTCACATGGCCGAACCGCTGGGCGGTGTAATACAGGGAGATGGAGTAGTGGCGGCAGGTGAGAATGGTATTCAAAAACAGGGGGTCGATGTTAGTCTTGAAGTTCCGGCTGTTCATCTGGACCGAGAACTCATCCCCCAGGACCAGGGTCACGGTGAGGACGTCATTCTCATCGTCATACTTCCGGTTCAGCTCGGCGGCGAGCACCACCTGCTCCAGGGAGATAAACTCCTCGTAGGGGATGTTGAGGGCCACGTTGGAGATCACCTTGATCCGCTGGGTCACCAGCTTCTGGCGCCGGGGACACCAGACCGTCCTGCCGTTGTACCGGTAGTAGGCGCCGGTCACCTTGTGGACGGCGGACAGGGTCTTCCCCTTGCCGAACAGGCCGGTATAGGCCACCAGTTCGCCGGAGGGACAGCGGTCAAAGCCATGACGCCGGAACCAGCGGATCAGATCCCGTCCCCCGGACCAGAGCAGGGGGACCACATGGGAGCAGGCGCACCGGAAGGTGGGGAACATGACAAGGGCAAGGCCCAAAGCAAGCAGGAGAAGAACAGCCATCCCATCACCTCCAGCGCCAGGAGGCCAGGAAGACCTCCGCCAGGGAGCCAATGGCCCGGAATACACCGGAAACCAGGGCTACGCCCACCAGGACGGTGAGCAGGTAGGGGATAAGCTCCGCCAGATCAGCCGGGGGGACCGGGCTAAGGCCCATGATGCCGAAAAATTCGGCGACTACCGCAGCCATGAAAAGCCTCCTTTCAGCATCCGGATGCAGGACTGCGCCACCAGGCACAAAAGCAGCAGGAGCAGCAGCCCCTCGGTGACGGTATAATCCGAAAAGGGTGTTGTGAACAGGGGCCGGGGCGGGGGCTCCTGCACGACCAGCACCGGGCCGGAATCCCGGTATTCCTCCCGGACCTCTTTCTTATCGGAAAAGTAATCGGCGCCCACATCTTCTCCCTCAGAAAAAGCGTCCCCGCTGATGACGATGACCGGGGCATCTCCAGGGGCAGAGACCTCCGGCGGCTCTGCCCCTGCGGGAGAGCTCGTCTCCTCCGATGTCACCTCTAGTATCTCAGCTTCCGATGCAGGGGAATCTGTCTCATCCTGTACCTCGGAACCCTCCAAATCTCCTTCAGAGAGGTGGTCCGGGGCTGATCCCGATAGTTCCGGCGTAAGGGCATCCTCCAAGATCTGCATATCATCCAAGAAAAACACCTCCTCATGGTACGAAAGGATAAGGGGGCGGGTCCCCTGTGGGGGCCCTCGCTAGGCCCTGCAAAGGAGACTAATCACCAAGAAACATCTCTTTTAGCACGAAAGCAACAATGCCCGCAACGGTATCAAACAGGAACACCTCCCAGAAGCTGAAGGTGAAGCCGTAGAGGGTGACCTGAAGGGAAAAGACCTCCTTTACCCACAGGAAAAGGGCAGAAATATCCGAGATCATCGTCTCACCGCCTTAATGATCCCCACGAACACAACAGCCGCAAGGCCGAAGGTCAGCAGGGTAATCATCTCCTCCGGGATAAAGGGGAACACCGCCGCCAGAAAGGCCACAAAGCCGCTGAAAAGCTGGGGCAGCTCCTCGAATATCGCCAGGATGGTGCCGACCACGGCGGTCAGGCCGTCCAGGATGGTCTTGCCCAGAGCGATGAGGGCGTCCAGCAGCTTACTGACTACGGAGCCCAGCAGACCGGAGATACCGGAGACGGTGCCGCCGATCAGATCCCCCAGCTTGTCCCAAATGCTGCCGTCTCCTCCGGGGGTATCCGTGCCGCCGGAACCTCCGCCGCCGGAGGGAGGAGGACTGACACCGGAGGCCGTCTTGTACTGCTCCTTGCATCGGCTGCACTCGTAGATGGTGTAACCTTCCTGGAGCAGCTGGCCGGAATCGTTGTACTTGGTGGTGACGGACTGCAAGACCTGCCAATCGTGGCCCAGGGCCGGGATGGATTCCGACTTTGCCTCGCCGCACTTGGAGCAGGTATAAGGCTGACTGCCTGACTGCACACAGGTAGGCTCTATTTTATCCCCTGCCTGCCAGTCGTGTTCGCAGGCGGGTTTATCGCCGCCAACATCGTCCATAGCGTAGTAGATGTTGTAAACGATGTCCCCCTCGTTGATGACCACGTGCTCATCCCCGTAGGTGATGGTAACGGTGTTGTTGCTATCGGTGGTGACGGTGTAAGTACGGGAGGGGTAATCATAGGACCAGTCCGTAATTGGCTGCTGCTGCCCGGTGGCGGGGTTGTAGTAGTTGTTGGTGGTCTCGTTGACGATGGTGGAGTCCTTGATGATGGTGACCTGGCCCTGGTTGTCTACAATGGCGTAATCCCCCGTGATGGTGGTGGGGCGGGTGTCCGGGGCGTAAGTGCCATCAGTACCACTTATAGATTCCAATGGCTCGACCTTATAGGTTGGAGGATAAGCAACAACAGACATATAGGATATAGGACCAGATGGAGCCTTACTGCCCAAAAAAGTCGTAAGAGCAAGATGCCGAACAAATTTTCCGGCCGAATAAAAAGACCGATAACCTGGAGACTGCACAGAACCACTATAATCGCTATAAAGAGCGCTTACAGTAGTACGATTACCAGAAACATCATCATAAGAAAGAGAAAAAGCAGGACCATCCAAAGATGTATAATAGCCATCAATCGGAACCGTAAAGCCGAAAGAAAACCAAAAACCAGGATATTGAAACGAAGAAGAACCACTACGTGGATAGACTAAAACAGAATTATCTGCGCAATTAAAACGGTAAGAAAAAGAGGCCTCCCGCGATGTTTTGTCAGAATGCTCACAATAAACATAACCATATGTATTAGGTACAGGAACTTCTATGTAGTCGTGGGATAATGTAACATACAGCGACCCATCCGAGTTATACCCTTGCGCTGGCAGTTTTGAGACCTCTTCTTCGTAGGCAGGCTCGGCAACTTCCCCAACCGATTTCCCGCAATTTTTGCAAATATTATAATAACCCAGTTTGCCGTTTATGGTAGTATATTGCACCTCAAAAATGTGACGGCCATTTCCGTCAGGACCAGAATTGGAGCAAATATCTTTATCAAGAAAACCGGTATACCAATAGCTGAAAGACTTTAAACTACCAACGGCCCAATCAAAAAATGATGGAGCAACAGCAGCGCCATCGACAATTAAGCTGGGGTCAACCGCAAAAGCTGGTACAAAAGATACGGCGGCTATTGCAACCGCTAGAAAAACTGATATAATGGACTTGAACTTTCTCATCAAATCACCACCTAGGAGGAATAGACATGAGTCCACCAACAACATCACCTATGTTAATATCACTGCTATTCTTTGTCGGAATAATCATCCTAATTGTGTATGTACTGGCGTACCGCATCCCAAAGGCTCTTATTAAATACGCCATCCGGACGTACTTCGAGGAGAAGCGGCTGAATGACCTGATGTATGCGGCAAGGCCGGGCTCACAGCCTGCCTCCTCCGCCCCGGCGTATCAAACCGGCCAGCATGGCCCAGAGCGCTAGGAACAGCGGCAGGACCAAGAAAAAGCCCAGGGCAGGGATGCCGAAAAGGGCGTCCAGGGTGCTGCCAAACAGCCCCAGTATTTCATCCAGCCACATATCATCATCCCCCAATGTGTATTACACTTTTTCTTCAGGTGCCTGCGGATCATCCGGCAGCACGACCCTGCTTTGTATTACAAAATAAGATCACAGGGCGCAGGTTTTTGCCTGCGCCCTGCCTTTGTGTCAGCCGCGGGATGCCCGTTTCACCTGGCGGAACGCATAAACACCTACACTCAGCAGGCTAGCCGCCAGGAACAGCGTCAGCAGAGGGTTGCTGGTCATCAGCTCCCAGACGCTGCCCAGCAGGCTGGTGAGGGTGGTCATAGCACCCAGAACGGCATCCATGCCGGTGGTCCCGGATGCGCCCGTCCCCTCGGTGGCGAAGGCGGTGACCGTCATGGTCATACAGGCCAGAGCCGCAGCAAGCAGTTTCTTCGTCATTGTGTAATACCTCCTTCCTCAAAGGCTGCCGCCTTCTCCCGGCGGCGGGGTCAAAAAGCCCTGGTCGGGGCTGTTTTGCAAAGTCTTATGTTCGGCAACCAGCCGGTCATATTTGGGATTGCGTCTGACTGACCTGCTGTACAGCTCATTCAAAAAAGTGGGCAGGCCCACGATCTGGATAAAGGCATCAATGGCGTTCCCCGCCTGGCGGATCACATACCGTTTGCAGCGGTCCAGGTTATATTCCAGGCCGGGGGACCGGTAGATGCCAATGGCGTTGGCGTTGCAAAGGAAATTTGCCCAATAAGGCTTGAGGGGCCACCGCCAGCGGTTGGTGTCTTCCTCCATCGGTTCCACGAACCGGAGGTAATTCATCACCACACCGCAGTACGCTTCGCCGATGGTCTGCGGGAGCTGGGCGAAAGTCACTGCCCGGTCCCGCCTAAGCTGGAGTTCGCAGCGTATCCAATGTTCGCCGTCCGGGCAGTTCCGCTCCCTGGCTTTATCATAGATACGGATGAGGGTATCCGATTGAGGGGAGCCGATCTGCACCGTTTTGCCCTTGCTGCTTTCGATGATCTCCCAGTACTTCATGCAACTGATGTATTCCCGCTGCCGAACGTCCTGGATGATCTGGTCGATGTCCAGGGTCCCGGTATGGTCATCATAGGCCACATCCAGGCGGGTGATGTTCAGGCCCTGCTGAAAGATCGCCTGAAAGAGGGCCTGCCATTTATCGCCTTCCAGGGTGGACAAGGTCTCAAAGGCCCGGCAGCCCTGGCCGGACATCTCACACCAGACGCCCATATCCCCGCGGCCATTAAAGTGGATGGAGATGGCATTAAAATACAGCCGCTCCTGGTAGCCCCTCGCTCCCTTTATGCGCTGCCAAGGCAATCTGGCCAGCCCCAAGAGAGCGGTCATGCGATAGGGGTCCTCCCATTTTGCGCTGAAAGAGAGCCAGTCATACAGGATAATATCATCCATAGCCGACCCCCTAATGTAGGTAGTACCCCCCTGTTAGCGGGGGGGGGGCACCGGGAAAGCGCCGCTTTCCCGGTCCATCAGGAGGACATTTTCAGCCGTCCAGAGCCACCATAATGACCCGCTGCTTGTCATCAAAGAAGAGTTTCACCCGGTCGCCGGGCTTCAGGTCCTTCCAGACCTCCGGGGAAACGCACCTCTTCTTCTCCGCCTTCAGGCCTGACGCCTCATAGTCCTCGGAGGTGTAGCTGCTCACCGGGGACAGCACATACAT
>JAETSQ010000019.1 GCA_021769525.1 Oscillospiraceae bacterium
ATCTTATTCATGGGAAGTCTCTGCCTTTCTGTGGAATGGTTTGTGGTGAACTCATTCTATCACAGTTTTGCTTTGACTTCCTCTTCTTATTGGTTCATATCATTTTAACATATACATTTCCCCGTCCACAAAAAAGATTTTCCGCCCCGGTCAGATCCTCCCGTCCTTCATCAGCTTGTACTCCATGGAGTCCCGCAGGGCCTGCCAGCTGGCATCGATGATGTCCGCCGAACAGCCCACAGTGGTCCAGGTGGATACGCCATCGGTGGATTCGATGAGCACCCGGACGATGGCGGCGGTAGCCATGTGCCCTTCCATCACCCGCACCTTGTAGTCGATGAGGCGCACCTGGGAAAGGCAGGGGTAAAAGACCTCCAGGGCCTTCCGCAGGGCGATGTCCAGGGCGTGGACCGGCCCATCCCCCTCGGCGGAGGTCATCTCGACGCTCTCCCCCACCCGCACCTTGACGATGGCGGAACAGCACCGCTCCACATTCACCGCCGGCTGCTCCCCCAGGGTCTTGAAGTATTCCAGGTCAAAGGCCGGGCGGTACTTCCCCAGCTGCTTTAGGGCAAAGAGCTCAAAGCTGGCGGTGGCGGACTCAAAGGCGAAGCCCTGGTACTCCAGGCCCTTGAGCTTTTCGATGAGCTCCGCCGTCACCCGGCTGTCCCGCGTGATGGAGCTGTCCAGCTCCGCGATCTTGCCGGCGATGGCGGTGCGCCCGGCAAACTCGGAAAGGAGGATCTGCCGCCGGTTCCCCACCGATTCCGGGGTGATGTGCTCAAAGGAAAGGGCATTCTTCGCCACTCCGTCCACATGCATCCCCCCCTTGTGGGCAAAGGCGCTGCGGCCCACATAGGGCATACTGGGGGAAAGGACTAGGTTGGTCACCTGGGCGATGTACCGGGCGGTCTTCCCCAGGCGCACCAGCTTGTCTTCCGGGATGCAGCGGTAGCCCTTCTTCATCTGGAGATTGGGGATGACGGTGGAAAGGTTGGTGTTGCCGCACCGCTCCCCGAAGCCGATATAGGTCCCCTGGACCTGGGAGGCCCCCGCCTCCACCGCCGCCATGGCGGCGGCCACGGCGCAGCCGGTGTCGTTGTGGGCGTGGATGCCCACCGGCACCCCCAGCAGTTCCACCATCTCCCCGGTGACGCGGGCGATCTCCTCCGGGAAGGTGCCGCCGTTGGTGTCGCAGAGGACCACGCGGTCCGCCCCGGCGTCCCTGGCCGCCAGCACCGCCTGGCGGGCAAAGTCCGGGGCGCTTTTATAGCCATCAAAGAAGTGCTCCGCGTCAAAGATGACCCGCTTCCCCTTCCCCTTCAGGAAGGACACGGTATCCCGGATCATTTGGAGGTTTTCCGGGAGGGTGGTGCGCAGCACGTCCCGCACGTGGAGGTCCCAGCTCTTGCCGAAGACGGCCACCCACCGGGTCCCGGCGGAAAGGAGGGCGGCACAGCCCTCGTCCTCCTCCACCGGGGTGTCCTTTTTGCGGGTGGAACCGAAGGCCACCAGCCGGGTCTCCCCCAAGGAAACCTCCCCGGCCCGGCGGAAGAATTCCATATCCTTGGGGTTGGAGCCGGGGTTCCCCGCCTCGATGAAGGCGATGCCCAGCTTTGCGAGCTTCTGGGCGATGTTCAGCTTGTCCTCCAGGGAAAAGCTGATGCCCTCCCCCTGGGCTCCGTCCCGGAGGGTGGTGTCATAGATCTCGATGGTCCTGGGGTCCATGGAATAAAGACCTCCTTAAGAAAGGGTCAAAAGATTCTGGGGCGGGCTCTCTGTCAGCGGCCGGCGGATTTATTCCGGGCAGCATAAAACCAGGCCAGCCAGGTGATCCCCACAAAGGCCCCGATGTGGAGCAGGAGGTTGGGCAGGGTGAAGTTGTAGGTATTGGAGACCTCCCCCAGCTCCAGGAGATAACGGCATCCCAGCCCCGCAAAGGTCAGGGCCAGCGTCACCAGCAGGACAAAGGCGCCTCCCCTGGCCGGAAAAAGAGCCGCGAAAAAACCGCCCGCCAACACGGCGCAGCAAAGCACCGTGGAAAAATTTATGGCGGTGATGAGAAAGGACCAGCTTTTATTCAGGTTGTAGAGCGGAAAGCCGAAGCAATTGATAAAGACCACCAGTCCCAGCACCAGCAGGCGGGCGGTCTTTTGCCGGCGGCCCGCCGTCATTTTTTCATCCTTCAACACAGATCTTCCCTTCTTCTCAGCGTCTGCCCGGCCGCATCTGCCGGGCGTCCGGGTACTCCTCCAAGCACAAAAGATAAAGCAGCTCCAGGTCGTCGCTGTGGTCCTCGTCCCGCTCCTTGTAGTCCAGCTTTTTTCAGCAGCGACCACCGGAAGGAACCGGGGTCTTCGGTAAAGGCCTTTTGCAGCTCCCGGTTGGGCCAGGAACCAAACTGCAATTGAAACAGGCTGCCGTTGTAGTCGGCTTTGGCATCGGTGGATTTGGCGATCCACATCTTTTCACCGCTCTGCCAGCAGACGATCCCCATCTCCGGCCTGCGCTGGTCGTACTGCTCCCGCAGCGCCTTTTTCTTCTCTCGTTCCATAAAACAAATTCCTTTCGCGGGTTTACCGCTTGTAATCCGCCTCCAGGGGCGGCAAAGGGTCCGGGTTCTGCCGGACCCAGGCCACCGCGCAGGCACACAGGGCCTTGCAGAGGAAGTCATCGATACGGCCCTTGTCCCCGGCGGCGGTCAAAAGGCCGGTAAGGACCTCCGCTGCCTTGACGTCGTCCTCGGAAAAGGCATTGCCCAGGCGGACATACCGGGGGAAGGCCCGGAGCATTTTCCGGAAGTCCTCATCCCAGTTGATGCCGCCGTTGCCCATCAGCTCGTTCTCGACGCGGCCCGCGATGCGGATGATCTCCCCCTGGGCGGTCCGGGCCTTTCCGCTGGGCGGGACCAGGAAGTCCCAAAGCTGCCGGAACTGGGCGTCCTCCTCGGTTTCCGTCACCAGGATGGGGGACACGCCGTCATGAAAGGGGACCTCCCCGGCGGGGACGACATCAAACATTTGGTAAAGTTTTTCCAGGCTCTCGGTCTGGCTGCGGAGGAGGTCCGAGTCCTCCATCCCCCGCTTGTTCCGCTGGAACCGCTCCGCCGACGCCCGCAGCGATTCCCGGCAGCGGTCGGTGACCTCCGCCCCCCGGTCCAAAAGGAGGGTGCACATGGCCAGCAGGTCCTTATAGGGCAGGCGGTCCTGGGCAAGGGTCTTTTCCAGGGGCGTCTTGTACCCTTCCGGCCAGTCGGTCCGGCCGGACCGGACATTTACATCCACCCCGGCGTCCAGCAGGGCCCGGACCGCGTCCATCCGCCCGTAGAGCGCCGCCAGGTGCAGGGGGGTGACGCCGGAGCGATCGGCTACATCCACCCTGGCCCCCAGGTCGATGAGGAGCTGCACATCCCCCTGCCAGGCACCGGCCTGGGCAAAGATGGGGGTCTTGCCGTAGTAGTCCAAAAAGTTCACATCGGCGCCCTGCTCCTTGGCCCAAAGGGCGATCTCCCTGGGCAGGGGCGACAGGGAGAAGATGTTGGAGCCGTACTTGACGCTGGTGAGGGCGTTGGGCTCGCACCGGGAAAGCTGCTCCTTGACGGCCTCGATATTCCCGCTTTCCAAAAGGCCCCTGATCTCCCTCGGAAGGGTCTTCCGCTTCTTTGCCATGGCTCCTCCTTTTCATCATCCCGGCGGTCAGGCGGTCACATCGGCCGCAGGTTTTGGTCCAGCCGGTCCGCCAGCCAGGCCAGGCGCTTTTCCCGCCCGGCTTCGGTCTTGGCGTCAAAGTAGGCGCGGGCGTAGGTCTTCTGCACCGACGGGGGCATGGCCCGGAAGTTGGTGCAGGCCGGTTCCCGGCCCTCCAGCAGCGCCAAAAGCCGGGCTGCCTGTTCCTCCCCTACCACCTTCATGGGGTCCGGGGCGTCCCACTGGCCGTTCTCCTTGGCCTCTGCGATCTTCTCCCGGCCCAGGTCGGTCATCAGGCCCCGCTCTTCCAGGCTTTGGACCAGGGCCTTGTTCTTCTCCGACCACCTGCTTTTTTCCCGGCGCAGGGAAAAATATTTTCTGTAGCTCTTTTCGTCGATGCTCTGCATCTGCCCATCGATCCACCCGAAGCAGAGGGCTTCCTCCAGGGCCTCCCCCGCTTTGAGGGTCTTCGGCCCCCCGGCCTTGCCAAACAGCAGCCAGACCCCGGCGCCGGAGCGGCTGTTTTCGGTGAGCCAGGCCCGGAACGCCGCCCGGTCGGCAAACTGCAATAATTCGTCCATGCTCTGTCCCCCTTATCCTGGCAGCTCCTGGGCAATGATCTTATTGACGGCGTTGAGGTACGCCTTGAGGCTGGCCTCAAAAATATCGGTGGAAAGGCCCCGGCCGGTGACGGTGCGGCTGCCCTGGCGGAGCTTCACCACCACCTCGCCTTGGGCGTCCTCCCCCTCGGTGACGGAATGGATGCTGTAATTCACCAGCTGGAAGCCCACCTTGACGATGCGGTCGATGGCCTTGAAGGCGGCGTCGATGGGGCCGTCCCCGCGGGCCACGTGCTCCATCTCCTCCCCCTCTCGGATGAGCTTTACCACCGCGGTGGCGGAGATGACGGTGCCGCTGTTCACCACAAAGCTGTGGAGCTTATAGGTCTCCGGGATGGTGTACCCCGCCGCCCCCACGATGGCCTCGATGTCCTTGTTGGTCACCGTCTTTTTCCGGTCCGCCAGGGCCAGGAAACGGGTGAAGGCCTTTTCCAGCAGTTCCCCCGGCAGGGTGTACCCCAGCTCCTCCACCCGCTGGATGAAGGCGTGCTTGCCGGAGTGCTTTCCCAGCACCAGGTCGTTGTCGTAGATGCCGATGGTCTGGGGGGACATGATCTCGTAGGTGAGGGGGTTTTTCAGCACCCCGTGCTGGTGGATGCCCGCCTCGTGGTTGAAGGCGTTGCGCCCCACGATGGGCTTATTGGGGGGGATCTTCTGGCCGATGATGGTGGAGACCAGGCGGCAGGTGCGGTAGATCTGCCGGAGGTTGATATTGGTCTGGGCCTGGTAGAGCTGCTTTCGGGTATCCAGGGCCATGATGATCTCCTCCAGGGCGACGTTGCCCGCCCGCTCCCCGATGCCGCCCATGGTGCCCTCCACCTGGTCGGCTCCGGCCCGGATGGCCGCCAGGGAATTGGCCACCGCCATCCCCAGGTCATTGTGGCAGTGAACGGAAAGCCTCACCGGGCTGCCGTCCTTTTTCCGGTGAAGGTTTTCCCGCAGCCAGGTGATGAGCTCCCCCATCTCCTCCGGGGTGATGTACCCCACCGTATCCGGGACGTTGATGGTGGAGGCCCCGGCGTCCACGGCGGTGTTCAGGGCAGCGAGGAGGAAATCCCGGTCGCTGCGGGTGGCGTCCTCGGCGGAAAACTCCACATCCTCGCAGAGGGTGCAGGCGTAGGCCACGTTCTCCGCGATCAGCTCCAGGGCCTTTTCCCTGGTGATGCAGAGCTTCTCCCGCAGGTGCAGGTCACTGGTGGCGATGAAGACATGGAGCCGGGGCCTTTGGGCTGGCTCCAGCGCCTTGGCCGCCGCCTCCACGTCCCCCCGCACCGCCCGGCAGAGGGCCGCCACGGTGGAGCGGGTCACAGCCTTCGCCACCTCCCGCACCGCCTGGGCATCATCGGGGGAGGAAACGGGGAACCCCGCCTCGATGACATCCACCCCCAGCCGCTCCAGCTGGCGGGCCAGCTCCAGCTTCTCCTTAGGGTTCATGGTACAGCCGGGGGACTGCTCCCCATCCCGGAGGGTGGTATCGAAAATGTGTATCTGTCTCATGGAGAGGTTCCTCCTTTTTGATCCGCGGATATGGCGACAATACGCTAATTTTAGCATATTCCACGGCAAAAGAAAAGCACTTTCCGGTGATTCTATCGGGATATAGAGCCCGGCGAAGCAATTCCGGGCCAGTTGACCGCTCCCATCCCCCCGCCTCCTTGACAGCGCCCGCAACCTGGGATAAAATGAATGGCAAAGAGAATTTTATCGAAACAGGAGGCTGCTATGGCAAAAAACAGCGAACGTTTTCAGAAGGTCTATGCCCAGGGCGTTGTCACCGTAACGGAGATCTGGGTGGACACCCGGACCGGCGTCCACTACCTCTTCCACAAGGACGGCAACGCCGCCGGCTTTACCCCCCTGCTGGGGGCGGACGGGAAGCCGGTGGTCTCCCGTGAGGACCTCCAGCCGTGACCTGCGTCACCCTGGACGGTTTGGACCGGACGGGGAGCCAAACAACGGCTTTTCCAGCGAGCACTACGGCACCGAGATCAACATCATCCAAAAGGAGGACTCCCCATGACCAAAAAGGAACGGGCGGCACAGTGCATCGCCCGGCTGGAGGAAAAGTATCCGGGGGCGCAGTGCTCCCTGGAGTACCAGAAGGCCCACGAGCTGCTCATCTCGGTGCGGCTGGCGGCCCAGTGCACCGACGCCAGGGTGAACCTGGTGACGCCGGTGCTCTTCGGCAAATTCCCCACGGTGGAGGCCCTGGCCGCCGCCCCTGTCCAAGAGGTGGAGGAGTGCATCAAGTCCTGCGGGCTCTATAAGACCAAGGCGCGGGACATCGTGGCCTGCTGTAAGATGCTGGTGGAGCAGTACGGCGGCGTGGTGCCGGATACCATCGAGGAGCTGGTAAAGCTCCCCGGCATCGGCCGGAAGACCGCCAACCTGGTGGTGGGGGACATCTACGGAAAGCCCGCCATCGTCTGCGATACCCACTGCATTCGCATCACCAACCTCCTGGGCCTCAGCGACAGCAAGGACCCCGCCAAGGTGGAAAACCAGCTGCGGCCCATCCTCCCCCCGGAAAAATCCAACGACTTCTGCCACCGGCTGGTGCTCTTCGGCCGGGAGGTGTGCATCGCCCGGCGGCCCCGGTGCGGGGATTGTATCCTGGCGGACCTCTGCCTCAACAAACCCGCGGCCAAGGGAGAGCCGCGGCCATGAACCGGCTGTTTATCCAGTGCGTTACCATCGACTGGGAGAAGATCGCGCCGGAGGACTACCTCCGGCGCATCCCGGCCCTGCGGGGGCTGGACAGCCTGGAGTTTTCCGCCCCGGTCACCTTCTTTGTGGGGGATAACGGCACCGGCAAGTCCACCCTGCTGGAGGCCATCGCCGTGGCCTATGGCTTCAACCCGGAGGGGGGCACCAAGAACTACTCCTTCTCCACCTGCGATACCCACTCCGGCCTCTACACGGCCATCCGGCTCATAAAGGGCTGCCGCCAGGCACAGGGCGGGTATTTCCTGCGGGCGGAGAGCTTCTACAACGTTGCCACCAAGGAGATGGAGTACGTTGACCCCCGGCACCCCTCCCAGCGGTATCACGAGCGGTCCCACGGGGAAAGTTTCCTGGCGCTGGCCCAGCGGCGGCTGGACTTCGGCGGCCTCTTCCTCTTCGACGAGCCGGAGGCCGCCCTCTCCCCCCAGCGGCAGCTGACGCTGCTGGCGGAGATCTACCGCTCCGCCCGGCAGGGCTCCCAGTTCCTCATCGCCACCCACTCCCCCATCCTGCTGGCCCTCCCCGGCGCGGCCATCCTCACCTTCGACGACGGCAACCTCCGCCCCTGCACCTACGAGGAGACCGGCAGCTACCAGATCACCAAAATGTTCGTCAACAACCGGGAAAGGATGCTGCGGGAGTTGCTGGCCGAACCGGAATGAGATAAAAAAACGGGCCGCGACATCTCCCTTGCCACGGCCGTCTTTCGGGATCTGCTTTCGCGGAAACCGATCTCTAATCATTATAATGTCCTCTGCATGAAAAGATCAGGACCCTATCCTCTTCCACCGCATAAACAAGTCTGTGCTCTTCATCAATGCGTCTGCTCCAGAACCCCGCAAGGTTCTTTTTCAGCGGCTCAGGTTTCCCGATCCCCTCAAACGGATCACGGCTTATCTCCTTTACAAGCTGGTTGATCCGCTTTAGTATTTTTTTGTCCTGGGCCTGCCAATAGAGGTAATCTTCCCACGCGTCAAAATCCCACTGGATCACTTTTGCCTGCATCGTTACTCCTCTATCAGCTCATGCTCCGCAAAGTTAAGCTGTCCTTCCTTGTAGTCCGCCATTTTCCGCTCCAGGTAGCGGATATTGCCTTCCGAATAAAACGGGTCCACCGAAACATCAAAGGGGATCCGCTTTTCCCTTCCCACCTTCCTTGCGAATATGGTGAAGGCCGCGCTCATGGAAAGGCCCAGCTCAGAACAGACCTGTTCCATGCTTTTTTTTACATCCGCATCCAGCTTAAAATTCACATTCACCGCTTGTGCCATCTGCAACACTCCTTTCTACGCTCTATTATATGCGATTTTAAAGAAAAAATAAAGACTTTTTCTTTTGTTTTTATTTAAAGGCACCCTCACGCAGCGGATGCCGGAGCTGTTCACCCAGCTTAAGTGATAAAACAGACCACCCACACAAAAACAGCCGCCTCGGCTTTTGCCGGGGCGGCTGTCTGCTCGTCCTTTTTTTAGCGGTTGTTGAGCATCCGGATGATGTCGGTGAGGTCGATGTCGTCCCCAGGATCGTTGAAGGCGTCCTGGGCCGGTTCCTCCCCAGGCCGTTCCTCCCCCAGGGCGCTCAGGTCCTCCGCCAGGGAGGGGGCCGGGGCGGGCTGCTGGGGAGCCGGAGCCGGGGCCGCAGGAGCGGGCGCGGGGGCCGCGGCAGCCGGGGCCTTCTGCACCGCCTGGGCGGGAGTGGTGGGGATGCTGTAGCCGGACTCGTGGTCAAAATCGGTGGCGATGACGGTGATGCGGATCACGTCATCCAGGCTCTCATCGAAGGCGACGCCCCAGATGAGATTCACTTCCTCCGCCGCCGCGTCGTGGATCATGGAGGAGGCGTTGTTGATGTCCTTGAGGTCGATGTTGGGGGGCACCAGGAAGTTGACGATGACGCCCCGCGCGCCGTTGATGGAGGTCTCCAGCAGCGGGGAGGTGATGGCCTCCTTGGCCGCCTTTTCCGCCTTGCCCTCGCCGCTGGCCCGGCCGATGCCCATATGGGCAAAGCCCGCGTCCTTCATCACCGAGGTGACGTCGGCAAAGTCCAGGTTGATGACTCCCTTGATGTTGATGAGGTCCGAGATGCTCTGCACCGCCTGCATCAGCACCTCGTCCGCCGCCGCAAAGGCGTTGATGAAGGTGATCTCCGGGTTGATGGCCCGCAGCCGCTCGTTGGGGATCACCAGGAGGGAGTCCACCTTTTCCTTCAGCTTGGTGATGCCCTCCTGGGCCTGGCGGATGCGCCGCTTGCCCTCAAACTCAAAGGGCTTGGTGACCACGCCGATGGTGAGGATGCCCATATCGTGGGCGATCTCCGCGATGACAGGAGCCGCGCCGGTGCCGGTGCCGCCCCCCATGCCGGCGGTGATGAAGACCATATCGGTGCCCTTGAGGGAGGCGGCGATCTCCTCCCGGCTCTCCTCGGCGGCCTTCTGGCCCTTTTCCGGGTCGCCCCCCGCCCCCATGCCGCGGGTGAGCTTGTCCCCGATATGGAGCTTATAGGTGGCGCTGGAGTAACGCAGGGCCTGGATGTCCGTATTTACCGAGACAAATTCCACGCTGCTCATGCCGCTGTTGCACATATGGTCCACCGCGTTGCCGCCGCCGCCGCCAACGCCTACCACCTTGATGGCAACCACCTTGTTGAAATCATTATCCAGGTCGATGTTCATTTTCATGCTCCTACGCTCCTCCGTATATACCAAAAAATTTGGAATATTCTATACTGTTTAATCTTAACAGATTTTTGCGCCGGAATCAACAGTTCCCGGCAGAAACGACCGGTTTTTCCAAAAATTGTATCCCTTTTTTTCGCCCTTTTCAGTATTTATAGTAGTGCTCCAGGTAAAACGGGTGGATAAACTCCTCCGCCTTGGCCTCCCGCGTATAGGCCCTGGAGTTTTTTGGCAGCACCGAGACATCGATGGTCCCGGTAAAGTCCTCCCCCAGCTCCTCCTCCAGGATGGCCTTCGCAAAGGCCATTTTGCGGTCCAGCTCCAGCTCGGTCCCCAGCTGGATGAGGACCCGCTTGTCCCAAAGGATGCTGGTGCAAAGGTCGTCGCTGACATCGATGTAGCACAGCTCCATCCCGGCTTTTTCCGCCGAGGCCGTGATGTATTCCAGCGTCTGCATCACCCGCACCCCCTCCAGCTCCTCCTGGGTAGCCTCCCGGTGCTCCTTGTGGCGGCGGCTCGTCACCTCCGGGGGCAGCTTCCTGGGGTAGGCCCCCTGGTCACACCAGGCGAGGCTCGTCCCCAGCACCAGGGGCAGCTCCTCCCCCGCCAGCCCCAGGCACTGCTCGATGACCCGGCCGCCGGTGCTGAGGAGGGAGTAGCTTTCGGCGGAGTTCACCACCGCCAGCTGGGGCACCGATTCCACCACCTGGATCTCCACGGTGGTGGGCATCACCGGGACGATGCGCACCTCCTCCAGGTAGGAGAAGACCCCCATGATCTGCTGGGCGGTGCGCCCCCGGTCCACGGTGAAGATATTCTGCTCCAGCTGGATGCCGGAGGCGCTGATGAGCTCCTCCGCGGTGTACCGGTCGTTGCCGGAGACGGTGATCTCCTTGGTGCGGAAGAACATGGCCAGGCAGAGGATCCCCGCCCCGGTGAGCACCAGCACCAGGAAGGCAAGGTATCCCATCCAGCGTCTTCGTTTCCGGCGTTTTACCCGGTTTCTATCCATCCAGCCTTCTCACCCGCTTCTTTTGATGTCCGCCCCCAGCCGGGAAAGGTTCCCCTCCAGGTCGTCGTACCCCCGGTCGATGTGCTCCAGGCCGGTGACGACGCTCTCCCCCTGGGCCGCAAGGGCTCCCAGCACCACCGCCGCCCCGCCCCGCAGGTCGGTGCAGGCCATGGGGGCGCCGGTGAGCCGCTCTGTCCCCGTCACCACCGCCGCCCGGCCCTCCACGACGATGCCGGCCCCCAGCTTCCGAAGCTCCGGGACATGGCGGTAGCGGCTCTCAAAGATATTCTCCACAAAGACGGTGGTCCCGCGTGCGGTGGCCGCCGCCGCCATCATCACCGACTGCATATCGGTGGGGAACCCCGGATAGGGCATCGTCTTGACGGTCCCCATCCCCTCCAGACGGGGCGGGGCCGCGAGGCGCACCCAGTCCGGGCCGCAGCCGATGCGGCAGCCCGCCCTGGTGAGCACCGCCAGGCAGGAGGACAGGTGGCCGGGGACCACCTCCCGGATCAGCAGCTCCCCGCCGGTCATGGCAGCGGCGCAGAGGTAGGTCCCCGCCGCCACCCGGTCCGGGATGACCCGGTGCTCGGTCCCTTCCAGCCGTTCCACCCCCTCCACCAGGATGGTGCCGTCCAGCTCCACCGCGATGTTGGCCCCGCACCCCCGCAGAAAGTCGATGAGGTCCAGGATCTCCGGCTCCCGCGCCGCCCCGGTGAGGACCGTCTTCCCCCTGGCGGTGGCGGCAGCGATGAGGGTATTTTCCGTGGCCCCCACGCTGGGGAAGGAAAGGTCGATCCGCGCCCCGTGGAGCCCCTCCGGGGCGCTGCACAGGAGGCGACCGCCGCTTTCGGTAATGCTGGCCCCCATCTGGCTCAGGGCCCCCAGGTGCAGGTCGATGGGCCGCGCCCCCAGCTCGCACCCCCCCGGCAGGGTCAGCTCCGCGCAGCCGTGGCGGGCGATCATCCCCCCCAGAAAGACGATGGAGGAGCGCATGGCCCCCATCAGCTCATCGGGGATGCGGCAGTTCCCGCCGCTGGCCCGCGTGGTGACGATGGCATCCCCCTCCCGCCGGGCCTTGCAGCCCAGGTGCCGGAGGATCTCCATCGCCACCGAAATATCGGTGAGGCGGGGGCAGTTGTGGATCACCGAGTCCCCGCAGACCGCCGCCGCGGCAAGGATGGGAAGGGCGGAATTTTTGGCCCCATGGATCGCCAGTGTACCGGCCAGCCGGTTCCCGCCCCGGATTATGTAATGAGACATGGATACACCCGCTCTCTGTCCCCAGAGAAGGGCATTTTCTTCCCTGCCCTTTCCTGAGGTATTCACGGCGCTCCCCCCTTGCGGGGGCCGCCTGCGTTGTATCCTATGTTCTTACCGTGGGAATGGTTACTTTTTCACCAGCGCCAAAAGCTGGTCCGCGATCTCCTCCACCGCGCGGGGGGCGGCGATCTTCCGGGCATTCTCCCCCAGCTGCCGCAGCCGGGCCGGGTCCCCGGTGAGCTCCTTCACCAGCTTCACCAGGGCCTCGCCGGTGAGGTCCTTTTCCTCCAGCACGATGGCCGCCCCGGCGTTTTGCAGCACCATGGCGTTGTGGTACTGGTGGTTCTCCGCCACGTTGGGGGAGGGGATGAGGATGGAGGCCCGCCCCGCCGCCGCCAGCTCGCTGAGGGTGCTGGCCCCCGCCCGGCAGATCACAAGGTCCGCCGCCGCCAGGCAGGCCGGCATATCGTCTATGTACTCCCGGATGTCCAGGCAGGGGTTGTCCGGATAGGGGACCTTCCGCTCCCGGAGCAGCCGGGGCAGCAGCTCCACCCCGTACCGGCCGGTGGCGTGGATGTGGTGGAGCTTCCCTTCCTTTGTATGCCAGGCCATGACGTCGGCCACCGCCTCGTTGACCCGCTGGGCCCCCAGGCTGCCGCCAAAGGAGAGGATGCAGAGCTTCCCTTCCGGCACGCCGCACTTCCGGCGGGCCTCCTCCCGGCTCTCCGTCAGGATCTCCGGGCGCACCGGGTTGCCGGTGACCACGCACTTTTCCGCCGCCTCCCTGGGGAGGTAGTCCTTGGCCTTTTCCACCGCCAGCAGCACCTTATCCACCTGCTTTGCCAGGAGCTTGGTGGTGACGCCGGGGAAGGCGTTCTGCTCGTGGGTGGCGGTGGGGATGCCCATTTTGGCCGCCGTCAGCAGGATGGGCCCGCTGACATATCCCCCGGTGCCCACCACGAGATCCGGCCCGAAGGCCCGGATGACCTTTTTGGCTCTGGCCTCCGCCGTCACCAGCAGGCAGACCGACTTGATGTTCCGGTAGATGTTGTAGGGGGTGAGCCTCCTTTGGATGCCCATGGCCCGGAAGGGGACAAAGTCGAAGCCGGCCCCCGGCACCAGCCGGGCCTCCATGCCGTCGGGGTTGCCGGCAAAGCGGATGACGGCATCGGGGCAGCGGCTCTTCAGGGCGGCGGCGATGGAAAGGCCGGGGTTGATGTGCCCCGCCGTCCCCCCGCAGGCGAACAAGATCTTCATGTCACGTCACTCCTTTTCCAGGGCGGTCTGCCGGGATATTGAAAGGATGATGCCCATCTGGGCCAGCAGCATCGAGAGGGCGGACCCCCCGTAGGAAAAAAACGGCAGGCTGATGCCGGTATTGGGGATGGTGTTGGTGACCACCGCGATGTTCAGCACCGTCTGGATGCCCACCTGGGCGGTGAGGCCGGTGGCCAGGAGCATCCCGAACCGGTCCCTGGCCTTGACGGCGATCATGAACCCCCGGCAGATGAGGAGGGCAAAGAGCAGGATGATGAGCACCGCCCCCACAAAGCCCAGTTCCTCGCAGATGATGGCAAAGACGAAATCGTTCTGGGGCTCCGGCAAAAAGAGGTACTTCTGGCGGGAATTGCCGATGCCCGCCCCCATCAGTCCCCCGGAACCGATGGCGTAAAGGGACTGGATGGTCTGAAAGCCCGCCACCTGGGGGTCGATAAAGGGATCCTTCCAGACATTGATGCGGTACATGGCCCGCTCGTTGATGGAGGGGATCATCATGGCGACGGCCGCCAAGGCGACGCCCCCCGCCATCCCCAGGCCGAACCACTTGAGGCTGGCGCCCCCCACGAATATGAGGATCACCCCCAGGGCCATGATGAGGATGGTGGCGGAAAGGTGGGGCTCAAAGACGATAAGGCCGGCATAGATCACCAGGATGATGCCGTAGGGCAGGATGCCGTACTGAAAGGTCTTCATCTTATCGTGGTTGAGCGAGATCATATGGGAGAAGAGCAGCACCACCGAGAACTTGGCGATCTCCGTAGGCTGGAACTGCTGCCCGGCGATGAAGATCCACCGGTGGGCGCCGTTCCGATCGGGCATAAAATAGACGATGACCAGCATGACGATGGTGACGCCGAAGGCCAGCCAGGCGAAGCGGTGCCAGACGTGATAATCCCAGGTGGAGAGGAAGGCCATGGCCGCAAGGCCCATCGCCGCCCACACAAGCTGGCGGGTGATGTAGTGGAAGCTGTTGCCCTCGTAGTAGTAGGCGTAGGCGTAGCTGGCGGAGAACATCAGCACCAGCCCGCAGACCAGCAGGGTGAGCACCAGCACCAGAAAGGTGAGATCGATGTTCCCCTTTGCCCGCTTGATGGGTGCCCTGCGGGCGGTGGTCCTGCTTTCCATAGGGGACATCTCCTTTCCGGATGGTTTGTCTATCACATCACCACAGCGGCCCAGATGGCCAGGGCGGAGCCGGCGGCGGTGACCAGGGCGAAGGCGGTGACGATCTGCACCTCGGTGTAGCCGCACAGCTCAAAGTGGTGGTGGATGGGGCTCATCTTGAAGATGCGCTTGCCGTGGGTGAGCTTGAAGTAGGTCATCTGGATCACCACCGAGGCCATCTCCACCACGTAGATGATGCCGATAAGAAGGATGAAGAGGGGCAGCCCGGTGCCGAAGCAGAGGGCGATGACCAGCCCGCTGAGGAAGAGGGAGCCGGTATCCCCCATAAAGACCTTGGCGGGATAGAAGTTCCAAACCAAAAAGCCCAGGCAGCCCCCGGCCATGGCCGCCGCCAGGATGCCCATTTCCCACTGCCCCAGGATGGCGGTGAGGATCATATAGGCGATGGCTACCACAAAGGTCACAGAGGAGAGGAGGCCGTCCAGGCCGTCGGTGAAGTTCACGGCGTTGGAAAGGGCCAGGATGGCGAAAAGGGCGAAGGGGTAGTACAAAAAGCCGATGTCCAGCATCCCCACAAAGGGCACCACCAGGACGGTGCTGCGGTTGCCGCTGACGTGCAGCAGCACCAGGTAGCCGATGCCGAAGAGGAGCTGCAAAAAGAGCTTCTGGTTGGGGGTGAGCCCCTCGTTCTGCTTGCGCACCACCTTCAGGTAGTCATCGGTGAAGCCGATGAGCCCGAAGGCGATGGCCAGCATCAGCCCGTAAAAGAGCCGGGCCTTGACGGCGGCGCTGTCCGGCCGGGAGGCTCCGCCGCCTCCCCCAAGCTGCATCAGCAGGAAGCTCACCACCACCGAGAGGACGATGCCGAAGATAAACATGATCCCCCCCATGGTGGGGGTGCCCTGCTTGTTCTTGTGCCACCGGGGGCCGATGTCCAGGATGGTCTGCCCGAAGTGGAGTTTGCGGAGGATGGGCAGCAGCCACATCCCGGAGATGGCGGTGATAGCGAAGGCCAGCACCACAGCCATGATGATCCAAATTCTGTCCATATCTACATCCGTTCCGCCGCCGGGGACTCCGGACGGCAAAGTATTCTGTCAAACTGTCACGGTTTTTCCGGGGCGGGGTCCAGCTTCCGGTAGAGGCGCTTCACCACTTCCTCCAGCTTCATGCAGCGGCTGCCCTTGAACCAGATGAGGTCTCCGGGCCGCGCCGCTTCCAGCACCGCCTCGGTGAGGGCCTCCTTCTCGGAAAAGAAGCGGGCGTCCGGGACGCCTTTTTCCCGCGCTCCCCGCACCAGCTCCGCCGAAAGCTCCCCCCAGGCCAGCAGCAGGTCCACCCCGCTTTTGGCCGCCTGCTCCCCCACCTGGTAGTGGAGGGCCGGGGCGGTCTCCCCCAGCTCCAACATATCCGAGGCCACAAAGATCCTGCGGCCCTTTGCCGGGAGCAGGCCCAGGGTGTCCAAAGCGGCGGCCATGGAATCGGGGCTGGCGTTGTAGCAGTCCTCCACCACGGTGACGCCCCCCTTTTCCACCGCGTTCTGGCGCATCCCGGAGGGGACGTAATCCCGGAGGGCGGCCACCGCCTCCTCCGGCGCCACCCCCATGGTCACCCCTGCCCCGAAGGCGGCCAGGGCCGCCAGGGCCAGGTGTTTCCCCGCGCCGGGGATGACGGCATCGTAGTTTTTGCCCTGCCAGGAGATGGTGAAGCGGGTGGAATGGAGCGTAACGCTCTTTATTGTACCACAGATCTGGCAGTTTTGGTTGTCGATTCCATAGAAAATTATGGAAAGGCGGGGAATTTTTACCGCGGAGAGGAGGTCATTGTCCCCGCAGAGGAGGAGGGGGGCCCCATCGGGGAGGCACTCCGCCAGCTCCAGCTTGGCCCGGAGGATATTTTCCCGCGTGCCCAGGTACTTCAGGTGGGACTTACCGACATTGGTGATGATGCCCATCTCCGGCTTTGCCGCCAGGGCCAGGTCCCGGATCTCCCCCAGGCCGCTCATTCCCATCTCCACCACCGCCGCCTGGGTGTCCCTCATGATGGTAAAGAGGGTCTCCGGCGTGCCGATCTCGTTGTTGCGGTTCTCCGGGGTCTTTATGATGGAAAAGCGGGTGGAAAGCACCGCCGCCGTCATATCCTTGGTGGTGGTCTTGCCCACGCTGCCGGTGATGCCCACCACCCGGACGGACATCCGGTCCCGGTACCAGGCGGAGAGGGCCAGCAGGGCCTTTAAGGTATCCTCCACCAGCAGGGTCCTCCCCTCCGGGTAGTCCCCAGGGCGGTGGACCAGGGCGCAGGCCGCCCCCCTTTCGATGGCCTCCCGGACAAAATCGTGGCCGTCGAAGGTCTCCCCCCGGATGGCTACAAAGAGGCAGCCGGGTGTGATCTGCCGGGAATCGGTGCAGACGCTCAGCACCTCCCCGTCCATGGGGCAGGGGATGTTCAGCGCCTGGGCGATCTCGCGGATGGTCAGCTTTTCCATTGGGTCGTTCCCTTTCTCTAAATCGGTTATTGTCCCCGGCCCATCTCCGCCAGGAGCTGCTGCACCAGCACCTTCTCGTCGAAGTAGACCGTCTCCTCCCGCAGCACCTGGTAGTCCTCGTGGCCTTTGCCCGCCAGCAGGAGGATGTCGTCCTTCCCCGCCTGCTCCAGGGCCCATTTCACCGCCTCGTACCGGTCGGGGATGATCTTATAAGGGGTCTTGTGCTGCAAAAGACCGGGACGGGTGTCATTGATGATCTGGCCCTCGTCCTCGGTGCGGGGGTTATCGGAGGTGAGGATGGCAAGATCGGAAAGCCTGGAGACGATCTCCCCCATGGCGGCCCGCTTGGTGCGGTCCCGGTCCCCGGCGCAGCCGAAGAGGGTGATGAACCGCCCCGCCCCCTTGTAGGGCAGCAGGGTGGTGATGATCTGCTCCAGTTCCTCCGGCGCGTGGGCAAAGTCCCGGATGATGGTAAAATCCACCGGGGCGGGGATCACCTCCGCCCGGCCCGGCACCCCAGGGCAGGCGGCAAGGCCCGCCGCGATCTTCTCCGGGGGGATGCCCAGGGCCCAGCAGGCGGCAGCCGCCGCCATGGCGTTGCTCACCGAAAAGCGCCCCGGCATCCCCACGCGGGTGCGCTGGATGACCCGCTCCCCCACCAGGAGGAAGCTGCTCCCCTTGATGGTGGAGACGATGTTCCGGGCGGTGAGGGTGGCTTCGTCCTTCTCCAGGGAGAAGGTGACCGTCTCCGGCCCCAGCTCCTGTGCCAGCTCCGCCCCCTTGGCATCGTCCAGGTTCACCACCGCGGTGTCCGCCATGGCGAAGAGCTTCTTCTTGGCGGCGAAGTAATTTTCCATGGTGCCGTGGTAATCCAGGTGGTCCTGGGAGAGATTGGTGAAAACGGCGGCGGCAAAGCGGCAGCCCTCCAGCCGGTGCTGGTCCAGGGCGTGGGAGGAGGCCTCCATCACCGCGTACCGGCAGCCGGCCTGTGCCATCCGCTCCAGCATGGTGTGCAGCTGGTAGGGGTCCGGGGTGGTGTGCTTGGCGGGGAACTCCCACTCCCCGATCTCGTTGTGGATGGTGCCGATGAGCCCCACCTTCTCCCCCGCCTCCTGGAGGATGCTCTTGATGAGGAAGGCCACCGTGGTCTTGCCGCTGGTGCCGGTGACCCCGATGAGCTTCAGGCGGCGGGCGGGGTTGCCGAAATGATTGGCGCAGAGGAGAGCGTAGGCGGCCCGCGTGTTCTCCACCAAAAGCTGGCGGGGAAGTCCCAGGTCCCGCTCCACCACCACGGCGGCGGCGCCGTTTTGCAGGGCCTCCGCCGCCTTGTCGTGGCCGTCGTACCGCCCGCCCCGGATGCAGACGAAAATGCTGCCCCCCCGCACCTGCCGGGAGTCGTTGGTCACCGAGGTCACCGGAATGCGGCCCGTCTCCTCCTCCGTAAGGGCCGTCCGGCAGGAAATGCCCGCCAGATAATCCTTCAGCGTCATAAACTCACTCCCCTTTCCGGGCTCTGCGCGATTTTGCCAATCTGGGGCTCCGCCCCAGCCCCTGCCAGCTTTTTTCTTAGAAGAAAAAAGCTGGGCAAAAAAGAATTGCCTTTTTTTACAGGCGGTGGCTATTGGAATTGTTTTCCGGCGCCGCAAGGCGGATATTATTACGGCAGACGGACTGTGTATGATTCCCGAAGGGACTTATGCCCCCGCTTACCTGCCGGGAACTTTGGCCGTTCTTCTTTTTGCTTCTTTTTCTTCTTCCGCAAGAAGAAAAAGAAGTGGGGGCTGGGGTGAAACCCCAGAATCGCCTTTACCCCCAGCTAGAAGCTGTCCCGCAGGGTGGTATCGGCGAAGTCCACGGTGATGACGGTGCCCCGCGCCACCTGGGTGCCGGGCGGGAGGCTCTGCTTGGCGGCCACGGCGTTTTCGTTTTCGATGCCCACGCCGGTGATCTTGATATTCAGTCCGGCGTTGAGCACCAGCTTATTGGCCACAAGGCCGCCCTTCCCCACCACATCGGGCACCGTCACCATATCGCTTTCCGCCGACCCGTCGGTGTAGAGCATGATGGTGCTGCCTCTGGGCACGGTGGAGCCCGCCGCCGGGATCTGGGAGAGGACGCTCCCCCCGCCGCCGATGATCCTGGCGTTCAGCCCCGCCCGCGTGTAGTAGGACTGGGCGTCGTGGGCCACGTTGCCCACCTGGCTCTCCACGTAGACATCCAGCTTCGCAAGCTCCTCCTGGGTGTAGACCTTCTCCAGCCCCAGGTAGGGCAACACATCCGCCAGGATGGAGCCCACCACCGGGGCGGCGATGGTGGAGCCGTACTCGTTGATGAGGGTAGGCTCATCCAGCATCACCAGGCAGGCCACCTGGGGGTCATCCATGGGGGCGATGCCCACGAAGGAAAGGACGTTGCGCATCTCCCCGGTCTTATTGAACTGGTCGATCTTCTCGGAGGTCCCGGTCTTGCCGCCGATGCGGTAGCCCGGTATGTAGGCGTTTTTGCCGGAGCCCTCGGTGACCACCGTCTCCAGCATCTGGCAGACGATGGCGGAGGTCTCGGCGGAGATCACCTGGCGCTTGGCCTTGGGCTCGATGGTCTGGATGATGTTCCCGTCGGGGTCCAGGATCTGCTTTACGATATGGGGCTCGTAGAGGGTGCCGCCGTTCACCGCCGCCGACACCGCCGTGATGAGCTGGAGGGGGGTCACCTTGAAGGTCTGGCCGAAGGCGGAGCTGGTGAGGGAGTTCTCGTAATCGTTGGGGTTGGTGAGGGCCTTTTTGGTGTGGTAGGCGCCCACGGCCTCCCCCGGCAGGTCGATGCCGGTGGTCTCGGTGAGGCCGAAGTTGGCGAAGTAATCATAGAACCGCTCCCCGCCGATGCGCTGCCCCACCATCATAAAGGCGGGGTTGCAGGAGTTCCGCACCGCCGCGGCCAGGTCCTGGTCCCCGTGGCCCGCCGTCTTCCAGCAGCCCTTCTTCACGTTGCCCACCATATAGAAGCCGGGGCAGTAGAAGTGATTGCTGGGGACCACCGCCCCCACCTCCAGCCCGGAGGAAAGGGTGATGATCTTAAAGACCGAGCCGGGCTCATAGGGCTCCGAGATGCATTTGTTGTTCCACTGCTGGAAGCGGGCCTCGTTGAGGGCCTTCTGGTACTCCTCATCGTTCCCCCGCAGGGCCTCCACCGCCGCCTTCACCACCGGGTCGGCGATCTCGTAGGCGGTGTTGGGATCAAAGTCCGGCTTGGTGGTCATGCCCAGGATCTCCCCGGTCTTTACATCCATGATGATGCCGGCGGCCCGGTTGCGGACCTTGTGCTCCACCACCGCCGTTTCCAGGTGCTTATCCAGCATATGCTGGATGGTCTCATCAATAGTGAGCACCAGGTCGTTTCCGTTCTGGGCGGCGTACATCTCCTGGTAGCTGAAGGGCATATCGGTGCCCCAGGCGTTCTTGGCGGCCACCACCTTGCCGGGGGTGCCGCTGAGGGTATTGTTGTAATAGGACTCGATGCCGTAGGCCCCCTGGTTTTCCTCATTGACAAAGCCCAGCACGCTGGAGCCAAGGCTCCCGTAGGGGTAATACCGCTTGCTGTCCTCCTGGAGACTGACCCCCGCGATGTTGTGCTCCGCGGCAAAGGCGATGACCTGGTCGGCCACCTCCTTTTCCACCTTCTTTTTGACGATCTGGTAGTAGTTCTTCTTGTTCTTGGCCTTTTCGATGACAAATTCCCGGTCCACCCCTAAGATCTCGCTCATCCCGTCCGCCAGAATGATTGCCTGTTCATCGGAAATATCGTGGGGAGAAAACAGCACCGTCCACACGGTGGCGGAGACCGCCAGGGTGTTGCCGTTGCGGTCGTAGATGGTGCCCCGGTTGGCGGTGATGGGGGTGGTGCGCAGCTGCTGGGCGATGGCCCGCTGCTGGTAGAAGTCCCCCTCCTTGATCTGGATCTTGAAGAGGTTATAGATCACCAGGCCAAAACCCGCGATGACGATACAGAGACAAACGATCAGAAGCCGTCTTCTGGAGCCGCTGTCCGGCAGATTTGACACCAAAGCTATCCCTCCCAAGAACCAGGAACCGAGAAACTCCATATAAATATTAAGAGGTTTTTGACCTCTTAATATAAACCAGGAACCTGTATTCAGTTTATTCACCGCAGCTTCATGTATTCCATCAGGTTATCAAAGCCCTTTAAGAGCACCTGGGTGGGAGCCTTGTCCGGCGCCTTGTCGGTGCGGTAGATGGAGCCCTCCCCTGCCATGTTCATATAGGTGATCTGGTATTTATCCGCCTTGCCCATCCCCAGGGCGGCGGAGGCGTAGCCCTCCACGTTCTGGGCCGAGGACTGGCTTTCCAGCTTGGAGCGCAGCACCACCGCCTCGCTCCGGAGCTCCTCCAGGCTGGTCTTGGCGTCGCTGAGCTGGTCCCCCAGCTCCACCATGACGATGTTATTGTAAATAGCCAGGGAGATCAGCGCCACCAGCAGGGCGACGCAAACCAGCAGGCGCACCGGCGAGATCCCCTCCCTGGTCTTCTTCCCTTCCTTTACCTCCAGGCGGGGGGCCTGCTCCCGGCGGACGCCGCGGTACTCCCGGCTGTATTCATAGTTTTCCAACACTTTGGCGGCGCTGCTCTGCATAGGCTCCTCCATTCCTTTTTATATCCTTTTACAGCTTCTCCAAGATCCGCAGCTTGGCGGACTTGCTCCGGCTGTTTTGTTCTTTTTCTTCCTCGGTGGGTTCGATGGGCTTTTTGTTCACCAGCCGTCCCTCCGGGGTGTGGCCGCAGACGCAGACCGGAAAATCCGGCGGGCAGACACAGCCCTTGCAACAGGCGGCGAACTTTTGCTTTACCATCCGGTCCTCCAGGGAGTGGAAGGTGATGACGGCGAACCGTCCCCCCGGCGCCAGCCTCCCGAAGGCTTCGTCCAGGCACCGGGAGAGGTTTTCCAGCTCGCTGTTGACGGCGATGCGGATGGCCTGGAAGGTGCGCTTGGCGGGGTGTCCCCCCTCGTACCGCGCCCCCGGCGGGATGGCGGCTTTTATCAGCTCCACCAGCTCCCCGGTGGTCTCCACCGGCTTTTTCTCCCTGGCGCGGCAGATCTTCTTCGCGATGGGCAGGGCGTACTTTTCCTCCCCAAACTCCCGGAGGACCCGCGCCATGGTGCTGACGTCCCAGCTGTTCACCAGGTCATAGGCGCCGGGGCCCTTTTGGCTCATCCGCATATCCAGGGGGGCATCCACCATATAAGAAAAGCCCCGCTCCGGGGTATCCAGCTGATAAGACGAGACCCCCAGATCCAGGAGGATGCCATCCACCGCAGGGATCCCCAGGCGGTCCAGCACCTTTGGGATGTCGGCGTAGTCGCTTTCCACCACCTGGGCGGGGAGGCCCGCCAGCCGCTCCCCCGCTGCCTTTACGGCGTCCGGGTCCTTATCCAGGGCGATGAGCCTGCCGGTGGTGAGACGCCTTGCGATCTCGGCCGAGTGCCCTCCCCCGCCGGCGGTGCCGTCCAGGTAAATGCCGCCGGGGCGGATGTTCAGCCCCTCCAGGCACTCCGAAAGGAGGACCGGCACATGGGAAAACTCCATCTCCATCCCCCGCCTCCTAGAAGTTCAGGCTGTCCATCAGCTCCGCCATCTGGTCGGAGGTGAGGTCCGCGTTGTCGGCAGCCCACCGCCCGGCATCCCAGATCTCCGCCCGGTCGGAGGCGCCGATCACCACCACGTCCTTTTCCAGCCCCGCGTATTCCCGCAGCACCGCCGGCAGGACGATGCGCCCCTGCTTGTCCGGCTCCACATCGGTGGCGCTGGCAAAGAAAAAGCGCTTTAGCTGGCGGGATTTGGAATCCGGCAGGGCCGAGAGCTTCTTCTCCCAGCGGTCCCATTCCTCCAAGGAGTAGACGGCGATGCAGTTATCCAGGCCCTTGGTGAGGATGAAGCGGTTGCCCATGTCCTCCCGGAATTTGGCGGGGAAATTGATGCGTCCCTTGGCATCAAGGGTATGTTCAAACTGGCCAATGAGCATCTCTTTCCACCTCGCTTCCGGTCTATTGGGGGATTTTCAACCATTTCAACATACTTTTCAACCACTTTAACCCACTTCTCCCCACCGACAATAAAAAGTATACCCCATTTGGCGTATAAATGCAACAATGAACTAATGTTCTTTTTACTTTTGGGGAAATCGACGAAACCTTTGGCATTTTGCCGAAAATCGCCGGAGAAAAACCGGCAAAAAAGCACATATGTTCTATTGCCCGCCGGGCACAAAAAAAACAGCGCGGATAAACTCCACGCTGTTCTGTTCAGGGGTGTGGGCTATCATCCCAGGGCGATGCTCCAGCTGTTGCGGTACTTCTCCCCCGGCTCCAGGCGGATCATGTCCGGCTTTTGGGCCAGGTCCTCCACCACGTCCTGGCGGGAAGGCAGGGAGGTCCAGGGCTCGATACAGAGGTAGGGGGCGGCGCACTTCGGCTTGTGCCAAAGGCCCAGGTACTCCATCCGGGGATAGGTGACGGTGACGGACCGCTTCCCCTTGGGGCTGCGCAGGGTGACGGAGGAGGGCATCCCCCGCAGCACCACCGCGTCCCGGTCAAAGAGGCTGTGGGACAGGGGGAGATACCGCCCGTCCTCCAGGGGGAAGGGGGTATCCGGCCCCTGGACAAAGCAGGCATCGGAAAGGCCGATCTGCTCCGGGGCACACTTCGCTCCGAAATCCAGGAGATAGTCCTCAAACTCCAGCCCCTCATCCAGGGGGACAAAGAAGCCGGGATGTCCGCCGTAGCCGAAAAACATGGGCTTTTCATCCAGGTTTTCCACCCCGAAGGTCATCTCCACCCGGTTTTCCTCCAGGCGGTAGGTGATCTCCGCGTCAAACCGCCGGGGATAGAGGGCCAGGGTGCCCTCATCGGCCCGCAGCCCCAGGACCGCGGAAGTCTCCGTCCGCTGTCGCAGGGCGATCTCCCGCCGGCGGAAGAAGCCGTGGGTCTCCATCTGGTATTCCTGCCCGTCCAGGAGATATTTCCCCTGGGTAAACCGCCCCACAAAGGGGAAGAGATTGGGGGCCTGCCCCGCCCAGAACCGGGGATCCCCCTGCCAGAGGTACTCCTTCCCGGCGGCGTCCCGGAGGGAGACAAGTCCCCCGCCGGCCTCCGAGATCCCCGCGGTGATGATCCCGTTTGTGATTTCCAGCTTCATCTTCTGCCTCCTTATATACTGCCGCAATTTGCTGCCACGATCTGGCTGTCCTGTCTATTATCTTACCCCGCCGGGGACGGGATGTCAACCTTATGGCAGGCCGGGAGCGTCCGATTTGCAGATCCTTTCGCAGAAGGGCTTCGGGAGGGAGCCGAAGCCCTCTGTTTTTTATAAATCTGCCGGCGCTTTACTGGACGATTGCTCTATTCGATGCTATAATATATTGTCGGGATTTGGGGAAAGGCCTCCGGGCTTCCGACCCGGAGGGCCCTCTTCGGCATCCCGCGCGGCTCACAGCCATTTTATAAAGGAAAGGAAGGCAAAAAGGGACCAAAAGAAAAGAAAGAAAAGCCAAAAAGAAAGGAAGGAAACGGAAAAAAACTGAAATGAGGTGCTGATCGTGGGCAGTGCGGCCGGAGGCGTTGGGGGGCCGCCGTCCACCTGCGGCTTTTTCCGTTGTGTCCGGATGTCCGGGACCCGAAACGCCGCAAAGCGATGTCAAGCCAATCGCCAGATCCCAGCGCACGGATGATTTCATTGGATTCAGGAGTGTAAAAAATGCTGGAACGTCATACTTACGAAACCTATCTGCGCATCCTCCGGGAGGAGCTGGTCCCCGCCCTGGGCTGTACCGAGCCCATCGCCATCGCCCTGGCCGCCGCCAAGGCCAGGGAGGCCTTGGGCGCCATGCCGGAGAAGATCACCGCCGCCTGCAGCGGCAATATCATTAAAAACGCCAAGGGGGTCATCGTCCCCACCACCGGCAACATGAAGGGCATCGGCACCAGCGCCGTCCTGGGGGCAGTGGCCGGAGACCCCAGCCTGGGGCTGGAGGTTCTGAGCAAGGTGGGGCCCGACGACCTGGAGACCACCCGCCGGCTGCTGGCCGGGGGCATCTGCTCCGAGGAGCTGCTGGATACCCCTGCCCGGCTGCATATCGTCATCCGGATGGAGGGGGGCGGCCACACCTCCCTGGCGGAGATCCGGGACGAACACACCAACGTCATCCGCATCGAGCGGGACGGGGAGGTCCTCTTCCGGAAGGAGGAGCCGGTGCAGGTGGTGGCCGAGGACGAGACCTCCGACCTGGACGAGCTGAACCTCGCCGACATCCTGGAATTCGCCGACACGGTGGACCTCGCCGAGATCCGGCCCACCCTGGAGCGGCAGGTGGAGTACAACGTCCGCATCGCCCAGGAGGGGCTGACCCACGTCTACGGAGGCCGGGTGGGCTCCACCCTCATGCGCCACTACGGGGACGATGTGCGCATCCGGGCCAGGGCCATGGCCGCCGCCGGCAGCGACGCCCGAATGGGGGGCTGCGTCCTGCCGGTGGTCATCAACTCCGGCAGCGGCAACCAGGGCATCACCTGCTCGGTGCCCATCGTGGTCTACGCCAAGTACCTCAGCGCCCCGGAGGACACCATGTACCGGGCCCTTATCGTCAGCAACCTGGTGGCCCTTCTCCAGAAGCGGGGCATCGGCCGGCTCTCCGCCTTCTGCGGGGCGGTGTGCGCCGCCTGCGGCAGCGGGGCGGGCATCACCTACCTCCACGGCGGCGACTACGACACCATCGGCCGCACCATCACCAACACCCTGGCCAACGTCTCCGGCATCGTCTGCGACGGCGCCAAGGGGAGCTGCGCGGCCAAGATCGCCGCCTCGGTGGACGCCGCCATCCTGGCCCACGAGATGTCCATGGACGGCAACACCTTCGGCGCCGGGGAGGGGCTGGTGAAGGAGAGCGTGGAGCAGACCATCGCCAGCATCGGCCTCATGGCCTCCGAGGGGATGCGGGAGACCGACGCGGAGATCCTCCGCATCATGATCGGCTCCGGCTCCGGGTGCCTCTGAGCCGGGGTTTCACCCCGGACCCCACTTCTTTTTCTTCTTGCGAAAGAAGAAAAAGAAGCAAAAAGGAGAACGGCCAAAGTTACGGATACATTGCGGTATTAAAGAAAGGCGGCCGGGGAAATGAGACCCCGGCTGCCTTTTTGTTACAACGATCGTGAATCTTCCCCCGCTAAAAACCAGTTGACAACTTCCCGCCTATCGTCTATAATATCTCCAATATCAAAAATGCGCTGACGGAGGAAAGTAGCCATCCGGCGCGCGTCCACAGAGAGCCCCGGCAAGCTGAAAACGGGGCGGCGGGCGGGGCGGCGAAGTTCCCTCACGAGCAGCCGGGCTGAACGGCTTTTTTCCAGTAGGCCCGGACGGGATCCCCGCCGTTATCTGGGGAGGGATATGCTTGTATCCTGCAAAGCGGCGGTATGCTTTTACCGCAATACGAGTGGTACCGTGGGCTGTTGTGCTCACCTCGTCCGTCCCCCATGGGGGCGCGGGGTGGGCTTTTTTGTGCCCCGGAGCGGAGAAAGGATGGATGGAATGAAAGAGCTGATGCTGGGCAACCAAGCGGTCGCCCAAGGGCTGTACCAGGCGGGGTGCCGGGTGGTCTCCAGTTATCCCGGAACCCCCAGCACCGAGATCACCGAGTTCGCCAGTACATACCCGGAGATCTACACCGAATGGGCCCCCAACGAAAAGGTGGCCTACGAGGCGGCCATGGGGGCCTCCATCGCCGGAGCCAGGGCCTTCTGCGCCATGAAGCACGTGGGCCTCAACGTGGCGGCGGATCCCCTCTTTACCACCGCCTACACCGGGGTGGGGGGCGGCATGGTGGCCGCCGTGGCGGACGATCCGGGGATGCACTCCTCCCAGAACGAGCAGGACAGCCGCCGGTACGCCGTCGCCGCCAAGCTCCCCATGCTGGAGCCCGCCGACAGCCAGGAATGCGCCGACTTTACCGAGGCGGCCTTCCGCCTCTCGGAGGAGTACGACACCCCGGTGCTGCTGCGCCTTTCCACACGGGTGAGCCACTCCCAGAGCCTGGTGGAGACAAAGGAGCGCCGGGAGCCGCCTCTGAAGCCCTACCAAAAGGACCCCGGCAAATACGTGATGATGCCCGCCAATGCCAAAAAGCGCCGGGTGGTGGTGGAGGGGCGGATGGCCGCCCTGGAAAAACTGGCGGAGACCGGGCCCTTCAACCGGGTGGAACCGGGGAGCGACCGGAGCATCGGCGTCATCACCGCCGGTATCTGCTACCAGTACGTCCGGGAGGCCATGCCGGACGCCCCCATCCTAAAGCTGGGGCTTTTAAATCCCCTGCCGGTGAAGATGATCCTGGACTTTGCCGAGACGGTGGACGAGGTCATCGTGGCGGAGGAGCTGGACCCGGTGATCGAGAGCCACTGCGCCGCCATCGGCGTCCCCGTCCGGGGGAAGGAGCTGTTCGGGGCCATCGGGGAGCTGAGCCAGAACCTGGTCCGCCGGGAGCTCACCGGCCGGGAGCCGGAGGAGGGCTTCCGGTATCCGGGGGAACTGCCGGCGCGTCCCCCCATCCTCTGCCCCGGCTGTCCCCACCGGGGGCTGTTTTACACCCTCCACAGGTTGGGGGTCACCGTCTTTGGGGACATCGGCTGCTACACCCTGGGGAGCCTGCCGCCCCTTTCCGCCATGGACGTCACCCTCTGCATGGGGGCCTCGGTCTCCGGCCTCCACGGGTACTTAAAGGCCCGGCCGAAGGAGGCCGGCAAAGCAGTGGGGGTCATCGGGGACAGCACCTTCGTCCACAGCGGCATCACCGGGCTCATCGACACCGTCTACAATAAGGGGCTTTCCACCGTCATCATCCTGGATAACTCCATCACCGGCATGACCGGGCACCAGGAGAACCCCACCACCGGGAGGGACATCCACCGCCGGCCCGCCCCTCAGCTCTCCATCGAGGGGGTCTGCCGGGCGGTGGGGGTGGAAAAGGTCCTCATCGCCGACCCCGGCGACCTTTCCGCCATGGAGGCCGCCGTCCGGGAGGCCCTGGCCTGGGAGGGACCGGCGGTGGTCATCGCCCGCCGCCCCTGCGCCCTCCTAAAGGGAGTCAAGCGGCTGCCCCCGGTGCGGGTGGAGGAAAGCGCCTGCATCGGCTGCCGGGCCTGTATGCGCATCGGCTGCCCCGCCGTCTCCTTTGGCGGCGGCAAGGCCCATATCGACGAGACCCTTTGCGTGGGCTGCGGCCTCTGCGTGGGCCTCTGCCCCAAAAACGCCATTGAGGAGGAGGACACGAAATGACAAAGAGCATCATCATCGCGGGGGTGGGCGGACAGGGCACCCTGCTGGCCAGCAAGCTCCTGGGGAGCCTGCTCCTTTCCCAGGGGTACGATGTAAAAGTGTCCGAGGTCCACGGCATGGCCCAGCGGGGCGGCTCGGTGGTCACCTACGTGCGGTACGGGGAGAAGGTGGCCTCCCCCATCATCGACCGGGGGGAGGCGGACATCCTAGTGGCCTTTGAGCTGCTGGAGGCCGCCCGGTGGCTCCCCTGGCTCCGGCGGGACGGGGTCCTCATCGCCAACACCCAGGAGATCCTCCCTATGCCGGTGATCACCGGGGCGGCAAGCTATCCGGAGGACATCCCGGAAAAGCTGCGGCAGATTTGCGCGGGGCCCATCCTGGTGGACGCCCTGGCCCCCGCCGAGGCCGCCGGCAGCGCCAAGGCGGTAAATGTGGTGCTGATGGGCATCCTCTCCACCGTGCTGGGGATGCCGGAGGAGGCCTGGCTGGCCGCCCTGGAAGGGCAGCTCCGGCCTGACCTGGTGGAGATGAACAAAAGGGCCTTCTACGCCGGCCGGCATATCGCCGGTGCCGCGCCCTGCCCGCCCTCTATGGAGAGTTGACCCTCTAAATCGAAAAGGAGCTGATACCGATGCGTGAACGAATCTGGAACCCCATTGAGACCGCGCCGGTGGAGGAGATCAAGGCGCTCCAGCTGGCCCGGCTCATCCACAACGTCTACCATGTGTATGAGAACGTCCCCCACTACCGCCGGCGGATGGACGAGGCGGGGGTGAAACCGGAGGACATCCGGACCCTGGCGGACCTGGCAAAGCTCCCCTTCACCTATAAGCAGGACCTGCGGGACACCTACCCCTACGGCCTCTTCGCCGTCCCCATGAAGGAGGTGGTGGAGCTCCACGCCTCCTCCGGCACCACCGGCAAGCAGATCGTAGCCGGGTACACCCAGCGGGACCTGGACATCTGGGGGGACTGCGCCGCCCGCGCCATCGTGGCCGCCGGAGGATCGCCGAAGAGCAAGGTCCACGTCTCCTACGGCTACGGCCTCTTCACCGGGGGGATGGGGCTGCACTACGGCGCCCAGACCCTGGGGGCGGTGGCCATCCCGGTCTCCTCCGGCAACACCAAGCGGCAGGTACAGATCCTCCAGGATTTTAAAAGCGACATCCTCTGCTGCACCCCCTCCTACGCCACCTACATCGGGGAGACCCTGCGGGAGATGGGGGTGAAGCCGGACGAGATAAAGCTCAGTGCCGGCATCTTCGGGGCGGAGCCCTGGACCGAGGACAGCCGCCGGAACATCGAGGCCCTGCTGGGCATCAAGGCCTACGACATCTACGGCCTCACCGAGATCATCGGCCCCGGCGTGGCCTACGAGTGCAGCGAGCAGACCGGGATGCACATCTGCGAGGACCACTTCCTGCCGGAGATCATCGACCCGGACACCGGGGAGGTGCTGCCGGAGGGCACCCCCGGCGAGCTGGTCTTCACCTGTATCACCAAGGAGGCCTTTCCGCTGCTGCGCTACCGCACCAGGGACATCGCCACCCTGAGCCGGGAAAAGTGCTCCTGCGGGCGCACCCTCATCAAGATGACCAAGCCCAGGGGCCGCACCGACGATATGCTCATCATCCGGGGGGTCAACGTCTTCCCCTCCCAGATCGAGACGGTGCTGTTCCAGACCAGCCAGACCTCCCCCCACTACCTCATCACCGTGGACCGGGTGAACAACACCGACACCCTGGACATCCAGGTGGAGATGACCGACGACTTCCAGTTCGACGCGGTGCGCCTGGTGGAGCAGAAGCAGCGGGAGATCGAGGCAGCCCTTCAGTCCACCCTGGGGCTGAGCCCCAAGGTGCGGCTGGTGAGCCCCAAGACCATCCAGCGCAGCGAGGGAAAGGCCAAGCGGGTCATCGACAAACGGCAGCTGTATTGATATAATGGATGTATCAAACATACAAAAGGGGGGTATTCCTATGACCATCAAGCAGCTTTCCGTCTTTGTGGAGAACAAGCAGGGCCGCCTTTCGGAGATCACCGGCATCCTTCAGGACACCGGGGTGGACATCCGGGCCCTTTCCCTGGCGGATACCACCGATTTCGGTATCCTGCGCCTCATCGTGGACAAGGAGGAAGCGGCGGAGGCCGCCCTGCGGGGGGCGGGGTTCACCGTCAGCCTCACCCCGGTCATCGCCGCCGGCATCGCCGACCGCCCCGGCGGCCTGGCGGAGGCCATGGCGGTCCTCCGGGACGGGGGCATCAGCGTGGAGTATATGTACGCCTTCATCAGCCGCCGCAAGGAGATGGCCTATGTCATCCTGCGGGTGGATGACAACGGGAGGGCCGCAGAGCTGCTGCAAAAGGCCGCCTTCCCCCTCCTCACCGAGGCGGAGATCGCAGAATAGGACAAATATCTATGGCAAGACCCCTCCGGGGACCGCCGCGGCCCTGGGAGGGGCCTTGTAATACAAAAACCGGGGGCCCATCAAGGTCCCCGGTCCTTTTATGCCGGAAGCGTCATTCGATCATTTGCCCGGCTTGCAGTTTCTTTACCTCGTCCACAGGAAGGCCCGTGTACTTGGCAATTTTTTCTATTGCCAGCATACCATCTGCCAACATTTGGAGCGCAACCTCTATCATAGCTTCTTTGCACCTTTGCGTACACATATCTTCAACGATCTTGCACATTTCCCCCACTCCTTTCGGGTCCTCCTTCAAATACCTCGTTCGGTCCGCCATCAGCTGAAAGTTCATGTCCTCCGCTCTGGTGCAGTTAAAATCGTGCATCAGCTTTCCGATGCTGGACTCCCCTCGGTATTCACCGTTTACATAAAGAATATGTTCCCCATCCTCAGAGGGTTTACCCGTCCGCAGGTTCATCCGCTCAATGGGATAGACAGCCTCCCCCATGCCATAGAAATCTTTTTCGATAATAAAAATCGTGTAGGTATCCGGCATCTGGCAAAACTCCTGCCCTGCGTCCAAGTTCTCCACGTCCATTACGCTGGAGTGATACCGGGCCCGGTGTGGGTCCGCTCCCTTGTCCGCCCGCTGGATCTCCAGGTCATACCGCTTCCCCTGGGAATCGATGCCGTAGGCGTCCAGGCAGATAGACCGGGCGCCGGCCAGCCGCTTCATATCCTTCTGCGTCTGGCAGTCCGTAATGACCAGGTCCTCCTTGCCGGTGATGATACGCAGCACCAGCTGGGCCAGGGGGATGTTATCCTTGAATAGACAGCGCATAAAGTCATCATCGATGGGGCGCAAGCCACGCAGGCGCTGCAGATCCTCCTGATATTTTTGTTCCGTTGTCATCACACTTATCACCTCTTCCCGGTGCTGTTCCCCTGTCTTTATTATTTATCCTATCATAAATCCTCCCGCTTTTCAAGGGTTGCCTTCTGCTGCCCTCCCCCACCCACCGGCAAAATTTCCTTTATCCTTGAAAACGATCTCCCTCCTTCCTCGTTCTGTAAGCAGAAGCAAGGAACCGAGACTAAAGGAGGAAAACATCATGTCGTTATTGGAAGTGCGCGGGCTGGAAAAGGTCTATTCCATCAGGGGCGGGAATCGCACCGCCGCCCTGCAGGGGGTCTCCTTCGCGGTGGAGGAGGGGGAATTTGTTGCCATCATGGGGGAAAGCGGCAGCGGGAAAAGCACCCTCCTAAACCTGCTGGCCTCCCTGGACCGCCCCACCGCCGGGGAGGTGCTGCTGGCCGGGAAGGACCTGGCAAAGATACCCGGCCGGAGGCTCTCCGCCTTCCGGCGGGACCACCTGGGCTTCGTCTTCCAGGATTGCAGCCTGCTGGACACCTTCTCTCTGGGGGATAACATCCTTCTGCCCCTGGTGCTGGCAAAGCTGCCCTTTTCCGAGATGGGCAGCCGCCTGCTGCCCCTGGCGGAGGAGCTGGGCATCACAAAGTTGCTGAACAAATACCCCTGGGAGGTCTCCGGCGGGCAGAAGCAGCGGGCCGCGGCGGCCAGGGCCCTCATCACCCGGCCCAGCCTGCTGCTGGCGGACGAGCCCACCGGCGCCCTGGATTCCCGCTCCGCCGGGGAGCTGCTGGACATCTTCCAGGCAGAAAACCGGGAGGGGCAGACCATCGTCATGGTGACCCACAGCGTGCAGGCCGCCTGCCGGGCCGGACGGGTGCTGTTCCTCCAGGACGGGCAGCTGGTCCGCGAGCTGCGGAGCCATCCGGGGGAGGACTTCTACCGCCGGGTGGCCGACGGCCTGGCCGCCCTGGGCAAGGGGGTGGCCTGAGATGCGCCGGAAGCTCCTCTGCCCCTGGCTCGCCTTCCAGAACCTGCGGAACAACCGCCGGGACTACCTCCCCTTCCTGGGGGCGGCCAGCCTCATCATCTGCCTGTTCTTCACCGTCTGCAACCTCTCGGAATCCCGCGGATTTGCCCGCTCCATCCCCGGCAGCGGCACCCTCCACGGCCTGATGTCCGTCGCCACCCTGCTGCTGCCGGTGGTCTGCGCCCCCTTCCTCTGGTACATCAACAGCTTCCTGATGAAGCGCCGGAAAAAGGAGCTGGGTCTGTACGGCGTTCTGGGGCTGGAGCAGCGGCACGTGGGGACGGTGCTCTTCTTCGAGACGCTGTACAGCTTCCTCTTCTCCCTGGCGGCCGGCCTGGGAGCGGGCATCCTGCTCACCGGACTTTCCGGCAAGCTGCTACTGGGGCTGGCCGGCATCACCGCCGACTACACCCCCTCCGTGACGCCTGTCGCCCTGCTCTACACCCTGGGGCTGTTCGGGGTCATCTTCCTGGGGTGCCTCGCGGGCAACCTGGTACACCTCTCCCTGGCGGCCCCCACCGACCTGCTGCGGGAGGATCACTCCGGGGAGCGGGACCCCCGCTTCGGCGTCCTGGGCAGCATCCTGGGGCTGCTGCTCCTGGGGGGCGGCTACGCCGTCGCCATTTGGGCCTACTGCGAGCCCATGCTGGCCCTGCTGGTGGTGCCGGTCTTCTTCCTGGCCAGCCTGCTGGCGGCCCTGGGGACCTACGGGGTGTTCATCTTCGGCAGCATCTACGTCCTGAAGGCCCTGCGGGGCAACAAGGACTTCTACTACCGGCCCCAGAACTTTGTGACGGTATCCGGGATGCTCCACCGGATGCGGAAAAACGGGGCGGGACTGGCCAACATCTGCCTCTTCAGCACCATGACCCTGGTGACCCTCTGCTGCACCCTGACGGTGGCCTTCGGCCAGGGGGAGGTGATGACCCTGGTGGGCACCGATTACCGGGCAGGGGCGGTCTCCCTGGACCTGGCGCACATCGCCCCGGAGGAGCTCACCGTCTTCTTCGGCACCCTGGCCTTTCTGGGGATCTTCTTCGGGGCGGCTTTTCTCCTCTGCACCGTGCTGGTGATGTACTACAAGCAGATCACCGAAGGCCACCAGGACCGGGACGGCTTTGTGGTGATGCGCCGGGTGGGGATGGGCGTGGGGATGGTGCGCTCCACCGTCCGGCGGCAGGTGACGCTGGTCTTCTCCCTCCCCCTGCTGGGGGCGCTCCTGCACCTCTGCTTCGCCGTGCCGGTGCTGATCCGGCTCTTCGACATCCTCTGTGTCAGCTCCCGGACGGTGCTGCTGGGAACGGGGTGCGCGGTGCTGGTCTTTGCGGGGCTTTACCTGGGGGCCTACCTGACCACCGCCAAGGCGTATTATAAGATCGTGGTAAAGTAAAATGCCGTACCCTTAAAACTTCTCCGCCAGAGCCGCCGCCTGCTTACAGCCGTCTGTCTTAGCAATATCACCGACATTCAGCACACCCGGCACCAGAACCTCGCCCACCATCTTCCATTTCATCAACGCGGCAGAGCGCTCCATAGGGACGCGTACACCGTCAAAAACGGACATATCATCTTCCTCACAGCAGGCAATCACAGCACATTCCTTGCCCGCAATATCTTTGCCGCCCACCACAAACGAAAACAGACGGTCAATGACACCCTTGATCTGTGCAGGGATGGAATACCAGTAAACGGGCATGGAGAAAACCACTGCGTCGGCCTCCAGGATAGCGGGGGCAATCGTGTTGAAGTCATCGTCAAAGGAGCAGGCTTTTCCGGTCTTAAAGCAGGTTTCGCAAGCCCGGCAGCCGCCCACATTTTTCAGCGCGGCATCAAAGCGGGTAACAGTATGGCCTTTCGCCTCCGCCGCCCGGATAAACGCCTCCGTCATAGCAAAGCTGTTGCCTTTCTTCCGAGGGCTTCCGGTAATAACAACTATTTTTTTGCTCATACAAAATACCTCCTGATTTTGCAGGCTTGACTTTGCCTGCATCTGATAGTATCATTGTAACAAGAATTAAACCAAAATCAAGTACGCACATACAAGTGCGATACTTACCCGGAGGAAAGTGTATTATGGGCGAACGTTGTATTTCCAAAGAGTGTCTTAACGACACGGGTTTCAGCTATACTCTGTCTTTGATCAATGGCAAATACAAAATGATCATCCTTTATACCTTGATGGAGTTTAAGGTCGTGCGGTTTAACGAAATGAAAAAATACATCGGGGGAATTTCCTATAAGACGCTGAGTTCCACACTGAAAGAGTTAGAAGCCGACCAACTGGTACACAGGGAGGAATACCCGCAAATCCCACCCAAGGTTGAGTACAGTTTAACGGAGCGCGGAAAATCTCTTATGCCTATTTTGGATGGGATGTGCGAATGGGGTGACCGTAACAGGATCTGACAGGCTAAAATATGCGAGAAAGCAGCGGAGATCATGGCAATCTCCGCTGCTTTTTTGTTGGAGGGAAAAGCGCCTTTGCGGCCTTTTCTCCGTTAAAATTCCGAGAAAAGGCCCGTCTCCGCCATGGAGACGTAATCATCCCCCGCCACCACGATATGGTCCAGCAGGTTTACGCCGATCTCCCGGAACATCCGGTGCAGCTCCTTGGTGGATTCCCGGTCCGCGCGGGAGGGGAGGGCCAATCCGTTGGGATGATTGTGCCCCAGGATCACATTCGTGGCGTTGCACCCCAGGGTGATCTTCGCCAGTTCCCGGAACTGGACCTGCACCGAATCCGCCGCCCCGGTCTTCACCGTATCAAAGAAGAGGGTCTTCAGCTTGTTGTCCAGGCAGACCAGCATCAGCCGTTCCTCGGTCCGCCCCACATACCGGGCCTTCATCTGCTCCCCGATGGTGTGCATGGGGTCCTGGAGGGGAGCCAGGTCCGCCTTCTCCATATAGTACCGCCGGGCCATGCTGCTGATGAGCTGAATGAGCACCGCGGTGTGCTTCCCCACCCCTTTCACCTTCAGCAGCTCCTCGTAGGGAGCGTCCAGCACCCCGGAAAGGGAGCCGAAATGCTCCACCAGCCGGTGCGCCAGCTCGTTGGTGTCCCCCTGGGGAATGGAGTAAAAAAGGAGCAGCTCCATCACCCGGTGGGGCGGCATATGGTCCAGGCCGCCTTCGAGGAATTCCGCCTTCATCCGGTTCCGGTGTCCGTCGTGGAGCCCCATTTCCTTCTCCCCTCCCCTCTCTTCTTCTTTGTTACATCATACCCCTTTTTTCTCCCCTTGGCAAGAGCAAATCCCGGACAGAATCCTCCTGCTGTGACCACGGCGGGAGGAAAAAGCATATACTGGCAGCGGGATCGACCCGGAGCTTTGCCGCCGCCCGGACCTAGTTCGCGGCTGCGTAAAGCTCCAGCCAGACCGCCGGCATCTCCGGATTCGGCGCGCGGGTGACTTTCAGCGCCCCGAAGTCCTCCGGGGTCTCCTCCCGGCGCAGGCGCCGGGCCGCCACCACCAGGCGCTCCCCGGCAAAGTCGTAAAGGCAGGTGGAGAGGGTCAGCAGCTCATCCCTGGGGGTGACATCCACCCCTGTGCGCAGCAGGGTGCGCTTGGCAACACGGTCCAGGTAGCCCTGCTTTTCCTCGATGGTCCGGAAGGAGACCCGGTTGTGGTAATCAAAGTCGTCCCCGTGCCGGGGGAGAGTGGCTGCCACAAACACCCCGAACACCGCATACTCCCCCTCCTCATAGAGGGTATCGAAGGTGATGACCGGGTCCGCCGCCACAAAGGCCGGATCCAGATAGTTCACCAGGTAGTTGAACCAGGCGCCGTCATCCATATTGTGGCCGTAGATGATCAGGTTCTCTCCCCTGGGATGGATCGGGCAGCGGTAGTCCAGAAAGATCGCCCCATGGCGGTCCTCCCGGCCGTAAAAATCGTGCTTCAGATAATACCGGTTGTCCCGCTGCACCACTGGGGCGGAAAAGCCTTTCTCTCCCCCCAGCTCCAGCCACCCCGCCAGGTCCCCGTTGATGGCCCGGAGGGGCTCCAGCCGGGGGTCCGTTTCCTGGGCAGCGCCGCCGGCCGGGGCCTGGCGGTAAATCCGGTCCAGCTCCTGCTGCTGCCGGTGGGCTTCCCGCGCCCGGATGCTGACATAGACCGCGTTCCCCCCGTAAAAGCAGGAAAGGGACACCGAGACCGCGGTGAGGCAGCTCAAACAGGTTTGCAGGATCCTCCGGATCGCCTCCATAAAATCATCACCTCCCCATAAAAATGAAAACACCTTTATTTTTTCCAACAATTCAATAAAAATTTAAAAATTTTTGCCGATTTTGTGGTATACTGTTCTATAATAAATTGCCACACTTTGGCAGAAAGGGGGAGATACCATGCCCATCGGCCATGTGGTCTTTGACCTTGACGGCACCCTTATGGATACTGAGGCCCCTTTTCTCCTGGCTCTCCAGGAGACGATGGACCAATTTTTAGGCAGTTCTCCCAGCGTATCCGAGCTGCGCTACACCTTCGGGATGCCCACCGACGCGGCCCTCCGTGTGCTGGGTTTTCAGGATGTGCCGGCCGCCCATGAGGTCTGGGAGCGCAAATGCATGGAAAAGCTGGGAAAGGTACGGCTGTATAACGGGATCCCTCAGCTGGTAGAGGCCCTGCTGCTGCGGGGGTATGTGCTGGGCATCGTCTCATCCGACAGCCGGCGGGAATACCAGATGGTTTTCCTCCCCTTGGGGCTTGGGGACTGCTTTGGGACGGTGGTGCTGCTGGAGGACACACAGGAGCACAAGCCCCATCCGGAGCCCCTGCTGTATTATATGAAAGCCACCGGGGCCAAACCGGATGAGATCCTTTATGTGGGGGACAGCTCCGGGGATATGCTCTGCGCCCAGGCCGCCGGTGTTACGGGAGCACTGGCCTGCTGGTGCCACTATCCCGCAGAGATCGATACGCATTTCCGGCTGGAACGCCCCGGCCAGCTGCTGGACCTCCTCCTGGAGCTGGAGGCAGCGGAACGCCTGTAACAGTCCGTATACCCGAAAAAATCCGTATTACTGCAAATCAGCCCGAATTTAAGAGCATTCGGGAGCTAATTTGCCATAATACGGATTTTTTATTATATTACCATGCTAGCGTATTAGCATAATAAAGTGTATAATACCTTCATAAGCCGTCCGGCAGGACACACATCCGGTCCCTGCCCGCAAAAGCCAGAACATGGAGGTATCCCGCAATGAAACAGATCCTTTCCGCCATTTCCCTTCTCTTGGCCCTGAGCCTGCTCGCCGCCTGCGCCACGGCCCCCGCCTCTGCCCCATCCGCCCCGGAGAGCGGCGCCCCCGCATCCTCTTCCGCCCCCGCCGTCACCAGACTGGTGATCGGCCTGGACGACCAGTTCCCGCCCATGGGGTTCCGGGATGAGAAAAACGAGCTGGTGGGCTTTGACATCGACCTGGCAAAAGCGGTCTGCGACAAGCTGGGGATCGAGGCGGTCCCCACCCCCATCGACTGGGCCTCCAAGGAGCTGGAACTGGACGGCGGCAGGGTGGACGTCCTCTGGAACGGCCTTACCATCACCGATGCCCGGAAGGAGACCATGCTGATGTCCCCCGCCTACATCACCAATGCCCAGGTGGTGGTGGTCCGGAAGGATTCCGGCATCAAGACCCTGGCGGACCTCAGCGGCAAGACCGTGGCCTTCCAGGAGGGCTCTTCCGCCGACGAGGCTTACACCGCCAGCGCCGCCGCCGGCACGGAAAAGGAGCTGGTGAAGGCCCCGGAGAACATCTCCCTCTTCAGCGACCTGAAGATCGGCCGCATCGATGCCGTGGTCATCGATAAGGTCTTCGGCGACTACTACATCACGGAAAACGGCGAGGGAAAGCTGGAGATGCTGGAGGAGCAGCTGGCGGACGAGGAATACGGCATCGCCTTTAAGAAGGATAACCGGGAGCTGGCCGCCTTAGTCCTGGGGGCCCTGGATGAGCTGGTGAAGGACGGCACTGCCGCCCAGATCAGTCAGAAGTGGTTCGGCGAGGATCGGATCATCTTCCGGTACGGGGAGTGACCATGGACCTTTCCTACATCACCGGCACCTTCCTGCGGGTGGGGGGCGGGCTGGGGACGACCCTGACGCTGTTCTTCGTCACCATCCTGGCCTCCCTCCCCCTGGGGTTCCTCATCACCATGCTGCTGCGCAGCGGCGCCGCGCCCCTGCGGTGGCTCTCCGGCGCCTTTGTCTACCTGATGCGCAGCACCCCCCTGGTATTGCAGCTTCTGTTCATCTACTTCGGCCTCCCCTACCTCCCCTATGTGGGGGGATATTTCAGCACCATGGGGCGGTTCACCGCCACCGTCTGGGGGTTCGTCCTCAACTACGCGGCCTACTTTGCGGAGATCTTCCGGGGAGGGCTGCTGGCGGTGGACCCCGGCCAATATGAGGCCGCCAAGGTGCTGGGGCTCACCCGGTGGCAGACCACCTGCCGGATCGTGCTCCCGCAGATGCTCCGGGTAGCCATGCCCTCCGTCTCCAACGAGACCATCACCCTGGTGAAGGACACCTCCCTGATGTTCACCCTGGCGGTGCCGGAGGTGCTGCAATTTGCCAAATCCGCCGTCAGCTCCACCGGCAGGACCTTCCCCTTCGTGGTGGCGGGGATCATCTACCTGGGGATGAACCTGGCGATCACCTGGCTTTTAAAGGCGGTGGAAAAGCGCTTTGATTACTGACGCGAAGGGAGTTTTGCGCCATGGCCTTTCTTGAGGTGCGCCAACTGGAAAAATCCTTTGACGCCCTCCCGGTCCTGCGGGGGGTGTCCTTTACGGTGGAGCGGGGGGATGTCATCGCCGTCATCGGCTCCTCCGGCTCCGGCAAGTCCACCCTGCTGCGGTGCCTCATCGGCCTGGAAACGGTGGACAGCGGGACGGTGACCATCGACGGGGAGACCTTCATCCCGGAGGGGCAGTCCCCCGATCCCCGCCGCCGCAAGGCTCTGGCGGGCCGGATGGGGATGGTGTTCCAGAACTTTAACCTCTTCCCCCACATGACGGTGCGGCAAAACCTCCTGGAGCCCTACCGGATGACTACCCCCGGCGCCGCCGACGGAGAGGAAAAGTGCCGCCGCCTGCTGGAAAAGGTGGGGCTCCTGGACAAGGCGGACGTCTACCCCTCCAAGCTCTCCGGGGGGCAGAAGCAGCGGGTGGCCATCGCGCGGGCGCTGATGAAGAGCCCGGAGATCATGCTCTTTGACGAGCCCACCTCTGCCCTGGACCCTCTGCTCACCGGGGAGGTGCTTTCCATCATGCGCCGGCTGGCGGAGGAGCACATGACCATGCTGGTGGTGACCCACGAGATGTCCTTTGCCCAGGAGGCCGCCAGCCGGGTGCTGTTTATGAAGGACGGGTGCATCGCGGAGGAGGGCCCCCCGTCGGAAATTTTCACCCGCCCCCGGCAGCCGGAAACGGCGGCCTTCCTGGGGTCCGTATCCCGCCGGTGAAGAGAACGCCCACAGAATACAGAGCGCCCCCTGCGAAAAAGCAGGGGGCGGTTTTTCTACTCTTCCGTCCCGTCCTCCTCCGGGACCGGCGCCGGGGAACGCGGGGTGTCCGGGATGCGCAGAGTCAGCGCCCCCAGATAAAATGCGATGTCAAAAAAGCTCCCGGTAATGAGCAGGTCCATGCTCTCCAGATGGTTCACCGGGTTCAGATAGACGATGATCATATTGGCGGCGGCTCCCGCGGCTACCAGCATCAGCACACTTTTCAGCGTGCTGCCCCGAAGGCGGCCCCGGTAGTGGGCGACCCCGGTCCCAAAGGAGACCAGGCAGCAGGCGGAGGTGATCAGCAGCACACCCAGGGGGAGCCTTTCCAGCCCATAGTACAGGTGGTAGGCTATGGCCGAGATCCGGGCCGCCGAATAGAAGGTGAGCAGGATGGTGATGATGGATTTTGTCATAGGCGCCTCCTAGTCTTTAAAAAGATCCTGCTGGCTTTCCACCAGCTCCCCCACCGTGCCGGTATCTCCGGTGAGCAGGGCAAAGACCCCCTTGTACACCAGCATGGGATCATTGAGGAAACGGCGCCGGATGGCCTCGCATTCCCGCCGGGTGGGCATAAAGATGGTGAGGGACAGCAGGTCGCTGCCGATGTCCGGGATGGTGAGGGAGATCTGCCAGCCGTCCTCCGCCTCCCGGATCTCCACCCGGTTTTCCCGCTGGCGGCGCATCAGGGTGAGGATGCGCTCCAGCGCCCCCGCCGCCCGCTCCCGCACCGCCGGAGGCAGGTCCTTTTCGAAGGTATTGGAGACCCCCCTGCCCAGTTCGCTGAGGACAAAGCACGGCTCCCCCTGGTATTCCTGGGGGAGGATATGTTCGGACCGGCGCAGGCTTTCCATCGTTTCCGCAAACTGAAAATAGTTTACCAGCTCCTGCCCCTGGAGGGCGGCGTTCAGCTCCTGGAAGGAGACCGGCTGCCCCGCCCGGTCGATGAGGTAGCAGATGAGGATCATCACCTCGTGGCTGGTGGTGACACTGCCGGGGCGCACCCCCTCGGTAAAGGCGTTGTATTCCAAAAGAAGACCCCTCCCCCGCCGGAAAATGTTTACAAACTGTTTGTAGCATTCCGCCCGGTTTTATCGTATCATAAATGGTATCAGCTTTATTTTACCAAAAAATCGTGACAAAATATAGTCTGAAATGATAAAAAAATCCGGAGGATGTCTATGCGCGGAGGAAAGCCCAGAAAAAACAGCGGTAAGATATTTTTGCTCTGCGGGGGGGCGGCCTGCTTCCTTCTCCTCTGCGCCGCCTGCCTGCCCGTGATCCGCTGGATGCTCCGGCCGGAGTTCGGCCTTTGGCTCCGGGAAAAGGTGGAGGCCCTTGGCCTTTGGGGGCCGCTGCTCCTGCTGGGGATCCAGATCCTCCAGGTGGTGGTGGCCATCATCCCAGGGGAGCCGGTGGAGCTGGCCGCGGGGGCCATGTACGGGGCTCTGGGAGGGCTCCTGCTCTGCCTGGCCGGGTGCCTCATGGGCTCGGCGGCGGTATTCCTCCTGGTGCGCAAAAAGGGCAAGGCCGCCTTTGACCGCACCTCTTTGGGCCAGCAGCTGGCCCAATACCGCTTCCTCCAGGATGAGGCCCGCCTGGAGGGGATCGTTTTTCTCCTTTATTTCATCCCCGGCACCCCCAAGGACATCCTGGTGTACGTCTGCGGCCTCAGCCCCCTGCCCCTGGGGCGGTTCCTGTTTCTTTCCACCCTGGCCCGCGTCCCCTCGGTGGTCACCTCCACTTGGGCAGGGGCCAGCTTTGCCGGCAACGACCTCTGGCTGACGGCGGGCATCTTCCTCTGCACCGGCCTCCTGGGGCTGGGGGGCATCTGGTTCCAGAACCGCTACCTGGCAAAAAAGAACAAATAGCTGTCCCCCGCTATCAAAGGTCCTGGATGTTCATCTTCTCCACCTGGTCCTGGCGCCGGCGGCGGACCCTGCCGCGGCCTGCCAAATAAATAACCAAATGCAGCAGGAAGGGTATCCCGCCCCCCACCAGGAATCCCGCGACGGCGGCGGGGACTGTGGTGGCAGAGAGGGTGTAGATGAGCCCCACCAGCAGGCTGAGGGCCGGAAGGATCAGACCCGGCCATTTGCTCTCCCGAAGGCTGAGAAAATATTGCAGGAAAAACTGGCCGATCAGCACCGCCAGCGCCAAAATAATGGTCACGGTCACTCTAACCATCTGTGTTTCCTCCTTTTTGGGCCTTTTGATATTCGCCGATGAGCAGCTTCGCGGTGTCAAAATCCAGCTTGTCGTTCATGGCGAGCCGCTTTATCAGGGTAACATAGGGATCCGCGGCGGCGCTCTCCCCCAGCCGTATCTTTTGGATGAGCCGGTCCAGCCGCAGGCGCACCGTGGGGTAGGTCACCCCGTAGAGCTTCGCCATCTCCTTGAGGGAGCCGGAGGCGAGGACGAACTTCCGGATGAAGCCCAGGTCCTCCCGGTCCAAGGCCGCCAGCCATTCCGGCAGGGTCTCCTGTGTCACAATTGCCACCTCCTCAAATCAAAAATAAAGAGGAAAATAAATATTTATTTTCATTAAATTTATTATATAGTTAAATTTTATTAAAGTCAAGCCCTTTTTGCGGCATAAAAAAACAGCCTTCCGGTTTCCGGAGGGCTGTTATCCACTATCCGCTTATCTACAGCACCATGGCCAGCGTCCCCGCCCCGATGAGCAGGCACCCCACCAGGGACTTTGCCGTGAACCGCTCGTGGAGGAAAACAAAGGCCAGCATCAGGGTGATGATCACACTGAGCTTATCCACCGGTACCACCTTGGAGGCCTCCCCGATCTGCAGGGCCCTGTAGTAGCAGAGCCAGGAGGCCCCGGTGGCAAGGCCGGAGAGGATGAGAAACAGCCAGCTCCTGCCGCCGATCTTCCCGATGCCGCTCTGGGTCCCGGTGAGGAACACCATCCCCCAGGCCATCACCAGCACCACCACCGTGCGGATGGCGGTAGCCAGGGTGGAATTTACCCCTTCGATGCCCACCTTAGCCAGGATGGAGGTGGCCGCCGCGAAGACCGCCGAGAGGAGCGCAAAAACAAACCACATAATCGTCCCTTCTTTCTTTTTACATTGTAGCCCTTCTTTCGCCCCAGCGCAAGAGGATTTTTTCGGGGCGTGCTGATCTGGGGCGTTGCCCCAGCCCCCACTTCTTTTTTCTCACCCGTGAGGGAATCTACCCGATTACCAGGTTTTACTTTTACCACAATGAGCGGCACCCTTTTTACTCTCATGCGCCTATCCGGCGGGGACCCCCTTTCTGTACCGACAGAAAGGGGGGAAAGAACGGCTCAAGGGCTTTGCCCTTGATAATCCCACCGGGGGGTTCCCCCCTGGACCCTCCCAAAGGGTGGGGCAAACGCCCCACACCTTCTTATCCC
>JAETSQ010000020.1 GCA_021769525.1 Oscillospiraceae bacterium
TAGGGCAACTGCCATCTACACAAGACAATCCTGTGTACCGTTCACACAGATTCATTGGAAATCTACCCTTCAAAAAAACTGTCGATACCTGTTGATGTATATATTACAAAAAATACTATGGCAGATTTTTCGGAAAAAATCTTGACATCGGGGAGAAGTCGGGCTATAATAAGAAAGCTGTTCCAAGCAAAAACTGCCCGATTGTGTAAAGGTAGCACGACAGACTCTGACTCTGTTTGTCTGGGTTCGAATCCTAGTCGGGCAACCACGGCGTGGCCGCCAAGGCACGCCCTACCCGGCCCCCTCATTGGAGGGGGCCTTTACTTTGCCCAAAACCTTAGCCGCTGCCCGGAGTATATATGACGCAGCCGCCAAGGTACAGCCCGTCCACCCCTTCACTGGGGAGGGAGTTATCGAAAGAAGTGAGGTGTCACAGCTTTGCGAACCATGGATAAGGTCCTGGAGGACGCGCAGACGGTATATTCCTTCCTCTCGGATACGGAAGAGGAAAACGCCCCGGAGACGGCGGAGATCGTCCTGGCCATGGGGGGCAGCGACCGGACCGTGGCGGATACGGCGGCGCGGGCCTTCTTTGAAAAACAGGCAAAGTGGCTGATCTGCGCCGGAGGACTGGGCAAGGACACGGCGGAGCTCCTGGCGGAGCCGGAGGGGGTGCTGTACGCAAGGCGGTGCGTGGAACTGGGCGTTCCGGAGGAGAGGATCCTTGTGGAGAGCCGCTCGACCAATTCCGGGGAGAACTTCCGGTTCAGCCGGGCGCTGCTGGAGGAGAGAAAGATCTTCCCCAAAACGGGGATCGTTGCCAGCAAGCCCTACATGGCCAGACGGGCCTGGGCCACCGCCGCAATGCAGTGGCCCCAGGTGCGCTGGGGCGTCGCCTGCCGGAAGATCGGCCTTATGGAGTATCTCCGGCAGGCGGGGGATACGGCGCTGGTCCTGGAGCTGATGGTGGGGGACCTCCAGCGGCTGCGGGTCTATGCCGGTATATACCAGCAGCCGGTCCCGGTCCCCGACCCGGTTTGGGCCGCCTATGAGAGGCTGGCGGCGGACGGCTACGACCGGTTTGTGATCCGGACCGTTTAGCGTGCAGAGCCAAGGGCATCCGCGCCGAAGGGAGGGGGCTTCCTCCTCCGAAAACATGGAACAAACCATGCGGCAGGCGCTTGACGCATAAAACCGGATTACGGTATAATAGCCACAGATAGCTATTATACCCGATCCGTAAGACCCTTTCCTCCTCCCCTTCAGGGATGGCAAAAAGACGGCCGATTCGCTTCACTCCATGGTATAATAGCTACAAAACATCCGGTATATCTCTGCCCAGAGCGTTGCCGGCGGCACACCGTTTCGCCGCCCCCTGTTGTGTGGCAGCTCTATCACCGGCAGAATATTAGGAGAGGAGAACGGCGATGAAACAGTTTTTCGGGGCCAGTCGATCCGGGAACCTAAAAGAGGCGGTCCACGGTCTGCGCGATCCGCAGATGCTCCTGCTGATGTCCAATCCGGGGCAGTTTGAACAGCACGTACAGGAGCTGGAGCAGCTCTTTCCCAAGGTGCCCAGCATTGGCTGCATCGGCATGAGTTACGACACCAAGATGGTGGAAAAAGGAGTGGGTGTGGTAGCTTTTTACGGCGGGGTGAGCGCTGCCGCCAATGTCCTGGAGCAGGTATCCACCATGCCGGTGAAATATATCCAGCGGCTGCAGCAGGATGTGCGGAAGGTGGACGCCTCCCAGCGGGACACGGTTTGCATTGATTTCTGCGCAGGGAACGATGCCTGCGCCCTCACCACCATCTATACGGTGCTGAAGCCTATGGGCATCTCCTTGGTGGGGGGAACAGGGGACGCGGGAAAGGTCTCCGCCAATGGCCGGATCTATGAGGACGCGGTGGCTTATGCCCTGGTCAAGAACAACGGCGGCCGGATAAAGACCTACAAGGAAAACATCTACCACAAGATGGGGGATTACCGCTTCATCGCCTCCGGGACGGATAAATCCAAGTACATAATCGGCGCCCTGAACGGCCAGCCCGCCAAGCAGGTGTACCAGAAGATCCTCCATGTGACCGAGGAGCAGATCCTGACCCAGACCTTCAAAAATCCCTTCGGGAAGCTCAGTGGGGATGATACCTGCATCATTTCCATCAAGGAGGTGGATGGCAACGCCCTGGCCTGCTTCCGGCAGGTGAACGATTCGGATGTCCTCATCCTGCTGGAGCTGGGGGACTACCGGGCGATCGTACGGGATACCATCCGCTCCATCCGCAGCGACTTCCCCCGGATCTCCGGTGTCTTTTCGGTAAACTGTTTGTTCCGGTACAAGCTCTTTACCCAGAACGGCTATATGGAGGAGTACCTGCGGGAGATGAGCGGCTTGGGGGCCCATGCCGGCCTTGTGGGCTACGGCGAACACTATAACCATCAGTTTGTGAACCAGTCTATGTCCTGCGTCGTATTTGAGTAAAGGGGGAAAGGGATATGCTCTTTCGGGGAAAAGATAAAAAGCGCAAGTCCGCCCAGGGGGGAGCCGAAAAGAATCTGTACCCCTTGCTGCATATAACCGAGAGCCTGCGGGACTACCAGCAGGAGCTTGCGAAGAAAGAGGTGGATTCCCTCTGGGAGTTGAGCATGGTAGGCAAGTCCTTTGACGGGGTCTTGACCGAGGCGGTAACCTTCCAGACAAAGCTGGAGGATTTCGACGATCATTTTTCCAGCATCAGCCAGGTGTCGGATGAATTTACAAACGTAAAGACCGAGATCTCCCAATCGGTCCTTCAGGCCCAGACCGAGGTGGCGGCCCTGAAGGAGGTCTCCCAGGAGGTAGAGGACAGCTTTGGCGAGATGGGGAGCACCTTCACCGATCTGCAGGGGGACATCGGAAAGATCAAGCAGTGCATGAAGAAGATCGTCTCCATCGCGGACCAGACCAATATCCTCGCCATCAATGCCTCCATCGAGGCCGCCAGGGCCGGCGAGCAGGGGAAGGGCTTCGCGGTGGTGGCTACGGAGGTCAAAAAGCTGGCCGACGAGATCAAGGATCTGATCGGCGAGGTGGAATCCAGTGTCAAGGCGGTGGAGCATGGCACCGACCGCCTCAATGACAGCATCCTCTCCTCCCAGAGGACCCTCGGTCAGGGGAGCAGCAGGGTCCAGGCCACCTCGGAGATGTTCGAGAAGATCATCCACGCGGCGGAGGGGGCCTCCCAGGTCCAGACCGAGATCTCCGGCGTGGTGGATGACTCCCGGATGGCGCTGACATCGGTCTGCGGGTTCTTTGATAAGATCAAGGAGCAGTATCAGGAGGTCGTAAAGCACATCGACCGGGCCAGCAAGCTGGGGACCACCAAGAGCTCCATGTTTGAGGATATTGACCATATGCTCTCCCAGATCCCGCCCATTGTAAAGGAGTAACAGGCGCCTCCGGCCCAAGACCGGCCGGTGCGCACGCCGCTCTGTCCCCGCCGGGGAGACCCTCCGGCGGAGCGGGGATGCGGCGGTTGGAAAACCTGTTCCGGCGCAACTGCCGGAGCGGGTTTTTGTTTTACTTTATCCTTGACAAAGCGGCGCACGGTGCGTATACTATAAATGAACGCGTTCATAAATAAAAGATGCGAAGGGGGGATCGGGTGAGGCGGAAGGATGATACCCTGCGGGACACGCTGCTGGACCTGGCCCGCGGCATTGCGGAGACCGACGGGATCGACGCCATCAATATCCGCACCATTGCCCAAAGAGCCGGCATAGCGACCGGGACCATGTACAACTACTTTTCCAACAAGGACCAGATCCTGCTTGCGCTGACCGAGGAATACTGGATGCAGGCCCTGGGGGAGATGCAGACGGCCATTGCCGGCGGTCCTTTTTGCGAGCAGCTCCGGGAGATGTTTGTCTTCCTCCGGGAGCGGATCGACCGATCCGCGGGAAAGCTGATGAACAGCCTCGGCGGCCTGGAGCCGCTGGGACAGACGCGGATGGCCTCCATGCAGGCTGTGCTGGAAGAGTCTCTGATCCGGCGAATGGAGCAGGATACGGCGATACGGAAGGATATTTGGAGCGAACGGTTTACAAAACAGCAGTTTGCGCGGTTCGTTATGAGAAACATGACCGCGCTGCTGAAGGCGAGAGCGCCCATGACAGATCTCGATTTCTTTATCGAGATCCTTAAAAACACGATTTATGAAATGTAGAGGAAGGAAACTATGGCACAGGCGATAGCGGAAACGCTTTTTGATATTTTGTACCTTGGATTTGCCCTGATCGCGGGGCTTACGATGCTGATAAAAGGGAAGGATCCGCTGGTGCGGAAAGCCGGGTTTATGACCACGCTGCTTGGCGCAGGGGATTCCTTCCACCTGGTCCCCCGCTCCTATGCCCTTTGGACCACGGGGCTGGAGGCAAACGCGGCGGCGCTGGGGATCGGGAAATTTGTGACATCCATCACCATGACGGTCTTTTATCTGGTGCTTTACTACATTTGGCGTGACCGCAACGGGATAACGGGCCGGAAGGGCCTGACAGGGCTCATGTGGGGGCTGTCCGCCGCCCGGATCGCCCTCTGCCTGCTGCCGCAAAACCAGTGGCTCGCGTACCGGCAGCCGCTTTTGTACGGGATCCTGCGCAATATACCCTTTGCGGTGATGGGGGTCATCATCATCGTCATCTTTGCCCAGGAAAACAAAAGGACGAAGGACAGGGCGTTTCGCTTCCTGCCCCTTGCGGTGGCGCTGTCCTTTGGGTTCTATCTGCCCGTTGTTTTGTTCAGCGGGACGGTCCCGGCGGTGGGCATACTGATGATACCCAAGACCCTTGCCTATGTTTGGATCGTATGGATGTGCTGGCAGCTTTATAAGGAGTCTATTTAGAATCTCCCCGCACAGCGTCTGACGGGTCTTTTCTCCCCATGCTTTGTCAAATTTTTTTGAAATACAGCAAGTATTTCTGCAAAAATTTGCCTGCGCCTGGAAAGAAAATCCCTCGCCAGCCGCCGCACTTGGAGGTCCTAAATAGACTCCAAATCGCCGCAGGACCGGTAAAGGAAGACAGAACGAAGGAGGAAAACACAATGGTAAAGCGTTATGCAAATGCGGCATTGGCCTATGCCGTCACGGCGATGGTCTTTGGGGTGTTTTACAGGGAGTTCACGAAGTTCAGTCATTTTACGGGCAAAACGACCCTGTCCGTTATGCACACGCACTATTTTCTGCTGGGCATGATCTTTTTCCTGGTGCTGATGCTTGCCGAAAAAGCCTTTGCCTTTTCGGAACAGAGCACGGGGAAAGTGTGGATCGCTTATCATGCGGGCCTGAACATCACCGGCCTCGGCCTCTTTGTGAGGGGGCTGACGCAGGTGTGGGGCACCCCGCTGAGCGCCGGGATGGATGCTTCGATTTCCGGGATCGCGGGGATCGGCCACATCGTCATGAGCGTGGCGATGATCCTTTTCCTGCTGAAGATCCGGAAAAAGGCGGCTTGAGCAGGAACCTCTGGCGAAGCGCGCCGCCCAGGCGGATACATCGTTATAAATCGGGAAACGTCCGGAAAGCCCCTGCGGCACAGCGGGGCTTCCGGCGTTTTTTTGCCCCTGCGGGGGCGGAGCGGCCGCTTCCAAAAATTTTTCTTTACCTGGGGAGACAAAATATGATATAATCATTCTGTATGAAAGTTTTGTGGTGGTCCGCGGGCCGGAAGGGAACCATCCGGGGGCCGCAAAAACCGAAGTGAGAGGTGTTTTGTATGGTCTCAGTAGCGCTGGACGGCCCCGCGGGGGCGGGAAAAAGCACCACCGCCAGGGAGGCAGCCAAGCGCTTGGGGTTTCTCCACGTGGATACGGGGGCCCTTTACCGAGCGGTCGGCCTGGATGTTCTTCGCCGCGGGGGGGATCCCGCCGACCCCGGCGATGTTCTGCCTTTTTTGGAGGATATGCGTATTTCCCTGAAGTTTACCGGGGAGGGACAGCGTATTTATCTAAGGGGGGAGGACGTTTCGGAGGCCATCCGCATCCCGGAGGCCAGCATGGCCGCCTCCGCCGTCTCCGCCATCCCGGAGGTGCGCACCTTCCTCCTGGAGCTCCAGAGGGAGCTGGCCCGGAAAAACAATGTCATCATGGACGGCCGGGACATCGGCACGGTGGTGCTGCCGGAGGCCAGCGTGAAGATCTTCCTCACCGCCGCCCCGGAGGAACGGGCCATGCGGCGGTACAAGGAGCTGCTGGCAAAGGGGGCCCAGGCGGACTATGATACCGTCCTGGAGGAGGTCCAGAGGAGGGACTACAACGACTCCCACCGGGCCGCCGCCCCGCTGCACCGGGCCGAGGACGCCTGGCTCTGCGACACCACCGGTCTCACCCTGGAGGGGGTCATCCAGGCGGTGGTGGACTATGTGCTCCAAAAAAGCGAGGGAGCGCGATGAGACCCTTCTATGCCTTTGCCCGGCTGGTGACCCGGATGGTATTTGCCGTTTTGTATGATGTCCGCTTTGAGGGGCAGGAGAACATCCCGGAGCGGGGCGGAGCCCTGGTGGTCTGCAACCACCGCTTCGCCAAGGACCCGGTGGTGCTGGCCCACGCCTTCTCCCGCCGCCAGCTCTACTTTATGAGCAAGGCGGAGTGGTTTGAGAACAAGCCCCTGGGCCTCTTGCTGGGGGCGCTGGGAGCCTTCCCCGTCAACCGGGGGGAAGGGGACTTTGGAGCCATCGATCACGCGGTGGAGCTGGTGAAGGAGGGGCACCTTCTGGGCATCTTCCCGGAGGGGACCCGCAACCGCACCGGCGGGCCGATGAAGCCCAAATCCGGCGCCGCCTTCATCGCCCGCCAGACCGGGGCGGACGTTCTCCCCTGTGCCCTGGTCTTTGGGGACAGGCAGGGGTTCCGCTCCCGCATCACCGTCAAGATCGGCCCGGTCATCCCCTACGGGGAGCTGGGCTTCGGGGAAGGGGAACGGGCTTCCCTGCGCCGGGCCAGCAAGCTCATCATGGGCCGTATCAACGCCCTGCTGGGATGGGAGGAAGAGCCTTGAGGATCGAGACGGCAGAGACCGCCGGCTTCTGCTTTGGGGTGCGCCGGGCGGTGGAGCTGGTGGAGGCGGAAGCGGCAAAGGCCGCCGGCAGCTACCCGGTCTGCACCCTGGGGCCCATCATCCACAACGATACGGTGATACGCCGCCTCCGGGAAGCGGGGGTGACGGTGATCGACTCCCCGGAGGAGGCCCCGGAGGACGGGGTGGTGGTCATCCGCGCCCACGGGGTCCCGCTGGCGGTGATCCGGCAGCTTGAAGAGGCGGGGGTGCGGTACGTGGACGCCACCTGTCCCTTTGTGGCCAAGGTCCACAGCATCGTGGCCGCCCAGGAGCCGGAGACGGTGGTGCTGGTGGCGGGGGATCCGGGGCACCCGGAGGTCCAGGGCATCACGGGCCATTGCCGGGGGCCTTTTCGGGTGGTCCAGACCGGGAAAGAACTGGAAAACCTGGTCCCTTCTTTGGAAAATTTCCACAAACTCTCCTTCGTTTTGGTAGCACAGACCACTTTTAACAGACAAGAATGGGAGAAAACCACTTTTTCTGCAAAAAAGGTGTGTACAAATCTCAAGATATTTGATACAATATGTAAAGCTACTGTAGTACGGCAGGAAGAGGCTGCCCGGCTCTCCGCCCAGGCGGACGCCATGGTGGTCATAGGGGGAGCGCACAGCTCCAATACCCGGAAGCTGTACAGCATCTGCTCCGCGAACTGCCCCACCGTGCTGGTGCAGGAGGCAGGGGAGCTCTCCCGGCACCGGGAGCTTTTATCCCAGGCATCTTTTATCGGAATTACTGCCGGCGCATCGACACCGGTTTGTATAATTAAGGAGGTTCAAGAAACCATGAGCAGAATGGATAACATCAGCAACGACATGACTTTTGAGGAGATGCTGGAGCAGTCCTTCAAAAGTACATATAATGGGGAGAAGGTAACGGGTATCGTTACCGGCATCAAGCCGAACGAGATCTTCGTGGACATCGGCACCAAGCACGCCGGCTTTGTCCCCATGAACGAGCTCACCGACGACCCCTCTGCCAAGCCGGAGGACATCGTGAAGGTGGGAGACGAGATCGAGCTCCTGGTGGTCCGGGTCAACGATGTGGAGGGCACCGTCATGTGCTCCAAGAAGCGCTTGGACCAGGCCGCCGGCTTTGAGAAGGTGATGAACGCCGGGGAGACCGGCGAGGTCCTCACCGGTGTGGTCACCGAGGTCATCAAGGGCGGCATCCTGGTGCTCACCAATGGCGTCAAGGTCTTCATCCCCGCCTCCCAGTCCGGCGTGCCCCGCGACGGGGATCTCTCTACCCTGCTGCGCAAGGAAGTGAACTTTAAGATCCTGGAGACCAACCGCCAGCGCCGCCGCGCCCTGGGCTCCATCAGCGCCGTCCTCCGCGCCCAGCGGGAGGAGCTGGCCAAGAAGTTCTGGGAAGAGGTGGAGGTCGGCAAGGTCTACACCGGCGTGGTCAAGTCCATCACCAACTTCAGCGTCTTTGTGGACCTGGGCGGCGTGGACGGCCGCGTGGGGATGACCGACCTCACCTGGCTGCGTGTCAAGCATCCCTCCGAGGTGGTGAAGGTGGGGGATACCGTCACCGTCACTGTCAAGGATGTGGATATGGAGAACAAGAAGGTCTCCCTCATCTACAAGAAGTCCGAGGATAACCCCTGGGAGGTCATCAAGACCCAGCACCAGGTTGGGGATGTGGTCACCGTGCAGATCATGTCCATCACCGCCTTCGGCGCCTTTGCCCAGATCATCCCCGGCATCGACGGCCTGATCCACATCTCCCAGATCGCCAAGGAGCGGGTGGAGAAGGTGGCCGACAAGCTGGCGGTGGGTGACGTGGTGGAAGCCAAGATCACCGAGCTGGACTACGAGAAGAAGCGCGCCAGCCTGTCCATCAAGGCCCTCCTGGCCGACCGGGAGGCCGCGGAGGAGGCCGCCAATGTTGCCGAGGCGGCTCCGGAGGCGGAGGCCCCCGCCGAGGAATAAAGCGGGAGGACCTTCTGCGCCCTGCGGATAGGAAGAGCGGCGCAGTCTCCGTATACAAAACAAAAAGAAGGACAGCCGGGGAATGAATCCCTGGCTGTCCTTTTCCGTGCGCCGGAAGGTCCTTTCCGGCGCAGAGGAGACCGGCGGGCGGATGATACAGACCTCCTTGGCCCGCAAAAAAAGGATAACCAAGGGTTGTGTCCCTTGGCTATCCTTCCTTGGCTCATGTTTTCGGCGGCATTTGTCATTCTTCTTTTTGCTTCATTTTCTTCTTTTGCAACTAGGAAATTTGCTTGCAAATTTCCAGTGAGCCGGGGCGATGCGTAGCAGCGCCAGCACGCGAAGCGGGCGCATTTTCGATGTGTTTTTACATCGAAAATGAGGATTGAAGAAAAAGAAGCGGGGTCCGGGGCTGGCCCCGGTATTGCTGCGCGGCTCAGGCCTTGCCGGCGCAGCCCAGGACATCCACCAGCTTGTGCTTCACCAGCTCCTTGATGTGGGCGCGGGCGGGGGAGAGGTACTGGCGGGGATCGAAGTGGCTGGGGTTTTCCACCAGGTACTTGCGCAGGGCGGCGGTCATGGCCAGGCGCAGGTCGGAATCGATGTTGATCTTGCAGACCGCCATGGAGGCCGCCTTGCGGAGCATCTCCTCCGGGATGCCGATGGCGTCGGGCATCTGGCCGCCGTACTGGTTGACGGTGGCTACATCCGCCTGGATGACGGAGGAAGCGCCGTGGAGCACGATGGGGAAGCCGGGCAGGCGGCGGCCCACCTCCTCCAGGATGTCGAAGCGCAGCTGGGGCTTCTGGCCGGGCTTGAACTTATAGGCCCCGTGGCTGGTGCCGATGGCGATGGCAAGGGAATCCACCCCGGTGCGGGTGACGAAATCCTCCACCTGGGCGGGGTCGGTGAAGTGGGCGTTCTCCTCGGAGACGTTGACATCATCCTCAATGCCGGCCAGCTGGCCCAGCTCGGCCTCCACCACAACGCCCTTATCGTGGGCGTACTCCACCACCTTGCGGGTGAGGGCCACGTTGTCCTCGTAGTCGTGGTGGCTGCCATCGATCATCACCGAGGTGAAGCCTCCGTCGATGCAGGACTTGCAGATCTCAAAGTCCGCGCCGTGGTCCAGGTGCAGGGCGATGGGCAGGCCGGTATCGGCCACGGCGGCCTCCACCAGCTTGGTGAGGTAGATGTGCTTGGCGTACTTGCGGGCCCCGGCGGAGACCTGGAGGATGATGGGGGCCTTTTCCTCGGCGGCGGCCTCGGTGATGCCCTGGACGATCTCCATGTTGTTTACATTGAAGGCGCCGATGGCGTACCCGCCCTCATAGGCTTTTTTGAACATCTCGGTAGTAGTGACAAGCGGCATGACGGATCTCTCCTTTATACAGAAAATTTTCCCCGCGGAAAGGGGATTGCTTACAGTATTATTTTACCAGCATAGGCCGTAAAATGCAAGATGCTTGATTTCCCCGATTCCCGCATACAATACAGGGAAGAAAAGGGGGCGCGTTATGGGCAGGGAACGATTTGTAAAAGCGGTGGTGTTCTGGCTGGCGGCGGGAGGGGTGGTCCTGGCGGTGCGGTGGCTTTTCCTGCCCTGCCTGGGGCCCTTCCTGGTGGGGTGGCTGACGGCGGCCCTGGTGCGCCCCGCCGCCCGGCGGCTCTCCCAGGCCACGCCCCTGGGGGACCGCAGCGCCAGCTTTGTGGTGCTGCTGCTCTTCTGGGCCGGGGCGGGGCTGCTGATATGGTGGCTGGGGGCGGCAGCCTTTTCCCAGGGGGCGGCGCTGCTGGAGCGCCTTCCCGGCTGGTACCGGCGGGGCTTCCTGCCGGCGGCGCGGGAGATGGGGCAGCAGGCCATGCACCTGCTGGGCCGGGTGGGGGGCCCGGAGGCGGAGACCGCCCTGCGGGGGATGACCGGCCGCCTGGGACCCTTCCTCCAGGAGAGCGTCTCCACCCTTTCCGCCCGGCTGCTGGCGGCGGCGGGGAGCTTTGCAGGGCGCCTGCCGGCGGTGCTGCTGGCCTGCTCCTTCACCGTCCTTTCCTCCTTCTTCATCCTGCCGGACTATGAGAAGATCGGGGCCTTTCTCCTGCGGCAGCTGCCCCAGCGGTGGGCGGGGCCGGCGCGGGAATCCAAGGATTTCCTCTTTGCCACCATCCGCCAGGTGCTGGCGGCCTATCTCCTCATCATGCTCATCACCTTTGGGGAGGTGAGCCTGGGGCTGTGGCTGCTGCGGGTGGATTATTACCTCATCATCGGCCTGGCGGTGGCGGTGGTGGACATCCTGCCGGTGGTGGGCAGCGGCAGCGTCCTGGTGCCCTGGGGCCTCTGGACCCTGCTGCGGGGGAACCTCACCCTGGGGGCGGGCATCCTGCTGCTCTACGGGGTGGTCACCGGGGTGCGCACCGTGCTGGAGCCCCGGATCGTGGGGCGGCGCATCGGGCTTTCCCCCCTGGTGACCCTCATCTCCATGTACGCCGGGATGAAGCTGGGGGGCTTTTTGGGCCTCATCGCCGCCCCTATGGCGGTAACACTGCTGCTCTTCCTGGATGAGAGCGGGCACATCCGGATGCTGAAGAAATAGCCCCACCCTCCGGAAGATACCGGGGAGCGGGGCTTTCCTCATAATTTTTACTTGTTCAGCTTATCCGCCACGTTTTTCAGCAGCTCTTCCCCTGCCTTGGCAGCGGCCGCGGCGGTCTTGGCGGCGGTCTCCGCAACCGTTTCGGCGGCCGCGGCGGCGGTTTTCACCGCTGCCTCCGCCATATTCTCCGCGGCACGGTACAGCTTGCCGGTGACGCCGAACTCCCCCCTGGGGGTGCGGCTGAGGCAGCAGAAAGCTACCAGCTGGGGGCCGCCGTTGATGGTGATGCAGGGGCCGGCGCTTTCCACCACCGCGGGGCTGTGACCGGTGTAGGCGGTGAGGCGGCGCTCCAGGTCCTCCGCCAGGTCCCGCGGGGTGCCCACCAGGATGCCGTAATCCCCGGCGGGGAGCATCCGGCTGACGGCGATCTTCTCCATGGCCTCGGTGATCTTGCTGTTGCCCCGCACCTTGGCATCGGCGGCAGTCTTGCCCTCAATGATGTGGATCACCGGGCGGATGCCCAGGGCATCCCCCACAAAGGCGATGGTGCGGCTCACCCGACCGCTGCGCTTCACATATTCGAAGGTGAGGGGGCAGAAATAGATCTCCACCCGGTCGAACCAGTCATCGAAGAAGGAGAGGATGTCATCCAGGGACTTGCCGTTTTTGGCCATCCGGGCGGCCTTCATCACCGGGATGCCGTAGGCGATGGAGTAGGTGCGGCTGTCCACGACCTCCACCCGCAGCTTTCCCACCGCCTCCGGGTGCTCCTCAAAGAAATCGTCTCTGGCGTGGCAAGCGGCGGTGTAGCACACCGACCCCCTGGCGTTGATGCAGACGATGCAGACGGCGGTGTACTCCTCTTCCCAGGCCCGCTCCAGCCGGGCGTAGTACTCGGTGGAGTTGACCCCGGCGGAGACCGGCAGCTCCTTGGATTTGGCGCAGAGCTCGTAGAACTCCTGGGGGCTGATGTCGTAGCTTTCCCGGTAGGTCTTCCCCAGGATGGTGACGGTGAGGGGAGCCTCCTCCACCCCCTGGGCCATGGCGGTGGAAAGGGGAATATCACAGGCGGTATCGGTGATGAACTTGATCTTTTCCAAGGCTTCGGCCACCTTTCACAAATCGGTTACTGCTTATATCATATCAAAAACCAGATGATAATGCAATAAAAACCAGGAATTTTTTTGCGGGAAGGGACAGTCCTGCCGGTCCCTGGATCGAATGACCTTCGCTCCGGGGAAAGGAAACAGCCGGGCCCATCGTTCCCGGCTGTGTTTTGGCTGCCGCCCGGAGGAGCGGGGAGATCACTCCGCCACCTCGTCGTCCTCCACCTCGGCGGTGATGTTCACCTGGCCCAGCTTTTTGGGACCGGCGCCCTTGGTGGGGGGAGCCTTCTTCAGCTGGTCCCGGTTCTCCATCACCTTGGCGGCCACCTCCTCGCAGAATTCCGGGTGCTCCCGCAGATAGTCCCGCACCTTGTCCCGGCCCTGGCCCAGGCGCTCCCCGTTGTAGGAGAACCAGGAGCCGCTCTTCTGGATGATGTCCAGCTTCACCGCCAGGTCCAGCACCTCCCCGTCGCGGGAGATGCCCTCCCCGTAGAGGATGTCGAACTCCGCCTCCTTGAAGGGGGGCGCCACCTTGTTCTTCACCACCTTCACGCGGGTGCGGCTGCCGATGAGTTCGGTGCCGTTTTTCAGCTGCTCGATCTTGCGCACGTCCAGGCGCACCGAGGAATAGAACTTCAGGGCGCGGCCGCCGGGGGTGGTCTCCGGGTTGCCGTACATGACGCCAATCTTTTCCCGCAGCTGGTTTATGAAGATGACCACGGCGTTGGATTTGCCGATGGCCCCGGTGAGCTTCCGCAGGGCCTGGGACATGAGGCGTGCCTGGAGGCCCACATGGGTGTCCCCCATCTCCCCCTCGATCTCCGCCTTGGTGACCATGGCGGCCACCGAGTCCACCACCGCCACGTCGATGGCCCCGGAGCGCACCAGAGCCTCGCAGATCTCCAGGGCCTGCTCCCCGGTGTCCGGCTGGCTCACCAGGAGGGAATCGATGTCCACCCCCAGGGCCTTGGCGTAAACAGGGTCCAGGGCGTGCTCCACATCGATGAAGACGGCGTTGCCCCCCAGCTTCTGGGCCTGGGCCACCACATGGAGGGCCACCGTGGTCTTGCCGGAGGATTCCGGTCCGTAAATTTCAATAATGCGGCCGCGGGGCACACCGCCGATGCCCAGGGCGATGTCCAGGGAGAGGCTGCCGGTGGGGATGGCCTCCACGTTCATGGTGGCGTTCTGTCCCAGCTTCATCACCGCGCCCTTGCCGAACTGCTTTTCGATCTGGCTCAGGGCGGTGTCCAGGGCCTTCTGCTTTTCTTCCCCGGTGGTGGGGGCCGCGACCGCCTTCGCCTTAGAGCTGTCTTTTTCCTTTGCCATGGTGCATCCTCCTGTTTCCCTCCCGCCCGGTCAGGCAGGGGCGGTAAATTTTTCACATCCCCATTATAGCCTATCACGGGAGGAAATACAAGGGCTGCCGAACAAAGTTTCTCTGCTTTGGGGCGGACTGTCCAAATAACCGGATGATCCCGCCGATTGTGGCGGGCCCCAGGGGGATACTCACTCCTCCGGGGGCGGGACCTCCAGGTCCTCCTGGGCGGGGCCGTCCAGAAGCTCCCCCTTGTAGTCGAACCGGGAGCCGTGGCAGGGGCAGTCCCAGCTTTTCTCGTCCGGGTTCCACTCCAGCTGGCAGCCCAGGTGAGGGCACCGGGGCTCCACCAGGAAGACCTCCCCCGTATCGTCCCGGTAGACCCCCAGCTTCCGGCCCTCCGCCTCCACGATGCCCCCGTGGCCCTTGGGGAGGTGGTCCGCGATGCCCCTGGGAGGGGCCAGGAACCGCCGTCCCAGGCCCTTGGCGGCCTGGAGACTGTTTTCCGCCAGGGTCTGGGCGGAGGCGGAGAGGCGGAACCGCTGGGGAGAGAAGACCTCCCCCCAGGGCTCCGGCAGGCCGGTGATGAGCCCCCGGATGATGCGGGCGGCGGCCATGGAGTTTGTCATCCCCCACTTGCCAAAGCCGGTGGCCACGAACCACCCAGGGCGGGCAGGGGAGAAGGCCCCGATGTAGGGGACCCCGTCCAGGGGGATGCAGTCCTGGGCGGACCAGCGCTTCGTCACCCGGCAGCCGGGGAAAAGCTCCTGGGCCCGCTGCTCCAGGGCGGCGTACCGGCCCCCCTCCCGGTCCTCCCCGGTGAGGTGCCCCTCGCTCCCCAGCAGGAGGGTCTTCCCGTTGGGACGCAGGGAAAGGACCTTTCCGTTCGGCTCCAGGTGGTACACCATGGCCGGGGGAGCCTTGGCCCCCTCCAGGGCCAGGACATAGCTGCGCTCCTGGTGGAGGCGCAGGAAGTAGTACCCCGGCACCTTGGGGAAGGGGTAGTGGTCGGCAAAGACCACGTAGCGGCAGGAGACGGTCCCCCGCTGGGTTTGGAGGCGGTTTTCCTCCGCCCGGAGGACGCGGGTGTCCTCGCAGATCCGCAGGCCCTGGGCCGCCCCGTAGAGGAACTCCAGGGGATGGAAGCGCCCCTGGCCCGGCAGCTCCACCGCCCCGGCGGCGGGGAAGGGCAGGTCCGGCGCCGGCAGGTATTCCGCCGGCAGCCCCAGAGTGCGGCAGGCCTCCAGCTCCTCCCGGAGAGGGGCTTCCTCCCCGGCGGTGAGCCAGGAGGGGCACCGCTCCCACCCGCAGCGGATCCCCGCCCGGCGGATGAGGGCGTCATAATCCTCCACCGCCTGGCGCTGGGCGGCGGCGTACTGCCCGGCGGCCTCCGGCCCCAGGGAGGACAGGAGCTGCCGGTACTTATCCCCGTGCTGGGCGGTGACCTTGGCGGTGGTGCCGCCGGTCTGGCCCCCGCCGATCCGTTCCGCCTCCAGCAGGACGGTGTCCACCCCCGCCTCCCGGAGGAGCCGGGCGGTAAGGACCCCCGCCATCCCTCCGCCGATCACCGCCGCCTCCGTATGGATGTCCCCCTCCAGGGGCGGATACCGGGGCGGCACCTTCTTGGCCCAAACAGAATCGATCATTGTACCTACCTCCTTTTGGGAAGAGTATGGGCCGGAGGAGAGAGCGCCATACCGGGGGGCGGGGGCCATGAGGGAAAAGCGGGGCCCTTCTTTTTTCTCACCCGTGAGAAAAAAGAAGCAAAAAAGAACGTCCGGGCGGGAGCCCGGACCCACTCCCCACCCGGAGCGGGGATAAACCCCGCTCCTTGACCGAAGAGAAAGGCGCAAGTGAGTGCCTGGAGACTTAGATTCTACGCTTTCCTGTCAAGAACTTTGGCCGCTTTTCTTTTTGCTTCTTTTTCTTTTCCCGTGAAAAGAAAAAGAAGGTGGGGCTCTGCGCCCGCAGGCGCGTTTCGAGGCCAACCGCCGCAAAGCGGCGGCTCTTAGGCCGAGATGGCGGCAGCCCAGATTGGCTTTAACTTCTTGTTTGGATACCCCCCCTCCACCCCCGGACAGAAAAGCAGGGAGCGGAACGCCTGCGCGGCCCCGCTCCCTGTCTGTTGGAAAATAGATTTTAACGAAAAGCAGCAATCACGCAGGGCACAGTGCTCATATCCCGTACCAGCGGATCTCGTTGGGGCCCAGCTCCAGGGGGAAGCCGGAGCCGTCCCCCCGCCAGACGGTGGTGCTCTGGGGCTGGTAGGTGTTGTTTACCACACAGTAGCGCCCCGCCTCCGGGTAGGCGTGGACATCCACGCAGCAGTTGGCGGAGAACCACCGCTCCAGGCGGTCCTCCCTGTGGGACGCCCAGAGGATGGCCCGCAGGAGCAGGCGGCTGTTGCAAAAGGAGTAGGGCAGGCCGGAAAGGTAGACCCCCCGACCGGAGCCGAAGGCGCTCACCGCCAGCTGCACTTCCTTTTCCCGCTGGACCAGCACCTGGGCACCCTCCAGGGCGTAGATGCCCTTTTTTCCCTCGCCGAAGTCCACCGGACCCTCCCGGTCCGCCAGGATGAAGTGGTCCGGGTGCTCCTCCCAGTTGTATTTATCGTACCCCAGGGTGAAACCGGTCTCCTTTTCCACCCCCAGCACCTGGGCAAGCTGGAGATACCGCCCCTGGTACTGGTGCCCGGAGGGCTCCCCCACCCCGATGAAGCCGCCGCCGTTCCAGACAAAGCGCTTCACAGCAGCGGAGATGGCCGGGTCCTCCCAGGCAGCGCCGCCGGTGTGGGCGGTATCCCCGTCGCCGATGTTCAGGAGGACGTCCACCCCGTCCAGGGCATGGGGATCCTCCCGGAGATCATCGAAGCTGAGGAAGCGCACGTCAAAGGGGGCGCCGGACAGGGCCTCGATGACCCCGGCGTAGGAGTAGTTCTGCTTCTGGTAGAGGGCGTGGTGGACCATGTGGCAGCCCCAGGAGCGGGCCCTGCCCCAGCAGTTGAGCACCGCCACCGTCCCGGCGCAGTAGGGTTTCCCGCCGCCGATGTTCTCGTACAGCTCCCGGAACTCGTTGCAGACCGATTCCACATAGTCGATGAACTCCGGGAAATCGCAGGCCAGCTTCAGGTAGCCGCCGTAGCCGATGCGGTCGATGGGTTTTCGCAGGATGGCCCGGCGGGCGGTGATCCAGTTTTCCCTGGCCTCCCCCACCGGGTCGCCGCCGGGGTGGAAGGTATCCGGGAAGAAATAGGGCAGGAAGCGCCCCTCGGTATATTTTACCCCAGGTATGTCCGAGATGAGCCGCAGGGTGGAGCCGTTGCCAACGCTCCCCACCACCGCGTCCAGGCCGATGGACGCAAACTCCGGGAGGTAGGGCTCGGTGCCGATCCAGTGGTCCCCCAGGAACATCATGGCCTCCTTGCCCAATTCGTGGGTGATGTCCACCATCTCCTTCGCTAGGGCGGCCACCTCCCGGCGCTGGAAGGCCATAAAGTCCTTGTACTCCCTGGTGGGGACCCGGTACTGGTTGTTGTAGTACCCCTGGTCGATGATGAACTCCGGCCGGAACTTGTAGCCCGCCTCTTCCTCGAACTTCTCCAGGATATAGGGGGAGACCGAGGCGGAATAGCCGTACCAGTCCACGTACTTCTCCCGCTTCAGCTCATCAAAGATGAGGGTGAACTGGTGGAAGAAGGTGGTGTAGCGGATGACATCCACATAGGGGTGGTCCGCGATGAACTTCCGCAGCCGCTCCATGGTGAACTTCCGGGTCTTGGGCTGGCGGACGTCAAAGGTGATCTGGTGCTCAAAGTCCTTCCAGCCGTTGGTGACGGCGTTGTACATATGCACCGGGTCCCAGATGAGGTAAGCTAAGAAGCTGACGGTGTGATCGTGGAAGGGCTCCGGGGCGGGGATGGTCACGGTCCCGGCGGCGGGGTCGTAGTCCCAGGCGCCGGGGGGCAGCGGCTGCCCGGTGGTGCGGTCTATCACCTCCCACCAGCGCTTGGGGTCATCCCGGTGGTTCACCTCCAGCAGCTCCCGGCTGATCCCCCGCAGAAGGGGGATGGTCAGGGGCCCCTCTGCGGCGGTGTGAAAGCCGGTCATGATGTAGCACTGCTGGACCTCATCGGGGTTGGCCTTGGCCCAGGCGTTGTCCTTGCGGGTGGTGTAGTAGGTGGAGTAGACCTTGGCGCCCACCTGCTTCAGGGCATCGGGGTAGTCGGTGCCGTCGCAGTCCCGGATGGCGTCGGCGCCCCAACGCTCCAGCAGTTCCAGCGTCTGGGGCACCACGTCCACATCGGTGGGGATGGTCACCCGGCCCTTGCTTCGTTTTTGGCTCATGTTTTTTATTCTCCTAACGCTCAAAGGGTTTGTTGTAGATCATCAGCGCCGCCAGCAGCAGCACCACGCCGGCCATCATCAGGCCCAGGCCGGCAAGCTGCCCCTTCAGGGTCCAGCCGAAGATCACCAGCGCCAGCCCCAGGAAGAAGAAAACGGTGATGAGCAGCGCCCGCAGGGTCATATGCTCTTTCCAAAAGTTCATGGTATCATCCTTTCAGTCCGCCCACGGTCATGCCCTGGGTCAGCTTCTTCTGCACACACATATACAGGATCAGGGTGGGCAGCATCACCAGCACCAGCCCGGCGTAGAGGATGCCGTACTCCGCCGAGGACTGCTGGGCCTGCATCAGGTTCAGGAGCCCCACCGGCAGCGTCTTCTGGCCGGTGGCGCTGCTCATCAGCGTCATGGAGATGATGTACTCGTTCCAGAAGGAGAGGAAGTTGAAGAGGATAATGGTGATGATGGAGGGCTGGGCCATGGGAAAGATGATGCGCACCATGGCCTGTCCGTAGGTGGCGCCGTCGATGTAGGCGGCCTCCTCAAAGTCGTGGGGCAGGGTGGCAAAGTACCCGGAGAGGAGATAGATGGTGAAGGGCAGGGCGGTGGAGGCGTAGACCACCGCCAGCACAAAGAGGTTGTTGAGCAGGAAAGCGCCGCCCATCGCCTTCTTTAAGAAGGCGTCCCCGTCCCGGAGCATCAGGAAGATGGGCACCACGATGTAGTTGACGTTGATGAACAGCCCCGCCATAAAAGCGGTGTTGAGGAACCCCCGTCCTCGGAAGCGGAACCGGGCCAGGCAGTAGGCCGCGGGCAGTGCCACCACCAGCAGCAGCGCCAGGGAGAGGGCGGTGACGAGGACCGAGTTCATCATATAGCTGCCCATGCTGGCGGCGTTCCAGGCATTTACAAAGTTCTGCCAGTAGAAGCCGGCGGGCAGGGCCCAGGGATTGCCGTAGAACTCGCTGTTCTGCTTGATGGACGCCAGGAACACCCAGGCCACCGGCACGATGATGACCACCGCCAGGGTGATGAGCACCACATAGATAAAGATCTTGTACAGGGTCTCGGCAGAAACGCCTTTTTTCTCTTTTGTCATAGGGCTGCCTCCTTACATTTCCAGGACTTCCCGCCGCGTCACCCAGTTCACCAGGGCGGAAAGCAGGAAGGAGAAGAGGAAGATCACCACGCCCGCCGCCATGGAGTAGCCGTAGAGCCCGGCGTCCTTCTGGGCGTACATAAAGCTAAGGCCCACGTCGGCCATCCCCTTGGCCACCATGGCCTTGACGAAGAGGAAGGCCATATTGATGGTGGAGATGATGAAGAAGGTGAGGGTGGTGCGGATGTTGGTCCAGATGAGGGGCAGGGTGAGCTGGAAGAACTGGGTCAGCCGTCCGGCGCCGTCCAGCCCCGCGCTCTCATAGAGGGTGACGGGGACGGCGGCCATGGAGGCCATGTACATCACCATGTAGTAGCCGATGGCCTGCCAGACCATGGCGATGATGACGCTGACGATGACCATGGGCTGGTCCTTCCACAGCACCATCACCGTCCGGCCGGAGAGGAGGGAGAGGATGCTGTTGAGCATCCCGTTTTCCGGCTTGTAGATGGCGGAGAAGATGCCGGCGATGACCACCACCGAGAGGATATTGGGGATGTAGAAGACGATGCGGAAGAAGTTCTGCCCCCGGATATTCTCCCTGGTGAGGATGGCGGCAAAGACGATGGCAAAGAAGAAGGTGACGATGGTGACGACAACGATGAGGAGGATGGTGTTCTGCATGGAGGTGATGAACTTCGTGTCTTTTAGGAGCGCCTGGAAGTTGGCCATCCCCACAAAGGTCTCCTTGGGGGAGTAGGCCCCCCTCTCAAAGAGGGACATCCGGAAGACGTTGAAGGTGGGCAGGATCATAAAGAGGAAGTAGAGGATGGCCGCCGGGGCGATGCACAGGGCCAGAAAGCGGCTGCGGCTCTTGCTGGGGCGCATAGGATCACTCCTTTCGCGGGATGTCGGGGACACGGATGACCCCGCCGGTCGCGGCGGGCCCGTTTGTCGTTTCGACAAACGGGCGGCGGCGAGCAGTACCTACTCGCCGCCGCCCGTCATTTGGTCGATGGGAACGTGCGGTCAGCCGTAAACTCAGCCCATCAGATTGGCGCGCATCTGGTCGCTGGCGGCCTTGACGTCGCTGATCCACTGGTCCTCGGTGAGGGTGCCGTTGACAAGGCCGTTGACGGGATCCAGGAAGACCTCGCGGACGGTGCCCAGGCCGGCTACCGCCTCGTAAGCGGCGAAGTTGCCCATGGCGGCATCGGCGCCGTTGTCGTAGATGGCGTAGAACAGCTTGTTGTCGCCCTCCAGGTTGTCGGTGAGGCCGGGAACAGGCTGCACGGCGCCGCCCTTGGCGAAGACGGCGCAGGCCTTATCGCTGTACAGGAAGGCCACGAACTGCTTGGCGGCATCCAGGTTGGGAGCCTCGGCGGGGATCCAGGCCTGCTCCAGCCAGCAGTAGCTGGCGCCGCTGCCGCCGGACTTGGCGGCGGGCAGAGCGGTCATGCCCCACTTGAAGCCGTCGGCTCTGGGGGCGTCCTTCATCTCGCCCACGATCCAGGTGCCGTTGGGCATGAACAGGGCCTTGTTATCCAGCACCAGCTGCTGGTTCTGGGTGAAGTCCTGATCGTTGGCCTGGGCGGGGGTGACGGGGTTGGTGTAGCTGGCCAGCTTGGCGATGATGTCAAAGCACTGCTTGGCCTCCGGGGTGTCCCAGATGCCCTCGCTGTAGGTGGTAGCCTTGTTGAAGAAGTCGGCGCCGCCCACGGAGTACATCAGGGCATACAGGAAGGCGTCAAAGTAGCCGGTGGTGGGATAAGTAAAGAGGTACATATTGGGGTCTTCCGCCTTGGCCTTGTCAGCCAGCTCCCACATCTCATCCCAGGTGGCGGGAACGGTCCAGCCCTTCTCCTCAAAGAGGCCGGCGTTGTAGAACAGGCCGCAGGGGGAGTAGAACATGGGGGCCAGGTAGGTCTTGCCGTCGCCGTAGGGGTTGGTGACCGAGGTATCGGTGAAGCCGCCGACGATCTTATCGGAGACCTTGACGCTCTCGCCGGGGATGGTCATGGACAGAACGTCGGTGATCTCGGCGATGTTGCGGTCCTTGATGAACTGCTCGGTGAGGCCCTTCTCACGGCCGGTAGCCAGGTGGATGACGTCGGGGAAATCGCCGCCCTGCATGGAGGGGCCGATGACGTCTTCCAGGTTCTTGTCGCAGATGAGGTTCACCTTGATGCCGGTCTCGGCGGTGAAGGCGTCGCAGACTTCCTTCCACATACCGGGATAGGCTTCCTCATAGCCGGAGGCCAGGGCGGCCACGGTGATGGTCACATCCTCGGCGGGCGGGGGAGCGGGGGTATCCGGAGTGCCGGACCCGGCGGGGGCAGGGGTGCTGGAGCCGCCGCTGTTGCCGCCGCAGGCGGCCATGGACAGGACCAGGGTCAGCGCCAGCAGGAGACTGATAAATTTCTTCATGATTTTACCTCCTTTAAGTTGGGCCGGTTTGAAAAAACGGAGGCGCCCGCCGGTTTTCCGCAGGGAATTTTTGGCGGCCTCTCTCATTCTTACAAACGGGGCCTGGGGGAACAAAAGACCTTTTTGGGGGGATCGGAAAAGCGGCCCCCGCATGTCTCAGTATAACGGTTCCCCCGGAAGGAAACAATCCCGATGTTGCGGAACTTTTTAGATATATTGCTCTTTTTGGTTTTTGGACCAATTTTAGGTGGAGCTGTTTGCAGCTTATGGGCAGATTGAACAGGAATACCATGATTTTCCGGCTTGCTACCGGTGTCGCCGACGGTATTCCAGGGGGCTGATCCCCTCCACCCGGCGGAAGCACTGGGAAAAGTAGCTGAGGGAGGAAAACCCCAGGATCTGGGCGATGAGGGAGAGGGTGTGGTCGGTCTCCCGCAGGAGGAAGCGGCTTTCCTCAATGCGGCGGGAGATGAGGTAATTGATGGGGGAGACGCCGAATTCCCGCCGGAAGGCGTGGGAGAGATAATATTTATTGAGGTGGGCCAGCTGGGCCAGCTGATCCAGGCTGAGATTCTCCTTAAAGTGGTTATCGATGTACCGCCGCACCAGGTCGCAGTCCCGGCTGGCGCGGGGGTCCGAGGGGCCGCCGGAAAGGGCGGCATCCCGCTGGCGGTTCAGGCGGATGAGCACCACCTCCAGAAGGCTGCGGCAGACCTGCTCGTACCCCGGCAGAGATTCCTCGGCCTCCCGGAACATCAGCCGCAGGCAGCCCATCAGCTCCTCCCAGCCGGTGCGGAGGTGGAGCATGGTGTAGCCCTCCGCCCCGGCCATGGTCCCCAGCCCCTCCACCCCCAGGACGGTGTACTCCAGGGGGCTGTCCAGCTGGCTCGCCTCGGTGTGAGGGACGTTGGCGTTGACGATGACCGCGTCGTGAATGGCCACCGGGATCTCCTCCCGCCGGGTGCAGAAACGGCCATGGCCGCCGGTGATGAAAAACAGCTCCGCGCAGCCGTGGGTGTGCAGGCTGGAGTTCCAGTCGCCGCTGTATTGGTCGTGGGAAACATAGATCAGCCTTGGCGCCTCCTCCGGAGAGGAGGGCAGGGAGGTGGTGTATTGCCGCTGGCCCATATCCGGATGCCTCCTTTTGTCCTAAGTATAGCCCCTTGGGGCGGGATTGGCAAGAGGCGGGGCTCCGCCCGTTCGGTCACTTGCGAAGTTTTTCCATCGGTGCTATAATCAGACCTGAAAGAATATCCAACCAAAGAGTATCAAGGAGGACCCACATGGATTTCAGCTTCTTCATGCCTGCCCGGCTGCTGGTGGGCGATAACGTGGTGCGGGAGAACAGCGCCCTTCTGGCCGGGCTGGGCACCCGCTGCCTGCTGGTCACCGGAAAGAGCAGCGCCAAAAAGTCCGGCGCCCTGGAGGACGTCACCGCCGCTTTGGAGAGCCACGGCATCCCCTGGCAGGTCTTTGACGGGGTGGGGCAGAACCCCCTCCTCTCCGCCTGCCGCGCCGCCGGGGCCGCCGCCCGTGCGTTTGGGGCGGATTTCCTCATCGGCATCGGCGGCGGCTCCCCCCTGGACGCCGCCAAGGGGGCGGCCATCTACGCCGCCAACCCGGAGCTCACCGGCCGGGACATCTACGACGGGCACAAAGCTCCGGCCCTGCCCTTCGCCCTGGTGGGCACCACCTCCGGCACCGGCAGCGAGGTGACCAGGGTGGCCGTCCTCACCGATGACGAGACCGGGCGCAAGCGCAGCGTTGCCACCCCGGACCTCTACGCCAGGGTCTCCCTGGGGGACCCCCGGCGGTACACCGCCACCCTCCCCCGGCGCTTCACCGTCAGCACCGCCCTGGACGCCGTGTCCCATTCCATCGAGAGCTATTTTGCCAAGACCGGCACCCCCATCCACCGGGCCTGCGCCGTGGAGGCTCTGCTGCTCCTTATCCCCGCCCTGCGGGCCATCCAGGAGCCGGAGGCCCTGCCGGACAGCGACGGCCGCCAAAAGCTCTACCTGGGCAGCATCTACGCCGGGATGGCCTTCAACGGCCCCGGCCTCTGCTTCCCCCACGCCATGGGGTACTTCCTCAGCGAGGGGTACGGCGTGGCCCACGGGGAGGCCTGTGCCGTCTTCCTGCCCCAGTTTATCGAGCTGGCGGTGCGGGAGGAGGCGCAGCTTTCCAGCCGCCTGCTGGCCCGCCTGGGCCTGCGCAAAAAGGAGCTGTGCGACTTCATCGCCGGGCTGACGGGGGATGTGGAGCTGCCCCGGCTCACCGACGGGGAGCTGGAAGAGCTCCTGCCCCGGTGGCAGAGCTCCCCCAACATCGCCCGCACCCCTGGGGACTTCACCCCGGAAAAGCAGCGGGCCGTCCTGAAAACTCTGTTTCAATAAAAAAGGAGATCAAAAGACATGGCAAACATCTGGCACGACATTTCCCCCAAGCGCATCACCCCGGAGGAGTTCATCGCGGTGGTGGAGATCCCCAAGGGCAGCAAGAAGAAGTACGAGCTGGACAAGGAGACGGGGCTCATCATCCTGGACCGCATCCTCCACACCTCCACCCACTACCCGGCCAACTACGGATTTATCCCCCGCACCTACGGCGACGACCTGGACCCCCTGGACGTGCTGGTGCTCTGCTCCGAGCCCCTGGAGCCCCTGACCCTGGTGAAGTGCTACCCCATCGGGATGATCTCCATGATCGATTCCGGCCGCAACGACGAGAAGATCATCGCCATCCCGGTCAGCGACCCCACCTACAACAGCTACAGCGACATTGGGGAGCTGCCCGCCCATATCTTTGAGGAGATGCAGCACTTCTTCCGGGTCTACAAGAACCTGGAGGGCAAGGACACCGCCGTCAACGAGGTGAGCGGGCGGGATTCCGCCGTCGCCACCATCGCCGCCGCCATCGAGAGCTACATCCAGCACTTCTGCAAGGGATGACACAAAGCCATAAAGTAAAAAGGGGGAGTCACCCCCCTTTTTTTGTGTTGCGCTCCGGCTGGGCCGCTCCGGGTCCGCCCTCCGAATACTCAAAGCTGGCGTGGCTGCTGGTGTGTTCAAATACAAGGCGGTCCCCCTCCCAGAAGCGGTAGCGCACATCCGCTCGGAGGCTCTCGTGGATGGTCCGCCTCATGCTCCCCTCCACCGGGGCGCGGAGGGCCTGCCCCCGGCCTCCCAGCAGCTCCGCCGCCAGGCGGTACCGCCCCTGGCGGAGCACCGCGCCGGTGGAGGACCATGTGACGATCTTGGCGCCGCGGTAGGTGGCCAGGCGGTATTCCCGGCCATGGTGGAGGATGGAGCAGATGGAGCCGGTAAAGCTGCCCACAGGCGTGGGGACAGCCGCGATGGCGAGCATCAGGCTGCCGCTGCCGGGAGGCCCCCAAAGGCACTGGCTCCAGAGGTAGGCGCTGGGGAAGGAGCGCCCGCGGTCCCCCTCGATGTAGCCCAGGCCGCCGGAAAAGTCTAGTATCTTCCCGTTCAGCTCCAGGGTGCCCTCCAGCGGGTGCCCCATGCTGAGGACCGAGTGGGAGCACTGCATCCCGGAGAAGAGACGAAACGGCCCCATGATGTCCGACCGCAGGGGGGTGAAGGGGCCGTAGTCCAGGGCCCCCCGGAGGAGAAGTCCCTCTCGCTGGATGCAAAGCCGGATCCCCCGGCGGCCGAAGCGGGAAGGGCCGAGCCGGACCAGGAAGTGGTTTTCCGCCGCCCGGAACTGCGTGCCCGGATACTCCAGCCACCAGGAGCTGCTGTCGGTGATGACCTGGAGCGAGGCGCTGCGGCGTCCCCTGCCATCGATATGGAAGGCGGGGATCAGGGCCAGGGACCGGCCGTCCCGGCTCTGGTGCTTCAGGTACCACCCCTCAAAATAGGGGCCTTTCTGCCTTGTGCCGTAAAAGAACTTCATTTTTATGACCTCCGGTGTTACGGATGGTTCCGCGGGACCCGCCCCGGCGGGGCGGCGCGGCATATTGGGAATATGGGATATTTTCCGGTGTTTTAACCACCCGCGGGACAAAAAAGCCTCCCAGGATGTGCGGTGTACACCGCACATCCTGGGAGGCAAGGTTTTTGCGCAGGCCGGTCAATCGGTCAGGATGGGGCAGGAGCCGTTTGCCCCGCGCCCCATGCCGCGCCCCATACCGCGGCCGCGTCCCATGCCGCGTCCGGCGCCCTGACCCTGACCGGCACCCAGGCCCAGGCCGCAGCCCTGGCCCAGACCGCAGCCGCCGGCGCCGGTGCCGTCACAGACCGCCTGCCGCTGGCGGATCCGGTCAAGCCGGGTGTCCGCCTGCCCCTGGGTCAGGAGGCCCGCCTCCACGTCGGCGGCCAGTGCCGCCTCGCGGATCTCCAGCACCGCGCCCTGAAACTCCTCCAGGGCACCGGCCTCTGCGGCGATGGTGCCGTAGCACTTGCCGGACCGCCGCTCCGCCGTCACTTCCTCCGGCGTTTTGCCCGTCACCCCGGCGGCCGCCTCGGCGGGGGTCTGGTACAGGGGGGCAGCCAGCGCGGTAACGGCCCCGGCAGAGAGGGCAAGGGCCGCAAGGCCGCCTGTCAGAATTCTTTTCAGATGGTCCATCGTGTTCGCTCCTTTCAAATTTCCCTTTCGGTGCTTCCTATCTTACCGCGGCAATATGGCAGGCGTGTGGCAGACGGATGACTTTTTCCGGTTTTTTTAACGCCCTGACATGAAACTGCCACAAATCTCTGCTATACTTTATGAAAAGCGGGGGACTCCTTGGCGGTCCCCCCGGAGGAAGCAGAACGGAAAGGAGGCGGCTTATGGCAATGATGCTCATTGCGGACGATAATCCGCAGCTTCTGGACATTTTAAAAAGCGCCGCCCGGCGGGAAGGATTCGATACGGTCCTTGCCCAGGACGGGCGGCAGGTCCTGGAGGCGTTCCGGCAGGCGGCCCCCCAGGTGCTCCTGCTGGATGTGATGATGCCGGAGATGGACGGCTTCCAGGTGTGCCGGGAGATCCGCCGGGAATCCGATGTCCCCATCATCATGATCACCGCCCGCGGGGAGGACTTCGAGAAGATCATGGGGCTGGACATCGGGGCGGATGACTACATCGTCAAGCCCTTTTCCCCCGGCGAGGTCATGGCGCGGGTCCGGGCGGTGCTGCGGAGGGTGGAAAAGGAAACGGAGGGCTCCGGCAAGGTGCTGCAGGCGGCGGACCTCCGGATCAACCTGGAGGATTATAGCGTGCTGGCGGGGGGCCGTCCGGTGCGCCTCACCAAGCGGGAAGTGGATGTACTTTGGACGCTGGTCCAGGGCAGGAACCGGGCCTACACGCGGGAGATGCTGCTGGACCTCCTGTGGGGCTATGATTATTACGGCGATCCCCGGACGGTGGACTCCCACATCAAGCGCCTGCGGGCAAAGCTGGACGCGGTCCCCCACCCCTCCTGGGAGATCCGCACCATCCGCAACGTGGGCTATAAGTTTGAGGTGCTGCCGTGAGAAACAAAATGGTTTGGAAGCTGGCCGCCTGCTTTGCGGCGGTCCTGCTGGTGTTTACCGCCGTGCTGGGAGGGGTCTATGCCGCCGTCTTCCGGCGGCACACCATCCAGCTGGAGCGGGAGGCCATGGAGCAGCAGGCAGTGTCCATCGCCGGGACCCTGGCCTCCTTTGAGGAGGGCGGCGGAGTTGGCATGGGGCGGGGCGGACGGGGCGGCTACGGCGCCTACCTGCGCTTTTTGGACGTGCTGACCACCGCGGAGGTCTGGATCGTGGATACCGACCGCACCCTCATCGCGCCGGGCCGGGATCCGGCGTCCGGCGGCGCCCTTCCCCCCGGAGCGGAAGAGATCCTCACCAAGGTCCTGGCGGGGCAGCGGACCTACGGGGAGGAATTTTCCAGCCTGCTGGACGCTCCCGCTCTGACGGTGGGGGTGCCGATCCAAACGGCGGAAGGGGTATCGGGAGCGGTGCTGCTCCACTCCCCGGTGAGCGGCATCGATACGGCGGTGGCGCGGGCGCTTTCGGTCCTTTGGATAGGGGCGGCAGCCGCGCTGCTGCTGGCGGGGGCTACCGCGGTGCTGCTGGCCTGGCGCTTTACCGCGCCGCTGGAGCGGATGAACCGGACGGCGCTGCGGCTGGCGGAAGGGGACTATACCGCAAGGACCGCGGTGGACCAGGGGGACGAGATCGGCCAGCTGGCCCGAAGCATCGATCTGCTTGCGGGGAGGCTGAAGGCCGCCGGGGAGCAGCGGGAGGCCCTGGACCGCCTCCGGCAGGACTTCTTTGCCAACGTATCCCACGAGCTGCGGACCCCGGTGGCGGTGCTGCGGGGTTCCCTGGAGGTGCTGCGGGACGGGACGGTGTTTGAGCCGGAAGAGGTGGCGTCCTACTACGACCAGATGCTGGCGGAGAGCCGCCAGCTGGAGCGGCTGGTGAACGACCTGCTGGAGCTGACCCGCCTGCAGGACAGCCAGTTCCGCCTGGAGATGGAGGAGATCGATCTCTGCGACATCCTGCGGGACGCCGTCCGGGCCATCCGGCAGACCGCCCGGAAGAAGGGGGTGGAGGTCCTGCTGAACTGCCCGGAAGAGGAATGCCTTGTTACCGGGGATTACGGGCGTCTCCGCCAGCTTCTGCTGATCCTGCTGGACAACGGGGTGAAGTTTTCCCGGCCGGGGGGAAAGGTGGAGCTGGAGCTCCGCGATACCCAGGAGGGAAGGATCATACAGGTGACGGACCGGGGGCAGGGGATACCGCCGGAGGAGCTGCCCTGCATCTTTGACCGCTTCTGGACGGCCCACAGTCCGGGGAAGGGAAACGGCACGGGACTGGGGCTGGCCATCGCGCGGGAGATCGCGGAGCGGCACGGCGCAAAGCTCCGGGCGGAGAGCGGCCAGGGGCGGACCTGCTTTTCGGTCTGCTTTGCCCGCTGAAAAGGGAGGAGCGAAGGGCCTTTTTGAGGGCGGCGCGGACGGTCCCGGAGCGGTGGACTTTCCAGGCGAATTGTGGTAAACTTTGAGAAACCGTACCAAAAAAGAGAAAGGCCGTGAAGCGATTGAGACGTTTCTATATTCTGCTGCTGGCGGCGGCGGTGCTGCTGGCCGCCTGCTCCGCCCCGGCGGGCCCTTCCGCAGGGGGCAGCTCCCTTTCCGGCCCGCCGGAGTCCCCGGCGCCGCCGGCTCCGGCCTCCTCCTCGGTCCCGTCTTCCGCTTCCGGGGAAACAACCGCGGAGCAGGAGCCGCCGGAGGGCACAGAGCCGGTGCAGCCGGACCCGCCGGTCCAGGCTCCGGCGGAGGACGCCCCCGCCATCCCGGACCCCCTGGACCAGGTGCCGGAGGACCCGGCCCCCGCCTCCCCAGCGGAAGAAAGCGCGGGGGAGGCCCCGGCCTCATCCTCCGACAGCGGCTCCGGCCGCTCCGCCTGGACCGGAGGGGATGACCGCACCTTCTGGGAGATCCGGGAGGATATGGTGAAGAACGTGGCGGCCTTCCGGGAGGTGAACCCGGACACGGTGGGCTGGCTCTACCTGGGGGAGACCACCATCGACAGCCCGGTGTTCCAGACCGGGGACAACACCTATTACCTGAAGCACAACGACTACAAGGCGGAGGACGTCAACGGGGCCATCGTCTCCGACTTCCGCAACCGCCTCACCGGCCGGGACAGCCAGTCCCAGAACCTGGTCCTCTACGCCCACAGCAAGGACGAGGACCCCAACGGCGGGGTGGAGGCGTCCCGTGAGTTTGAGCACTTTACCGAGCTGAAACGGTACCAGAAAAAGGAATTCTGCGAGGCCCACCCTTATTTTCTCTTTGCCACCGGGGAGGAGAGCATGGTCTTTGAGGTCTTTGCCGCCTTCCACACCAAGACCAGCTTTGTCTACAACCTCCCGGACCCCTCCCGCGGCCAGATGGAGGCCATCCTGGCGGAGGCCAAAAAGAAGAGCCTGTTCGACTTCGGGGTGGAGGTCACCGCCGACGACCGGATCATGACCCTTTCCACCTGCTGCCGCCGCATCGTCCCCACCTACCCCAACGGCTACCGCTTCGTCATCATGGGGCGGCTGGTGGAAAAGGGGCGGCCCCTGGAATATGAGGGCCGGACCGTTGCCGAAAATCCCTCCGCCCTCACCCCCCAGAACATCTACGAATAGAGGACCCCAGGAAGCCGGAGCGGGCAATTGGAAAATTCCTCCCGCCCCGGCTTCCTTTTTTCTCCGTTTTGTGGTATGATGGGCAGAGAACACGTGATGAAAGAAGGCCCGTCCATGACCATAACCCGCCTTGCGGAGACAAAAAAGGGGCGCTTTGCCGTCTTTGCCGACGGGGAGTTCCTCTTTTCGGTCCACAAGGACATCTTCCTCTCCCGCAAGGAGCTGGAGCTGGGCCGCCAGGTGCCGGTGGAGACGCTGGAGGAGATCCGCCTGGAGGACGAGGCCTACTCCTGCAAGGAAAAGGCCCTCACCCTCCTGGAATATTCCGCCCACAGCGCCGGGCGGCTGGCGGAAAAGCTCCGGCGCTTCTACCCGCCGGAGACGGTGGAGCTCACCGTTGCCCGTCTGGCAGAGCTGGGCCTTTTGGACGACCTGGATTACGGCCGGCGGCTGGCGGCGGACCTCCTGAACCTGCGGGGCTACAGCCTGGGACGGGTGCGCCAGGCCCTGTACCAGCGCCGCCTGGACCGGGAGACCATCGACCGGGTGATGGAGGAGCTGGAGGACATCGACCAGGTGGGGCCCATCGTGGCCCTGGTGAAGAAAAAGTATCTCCCAAAGCTCCGGGAGCCCCAGGGCCGCCAGAAGGTGGCCGCCGCCCTCCAGCGCAGGGGCTACGGTTACGACGAGATCCGGGAGGCCCTGGCCCAGGTGCTGGAGGAGCTGCCGGAGGAGGACGCGGAGGGGGAAGATTGACCCGTTTATGATCCAGAACAGTTTCCGCAAGGGCCTGGGGGACGGCACCCCCATCGGCCTGGGATATTTCTCCGTCTCCTTCGCCTTCGGCATCTCGGCGGTGGCGGCAGGGGTGCCGGTGTGGGGGGCGGCCCTCATCTCCATGACCAACGTCACCTCCGCCGGGCAGTTCGCCGGCCTCTCCCTGATGGCCGCCGGGGCGTCCCTGGCGGAGCAGGCCCTCACCCAGTTTGTCATCAACCTCCGGTACGCCCTGATGTCCCTCTCCCTCAGCCAGAAGCTGGATCCGGCCATTGGCCTTTTGGAGCGGCTGATAATGGCCTTTCTCAACACCGACGAGGTCTTCGCGGTGGCCTCCTCCCAGGAGGGGATGGTGGGCCGCCGGTACTACTACGGCCTGATGATCGCCCCCTACCTGGGGTGGAGCGCCGGGACGGTGCTGGGGGCGGCGGCGGGCTCCGTCCTCCCCGCGGCGGCCCGGTCCGCCCTGGGCATCGCCATCTACGGGATGTTTCTGGCCATCATCATCCCCCCGGCCAAAAAGTTCCCCGCCGTGCGCCGGGTGCTGCTGCTGGCGGTCTTCCTCAGCTGCCTCATCGCCTGGACCCCCCTTTCCCAGGTCATCAGCAGCGGGTTTTCCATCATCCTCTGCACCCTGGCGGCAGCCGGGGCGGGGGCCTGGCTCTTCCCCAGGGAGGAGGCGGAGCGTCAAGGATGACCTTTGTTTTCTGTGAGCCCGGAGAGGAGGGTGCAAAAAATGCCGGATAACTTCTTCCTCCAGGTGGCGGTGATGGCGGTGGTCACCTATCTCATCCGGGCGGTGCCCCTGGCCCTCTGCCGGGGCAGGCTCCAAAGCCGCTGGCTTCGGGATTTCCTCTTCTACGTCCCCTACGCGGTGCTGGGAGCCATGACCTTCCCCGCCGTTTTTTCCTCCACCGCCAGCCCCCTTTCCGCCCTCTGCGGGGTGGCGGCGGGCATCGCCCTGGCCTGGATGGAAAAGGGGCTGCTCACCGTGGCGGTGGCCGCCTGCGCGGTGGTTTTCATCGCGGAACGATTGCTGTAGATCCTGCCTTTTCACTGAACCCAAGGAGGTCTTCGGAAACCATGAAACGTACTTTGATGGCCCTGGCGCTGCTCACCGCCCTGGCGGCCCTCTTCTTCGGGCTGGCCCCGCTAGTGGGCTACCGCATCTTCAACCTGGGGGTGTTCCTCCTCCTTCTGTACGGGGTGGGGGTGATCCTGCTGCTCATCTTCTGGGACGCCTTCCCGGACATGATGTTCCCCGGCTACCCTAAGGAGCAGTACCTTTGGTGGCGGATCGTCCGGGGCGTTCTGGCGGTGGTGCTGGTCCTGATGGTGGCGGGGGGTTCCTTCCTTTCCGTACTGATGTTCCGGGCAGGGAAGATGAATCCGCCCCCAAAAGGAGAGGAGCCCACGACCGTGGTGGTATTGGGCTGCCTGGTGCGGGAAAACGGCCCCAGCCTGATGCTCCGGCGCCGCATCGAGACCGCCCTGGGGTACCTGCGGGAAAACCCGGAGGCCGTGGTGGTGGTATCCGGCGGCCAGGGGGAGAAGGAGCCCATGAGCGAGGCCCAGGCTATGGAGGAATATCTCCTGGAAAACGGTATAGAACAGGGAAGAATATACAAAGAGGATAGATCCACCAGCACCCGGCAGAACGTCGCCTTTTCGGCGGAGATCATCCGGGCGGAGGGCCTGCCGGCGCGGCTGGTGATGGTCACCGACAGCTACCACCAGATGAGGGCCGGCATCTACGCCAGGACCGAGGGCTTCGAGGAGGTCTACGCCTGTTCCAGCCGGTGCCCCTGGGGGCTGCTGCCCGCCTACGGGGTGCGGGAGATGCTGGCTATCGGCCAGGCAGTGATACTGAATGGAGGCAGCTTATGGTAAAGGTGGGGATGGTATCCCTGGGGTGCAGCAAGAACCAGGTGGACGGGGAGCGGCTGCTGGCCATGCTCCGCCGGGAGGGGTATGAACTTTGTGCCGACCCGGCCCGGTGCCAGGTGGTGATCCTCAACACCTGCGGGTTCATTGAGGACGCCAAGCAGGAGAGCATCGACACCATCCTGGAGTTCGCCCAGGAGAAGGGCCGGGGGGCGCTGCGATGTATCGTGGTCACCGGCTGCCTTGCGGAGCGCTACCGGGAGGAGCTGGCAAGGGAGATCCCGGAGGCGGATGTGGTGCTGGGCATCGGCAAAAACCACGAGATCGCTTCCGCCATCGCAAAGGCCCTCCGGGGGGAGCGGGTGCTGGCCTTCGGCCCCAAGGAGGATCTTTCCCTGGAGGGGGAGCGGGTGCTGGCAAATCCCCCTTATTTTGCTTATATTAAGGTAGCGGAGGGCTGCGACAACCGGTGCAGCTACTGCGCCATCCCCCTCATCCGGGGGGGCTTCCGCAGCCGCCCCATGGAATCTGTTTTGGCGGAGGTGCGCGCCCTGGCCGCCCAGGGGGTCCGGGAGATGAACCTGGTGGCCCAGGACACCAGCCGGTACGGGCTGGACCTGTACGGGGAGTATAAACTGCCGGAACTGATACAGGAAGTTTGTAAAATTGAGGGGGTTCACTGGGTCCGCATCCTCTACTGCTACCCGGAGCGGATGACCGATGAGCTGATCGCCGTCATGGCGCGGGAGCCCAAGGTGGTGAAGTACATCGACCTTCCCGTGCAGCACGGCAGCGGCAAGGTGCTGCGGGAGATGAACCGCAAGGGCGACAAGGACAGCATCCTGGAGGTGCTGCGGCGCATCCGGGAGGGCATCCCCGGCGTGGTGGTGCGCACCACCATGATCGCCGGCTTCCCTGGGGAGACGGAGGAGGACTTTGAAGAGCTCCAGGCCCTGGTGCGGGAGGCGAAGTTTGAGCGCCTGGGGTGCTTTGCCTACTCCCAGGAGGAGGACACCCCCGCCGGGGAGCGGGAGGACCAGCTTCCGGAGGAGCTGCGCCGCCGCCGGGCCGACCTCATCATGGAGCAGCAGGCTCCCATCGCCTTCGCCTTTGCCCGGAGTTGTGTGGGCAAAAAGATGGAGGTGCTGGTGGAGGGCACGGAGGACGGCCGGTATTATGGCCGCAGCGCCATGGATGCCCCGGACATCGACACCAAGGTGTACTTTGCCGGCGGGGAAAAGTGCGCACCGGGGGAGTTCGTCCGGGTGCGGATCACCGGTACGGAGGGCTACGACCTCCTGGGAGAACGGGAAGAGGAGGAAGGGATATGAATCTGCCCAACAAGCTCACCACCGCCCGTGTGGTGATGATCCCCCTGTTTTTGGCGGCCCTCTATTACAGCTGCTGGATGGCCGCCTTTGTGATCTTTGCCCTGGCCTCCATTACCGATGCCCTGGACGGGCACATCGCCCGGAGCCGGGGGCTCATCACCGATTTTGGCAAGTTTATGGACCCCCTGGCGGATAAGCTCCTGGTCACCGCCGCCCTCATCGCCTTTGTGGAGCTGCTGAACGTCCCCGGCTGGGTGGTCTTTCTCATCATCGCCAGGGAGCTTGCCATCACCGGCCTGCGGACCATCGCCGCCGGCAAGGGCATCGTGATGGCGGCGGACAAGTGGGGGAAGGTAAAGACCGTCTCCCAGATGGTTTGGATCTGCTACGGCCTGCTGATGGGCTTTTGTTTCTACGGTCTTTCCATCCGGGGCTCGGAGGCCTGGGGGATGTACCTGGCCTTTCAGATCGGGATGGCGGTGGTGCTGTGTACCACGCTTTTTTCCGGCGGCAACTACCTTTGGAAAAACCGGGACCTGTTTAGTCAGATGAAGTAGGAGGGAGCCAGCATGAAGGTTTTTAATACCCTGAGCCGCAAAAAGGAAGAGTTCGTTCCCATGGAGCCGGGCAAGGTGAAGATGTACGCCTGCGGCCCCACCGTCTACAATTACATCCACATCGGCAACGCCCGGCCCCTCTGCGTCTTTGACGTGCTGCGGCGGTATCTGGAGTACCGGGGGTACGAAGTCACCTTCGTCCAGAACTTTACCGACATCGACGACAAGATCATCAAGAAGGCCAACGAGGAGGGCACCGATTATAAGACCGTCAGCGAGCGGTACATCGGGGAATACTGGACCGACGCGAAGGGCCTGGGGGTCCGCCCCGCCACCATCCACCCCAAGGCCACCGAGACGGTGGAGAAGATCATCCAAACGGTGGAGGAGATCGTGGAGAACGGCTACGGGTACGTGGTGGACGGCAGCGTTTACTTCCGCTCCCGGCGTTTCCGGGGCTACGGCAAACTGAGCCACCAGCCCCTGGAGGAGCTGGACGCCGGCAACCGCATCGAGCTGGACGCCGGCAAGGAGGACGGGCTGGACTTCGTCCTCTGGAAGGCGGCAAAGCCGGGGGAGCCCAGCTGGGATTCCCCCTGGGGTCCGGGGCGGCCGGGCTGGCATATCGAGTGCACCGCCATGATCAAAAAGCACCTGGGGGAGCAGGGCATCGACATCCACTGCGGCGGCCAGGACCTCATCTTCCCCCACCACGAAAACGAGATTGCCCAGGGGGAGTGCTGCGGCACCCTGGGGGAGAGCCCCTACGCCCGGTACTGGATGCACAACGGCTTTATCAATGTGGACAGCCGCAAGATGTCTAAGAGCCTGGGGAACTTCTTCACCGTGCGGGATGTGGCGGAAAAATACGGCTACGAGCCCATCAAGTTTATGATGATCCAGGCCCATTACCGCAGCCCCATCAACTACACGGTGGAGGTCATCGAGCAATGTAAGGCGGGGATGGAGCGCCTCTACACCTGCCGGGAGAACCTGGACTTCGCCCTGGAAAAGGCGGGGGAGGGGGCGGACCCGGACTTTGCCGCCCAGGTGGAGGCCCGGCGGCAGCAGTTCATCGAGGCCATGGAGGACGACCTGAACACGGCGGACGGCCTGGCGGCGGTGTACGAGCTGGCGCGGGACATCAACAGCTATATCACCGTCCCCCGCGGCAAAGAGGCCCTGGAGGGGGCCGCCAAGGTCTTTGACCAGCTCTGCGATGTGCTGGGCATCCTCTACAACCGGGAGGAGAAAGGCAGCCTGGACCAGGAGGTGGAAGGGCTCATCGCCCAGCGGCAGCAGGCCCGCAAGGAGAAGAACTTTGCGTTGGCGGACCAGATCCGGGACAGCCTCAAAGCCAGGGGCATCGTGCTGGAGGACACCCCCCAGGGGGTGAAGTGGCACCGGGCGGAGTGACGGGAGGGTTTCTCCCCAAAAAACTGCGCAGTTCGGATACCTCCGTCCAGAATACAGGGCCCTTTTACCTTTCGTGTTGATGGAGCCGGGTACTGGTAATCATGGCAGATTGAAATGAAACATTAGCTGTGACATAATCAGAGCGGAAAATCGGGATTGGAGTAGGTCAAATAATGGCATTTGCAATTTATTATGAGGCAACAAGAAAAGAGCCTTTGACAGAACAAGAAAGAACCATTAGCAAAGAAATCTCGGAGAAGTATTGTTCTGAATATCCTTTTAAGCGAAAAATTGAGGATTTCGGCATATATGAGGATTCAAAAGAACAGGACGATATTATTTTCAGCGGCTCTACAAAACTCCCAAGGAACAGCCCCAAAACACTATTCGAGGTTGCAAACTACTGGTTAAAGTGTCTTACCGAAATAACTCATCTTTTGACAAATGCTGTATGGAATGTAACATTTGATGATGTGGACTTAATATTTGACTTGAATGAGGGCTGGCGGTTTCCTACAGACGAAGAATATAAAAAGCAAAAATGAAACGAATTCCCATTGAGCAGGCAGTTATCCACCATAGATAACTGTCTGCTCAGTCATTTCGGCGGATGAGAAAAATGATAGGCATGTATCAACATGAGAGGTTAAAGGGATGAATACAGCAAAAAACGAAAAGACAGCCGGTTTTTTACCTTGGCTGTCTTTTTGCGTGCGGGGATAGCCCTTCACCTACCTGTTCCCGCCGCTCCGGGGGAACCACCCGGTGAGGGCGGCCTTTTCCAGGATGTGGCCCTCCGCCATCTCCAGGAGGCGCCGCTTGCCGGTGGAGGGCGGCAGCTCCAGGCGGCAGTCCAGGGCCAGGAGGGTAAAGCGGTAGAGGTGCCGCCGCCACCGGGGCGGCTTGGGCCCGGCGTAGCGGCGGGGCCCGTAGGCCGTCCCTTGGGTGGCGGTGGTCCCCAGCACCTCCACTGCCCCGCCGGGGCCGATGCCCTCCGGGATATGCTCCGCCGCCGGCAGGTTCCAGATGAGCCAGTGGGGAAAGTCCCGGAAAAGGGGGTGGGAGGTGTCCTCCAGGAGGATGGTCAGGGAGGCGGTCCCCTCCGGGATGCCGCCGATGTGGAAGGGCGGGGAAAGGTCCTCCCCCCGCCCGGTGTGCCTTTGGGGGATGACGCCGCCTTCCGGGAAGGCGGGGCTGGTCAGGGTCAGCATAGCTTCATTCCTCCTTTTGGAATACCGCCACCATGTTGCTGTTGGGGAAGGGAAGGGGCCTCCCGTCCTCCCCGGTGATGCGCACCCGCCCCGCCAGGTGCTCCACATACCCCGGCTGGAGGTACTGGGTGAAGTACACCAGCCGCAGCCCGCCGGGGGCGGCAAGGCTTTCGGCCAGGGTCCGCCAGTCCGCCTCCGAGTAGTAGCCGTACCATTCCTCCACCTCAAAGGGGAGGGACTCCCGCCCCCAGGTGACGGTGTAGAGCAGCTCCATCATGGAGTTTTGGGGCATACGGTACCGGTGGGGGACGCCGGTCTCCTCCGGGGTCTGGGTCCGAAGGGGGAACCCCCGGAACTGCCGGAGATAATCCTGGGCCAGCGCCTCCAGCTCCCCGTCCAGAAATTCCAGCAGCACCGGCGGGTCTTGGTCCGCCGCCACGCCGTCCCGGATGATGACCCGGCCGCCGGGGGCCAGCAGGGCGGAAGCGGCCTCCAGGATCTTTGGGATCACCGCCTTGTTGAACCGCCGCCCCCGGTAGGGGGTGTAGGAGAAGATCTCGTGGATGATGGAGCAGAAGACGATGGCGTTGAAGCGCCCGGTCTCCTCCGGGTCCAGGGCCAGGAAATCCGAGTGGATCACCTGCCAGGGGAGACCTTCCGCCTCGGCCCGCTGCCGGAGGCGCAGGCACACCTCGGCGGAGACATCCGCCCCCGCCAGGGTGCACCGGGGGCGCTCCCTGCCGATGAGTTCCAGCAGGACGCCGCCCCCCGGCCCCACGTCCAGCACCCGGTCCCCATCCCGGATAAATTCCAGCAGCCGGCGCTTATCGTCCGCGGCGCTGTTCATGTGGGCCAGGTATTGGTCCTCGTTCCCCACCCTGGCGAAGATGTCCGGGCGGTAGCCCAGCTGATCGAACACCGCCAGGATGGCCCGGTTGTGGGTGATGTCCGACATCACCAGCGCCTGGTAGAACTGGTCGATGGCCTCCCCGATGGGGGTGAGGGAGGTGCAAAGAGCGATTTCGGTTCCTGTGGGGCTGAGGGAAAAGGCTAAGTGATCGGTGGGGGCAAAGCGGCCGGTCTCCATGGCCCGCTCCGCCATGGCCAGAACACAGTGGTCGGTGCGCCGCTCCCCGCCGGAGGGGCCGGCGGCGTAGAAATAGAGGCGGTCCTGGAGGCTCTTTAGGGAGAGCATGGCGCCGGGCCGCCAGTCCAGAAGGGTCCCGGCGGGGAGCCTGGCAGGGGGTCCCGCCGGGGTGAGGGAGGCGGCCAGAGCCTCCAGAAAGGCGGGGCCCCGCAGCGGTCCCATAGCCCGCAGCACCCCGTCGGCATACCACAGGTCCCGCCGCCGGAGCAGATCCTCCGCTGGGGGGGAGAGGATCACCGGCCCGCCGCAGAGGCGTTCCGCCCGCTGGGCAGGGGAGAGGGTGGGGAGCAAGCGCCCCGCCGCCAGGGTATCCAGGGCGGTGCGGTGCTGTTCCGCCAGCCGGGGGGATACCCCCGCCAGCACGCATTCCGAGACCAGGGCCAGCACCCGGCAGAAGTGGGAAAAGGGGTAGCCGTCCCGTTGGCAGATGTTTTTCAGCTCGGTCAGCCCCTCCGGGGAGGTGAAGGGCAGGGTGCCGCTCTCCGGGGAGATCTCCCCCTGGAGATATTGTCCCAGAGCTCCGTGGAGGCGGATCAGGAGGGAGACCGCCCCTTCCTCCCCGGTGGGGGGTCTGCCCAGGCTCCTCCGGTAGAGGGCGGCGGAGCCCTCCGCGTGGTCTATAAGGGAGATGCCCTGCTCCTGCCACGCTTTCCGTTCGCGGGGCATTCCCCCTTTGGCGGCCTCCGCCCAGCAGAGGACCAGGGCGGCGGTGTCCCGTTCCTCCCCGCTCCAGTCCCCGGCGGCGGAACACAGATGCTCCAGGGTCCGCTGGGTGTAGCGCAGGCTCTCCCGGCTGTCCACCTGGGACAGGTGGGTGTACCTGGCCCGGTTGTAGTCGTTCTGCCGGGTGGCATAGAGATACTGCAGCCAGAGGAGGTCCGGACGGTCCTTCCATACGGACATATCCCCGGCCAGTGCCTGCCGGATATGGGACAGAGCCTGGCGGCAGCCGTTTCCTCTCATAATTTTCCCTCTTCCCTCAGTCACATATCCAATTGCCGGAACCAGCTCCGCAGCTCTTCCGCGGTGTGGATGCCCACGGTATGCAGCTTTTTCTCCATGGTCCGGCCAAGGCCCAGGGATGTCAGTGCGGCCATTGCGTTCGTTCTCCTTCCAGACTTAGACGGTTGGTACGGCTCCTTAATTATACAGCAGGAGGCCGGGGAAGACAAGGACAGAAGCGCGGAGAAAAACAAGCGAGCGGGCCTCCGCCGGGAGACCCGCTCGATTAGTGACTGTGCAGGGGATGCGGTCCTTGGTCAGGAAGCCAGGGTGAACTGGCTCACCAGCTCCTTCAGGCTGACAGCCTCGGCGGAGAGCTGCTGGCTGGCGGCGGCGCTCTGCTGGGCGGTGGCGCTGTTGGTCTGCACCACCGAGGAGATCTGGTTGATGCCTTCGGTGACCTGGGCCAGGGCGGTGGTCTGATCGTCCACCGCCTCCACCACGATGTCCATTTGGGTAGAGACATTGCCCGCGTACTCGCTGGTCTTTTGGAGGGCGTCGGTGACATTTTCCACCGCCCGGTTGCCCTCGGCAACCGAGGTGATGGAGCTTTCGATCAGCTCCTTGGTTGCCTTGGCGGCCTCGTCCGACTGGGAGGCCAGGCGGCGCACCTCATCGGCTACCACCGCGAAGCCCTTGCCGGCGGCTCCGGCCCTGGCGGCTTCCACTGCGGCGTTGAGGGCCAGGATGTTGGTCTGGAAGGCGATGTTCTCGATGGCCGCGATGATTTTGGAGATCTCCTGAGAAGAGCCGGAGATGCGGCTCATGGCCTCGTTCAGCTCCTGGACGTGCTCTACGCTGATCCCCAGCTGGGCGCCGGCCTGCTGCACCGAGCGGCCCGCCTCCTCTGCTGCTGTTGCGGTGCGCTGGGAGTTGGCGGAAATATCGTTGATGGTGGCCGCCAGCTCCTCCACCGAGCTGGCCTGCTGCACAGAGCCCTGGCTGAGGGCCTGGGCGCCGGAGGAGACCTGGCCGCTGGCAGAGGATACCTGACCGGCGGAGGAATCGATCCTGCGCATGATGTTGCTCAGCTCCGTCTTTAGGTGGCGCATGGACAGAAGGATGCTTTGGTAGCCGCCCACATAGGCATCCCGATGATCCGACTGGACATCCAGGTTCTGATTGGCCATTTCGTTGAGGAGGTAGCGGATGTCATCGATGATAGTGCGCAGCCCGGCGACCATCTCCGCAGTGGAACGGGTCAGCTCCGCCGTCTCATCCCGGCCCGTGGACTGAGGAACGGGGGATTCCAGGTCGCCCTCCACCAGCAGCTTCATCCGGGCGGCGCAGGCCCGCATGGGTCTGCCGATGTTGTTGGACAGCTTCAGGGCCACCACGATGGAGGCCAGGATGGAGACCACGATCACCAGCACATTGATGACCATGCCGAAGTATGTATCCGCCAGGTAGTTGATCTGAGGGGCGGCCACGGCGACGCTCCAGCCGTCGGTCCCCTTCACCGGGGCGTAGGCCAGGAAACGGGGACCGTCCTCGGCGCGGATAGACCCGAAGCCGTTCTCTCCCCGGCGCATGGCGGCGTGAAGGGCGGCCCGGCTCTCCAGAGCGCGGTCGGCCTGGGCCTCCCGCTCGATATTCTGGGTGGTAATGGTCTCCAGGGTAATATCGGCGATGGTGTCGCCGGATTTATTGATCATATAAGCCCGGCTGTTTTCCCCAATCTTAATGGAGGAAACGATGTCGTTAAGGAAGGTCTCCGGCGGGACGAAGTAGACCACGCCCACGATGCTGCCGCTGCGGCTCCCTCCGGCGTAAAGGGGGGCGGCCACCATGATGGACAGATCGCCGGTGATCTTGCTCACCAGCGGCTCGGAAACATAGACATTCCCCTGCAGGGCCTGCTGCACATACTCCCGATCCGAATAGTCTTTTCCGTCAAAGATGCTGTAGCCGTTGGAACCGATGATATTTCCCCGCTGGAAGCCGTGCATGGCCACCCGCTCATCGATGATGGCCCGCTTCTCCTCCACGGAGACCTCGTTGTCGGACAGCTGGGGGATGCACCCCGTGTCCATGGCTACATTCTTATAGGCGGTCAGCTCCTGCTCGACGCGCTCTGCCGCCAGGGTCGCCGTCTGGCGCATCATCTGATCTACTGTGGCAAGGGTGCTTCGGTAACTCAGCACCATACTGGCGGTCCCCACCGCGACCAGGGCTGCCAGCACGGTCACGATGAGGCATACGGTGATCTTTTTACGGATACTGTTCATCTTTCTTCTCCTTGCTCGTATTACACTGAGGTAAGGGAGCCTGTGTTTATTATAGAGGGTGCAGGGGCCGCCTGTCAATAGATTTTGTAGGAAAGCAACAAAAACGAGGGGATCGGGGGAGATCCTGGAAGTGCGTGATACGGGCAGGGACCTCTTAAGGGGCGTTTGCTTATGCCTGGAGATCCTTGCTGCCGGTAAAGGGGCCTCCGGAAACTCTCAGAAGGGTGAGAAGATCCTCATTCTCCTCCTTTAAATTCCCCAGGGGAATGGGACAGGAACTGGCCGCGGAGCACCTCCACCGCTTTTTTTTCGATGCGGCTGACATAGCATCGCGGTTACGGTAAGTACCCTCGAAAAACCTTGGAAATAAGCGGGTTTACAAATAGCAAATATGGGGGGATAGCGTCGCGCTTATTGTAAGTGGGCTAAAATGCATGGAAAACTGCAAAAAATGAAGAAAAGCGGCCGTTTATCAAACACTTAAAATCAATACAATTGAATCAGATTTAGAAAATACCACAGGCAGGCCCTGTGGTATTTTTGTGTCCATTTTTACGATAAAAGAGGGGTGAAATAAAAATGCTTGTTATGATCAGCGTTGATTCCAAGGGCTATGGAAAGATATATAAGTCTGTCATGCGAAACAGGAATCTTCCGCTTCTGGCTAAGACAATTTATGCTTACTTCTGCTCTTTTGCTGGATGTGGTTGTCAGGCGTTTCCCAAGCGGGAGAGGATACTTCGGGATCTGCAAATCAACAAAGATACCTACACCAAGCACCTAAATCTGCTGGTAGAAGGGCGGTATATCTCCAAGGAGCGGACGGGGACAGGAAATGTCTATACCATCCTGCAAAGAATCCAGGCCAGTGAAGATTGTCCAAAGGCAGAACAGGGCCAAAGCGATATGCTGGTATTTGAAAATGCCGCCGCTCACGGCTTTGGCACCATCCCCAAGCTGGTGATGCTGGACCCGCAGTTGACTCCCCAGGCCAAGGCCATCTACGCCTACTTTGCCTCCTTTGCTGGGGCCGGGACAACTGCATTTCC
>JAETSQ010000021.1 GCA_021769525.1 Oscillospiraceae bacterium
TACGCGACTCTATGCCAATCTGGAAAAACTGATTTTGAACCAACAGGCGTTTGCCGGATGGCGGCCTGATAGGTGTGAAACACAAAATCCGAACCCATTCCTGGGTTCGGATTTTGACTATCTGGTGGAGATGGCGGGAATTGAACCCGCGTCCGAAAACCAATCCCTACAAGCTTCTCCGGGTGCAGTCGGTCTTTTCAAATTCCCTCACCGGAACGCCGTCCGACAGGCTTTCCGGTTCGGTATCCCCTGATACAATCCCACCCTACGAGGCCGCTCGGGCGGGCCGTTCACCACTTATCGACGCCTGATCCGGGGCCGTGGTCCTCCCCGGTCAGACGGCAGCCTTTAATCAGGCTGCGTAAGCAACAGTGTGATTGTCGTTTACTTTTAAAGGTTGCCCGTTTTATAGAGGTCGAGCGCCTCTACCCGCTTACCGTACTTCACAGCCCCCGTCGAAACCGGTACGCCCCCGTGTTTGATTTAAGGGTGCCGTCAGCCTTGGTTTTTCGCCCGCATGGCCCGCTCAATGTCCCGCTGGGCTGCCTTCTTCGCGGCGTCCGCCCGCTTGTCGTAGAGCTTTTTGCCCTTGCACAGGCCGATCTCCAGCTTCACCAGCCCCCCCTTAAAGTATGCCTGGAGGGGGATGAGGGTGAGGCCCTGCTGGCCCACCAGCCCGTACAGCCGCCGGAGCTCCCGCTTGTGGAGAAGGAGCCGCCTGGGCCGGAGGGGATCCTTATTAAAGATGTTGCCCTTTTCGTAGGGGCTGATGTGCATCTGCTTCACAAACAGCTCCAGCCCCTCAAAGTCGCACCAGGCGTCCTTCAGGTTCACGCCGCCGCACCGCATGCTCTTCACCTCGGTGCCGAACAGCTCGATCCCCGCCTCCAGGCTCTCCTCCACGAAATATTCATGGCGGGCCTGGCGGTTCACGGTGATGGGCTTGATCCCCGCCTTGGGCATGGCATCCCCTCCTTTCCCTTAGAGCCTATTCAAAATCTCCCCGCACACCGCCTTGGCAGGTCTTTTCCCGCCCTGCGGCGTTAAAAAATCTTGAAATACAGCAAGTATTTCCGCGATTTTTTGCCTTGCAAGGCAGAAAAATCCCAGCCGATTCTGCGCAGCAGACGTGCCCGAAGGGGTGCGAAGCGACCCGTTAGGGCTGGCGCACTTGGAGACCCTGAATAGCCTCTCAAAGCTGACGGTATTATATTACCCTCTTTGGCGGGAAAAGTCAACTGGTGGAGTTTGGCGAATGATTGCTTTTTCCCCGCCGGGATGCTAAAATATTCGGTAGAGTCATCCGGCCCCGTCCGGGAGCCGCAGAGCGCGCCCCCGCCCCAAACAAGTCCGCCGAAATGAGGTGTTTTCCTGTGCCTTTCCTGCCCCTGACAAAAGAAGAGATGACCGGCCGGGGATGGGAACAGGCGGATTTTGTCTGTGTCACCGGGGACGCCTATGTGGACCACCCCTCCTTTGGGGTGGCCGTGATCGCCCGCCTGCTGGAATCCAAGGGCTATAAGATCGCCATGCTGGCCCAGCCGGATTTTTCTTCCCCCAAAGATTTTACCCGCTTCGGCAGGCCCCGGTACGCCTTTTTGGTCACCGGGGGGAATATCGATTCCATGGTGGCCCACTACACTGCCGCCAAGAGGAAGCGCAGCGACGACGCCTACACCCCCGGCGGCATGGCGGGCAAACGCCCCGACCGGGCCTGCACCGTCTACGCCCGGCTTTGCCGGGAGGCCTACCCCGATGTGCCGGTGGTCATCGGGGGGCTGGAGGCCAGCCTGCGGCGTTTCGCCCACTACGACTACTGGGATGACGCCGTCCGCCCCTCTATCCTGGTGGAGAGCGGCGCCGACCTCCTCTCCTTCGGCATGGGGGAGCATTCCATGGCGGAGATCGCCCGCCGTCTGGCCGCCGGGGAGGACATCCGGACCCTGCGGGACATCCGGGGCACCTGCTACCTCTGCGGGCTTACCGACCCGGTGCCCCAGGGGGCGGTGTCCTGCGCCAGCTTTGATAAGGTCCGGCTGGACAAGATGGCCTACGCCAGGGCCTCCCGCATCCAGCTGGAGCAGCAGGACCATGTCTACGGCAAGGCCATCCTCCAAAAGCACGGGGACAGGATGCTGGTGCAGAACCCGCCCTCCATCCCCCTCACAACGGAGGAGCTGGACGCCGTTTCCGCCCTGCCCTACGAGCGGTACTACCACCCCAGCTACGAGGCGATGGGGGGCGTCAAGGCCATCCAGGAGGTGGAGTTCTCCATCATCCACAATCGGGGCTGCTACGGCGCCTGCAATTTCTGCGCCATCGCCTTCCACCAGGGGCGGTACGTCACCCCCCGCAGCCACGAGTCGGTGCTGGCGGAGGCCCGGCAGTTCGTGCAGAACCCCCGCTTCAAGGGCTATATCCACGATGTGGGGGGCCCCACCGCCAACTTCCGGGGCCCCGCCTGCCAGAAGCAGGAGAAAAGCGGGGTCTGCATGGGCAAAAAGTGCCTCTACCCCTCCCCCTGCCCCGCCATCAAGGCGGACCACAGCGATTACATCCGGCTGCTGCGGGAGCTGCGGGCCATCCCTGGGGTGAAGAAGGTCTTTGTCCGCAGCGGCCTGCGGTACGACTATATCATGGCAGATAAGAGCACCGCCTTTTTGGATGAGCTGGTGCGCTACCATGTCAGCGGCCAGCTGAAGGTGGCCCCGGAGCACATCTCCCCCCCGGTGCTGGCCCGGATGGGCAAGCCCTCCCGCCAGACCTACGACCGCTTCTGCCGGGCCTTCTACGAGGCCACCCGCCGGGCGGGGAAGGAGCAGTACCTAGTGCCCTACCTCATCTCCTCCCACCCCGGCAGCACCATGGGGGACGCGGTGGCCCTGGCCCTCTACCTCAAGGAGAACCACATCCGCCCGGAGCAGGTGCAGGATTTTTACCCCACCCCCGGCACCGCCTCCACCACCATGTTCTATACGGGGATCGACCCCTGGACCATGGAAAAGGTCTTTGTCCCCACCGACCCCACGGAAAAGAAGCTCCAGCGGGCCCTCCTCCAGTACTACAAGCCGGAGAACCGCCGCCTCTGCATCGAGGCGCTGATCCGGGCCGGCCGGGAGGACCTCATCGGCAGCGGGCCCGGCAAGCTGGTCCAGCCGGATCAGGAGTACCTCCGCCGCCTGGGGGATAAGCGGAAGGCCCAGGCCGTCGCCCCCCGGAAGGGGCCGGGGCGCCCCGGAAGGCCCTCCGGAAAGCAGAACCGCCGCAAAGGAGGCAGATCATGAAGAAGATCCACCTGACCCCGACCATGAAGAAAAGGCTCCTTGCTATCCTGCTGGTGCTGGTGGTGGTATGCGTCGCCGGGTTCCTCACCCGCCAGGGGGAGAGCATCCAGCCCCTCATCGAGTACTTCCCCTTCCTGGCGGAGATCTTCCCCCAGGAAACGGCTCCCGCCGCCGCTCCGGTGACCGAGGGGGCCGCCCTGCGGGTCCATATCCTGGATGTGGGCCAGGCGGACTGCATCCTCATCCAGGGGCCGGAAAAGGTGCTGGTCATCGACGGGGGAGAATCGGGGAACGCCCCAACCATCATCCGGTACCTCCGGGACCAGGGGGTGGAACGGATCGACTACTACCTGAATACCCACCCCCACTCCGACCACTACGGGGGCATCTCCCAGGTGATGCAGGCCATCCCCACCGGGGAGTTCTTCCACCACCCGGTGCCGGAGCCGTACACCCCCACCACCAGGAGCTACCAGAAGCTGCTCCAGTACCTTGCCGATTCGGGGACCAAGACTACCGTCCTGGACCCTGGGGACACCCTGGACCTGGGGGGAGGGGCGGTCCTCACCATCCTGGCCCCCCTGGAAGAATACGATGACATGAACAACAACTCCCTGGTGGGGCGGCTCACCTTTGGGGAGCGGGCCTTCCTCTTCACCGGGGACGCGGAGAAGAAGAGCGAGAAGGCCATCCTGGAAAGCGGCGCGGGCCTTTCTGCCGATGTCTACTCCATCCCCCACCACGGCAGCAACACCGGCGTGACCCAGAAGTTCCTGGATGAGGTAAAGCCCCGGTATGCCACCATCTCGGTGGGGAAAGACAACGACTACGGCCACCCCCACCGGGATACCATCCAGCGGCTCAGCGACGGGAAGATCCCCTGCCTGCGCACCGATGTGTATGGCAACATCGTCTTTGAGACGGACGGCAAGACCCTGACCGTGACCACAGACAAGGGCGAGTACCAAAAGGCCGCCTAAGGAGGATTTTATATGCTCATCATCGACCGTTTTGAGGGGGAGTACGCCGTCTGCGAGGAGGAGAGCGGCAGCTTCCGGAAGCTCCCCAAGGTGTTCCTCCCCGCCGGCAGCCGGGAGGGGGACTGCCTTGTTCCCGCTCCGGGCGGCTCCTGGCAGATCGACCGGGCTGCCACCGCCCAGCGCCGGGAGCAGATCCGGCGGATGCTGGGGAACCTGTACTCCCGCCCGGAACAAAGCTGATTACTAGAACTCGTTAAAATGGTTACCAACCATTTTATAGCGCCGCAGGCGCGTCGAGTTCTGTATGAGACGTATTTTGCGCCGGAACGGCGCAAAATGGAAACGCGTCTGCGCGTTTCCATTCTCGATAAAACGAAACTGTTTTATCGAGAATCAGTATGAAAGGAGGGGCAACCATGGCGCTGCCTGCAAAGAAAAAAACCTATACCTTTGCCGACTACATGGCATGGGGGGAGGATGAACGGATGGAGCTTTTGGAAGGGGAAGCGGTGCTGCTGGCCGCTCCCTCCCGCCTCCATCAGCGCATCAGCGTGGAACTTTCCCGCCAGCTTGCCAATTTCCTGGAGGGGAAAAAGTGCCAGCTTTACACCGCCCCTTTCGCGGTCCGTCTCTTTGAAAAGGAGGGTGACCTGCCGGAGGATGTGGAAACGGTGGTGGAGCCGGATCTGACGGTGGTCTGCGACCCCAAAAAGCTGGACCGTTACGGCTGCAAAGGCGCGCCGGAGTTGGTGCTGGAGATCCTTTCTCCCTCCAGCGCCCGGCGGGACCGGCTGGTGAAGTTCGGCCTTTACCAAAGGGCCGGGGTGGGGGAGCTGTGGCTGGTGAGCCCGGAGGAGCGGACGGTGCAGGTGTTCCTTCTGGAGGAGGGCATCCTCACCCTCCGGGAGGTGTACGGAGCGGGAGACATCGCCAAGGTAAACACCCTGGAGGGGTGCTTCATCCAGTTGGATAAGGTCTTTCGGCAGAATAAGGAGGTCCTCCCATGAGCATCGCAGAGCTTTTCCGGGAAAAGCCGGTGGTCTTTTCCTTCGAGATATTCCCCCCCAAGCGGGACAGCTCCATCGATACCATCTGGTCCACCCTGGCCGAGATGGAGGGGCTGGGGCCGGACTTTATCAGCGTCACCTACGGGGCCGGAGGCGGCGGGGGCAGGAGCCACACCGCCCGTATCGCCGGGGCCATCCGGAAAAAATACGGCATCACCCCCCTGGCCCACCTCACCTGCGTGAACTCCACCAGGGCGGAGGTGGAGGAGAGCCTCCGGGAGCTGCGGGAGGAGGGGGTGGAGAACATCCTGGCCCTGCGGGGGGATAAGCTCCCCGGTGTGGAGCCCAAGACCGATTTCCTCCACGCCAGCGACCTCATCTCCTTCATCCGGGAGCAGGGGGGCTTTTCCCTCTCCGGGGCCTGCTACCCGGAGGTGCACACCGAGGCCCCGGACCCCATCACCGACATCCGCAATCTCCGCAAGAAGGTGGACGCCGGGGCGGAGCACCTGGTGAGCCAGCTCTTCTTTGATAACGACGCCTTCTATGCCTTTGTGGAGCGGGCCCGCATCGCCGGCATCACCGTCCCCATCGAGGCGGGGATCATGCCGGTGGTGAACGCGAAGCAGATCCTGCGGATGGTCTCCCTCTGCGGGGCCAGCCTGCCCCAGAAGTTCACCCGGATGATCAGCCGCTACGAGCAGAACCCCGCCGCCCTGCGGGACGCCGGCATCGCCTACGCCATCGACCAGATCGTGGACCTCATCGCCCAGGGGGTGCAGGGCATCCACCTTTACACCATGAACGACCCGGACGTGGCCCGGCGCATCTCCCAGGCGGTGGAAAACCTGCGGAAAGGGTAGCCCTATTTCTGCCAATATGGGCTGCCGCCCATGCCTGCCTTCCTTTTCTTCTTGCGGAAGAAGAAAAGGAAGCGAAAAGAAGAACGTCCAATGTCCCAGCCGCAAAGGCGCAGAGCGGGGACTCCGGGCAGTTCCCTGTGCTCTGTGCAAAGGCAGAGGCCTATATGCGGGTGGGGCGGCAGGTCTTTTAGAAAGGTCGTTGCGCTATGGCTGTCATGGAGCTGAAGAGCATCCCTATGGATGAGGTGCTGCGCTACCTGGGGGCGGCGGGGAAGGACCCCGGCCCCCTGCTGCCCCTGGCGGAAAGCTGCTGCCGGGAGCTGCTGGCGGCGGCCCGTCCCCGGTGGACCTGGCGGGCCTTTGCCTGCGAGGAAACGCCGGAGGGGCTGCGGCTCAGTTGCGGCCTGCTGCTGCCGGGGAAGGACCTGGCCCGGCACCTCTTGGGCTGCCGGGAGGCGGTGCTGATGGCCGCCACCCTTTCCCAGGGGGTGGATGCCCTGCTGCGGCGCACCCAGCTCAGCGACCTCAGCCGGAGCCTGGTGCTGGAAAGCTGCGCCACCGCCGCCATCGAGGAGGTCTGCGACCGGGGGGAGGCCGTCATCCGGGAAAGCTACCCGGACCGGAGCCTCACCAGCCGCTACAGCCCCGGCTACGGGGACCTGCCCGTCACCCTACAGGGGGAGTTCCTGGCGCTGCTGGACGCCCCCCGGCGGCTGGGCCTCTGCGCCACGGAGAGCAGCATCCTCACCCCCCGCAAGTCGGTGACGGCGGTCATCGGCATCCGGGAGCCGGGGGCGGAGGCCCCGCCCCAAAAGCGGGGCTGCGAGAGCTGTTCCCTGCGGGAGAGCTGCCAATACCGGCGGGCGGGGACCACCTGCCAGCCTAAACTTTAATAGGTCCGGAGGGATCGGCGATGATGGATTTCAGAAGTCTGCTGCAAAAGGAAAAATTTATCCTCCTGGACGGGGCCATGGGCACCATGCTCCAGGCAAAGGGTATGCCCATGGGCGTCCTCCCGGAGACGCTGAACCTCACAGATCCCGGCTGGCTGCTGGACATCCACCGGCAGTACCTGGAGGCCGGGGCCCAGGTGATCTACGCCAACACCTTCGGGGCCAACCCCTATAAGGCCGGGGACTGCGGGTACAGCTGCGAGGAACTGGTGGCCGCCGGGGTGCGCCTGGCCAAAGAGGCCGCAGGCGGAAAGGCCCTGGCGGCCCTGGACATCGGCCCCCTGGGGCAGCTTCTGGAGCCCACCGGCACCCTCTCCTTTGAGGACGCCTACGGGGCCTTCGCGCGGGTGGTCCGGGCCGGTGCCGCCGCCGGGGCGGACCTCATCGTCATCGAGACGATGACCGACCTGGGGGAGACGCGGGCCGCCCTGCTGGCGGCAAAGGAAAACAGCAGCCTCCCGGTGATGGTCACCATGACCTTTGAGGAGAACGGACGCACCTTCACCGGCTGCTCGGTCCCCGCCATGGCCCTCACCCTCACCGGCCTTTCGGCCGATGCCATCGGCATCAACTGCTCCCTGGGCCCTGGGGAGCTGCTGCCCCTGGTGGAGGAGCTGCGCCGCTGGACCGGCCTCCCCCTGGTGGCAAAGCCCAACGCCGGCCTGCCGGAGCCCGGCACCAGCCGGTACGATGTCTCCCCCGATGCGTTCGCCGCCGCCATGGTCCGGCTGGCGGAGCTGGGGGTGCAGGTGCTGGGGGGCTGCTGCGGCACCACCCCGGCCTACATCGCCGCCCTTCGGGAGGCCCTGGAGCCTGTCCCCTTTGTCCGGGAGCAGTTCCCCGTCCCTCCGGCGGTGTGCGGCCCCAGCCGGGTGGTGACTTTGGACCGGGTGCGGGTCATCGGGGAACGGATCAACCCCACCGGCAAAAAGCGCTTCAAGGAAGCCCTCAAAAACCGGGAGCTGGACTTTGTTTTGGCCCAGGGGTTGGAGCAGGCCGCCGCCGGGGCGGACATCCTGGATGTGAACGTGGGCCTGCCGGAGATCGACGAAAAAGAGATGATGGTCCGGGTGGTGAAGGCCCTCCAGGGGGTGGTGGAGCTGCCCCTCCAGGTGGATTCCTCCAGCCCCGCCGTCCTGGAGGCCGCCCTGCGGGTCTGCCACGGCAAAGCCATCGTCAATTCGGTGAACGGCAACCGGGAGACGCTGGAAAAGGTCCTGCCCATCGTGAAGAAGTACGGCGCGGCGGTGGTGGGCCTCACCCTGGACCACCGGGGCATCTTAAAGACCGCCGGGGAGCGGCTGGAGATCGCCCGCACCATTCTGGAGGCCGCCCTCTCCTACGGCATCCCCAGGGAGGATGTCTGCATCGACTGCCTCACCCTCACCGCCAGCGCGGAGCAGGACACCGTTCTGGAGACCCTGAAGGCGGTGCGGATGGTGCGGGAGGAGCTGGGCTGTCCCACCGTCCTGGGGGTGAGCAACATCTCCTTCGGCCTGCCGGGGCGGGAGATCATCAATCCCGCCTTCCTCACCCTGGCCCTGGGGGCGGGGCTCACCCTGCCCATCCTCAACCCCAATTCCGCCGCCATGATGGGGGCGGTGCGGGCCTGGAACCTCCTCTCCGGGGTGGATAAGGACTCCAGGGAGTTTGTGGCCCGGTACGGCCAGGGGGCTCCATCCGCCCCGGCTCCCGCCTCCTCCCGGCCCGCGGTGGAGCTGGACTACGCGGTGGAGCACGGCCTGCGGACCGAGGCCGCCGCCCTCACCAAAGCCCTGCTGGAGACCATGGCCCCTATGGAGATCGTGGACCAAAAGCTCATTCCCCCCCTGGACCGGGCGGGAGTTTCCTTCGAGAAGGGAGAGATCTTCCTCCCCCAGCTGATCCAGTGTGCCGGGGCCGCCCAGGCCGCCTTTGAGGTCATCAAGGAGCGGCTGGCGGGGGAGAGCGGCGGCACGGTGAGCAAGGGCAAGATCGTCCTGGCCACCGTCCAGGGGGACATCCACGACATCGGCAAGAACATCGTCAAGATCCTGCTGGAAAACTACGGCTACACCGTCCTGGACCTGGGGAAGGACGTGCCCCCCCAGGCGGTGGCCGACGCGGTGCGCCAAAGCGGTGCCCCCCTGGTGGGGCTTTCCGCCCTGATGACCACCACCCTGGGGAGCATGGAAAGGACCATCGCCCTGCTGCGGGCGGAGGGGCTCCCCTGCCGGGTGATGGTGGGGGGCGCGGTCCTCACCCCGGAGTACGCGGCAAAGATCGGCGCCGACTGGTACGCCAGGGACGCCAAGGAATCGGTGGACATCGCCAAGGGAGTCTTTACCCCCTGATCCGGGGCCGCACCCGGCGATCCCGGACGCGGCCCAGGCAGGCCGTCACCGCCTGGGGCCAGTCCTCCTCCCGCGCCGTCCCAGGCAGGGGGATGACGGGGACCTCCCGCGCGGCGGCGGCGCTGCGGAAGGCGGGGGTCATCTCCCCGGCCAGCACCAGCACCCCCTTGCCGATGTCCCCCAGGAACTGCCCCGCGTCCACCGGGGGACCCTGCCACAGGGGGGCGTTGAGAGTGAGCCCCTCCCGGCAGACCGGGTCCGGCAGCACCAGGACGGAGCAGAGCCACAGGGCGTCCCGGAAGTCCCGGACGGTATGCACCGCCGGGGAAAGGAGCGGCCCCTCCAGGAACATGGCGTAGACTTCCCAGCCGCCGTCTTCCGCCAGGCGGTTGGCCAGGGCGGCCTGGGGGAGCCCCCCGCCCAGAAGGCCAATATTACGATTGTTCATCCTTCCACCTCCTTTTTGGATGCCCCATCCTATGAAAAAGGAGAAAAAGAGGTGATGCCCCAGAACCTGCATTCATAACCGGATGATGCCGGCAGGGCAGGGGATTTTTCCGCCCTGCAAGGCAAAAATCCGCAGGAATACTTGGTGTATTCGGCGCAGCCGACGTGCCCGAAGGGCTGGCGCAGCCAGTCCGTTAGGGCTCAAGGGTTTTTCCAAACGCTAAGAGCCGCCTTCGGCGGTTGCGTTTGGACGCGCCTGCGGGCGCAGTAACGCAGCAGGGTGGGAAAAGCCCCGGCCTGATGGCGTTAGATGGTTGTGAATACAGGTTCTTAAAGAAAGGAGAGGCGAGAGATGGCGCTGAAGGAAACCGCCCAGGGACAGAAGCTGAAGCTCCTGGAAGCCGCTAAGTTCATCGGGGCCGGCCTGCTGGTGGGCCTGGCCCTGGCGGGGGTGTTCGCCCTGGCCCTGAACCGCGGAGCCGGGGACTCCGGCCGGGACCGGCTCCACATCACGGAGATCGACCCGGAGGAGGGGAAGTCCAGGGAGCAGGAGATCACCATCGAGTACGTGGACAAAAGGCTGGAGAACCTGGGGGAGCTTTCCACTGCCCGGATGACCTGCACCGGCCTTTACACCGTCACCGAGGGGAAGATCCCCTTCCTGACCCGGAAGGGCTTCTCCATGGTCTACACCGCCCAGGTGCGGGCGGGTCTGGATGTTTCCCGGATGGAGGTCCAGGTGAGCGAAAAACTGGTGACGGTCACCCTGCCCCCGGCGGAGATCCAGGTGCTGAAGGTGGACCCGGATTCCATCCAGTTCTACGATGAAAAACACGCCCTCTTCAACTGGGATAAAAAGACCGATGTGACGGCGGCCATCGCCGTGGCGGAGGAGGAAGCCCAAAAGCAGGCCGAGGCAGACGGCCTCTTGGAGCAGGCTGCCCAACACGGGGAGTATGTCGTCCAGGGGCTCCTTGCCGGCGCGGTGGGGGAGCGGGAGGTCGTCGTAAAGCATCAGCAGAAATGACACGAGCGGCCGGTCTGGGGAGAACATCCGGGACCGGCTGCTATTTTTTTAACGAAAGCCCTTGTATTTTTTTCTCCGGTATTGTACTATAAAAGAACAGGAAAAAAGGCTCCGCCCGCGCCAAAAAAGGGCGGGGCGCTGCGTAACCTAAGGAGGAATTTCTTTTATGAAGATCTCGGTCTGTATCGGCAGCTCCTGCCATCTGCGGGGCTCCTATGACATCATCCAGCGTCTGAAGGAGCTGGTGGCGCGGGACCACCTGGAGGACAAAGTGGAGCTTTCCGCTGCCTTCTGCCTGGGCCAGTGCACCCACGGCTGCACCATCCGCATCGACGAGGAGATCATCACCGGCGTCACCAAGGATAACATCGAGGGCATCCTGCAAAAGGCTCTGGCGGAAGGGAAGTGACAGCTATGGAGATCCTGGGGCTGAAAAAAGCCAACTGCAAAAGCTGCCACAAGTGCATCCGGGTCTGCCCGGTAAAGTCCATCGAGTTTTCCGGCCAGCAGGCCAAGATCATCGGCAGCGAGTGCATCCTCTGCGGCCAGTGCGTGGTCACCTGCCCCCAGAACGCCAAGGTGGTGCGCTCCGATGTCCGGCGGGTAAAGGCCGCCATGGCGGAGGGGCGCCGGGTGGTGGCCAGCCTGGCCCCCTCCTTTATCGTGGATTTCCCGGTGGACGGCATCGAGGAGATGGCGTCCATGCTGGAAAAGCTGGGCTTTGCGGATACCCAGGAGACCGCCCTGGGGGCCTACCTGGTGAAGAGCGAGTACGAGAGAATGGTCCGGGAGAAGCGCCAGGACATCATCCTTTCCACCTGCTGCCCCTCGGCGGTGCGGCTGGTGCAGAAGTACTACCCCCAGCTGGTGGGCTGCCTGGCCCCGGTGGTCTCCCCCATGGAGGCCCACGCCCGGTACGTCAAGGAGCGGGACCCGGAGGCCTTTGTGGTGTTCATCGGCCCCTGCATCTCCAAGAAGGCGGAGGCGGAGGACTTTTCCCACGCTGTGGACTGCGTCCTTACCTTCGAGGAGCTGAAGGCCTGGGCCCAGGAGGAGAAGGCGGAGCCGGAGGTTCGGGACTGCGATCTGGGGGGGCGGCGTTCCCGCTTCTTCCCCAAGCCCGGCGGCATCATCCAGAGCATGGACCGGGAGGGCACCGGTTACCGGTACTACGCGGTGGACGGCCCGGAAAAATGCGTCACCGCCCTCCGGGACATCCAGAGCGGACGGCTCCACAACGTCTTTTTGGAGATGAACATCTGCGAAGGCGGCTGCATCAACGGACCCATGATCCGCTCCCGTCAGGGGGGAGTGCTGGAGTGCCAGGACCGGGTCACCGATTACGCCGCCCCCGGCTTCCCCGACCTTCCGCCCAGGCGGGATTTCCGGACGGAGTACCCCGTCCCCCTGGCCTGCGCCATCCCCGCCGCCCCGGTGCGGGAGAAGGTCCCCACCCCGGAGGAGCTGGCCGCCATCCTGGAGAAGATGGGCAAGACCAGTCCTCTGGATGAACTGAACTGCGGCTCCTGCGGCTACCCCACCTGCCGGGAGAAGGCCAAGGCGGTCTTTAACGGCAAGGCGGAGGTGACCATGTGCCTGCCCTATATGCGGGAGCGGGCGGAATCCCTCTCCGATAAGATCATCGGCTCCACCCCCAACGCCATCCTGGTGGTAGGGGAGGACCTCACCGTCCAGCAGATGAACAACGCCGCCTGCCGCCTCTTCGGCCTGGAGCGGCAGGACGCCGCGGTACATAAGCCGGTGGAAAACTTCCTGGACCCGGTGGACTTTATCTTCGTGCTGGAGGACGGCCGCCCCATCCGGGACCGGAAGCTCTGGCTGGAGCGCCAGGAAAAGTTTGTGGAGGAGACCATCGTCTACGACATCGAAAATAAGCTCCTGCTGGCCATCATGAAGGACGTCACCGCCGAGGAGCGGGAGAATCGCCGGGCCCAGGAGCTGCGCCAGCAGACCCTGGAGGTCACCGACCGCATCATCCAAAAGCAGATGCGCACCGTCCAGGAGATCGCCAGCCTCCTGGGGGAGACCACCGCCGAGACCAAGGTGGCCCTCACCAAGCTCCGGGGCGCCGTCGCGGAGGAAAAGGGACATGAGTAAGCTGTACCTGGAAAATGGCTGGCTCTCCATGAACAAGGCGGGGGAGCTGCTGTGCGGCGACCATGTGGAGACGGTGAACCGGGAGGACAGTGTCATCATGGTGCTGGCGGACGGCCTGGGGAGCGGCGTCAAGGCCAGCATCCTCTCCACCCTCACCTCCAAGATCTTGGCCACCATGCTGGCGGGGGATATGACGGTGGAGGACAGCGTGGAGACCATCGCCCTCACCCTGCCGGTCTGCGCGGTGCGCCAGGTGGCCTACTGCACCTTCACCATCCTGCGGGTGGATAAATACACCGGGGAGGTGTACCTGGTCCAGTTCGACAACCCGGACCTCATCCTCCTGCGGGAGGGGAAGATCTTCGATTACCCCAAGGAAAAGCGGGAGATCGCCGGCAAGACCATCTACGAGACCCGCATCCAGGGGCAGGTGGGGGACCTGTACATCATGATGAGCGACGGGGCCATCCACGCCGGAGTGGGCACGGTCTTGAATTTCGGCTGGCAGCTGCCGGAGATCGCCCAGTACGCCCAGCGGGAGTGGACCCCGGACCTTTCCGCCAAGTCCATGGCGGCCAAGATCAGCGACGCCTGCCGGGAGCTGTATATGGATATTCCGGGGGACGATACCACCGTGGCGGCTCTGCGCATCCGCCGGCGGCAGCAGGTGAACCTGATGATCGGCCCCCCCAGGGACCCGGCCCAGGACGAGGCCATTATGAAGGACTTTTTCGCCCTGGAGGGCAAGACCATCGTCTGCGGCGGCACCACCAGCACAGTGGTGGGGCGGTATCTGGGCAAGCCCGTCTGCCCCACCCTGGATTTCTTCGACCCGGACATCCCCCCCATCGCCACCATACAGGGGGTGGATCTCTGCACCGAGGGGGTCATCACCCTGGGGCGGGTGGTGGCCCTGGCCGCCCAGTGCGTCTCCAACCAGATGGGGGAGCCCACCTGGCTCACCGGAAAGGACGGGGCTTCCCTCATCGCCCGGATGCTCTTTGAGGAGGCCACCAACGTGAACTTCTACGTGGGCCGGGCCATGAACCCCGCCCACCAGAACCCGGATCTGCCCCTGAGCCTGAACCTGAAGCTCCGCCTGGTGGAGGAGCTGGGCAAATACCTGCAAGAGATGGAAAAGACGGTCACCGTGCGCTACTACTGACCCGCCGCTTCAAAATGGATGCCCCCGCTGCCGTTTTTCCGGCGGCGGGGTTTCCTGCACCCTTTCTCATGCAGGAGAAAATAAAAATCTTGCAAAAATAAGCGGAGACCCCTTGCATTTTCCCCGGATTTCCGGTATTATGGAGTGCGGAAACCAGGCCCCCTTGCAAAAATGCTGATACGAGAGGTGTTTTTAAAATGCCGATGGACCTTTTAGCGGTGATCGAGCGGAATATGTCCGGCTTTTCCAAGGGCCAGAAGCTCATCGGCCGCTTTATCACCCAGCACTACGACAAAGCCGCCTTTATGACCGCCGCCAAGCTGGGGGATACCGTGGGCGTGAGCGAGTCCACCGTGGTGCGCTTCGCCACCGAGGTGGGCTTTGAGGGCTATCCCCAGCTCCAGAAGAACCTCCAGGAGATCATCCGCAACCGCCTCACCACCGTCCAGCGGATGGACATCATCAACGGCCAGATCGCCGGCAGCGACGTCCTGACGCGGGTGCTGACCCTGGACAGCGAGAAGATCCGCCGCACCATGGAGGAGGCGGACCGCGCCGCCTTTGACCAGGCGGTGGAAGCCATCGTGGGGGCCAGAGAGGTGTACATCCTGGGCATCCGCAGCTCCAGTATGCTGGCCAGCTTCCTGGCCTTTTACTTCAACCAGATCTTCCCCCATGTCCGCTGCGTCAACTCCAACTCCACCAGCGAGACCTTCGAGCAGATGTTCCGCATCGGGGAGGAGGATGTTTTCATCGCCATCAGCTTCCCCCGGTACTCCCAGCGGACCCTCAAGGCCGCCCGCTACGCCAAGAGCCGGGGCGCCAAGGTCATCGCCCTCACCGATTCCACCTCGGCCCCCCTGGCCCAGGCGGCGGACGTCCTCTTGCTGGCCCGCAGCGAGATGGCCTCCTTTGTGGACAGCCTGGTGGCCCCCCTCAGTGTCATCAATGCCCTCATCGTGGCGGTGGGTCTCAAGAAGAAAGAAGAGATCAGCCGCACCTACACCACCCTGGAGAACATCTGGGAGGAATACCAGGTCTACGAAAAGACCGAGGGGGCCGGAGGGAACCCGTGAGGGGCGGGGACAGGGGCCCCTGGGACGCCGTCATCATCGGCGGCGGGGCCGCGGGGCTCCTCTGCGCCGGGTACGCCGCCCGCCGGGGGCTTTCCGTCCTGGTGGCGGAGGGGCGGGAGCGCCCGGCCCGGAAGATCTTAGTCACCGGCAAGGGCCGGTGCAACCTCACCAACAACTGCCCCCCGGAGGAATTTCTGAAAAACGTCTGCTCCAACCCGAAGTTCCTCTACAGCGCCATCTGGGGCTATCCCCCCGCCGGCACCATGGCCCTCTTTGAGGAGCTGGGGGTCCCCCTCAAGACGGAGCGGGGGAACCGGGTCTACCCGGTGTCCGACAGCGCCAGGGACATCGCCGATGCCCTGGTGCGTTTTGCAAGGGATGCCGGGGCGGTCATCGTCCAGGCCAAGGCGGCGGAGATCCTCCTGGAGGAGGGGGCTGCCGTGGGGATCCGCAGCGAGGCCGGGGAGGAGTACCGGGGGAAAAGCATCGTCCTCTGCGCCGGGGGGATGAGCTACCCCGGCACCGGCAGCGACGGCAGCGGCTTCCGCCTGGCCCGGCAGGCGGGGCACACCATCGTGCCTCCGCGGGGGAGCCTGGTGCCCGTCCTCTGCGCCGAGGACTGCTGCGGCCGGATGGCCGGTCTTTCCCTGAAGAACGTCACCCTCACCCTCCGGGAGGCGGGGAAGAAGAAGCCGCTCTTCCGGGAGTTGGGGGAGATGCTCTTCACCCATCAGGGGGTCTCCGGTCCCCTGGTCCTTTCCGCCAGTGCCCTGATGCGGAGACCCGCCGGGGAGTACCGCCTTTTCATCGATATGAAGCCCGCCCTGGACCCCGCCCAGCTGGATGCCCGCATCCTCCGGGATTTTTCCGATTCCCCCAACCGGGACCTGGGCAATGTCCTGGGGAGCCTGCTGCCCAGGGTCTTTATTCTCCCTGCCCTGGAGGCGGCGGAGCTTCCGCCGGATCGGAAGGTGCGGGAGGTGACCAGGGAGGAGCGCCGCCGCCTGGGAGAAGCGGTAAAGGATTTCCCCCTTACACCGGTAGCCCTGGGGCCGGTGGAGGAGGCGGTGGTCACCGCCGGAGGCGTCAAGGTCGCCGAGGTGGACCCCAAGACCATGGCCTCCCGCCTGGTGCCCGGCCTGTACTTTGCCGGGGAGGTGCTGGACGTGGACGCCCGCACCGGGGGCTTCAACCTCCAGATCGCCTTTGCCACCGGCTACGCCGCCGCCATGCACCTGCGGGGTGGGCCGCTCCTGGGGTGAGAAAACAGTTGCAAAATCCACTTTCTGTGGTACAATGGAATTTGTAAAAATACGCAGCCGGGTGCCGGCTGGCAAAACAGACAACGGAGGTAGATAGAATCATGGCCAAGGTACAGATCGAGACATCCGCCCGCCACGTCCATGTCACCCAGGAGACCCTGGAGACCCTCTTTGGCAAGGGTGCCAAGCTCACCCCCAAGAAGGACCTCTCCCAGCCTGGGCAGTTCGCCTGCGCCGAGCGCATCGACGTGGTAGGCCCCAAGCGCACCCTCTCCGGCGTTTCCATCCTGGGCCCCTGCCGCAAGGCGGACCAGGTGGAGATCTCCCTCACCGATGCCCGGAGCATCGGCGTGGCCGCTCCCGTCCGGGAATCCGGCGACGTGGCCGGCACCCCCGGCTGCAAGCTGGTGGGCCCCTGCGGCGAGGTGGAGATCAAGGAGGGCGTCATCGCCGCCAAGCGCCACATCCACACCACCCCGGAGGACGCCGCCGCCATGGGCGTTGCGGATAAGGAGATCGTCTCCCTGAAGGTGGAGACCGCCGACCGCACCACCATCTTCGGCGATGTTGTGGTCCGGGTGTCCCCCAACTTTGCCACCTATGCCCACTTCGATACCGATGAAGCCAACGCCGCCGGTATGTCCGGCGTGGTTTACGGCGAGATCATCAAGGGTTAAGCCCCGCTTCCCCATAAAAAAAGCCCGCCTCCCGGCGGGCTTTTTTTATGGACGGTTTTTCTTCCCCGCCGGGGGAGGGTGTCAAGAGATTTCCTGTACAGGTACATCGATGTCGAAGAAGAGGAGCGGGTCCACCATAAGGTCATCCTGCATGACATAAACGCCGCATTGGTCCTCGTCGCCGTAGGTCAAACCTGTGCGTCCCGCGGTCCCCAGCACGTCCCCGGCGGAAACCCGCTGTCCCGGTTCCACCGCTACGGACTCCAGGAAGGTGTAGCGGACGGAGACCCCGTTTCCGCAGTCCAATACAACATATTTTCCCAGGCGCCGCATCATACGTTCTTCTTCGTTCAGGTCTTCAAGGTCCTTCGCCTGTACCGCTGTAATTGTACCGTCAAATCCGGCGAGTACATTTTTATTGTCTCCTTCAACTACAAAGTAAAGGTAACGACTATACAGAAAAGGTTCTCTTTTTTGGTTTTCCCAGCTGAATACGTTGGAAGTGTTTAAGGGAGGCAGTAATGTATGTATAGAAGATGTCTGGCCTGGTACAGTCTGATCTATATATCCTAAAAGATTCTCTTCACTTTCTCGCTTGTTACCCAAATCATGGGAGGCTTGCAACGCAGGATACAGTTGTTCCTGGGGCCCGGAAAGAACCGGCACCCGCATATCAAAGGGAAGAAAGCGGACCACTCCGGAATGCAGCATCAAAAAAGAGATGCAGATGCCCAGGAAGAGGATGCCCGGACTTTTCGGATCGGTGTGCCGCTGACGCAGGCGCCGGGACATAGCCCTGTAATCGGTCCCCACCCCGGATTGCGGCAATGGGAGCAGGGCGGAGCGCTTCTCGTCTTCTATGCGCAAAAAGGAAAGCAGCATCCTGCCGTAACACCGGGAGGCAGACGCATCGACACCTTTCAAAACAAACTCATCGCAGGCGATCTCGCAGTCCTCCACAAAGAGGCGGCTCAAGATCCACATCAGGGGATGGAACCAGTAGACCGCCACCACAATGGAGGCAAACATCTCCCAGAAGTTATCCCCGCGCTTGCAGTGGCAGAGCTCGTGGAGCAGGAGGAATTGCAGCCGCTGGGAATTTGCCGGCAGCCCCTGCGCCGGCAGCATAATGGCGGGGTGCAGCCACCCCAGTGTGATGGGGGAGGAGATCTCCTGGGATACGAGGATGGGCGGACAGCGCCTGATCCCCATCCGGCGGCAGTAGGTGCGGCAGCGTGCCCTTTGGTAGGGGGTGGTGACCGGGTACAGGCCGCGGCCGACCCGCTGGTTTATCATCCGGTTCTGGAATATCGCGCGTACCGCCGAAAGAACAGCGACACAGAGCCAAAGCACCTCCCAGGGGAAGGCGGAGAGAGCCGGTGCAGGCTTTGCCGCTGTATCCGGAAGGTTTTGGGCCATAGTGGTGAGTTCGGTCCCCTGGAGGGGGAGCTCCGGCGAAAGAAGGGGGAGGGGAGGGACCGGGGCGGAGACCGGGAGCCGGACCAAAGGGCCGTAGTTGACACAGAGCGGCATCAGGAGCATCCCCACCAGGAGGATCTTTTTCAAGCGAAACAAGGCGCTTGCCCGGATGTGCTTTCGCAGCAAGGGGTCCAGCGCCATCACTGCCAGTATGGGCAGCGTCATTTGTATACCCACCGAAAGGACGGAGCGGAACAGGGACGGGACCATGTCAATCCCCCAGTTTGGATACGATGTCCTCCAGCTTTTGCAGCTCGTCCTTGGTCAGCCGCCCGTCCGCCAGGGTGGAGACCATCTGGAAAACCGAGTTTCCGAAGTGCTGGCACAGGAACCCGCTGGTGGCCTTCTTCAGGTAGGTCTGCTTATCCACCAGGACCGCGTAGTACCGGTCCGAGCCCTGCTTGGCAACCGCCAGGTAGTGCCGCTTCACCAGGCGGTCCAGGAGGGTCCGTATGGTGGAGGTGCCCCAGGTGGAGCCGTTTTCCTGGAGCCTGGCAATGATCTGCTTCACCGTCAAAGTGACCGGGGAATCCCAAATGGTCTGCATCACCAGGAGTTCGGCATCGGGGATACGGCGTTTTTCCTTGGCAGGCAAAAAAATCACCCCTTCGTTTGCGCATTTTTTATAGTATTATACGATATTATACTAGCTTATTATTCGGAGGATGTCAAGGCGTCCCGGATTGGATATTTACAAATTTACAGATGTCTTATATAATAAAAGCAAAGACACCAGGAAAGTGACACACGACGCACAAGGTTCTGTCCCTATTATGTTTGAAAAGAGAAAGGACGATGAAGTATGAAAAAGTTGACAGCGGTCCTGCTGGCCTGTGTGATGCTGTTTTCGGTGGCCTTTGCCCTTCCTATGAGTTTTTCCGTTATGCCTCGCACGGGATATTTCAATAAAGAAATAGATGTGGCCTCTGGGAAAACATGGACTTCCAGTAAATATGCGATCCCGTCGAGCTATCCATATGTCTACCTTGATGCGGATTTGACAGGCGGCGGCACGGTGACAGTTGAACTGTATGGGACCAATTCCACCAGCTCAAGCGGAACAAAACTGGGGACGCTTACGGTGAACAGCGTGGGCCACGGTTTGAGTGCAACGAACAGCTATAATTATTATTACATGAAGGCTATCAATAACTCCGGCACCTATTCCGCGGTCGTTATCATGCTGTACGCCTAACATTGAAGATTACCTTTTTTCCTGGTGTCCGATACGGGCCGTCCCGGTCCGGCAGAAGGCGCGCCTCCCCGCAAAGGGAAGGCGCGCCTTTTGTGGTTTCGCAGGTCCGGAAAGCGGTCAGTCCTCCATCTCCATGGCGGGGTCCGGGGCCCGCAGGGCCATGGTCTTTTCCAGCCACTGCAAGAGGTCCTGCCGGACCTCCTCCTGCTGGGTCTCGTTGAACATCTCGTGACGTCCGCCGGGGTAGAGCTTCAGCTCCACGTTCCGGCAGCCCGCTTTGGTGAGGTTTTGGTGCACCTCGCGGGGCCCCGCCCCCATGGAGCCCACCGGGTCCTGGTCCCCGGAGAGGATGTAGACAGGCAGGCCCTGGGGGATATTTGCGTACCACTGGGCGGAGGTGCACTCCTCCAGCATGGAGAAGAGCTCGTAGTAGGCGGAAACGGTGAACTTAAAGGCGCAAAGGGGGTCCCGCAGATAAGCCTCGCACACCGCAGGGTCTTTGCTCAACCAGTCCACCGGGGTCTTGGCGCCGGGGATCGCCTTGGAAAAGCTGCCGTTGGCCAGGTCGTACACCTTTTCGGAGATGTACCGGGGCCCCTTCACCAGCTCCACCCCGCGGGCCAGGGCCTTCCCCGCCGGGGCGGCGGGATTCCTGCCCGCGGTGCCGCTGAGGATGAGCCCGTCCAGGCTCTGCCCGAACCGCCGGGCGTAGAGCCGGGCGATGAAGGACCCCATGCTGTGCCCAAGGAGAAAGTAGGGAACGCCGGGGTACCGCCCGGAGACCTCCCGGCGCAGCAGCTCCAGATCCTCCACCAGGAACTTGCGGGAGCCGCGGGGGCCGAAGTACCCCAGCTTCTCCCGGTTCAGCAGGGCGGTGGAGCCGTGGCCCAGATGGTCGTTGCCGCAGAAGACGAGCCCCGCCTCGCAGAGCGCCCGCGCCAACGCCTCGTACCGGCCCGCATATTCGCACATCCCATGGCTGAGCTGCACCACCCCCCGGACCACTGTCCCCTCATCGGGGGTAAAGATCAGGGCGGAGACCCTCCATTTTCCGTTGGAGGAAGGATAGGTAAAAACTTCTCGGTTCAAGAAAATTCTTCCCTTCGTTTGATTTTTGCCGTCCCGTTCGCTTCAGGACTCCGCCAGCCGCGGGGCAGGGGGGAGCAGGAGCGTGTTCAGGGGCGGCAGGCCGGTGCGGTCCGCGATGTTCACCGGGCGGAGGCTCCCGTCGTGCCCCACCATGTAGAAGTCCACATCCTCAAAGCGCATCCAGAGCCTTTGGAGCAGGGTGCTGCCCTCCCCCGGCAGGCCGGTGATGACAGCGGCGGGGCGGCGCTGCCGGATCAGCTCCCCCAAAAACCGCTCCGGATGGTCGCTGTAATGGATGGTCATGGAGGCGTTGTTGTCCCGGCTGGCCTGGAAGAGATACTCAATGGCCTGGGGGTTCTGTTCCACACCGGGGGAGGCGACGTTCACCACCTCCAGGGAGATGCCCTCCTGTACTGCCAGCTGCCGCCCGGCGGTGATGAGCCTGCGGCAGCGGAATTGATCGGTGACCAGCACCATGGCCGCAGGCGCCTGTCTGCCTGGGGTGCCCATGGTCTCTATCATAGCTCGTTTCTCTCCTGTCATTCTGTGATGTTTCCCGGCCCAGGGCCCCGAAGCGCCCTGCCTTATGTTCAGTATAAACGAAATCCCCCCGTTTTGGAATGCCTTTCGGGGAAATTTAACCGAAAGTTTTCATTTGTTTCAAAAAACCGGAAAACGCCATTTATTTGACAAACACTGCGGAAAGGGGTAAAATGTTTGTTACAGCCAGCAGAACGTAAGCCCGCCGGAGAAAGGGAGCGATCGTCTTGAAATATGACCGGCCTGTTTCCACATCGGTTATCCGCCGCCTGCCCCGTTATTACCGCTTTTTGGGTGAGCTCCTGGAGAGGGGGATCAACCGCATCTCCTCCAAGGAGCTTTCCGCCCTGATGAAGATCACCGCCTCCCAGATCCGCCAGGATCTCAACTGCTTCGGCGGCTTTGGGCAGCAGGGATACGGCTATCAGGTAGAGCTTTTGCACCGGGAGATCGGCGAGATACTGGGCCTGGGCAAGGAGATCCCGGCCATTCTGGTGGGGGCGGGCAACCTGGGTAAGGCGGTGGCCCCCCAGCTCTATTCCAAGAAGCGGGGCTTCCGCCTGGTGGGCGCCTTTGATGAGGACAAAAAGCTGGTGGGCACCACCCTGCGGGGGAGCGGCGTGGTGGTCTACCACATCGATACCCTGGAGGAGTTCTGCCGGGAGCACCAGCCCCAGGTGGCGGTCATCTGCGTCCCCAAGGACGCTGCCGCCAAGCTGGCGGACCGGCTCATCCGGGCGGGGATCACAGGCTTCTGGAACTTCTCCTCCTACGATTTTGCCTGCCTCCACGATAACATCACCACCGTCAACGTTCACCTGGGGGACAGTGCCATGACCCTCTCCTACCTGATGAACCATATGGATGAGGAAGGACAGACCAATACGCTGCGGTAAACGCGCCGCAAAAAAAGGAGGAAGCACCATGGTGACCCATCACGCCGCCCGGCACGCGGTAAAGCTGGTCAATAAGCGCACCCTGAAATTTCTGGCCGTCCTGGGGACGGTGATGGCGGTGTGCACCGCCGTGATGTCCGCCCTGGGGGCGCTGCTGATGGTGCGCCAGCTCCAGCTGGTCTCCGCCCAGCGCAAGGCCCTGCCGGTGCTCCAGGAGGCGGCCCAGCTCTACCTGGAGAAGAACGCCCCGGAACGGAAGGCCCCCGCCCCCCGGAAGAAAAAATTCCTGCGCCCGGAGGTCCGGGAAGAGGACCCGGAGGAATAACGGGCCCGCCTCAAATCATTCATCGGCCATAATGCCCAAAAGCCCCGGAGAGGGCTTTTTTCTGTCCCTCCAGGCACCCCGGAGAGACAGCAAAGCGGCACGGAGCAGATAAGCTGTTCCGTGCCGCAGAAAAAGCGCTTTTGTGTTTTGGGGAGATTATTTGCCGAAGTAGCGCTTCAGCAGGCCGGCAAAGGCGCGGCCGTGGCGGGCCTCGTCGCGGGCCATCTCGTGGACGGTGTCATGGATGGCATCCAGGCCCAGCTCCTTGGCCTTCTTGGCCAGGGCGGTCTTGCCGGCGGTGGCGCCGTTCTCGGCCTCTACGCGCATCTCCAGGTTCTTCTTGGTGCTGTCGGTGACCACTTCGCCCAGCAGCTCGGCGAACTTGGCGGCGTGCTCGGCCTCCTCGTAGGCGGCCTTCTCCCAGTACAGGCCGATTTCGGGGTAGCCCTCCCGGTGGGCGACGCGGGCCATGGCCAGGTACATACCGACCTCGGTGCACTCGCCGGTGAAGTTCATGCGCAGACCTTCCAGGATCTCCTCATCGACGCCGGCGGCAACGCCCACCACGTGCTCGGCGGCCCAGGACATCTGGCCCTCCTCCTGCTTCTGGAACTTAGAGGCGGGAGCCTTGCACTGGGGGCAGAATTCGGGGGCGGCGTCCCCCTCGTAAACATAACCGCAGACGGTGCAGACAAACTTAGCCATTTTGCAGTACACTCCTTTTTCTTTAAAGATCTAAAATCAATAATTGTTATCGATTTTTATCTATTATAGCATCTTTCCTCTGGGATTGCAAGAAATATTTTAAAAATCCTTCCTGTTTCTTCCACCTTTTTTCGCCGGAAAATGCACCGGCAAAAAGCGCCTTCCGGTTCTTTTTGCGCCGGAAGGCGGAGTGCTTGGAATAACCGCCCAAAGTGAGGGTCATACTAATCACCGAGCCGGACGGATTCGCCGCCCGCGCCAAAAAATCAGGAGGTGACCTTCCATGTCTAACGAGAAGAACCAGCAGAACCAGAACAATCAGAACCAGCAGCAGAAGCAGAGCCAGCAGCAGAAGCAGCAGAAGTCCGAGAACCGTAAATAACAGGGCGTTCCCTGCTGGCGGCCCCTGTCCAAGGATCCCTGTAGGGGGCAGGGTGCCTTCTGCGCCGGAGGTATCGCGTATCCCTCCGGCTTACATAATGATTTCTACAGCTCTACCTGGGCTACCACCGGGTAGTGGTCGCTGGGGAATCCCTCCACCGGGTGGTCCCGGCGCAGCTCCACCTCCCGCAGCACCATGTCCCGGCTGGTGAAGATGTAATCGATAGGGGCCCCCCTGGTGCGGCCGGAAAAGCCGTGGTAGCTGCGGCCCACCTCGTCCCCCCGCTGGAGGATGCCCCAGTAGCTGTCCCGCATCAGGCCGGCGCTCTGCTCCAGGTCGGCGGCGATCCACCGGCGGAGGGTGCGGCTGGTGGGGGTGGCGTTAAAGTCCCCCATCAGGATCACCGGGCCGGGGGCCTCCCCGTACCGGGCGGAGATGCGCCGCAGGATCTCCCGCAGCCCCCGGACCCTGGCAAAGTAGCTGATGTGGTCCAGATGGGTGTTGTAGACCCGCACCGGCTTCTCCGGGCTCTGCACCGGCTGGAGCTCGCAGCAGGTGCAGATGCGGGGAAAGGGGGTGGTCCAGTCCCGGCTGGGATGGTCCGGCGTGGGGGAGAGCCAGAAGGTCTGCTGGCTCATCAGCCGGAATTTTTCCCGCCGGAAGAAGATGGCGGTATACTCCCCCTTCCGGCCGCCGCCCCGGCCTTCGCCCACCCATTGGTACTCCGGCAGCAGCCGCTCCATATCCCCCAGGGGGCCTTCGGTCAGCTCCTGGGTGCCGAGAATATCGGGAGCCGCCTTGCGGATCAGCCCCGCGGCCTGCCCCGCCCGCTTCTGCCAGGCGTGGGGGCCGAAGGGCAGCAGATCCCGCTTCAGGTTAAAACTCATCACCGTCAGGGTTTCCATGGGTATGATCCCGGCCTTTCGTTGTAAGCATTCCTAAAAAAGGTATCCAAAGGCTCCCTCGCTGAGGGAGCTGTCAGCCGTAAGGCTGACTGAGGGAGTTAAAAAGCTGCGCACAAACTCCCTCCGGTACGGCTTCGCCGCACCACCTCCCTCTGGGAGGGAGGCTTTCAGGCAAATATCTGTAAACGTTCCTTTTATACTATACAACGAAACGGGGGCGTTTGCAATTTCAAAAAGCAGGAATTCGGTTTTCCGCTGGACAAATCCCCCCGCCGCTGGTATGATGGTGGAAGAAACACTAGGCAACACCGCACAAAGACCGCCTGACGGCGCAATACGGGCACGATCTTTATGCGGTATTGCCCCAAAGGAGTGCTGCGTATGAAGGACGGATTTATCAAGGCGGCGGCGGTCTCCCCCTCCCTCCGGGTGGCGGACTGCGCCTACAACCGGGAGCGTATCCTGGACACGCTCCGCCGGGCCCAGGAGCAGGGGATAAAGCTCCTGGTGCTGCCGGAGCTGGCGGTCACCGGCTATACCTGCGGGGACCTCTTCGGCCAGAGGGCCCTCCTGGATGGGGCCCTGGAGGCCCTGGAGACTGTCATCACTGCCACCGGAGGGACCGACCTGCTGCTGGTGCTGGGGGTCCCCCTGGAGGTAAAGGACCGGCTCTACAACTGCGCCGCCGTCATCCAGGATGGAAAACTGCTGGGGGTGGTGCCCAAGCGGAACATCCCCAATTACAGCGAATTCTACGAGGCCCGCAACTTCACCCCCGGCCCCGGCGAGGTGCAGGACTGCCGCATCGGCGGCAGGCAGGTCCCCTTTGGGGGGGATATGGTGTTCCGCTGCCGGCAGCTTCCGGATCTCTGCCTGGGGGTGGAGATCTGCGAGGACCTGTGGGTGGCGCAGCCCCCCTCCGCCCGGCTGGCGGCGGCGGGGGCCACCGTCATCGCCAATCCATCCGCCAGCGATGAGGCGGTGGGCAAGGCTGCCTACCGCCGGGCCATGGTGGAGGGGCAGTCCACCCGCCTCTGCTGCGCCTATCTCTACGCCGCCGCCGGCGGTGGGGAATCCACCACCGACCTGGTCTTCGGCGCCCACAATATCATCGGGGAAAACGGCATCCTGCTGGCGGAGAGCCCCCCCTTCGGGGAGGGCCTTGCCGTCACCGAGGTGGATGTGGAGCGGCTGTCGGGGCAGCGCCGCCGCACCAATACCTGGCCCCCGGCCCCGGAGGGTTTCCGGGAGGTCCCCTTCGGGATGGAGCTGTCCCCCGTCTCCCTCACCCGGCCGGTGTCCCCCACCCCCTTCGTCCCCGCGGGGGAGGACCGGGCCGCCCGCTGCCGGGAGATCCTGGCCATCCAGACCCACGGTCTCAAGAAGCGGATGGAGCACACCCGGTGCGCTTCTCTGGTGCTGGGGGTCTCCGGAGGGCTGGATTCCACCCTGGCCCTGCTGGTGGCGGTCCGGGCCATGGACCTTCTGGGCCGTCCCCGTGCCGGCATCACCGCTGTCACCATGCCCTGCTTTGGCACCACCGGCCGTACCAGGGGCAATGCCGAGGCCCTGTGTGAGGCCCTGGGGGTCACCCTGCGGACGGTGGACATCCAAGAGGCGGTGGCCGGACACCTTGGCGACATCGGCCACGACGGCGTCACCCCGGACATTACCTACGAGAACGCCCAGGCCAGGGAGCGCACCCAGGTGCTGATGGACATCGCCAACCGGACCGGCGGCCTGGTGGTGGGCACCGGCGACCTTTCGGAGCTGGCCCTGGGCTGGGCCACCTACAACGGCGACCATATGTCCATGTACGGGGTGAACGCCTCGGTGCCCAAGACGCTGATGCGCCACATGGTGGGGACCATCGCCGCCCGGTCGGAGGAACCCCTCCGCCGGGTCCTGCTGGATATTCTGGATACCCCGGTGAGCCCGGAGCTGCTCCCGGCCAAGGACGGGGAGATCAGCCAGCGGACGGAGGAGCTGGTGGGCCCCTATGAGCTCCACGACTTCTTCCTCTACTACACCCTGCGGTGGGGGGCCGCCCCCGGCAAGGTCCTGCGGCTGGCGGAGCACGCCTTTGCCGGGACCTACAGCCGGGGGACCATCCTCCGGTGGCTGGGGACCTTTTACCGCCGCTTCTTTGCCCAGCAGTTCAAGCGCTCCTGCCTCCCGGACGGCCCGCGGGTGGGCAGCGTCGCCCTCTCCCCCCGCGGGGACTGGCGGATGCCCAGCGACGCCTCGGCAGCCCTGTGGCTCCGGGAGGTGGAGGCGCTGGAAAAGGCCGGCGGGTAAAGCCTAGGGCCTTTGCCTTGCGGCGGATGGGGCCTCCCCCAGGCGCCCGCCCGTCCCCAGAACCGCGTACTTCCCCTAAAATCAGCTTTTTGACCACATTGAAGCCCCGCCCAGGGATCTCTTCCGGGCGGAGGCTTTTTTGCGTTATTAAGTGTATCTTCCCATAGCTGCGCAAAGTGGGCCAAGGGTCGGCCGGTATGGGACCAAAAAGAAGGACCGAAAATCGGTCCTTTTGTCTGTGTAAAACAGTTTAGCTGCCTGAGTTTCCAGGCAGTCCCTAAGATTTTGCACAAAGGTAAGGCCCCCTCGCATGAGGGGGCCGGGTAGGGCGTGCCTCGGCGGCTACGCCGTGTCTGGTTAGAACAGTTTAGATGCCTAGGTCTCCAGGCAGTCCCTAAGATTTTACACAAAGGTAAGGCCCCCTCGAACGAGGGGGCCGGGTGGGGCGTGCCTCGGCGGCTACGCCGTGGTGGAGGAGAATGGATTCGAACCATTGAAGCCGAAGCAACAGATTTACAGTCTGCCCCCTTTGACCACTCGGGAACTCCTCCGTATGCTGTTTTGCGTGCAGTCCGTGGGAAAGCATCGGTAAAAATGGAGCTGGCAGACGGATTCGAACCCCCGACCTGCTGATTACAAATCAGCTGCTCTACCAGCTGAGCTATGCCAGCGGATGACCTGCAACGCTAAATATTATACCGGAAGAGGGAGGGCTTGTCAAGAGAGATTTTCAATCTTTTAGATATTTTGTAATTTCCGCTCCCAAAAGAAAGAAGCGCCCGTCCGTTTCTTCAAGGCCGGACAGGCGCTCTTCTTAGGTCAGAATTTTCAGGCTCTCGCCGGTGCCGTCGTCCGGAAAGACCAAGAACTCCCGGATAGCCAGGGCCACCTGCTGCCCCCGCTCCATGGTGTCGCAGATCTCCGGCGGGGCGATGAGGCGGATCACCGCGCCCCCCACGTCCACCCGCAGGTCGGAGATGTCCCCCAGGTAGTACTTGTTCACAATGGCGCCGGTGAGCTGCCCTTCCCCCGGCCGGGCCAGGGAGAGGCTCTCCGGGCGCACCGCCACCACCACCTCCCCGGTGCAGGGGCCGTCGTACCGCAGGGACTGCCCCAAGCCGGTGAGCTCGATGCGGCCGCCCCGCACCCGCCCCCGGAGGAAATCCACCCGCCCCACAAAATCCGCCACGAACTGGTTGGCGGGGGTGCGGTAGATCTCCTGGGGGGTGCCCACCTGCTGGATCACCCCCCGGTTGATGACCACGATCCGGTCCGACATGGCCATGGCCTCGGTCTGGTCGTGGGTGACATACACCACCGTGATGCCCAGCTCCCGCTGGATCTCTTTGATCTCGTACCGCATCCCCTCCCGGAGTTTGGCGTCCAGGTTCGATAGGGGCTCGTCCAGCAGCAGCAGCCGGGGGTTCATCACCAGGGCGCGGGCCAGGGCCACACGCTGCTGCTGCCCGCCGGAGAGCTGCCCCGGCATCCGCCGGGCGTACCGCCCCAGGTGCACCACCTGAAGAATTTCCTCCACCCGGCGGTCCACCTCCCCCTTGGGGAGCTTTTGGATCCGCAGGGGGTAGGCGACGTTATCAAATACGGTCATGTGGGGCCAGACGGCGTAGGACTGGAACACCATGCCGATGTCCCGCTTTTCCGGGGGGACAAAGACCTTTTTGGAGCTGACCACCTGCTCCCCGATGGCGATCTCCCCCTCGGTGGGCTTCTCAAACCCGGCGATCATCCGCAGCATGGTGGTCTTGCCGCAGCCGGAAGGCCCCAGGAGGGTGATAAACTCCCCCTCCCGGAACTCCTGTGTAAAGTCCCGCAGGACAACGGTATCTCCAAAGCATTTCTTTACGTTGCGGATGGTGATGCTGGACATTTAATCCGTCTCCCCCAGGTATTCCTCCAAACAGAGGCCCTGTTCCATGATTTTTTTGGCGTGCTCCTCCCCCACGTAGCGGAAGTGCCAGGGCTCGAAGTTGATGCCGGTGATCTCCGTCTTGTCCTTGGGGAAGCGGAGGATGAAGCCGAAGCGGGCGCAGTTGTCCTTGAGCCAGATGGCCTCCTTGTCGTTTTCAAAGGCCTCCACCAGGTCGCTGTACTTGGTGTAGTAGTCGGCGGAGACGATGTCCATGGCCAGGCCGGAGTGGTGCTCGCTGGTGCCGGGAGGGGCCACCCACCGGGCAGCCGCCACGCGGGCGGCGGCGTCATCGTAGCCCATGTTCTTATATTCCGCGATCTTGTTGTTGTAGAGCAGCCGGCTGCGGTCCATGGTGCGGTAGCCGGAGACGATAGCCAGGCTGATGCCGTCCTCCTTGGCGGCGGCGATGAGCTCCCGGATCTTGCCGGTGATGCGCTTATCGAACTTGTAGCCCTGGACCTCGTCAAATTCGATGTCCAGCTCCTTCTCGATGGCGTGGGTGGGGTTGATGAGCACCAGGTTCCAGTCCCCGTCCAGGTCGGCCGGCTTGGGGGCCTCCTGGGAGGACGGCGGCTCCGGCTGGGATCCGGGCTCCGGTTCCGGTTCCGGAAGAGGCTCCGGCCGGGACTGGGAGAGGCCGCCCTCCGGCTCCCCGCCGGTCTGGGTGGCGGGCGGCTCCGGCTGCGAAGCCGGGGAAGAGCCGGGGCCGGAGCTGCCGCTGTTTTCTTCCTCCTGGGGGCCCAGCAGCTCCCGCAGGCCGAGGGCCCCCAGGCCCAGCAGCAGAAGGAGCAGCACAACAAACAGGACCCGGCGGAAGATGTACTTGGATTTCAGCTTTTTCTTACGGGACACGATGATTCACCTCGCAGAATTCTCGTAGACGTAGCCGATGGCGGAAAGGGCGTAGAGGGGAGCGGTCTCGCACCGGAGGATGCGGGGGCCCATGGTGCAGAGCCAAAGGCCCGCTTCCTTCGCCTCGGCCGCCTCCTGGGGGGAAAAACCTCCCTCCGCCCCGATGAGGACCGCGATCTCCCTGGGGCGCTCCGCCAGGGCTTCCCCCAAGGGGCGCCGGGCCTTCTCGTAGAAGAGGATGGGGCAGGGGCTCCCTGCCATCTCCGCCAGCGCCTCCCGGAAGGGAATCAGGGGCCGCACCTCCGGGAGGATGCCCCGGCCGGACTGCCCCGCCGCCTCATAGGCGATCTTCATGAGGCGCTCCCGCTTTTTGGCCATCCCCTTGGAGTCCGGGCGGGAGATGCAGCGGCTGGTGAGCACGGGGACGATGGCGGCAGCCCCCAGCTCCACCGCCTTCTGGACGATGAGCTCCAGCTTATCCCCTTTGGGGAGGGCCTGGTAGAGGGTGACCCGGCAGGGGAGCTCGCTCCGGCAGGGGCGGCGCTCCCGTATCTCCGCCGTCACGGTGTCCCCGGCGATCTCCCGGATGACGGCATCGGCATCGGTGCCCCGCCCGTCGCAGAGCTCCAGGGGATCCCCCGGCCGGCAGCGGAGGCTCCCCGCAATGTGCCGCCCGGTCTCCCCGGCCAGAAGGACAATATCCTCCCCCAGGCTTTCCACAAAGAACCGGGGCATCACGCCACCCCGCGGGCGGCCTTGACGGCACACCAGCCGTCCCGCTCCTCCACCTCGCTGACAGAGAGGCCCTGTCCCTCCAGGGCGGCCAGCACCTCTCCTTTGCGGGGGAGGATGATGCCGGAGCAGATGGCCGTACCGCCGGGCCGCAGGTGCCGGGGGAAAGTGGGGGCGATGGCGATGATGACATCGGCCACGATGTTGGCGGCGATGACATCAAAGCCGCCGCCGATCTTTTCCGCCAGCTTTTTATCGTGGACCAGCTCTCCGCAGACGGCGGTGAACCGCTCCGGGCCGAAGCCGTTGAGCAGGGCGTTTTCCCCGGCGGTGCGCACCGCCACCGGGTCGATGTCCACCCCCACCGCTTCCTTCGCCCCCAGCAGCAGGGCAGCGATGGAAAGGATGCCGCTGCCGGTCCCCATATCCAGCAGGCGGCAGCCGGGGGTGACCGTCTCCTCCAGCATCCCGGCACAGAGGCGGGTGGTGTGGTGGGTGCCGGTGCCGAAGGCCATGCCGGGGTCCAGGCGCATCACCACCTCCCCCTCCCTGGGGGCGTATTCCTCCCAGGTGGGGCAGACCACCAGCTTTTTCCCGATGGGGGTGGGGTGGTAGTAGTCCTTCCAGGCGGTGGACCACTCCTCCTCCTTGACGGGGTCGGTATCCACCGTGTAGGGGATGGGCTCCTGATCCAGCCGGGCGGTGAGATAGGCGATGGCCTCGGAGGGACTTTGCTCCGGGCTGATGTAGATGTGGATGATGGCGTTGTTCCGGTCCTTGGACAGAAGCTCCTCGTCGATGAGGTCGATGTGGGCGATTTTCGGGGCCTCCTCCACCAGGTCGGAGTAGTCCTCGATATAGATGCCGTAGGGCACCGCCATCTGGGCGATGGCGGAGGCGGTGTCGATGTCCTTTGCCGGGACGGTGATCTGTACGTCGGTCCAATCCATTAGCGAAGCGCCTCCTGCACGAATTTTACCAGGTCCTCCGGCTTTTCCGCCGTAAAGACGGTGGGCAGGCCGTCGAGGCTCCCCGGCTCCGAAAAGCCGAAGCCGTAGGTGAGGGGCACAAAGTCCACCCCCGCCTCCAGGGCCCCCTCCCCATCGTAGCGGCTGTCCCCGATCATCACCGCCGAGGCGGGGTCCTTCCAGTGGAGCTCTCCCATCACCTGACGGATGAGGTCCGCCTTGGAGGGGTATTCGTCGCTGCCGTCGGCAATGGCGGCAAAGCGATGGGTGAGGTCAAAGCGGGCCAAAGACTTTTCCGCCATGGTGTGATGCTTCAGGGTGGCCACGGCGGCACAGGCCCCCGGTGCGGCCTCGATGGCGTCCAGTATCTCCGGGATGCCGGGGTAGACGGAAGCCTGCCCCACCCCGGTCTCGCCGTAGCACTGCCGGTAGCAGGTCACCATCTTCTGCGCCAGCTCCGGGGCGGCCCCGTGGTATTTCATAAAGGAATCCAGGAGGGGCGGGCCGATGAACTTCCGCAGGTCCTCGTCCGAGACGGGGGGCACCCCCAGGGCCTCCTCCACGTAGCGGACGGTGCCCATGATGCCGGGGGAGGTGTCCACCAGGGTGCCGTCCAGGTCGAAGATGAAAAGGCGGTAGCTCATTTCTCGCTCCCTCCCCGGCAGAGGATGCCATAGGCGAAAGCGCAGTAGCCGGCGATGGCCTCCCGCTCCCCCTGGGTGAGCCGCTGGTCGGAAAGGTCCCCGGACCAGTGGCAGATGCCGTAGGCGGGCTGCACCGTCCCGGTGACGGTGGAGGGCACCGGGACAAGGCACATCCCCATGTGCATGGCAAAGTGGCAGAGGGCCTGGAGGCAGATGTCACAGCCCCCCTGGGGGGTGCCGGCGCTGGCGAAGCCCCCGAAGAACTTCCCTGCCAGCCGCGCCTCTGCCCAGTAGTCCACGAAGCTGTCCATAAAGACCTTCACCGGGGCGGAGACATTGCCGAAGTAGGTGGGGCTGCCCAAAAAGAGGGCGTCGCAGTCCAGCACCTGGGCGGGACTTTTCAATTCCTCTACGGATAATATCTCGCTTTTATACTCTCTGGACGCCGGGAAGGCGTCGGCGGTGGCGGCGTAGTTGGGGTCGTGGAGGCGGTAGAACAGCACCTGAGCCCCCAGGGCGGCAAAGGCGTTCCGGTATTCCTTCGCCATCAGGTAGGTGTTGGCGCAGACGCTGTGGAACACAACGGCGATCTTGGGTGGATTCATGGCAACGGCTCTCCTTATATTTATGATGATGGGGCTTTTTTCGCCTATCCGGGGGGGGGGATAAGCCTCCCTCACCGAGGGAGGTGGCACGGCGAAGCCGTGACGAAGGGAGTCTGCTGTGCTGGGCTTCCATGAAACTCCCTCAGTCAGCCTGCGGCTGACAGCTCCCCTTTCAGGGGAACCCCTCCGTCAGCTTCGCTGACACCTCCCCTTTCAGGGGAGGCCCTGGCGAGAGCGCAAGGTTGTTCGTTCTGCCAAAGGCTCCCCTGAAAGGGGAGCTGACATTTTCCGAAGGAAAATGTCAGAGGGGTTCTTTTCGCCGCAGCGGAATCGCTACTCCCCGGACCTTCCGCAGAAGGTTCCTGCGCCTAGCGCCCCATGGGGACAAGCTCTTTTGCAGTCCCCGCAGCGGACGCAGTCGGGGCTGTTGGGGGTCTTCCAGGCGGGTATGTCCAGCTTGCAGGCCCGCTGGCAGGCGCCGCAGGCGGTGCACTTCTCCGGCTCCACCCGCATCCGCCGGAAGGCGATGGGATTGAAGAGGCCGTACACCGCCCCCAGGGGGCAGAGGTACCGGCAGAAGGGCCGCCACAGAAAGACCGAGAGGACCACCAGGAAGGCCAGCACCAGGTTCTTCCAGGCGAAGAGCCACCCCACCGTCTCCCGCAGGGCAGGGGTCAGGGAGACCAGGGGGAGGCCCGCGGTGAGGGTCCCCGCCGGACAGATGTACTTGCAGAACCAGGGCTGTCCCTGACCGATGAAATCCACCACATAGAGGGGGAGCAGCACCACGAAGCCCAAAAGGACCAGATACCGCAGGCGGCGCAGCCACCTTTCCCCAGGGAGGGCCTTGCGCTTTTTCCCCAGGGGGATCTTATGGAGCAGGTCCTGGACCAGGCCAAAGGGGCAGAGCCAGCCGCAGACGAACCGCCCCAGCACCGCCCCCACCATCATCAGGAAGCCCAGGACGTAGAAGGAGAAGCGGTAATTCCGGCTCCCCAGCACCGCCTGGAGGGCCCCGATGGGGCAGGCCCCCAGGGCCCCTGGGCAGGAGTAACAGCTAAGACCCGGAACGCAGAGGTTCTTCAGGGGGCCGGTGTAGATCTTTCCCTTCAGGAAGCCCGCGACGTAGCCGTTGGTGAGGGCGGCCCAGCCCGCCTGCACCCACAGCCGCAGGCCCCCTTTCCCCCTACCCAATGCCGATGCACTCCAGGCAGATGTTCACCGCCTTGGTGAAGACGGTGAAGTTTTCCTCCCGGAGAAGGCCCAGGGCAAAGAACGCCCCGCCCAGGAGCAGGAGGAAGACCGCCGGAAGATTTTCCCGAAAGACACGCATCATTTTGCGCCCTCCCCGCTTTCCGCGGCCGCCAGCTTTTCCTCGATGATGGCCCGCCAGGAATCGGCGTCCCGGCTGCCCAGGTAGCCCTTGCCGATGAGGGCCCCGGTCTCATCCACAAAGATGGTGGTGGGGACGCTGTTCACCTGCCACAGGAGCCGGGCCGTCAGGTCCTCCGAGGGGAGGAGGTGGAGGTACTTTGCCCCGGTCTCCTCCGCGATCTGCTGCGCCAGCTCCACCTGCTCCTGGGAGACGGAGCCGTCCTGGGCCAGGGCATCGGCGACGATGCCGATGATCTGGAACCCCTGCTCGCTGTACTCCTCGTGGAGGGCGCCCAGGTCCGGCATCTCGCTCAGGCAGGGGCCGCAGAAGGTGGCCCAGACGTTTACCATCGTCACCGGGTGTCCTTCAAAGACCGCCTGGGTCACCTCGTTGCCCGCAAGGTCGCTGGCGGTGAACTCCCCCAGGATGGGGGCGGATTCCGGGGCTGCTTCCTCCTGGGAGGCAGGGGGCTGGGAGCTCTGGGGCGGCTCCTCTTTTCCGCCGCAGGCGGACAGCGGGAGCAGCAGGCAGAGGGCAAGGAGAAGGGAGAGGACTTTTGGGTAGGATCGCAAGGGGGATCCCTCCTTTTCAGATAGCTTCTTTGCTTGTGATTATACCGGTTCGGGCCGGGATAGTCAAGGGCCGGGGGACGGCGCGCCGGAACGGCGCGGCTCCTTGATATTTACAAACGGCCCGGCGAATGGTAGAATAATACTGCCGCTTTGCGGCGCCATCCACCAAAAACGAGGGAACCAAAGGGGGCTTTTGCATTATGGCAAGGGAGATCGAGATCCTCCGGCCGACCTTTTATAAGGAATTTTCCTGCATCGGGCCTGCCTGCACCGATAACTGCTGCCACACCTGGCGCATCGATGTGGACAAGGAGCACTATTATATGTACCGGAAGGTGCGGGACGCCGCCTTCCGGGAGACCTGCGCCGCGGTGCTGAAGAAGAAGCGCAAGGACGCCACCGACAGCTCCTACGCCCTCCTGACCCATCCGGCGGAGGGGAAGTGCGGCTTCCAGGACGAGGACGGCGGCTGCCGCATCGTCCGCCTGCTGGGGCCCCAGGCCCTCTGCGAGACCTGCACCGTCTACCCCCGGCGGAAGGTCCAGTACCACCCCGGCGTGTGGGAGCTGTCCCTCTCCCTTTCCTGCGAGGAGGCGGCCCGGCTGGCCATCCTCTCCGGGAAGCCGGTGGAGTTTGAACGCATCCGCCGCACCATCGACCCCCAGGACCCTATGGACCGGCACCCGGCTGTCTACGCCAGCGGGAAGACCTTCCTGCCGCCGCCCGACTTCGGCCAGCCCCTCCGGCAGGCCTGCATGGACCTGATGACCGACCGCAGCCACCCCATCAAGGAGCGCATCCTGGCCATCGGTGTCCTGCTGCGCCGGGTGGGACGCCTGGTGGCCGAACAGAAGCAGGGGCAGATCCCCGCCGCCATCCAGCTGGTGACGGAGATGACCAAGACGGAGACCCTCGGAGACCTTTTCCAGAAGCCGGCCTACAATGAGGAGCTGCACCGGGGCGCCCTGGCGCTGCCTCTGGCCCATCTGATGCAGGTGGGCCGCAAGCCCATCTTCCGCCATATCCAGGAGCTCCTTGCCCCCTACTGCGTCTTTGACGCAGAGGACAACAGCTACACCGCCAAGGAGGGGGCTCTGGCCTTCCTGCTGCAGATCACAAAGGAGAAGGCCGACCCCGTCCTGGCGGAATTGGAGCAGGGGGCGGAGAATTACTTCACCTGCTATATGTTTTCCAGCATCTTCCCCATGTACCATGTGGCCCGCGGCCTCTCCCCGGAGGAGTGTGCCGTCCTGCTGGCGGAGCAGTACGCCCTGCTGCGGATCCTCCTGGCCACCCTGGAGGAACGGGAAGGGGAGAGCTCCGAAGAGCGGCTGGTGCGGGCGGTGGTGGCTTTGGCCCGGATCACCCAGCACAGCAACGTGGTGAAGACCTTCCATGAGCTGGCGGGGCTGGCCGGCCTGGACAGCCTGGCCCACGCCATGTACCTGCTTTACTGACCCCGGCCGCCGATGGATCTCTTTGGAAAGGAGGGAGGAGCGGGATGCACATATACACCCTCAGCTTCCTGCTGGTGTTCCTGCCGGTATCGGCCCTGATCTACTACGCCGTGCCGCCTCATTACCGGGTGTTCACCCTCTTTTTGGTGTCCCTCTATTTCTATGCCAGCATCTCCCCCCTGGGCCTTTTGGTGATGCTGGCCTCGGTAGGGGCGGATTACCTGATGGCAAAGCCCCTCTTCCTGTGGGGGAAGCGGGACCGCCGGGCCACGGCGCTGCTCCTGCTGGCGGCGGCCAAGAACATCCTGCTCTTTGTCGTCCTCTCCTCCTGGAGCCAGCTGCGGGATACCGAGATGCCCATTGGGGTGGTGGTCTACGCCTTCACCAGCCTGGGGTATCTGGTGGACCTTTACAACGGGGAGGCGGACCTTGCCGCCAGCTTCTACGAATACGGGCTCTTCTGCTGCTTCTTCGGCAAGCTCTACGTGGGGCCCATCCTGGCCTACAGCGATTTTTCCCGCCAGCTGCGGGAGTTCAGGCCCTCCCTCACGCGGGTGGGCGGGGGAGTGGTGCTCCTCCTCCACGGCCTGGCCAAAAAGGTGATCCTGGCGGATGCCCTGGAGGTGCTCACCCGGCAGCTTCGGGAGATCCCCTACCTGGATAAGACGGTGCTCTCGGTGTGGCTGCTCATCATCTGCTCCATCTTCCAGATCTACTACACCCTCTCCGGCTACAGCGATATGGCGCGGGGGATCGGGGGGATCTTCGGTCTGGAGCTGCCGGAGAACTTCCACTACCCCCTCCAGGCGGAATCGGTCACCGATTTCTTCTCCCGCTTCAACATCTCCGCCAACCGCTTTGTGCGCAAATACGTCTACGGGGCCCTGGGGGCGGAGGACAACGGCCCCCTGGCCACCACCCTCAATATCATGCTCATCACCATGCTCATGGGCCTGTGGTACGGCATCCGCCTCAACTACCTGGTGTGGGGCGCCTCCCTGGGGGTGTTCATCGTGGCGGAGACCATCTGGGGGGACCGCTTCTTCACCAAGGTCCCGGTGCTGGTCCGGCGGTGCTACACCCTGGTGGTCATCATCGTCTCCTTCGCCTGGTATTCCAGCCTTTCCCTCTCCCAGGGGCTCTTCTACCTCCAGACGATGTTCGGCCTGCGCACCTGGGAGTTGCTGCGGGGCCTGGGGGGAGGCGGCACCTACGCCATGCTCTGGAGCGGGGAGAGCCTCTACCTCCTCTCCCAGAACTGGCTGCTGCTGGCCGCCTGCGTCCTGGGGGGCACCAATATCCTCCATGGCAATGCCCAGCGGCTCCAGCACCGGTTCCCGCGGGCGATGGAGGGGGTCTCCCTCCTGGTGAACACCCTTTTGTTCATCGGCTCCCTGGCCTTCCTGGTGGCCTAAACAGACTCTAAAAAAGAACCCCCCGGAAAGGAGGCCCCCCGTTATGTCCGGCAAAAAGAAACGAGTTTTCCCCCTGGGATTTTTGGCGGTGCTGGCCGCCATCGTCATCGCCGCCGTGGCAAAGGACCCGGCGGGGGCGGCGCGGGTGGTGCGCCAGGGCTGGGACCACCCCACCGTGCTGGGGGAGCAGCTGGAGGTCTTCCTGGGGCAGAACCTCCCCTTCCGGGAGGAGCTGCGGGGAATGGTGCTGCGCCTGCGGCTGCTGGGGGGCTCCTCGGAACAGAACGGCGTCTTTCTGGCGGGGGACGGCCTGATCCCCAACCTCACCGTCACCGGGGATACCACCCTCCACCGGGGGAACACCCGGCAGATCCTTGCCGCCATGGAGGAGACCTCCTCCTCCGCCTACCTGATGCTGATCCCCACCGCCTGCGCCATCCGCCAGGACAGGCTGCCGGACCATGTGCCCCTCTACAACCAGCGGGGGTACATCGAGAGCACCTACAAGCAGTTCTACGGGACCGCCTCCACCGTGGACGCCTACAACGCCCTGCTCTATTCGGACAGCGATTACCTCTACTACCGCACCGAAGATAACCTCACCTCCCAGGGGGGGTACGCCCTCTACCAGGCCCTGGCCGCCCGCCTGGGCTTTACCGCCCGGCCCCTCTCCCAGTTCGAGGTGAGCTACGATGTCCACGATTACTACGGGGACCTGTACCGGCGCTGGGGGTACGGCGGGGTGCGCCCGGACGTCATCGCCACCTACCGGGATACCCGCGGCACCGCCAGCCAGGTCCTGAACTGGCAGAGGTTCACCCAGAGGACCTACTACACCCTCTACCCGCGGGAGGCGGCCGCCGCCGGTGAGCCTGCCGACATCATCCTGGGGGGGCAGGCGCCCCGCATCGAGATCACCACGCCGGGGCGGCGCAGCAGCTCCCTCCTGGTGCTGGGGGACCGCACCGCCCTCTCCTACCTCCCCTTCCTGGCGGGGCATTACCAGAAGATCACCTTCCTGGATTTCTCCCTCCTCACCGCCAGCGAGATCGCCGCCTTTGACCCGGACGACTACACCCAGGTGCTCTTCGCCTACTCCCTGGATACCTACCTGAACACCGAGCACCCGGCAAAGGCGGGGGAGCTGGGGCGCAGCAGCGCGGCGGAGTAGCTCACCGCAGCACCTTCATCTGCATCCCTTCCATCACATCCAGGGCCTTGCCGTGGAGGATGGGGTCGAAGCTGCCGCAGAGCCGGGCATCGATGACGATCTCCGCGTTGGGGAAGGCGGTCTGGAGGATCACCGCGTTGGCCATGACGCACAGGTTGGTCACCAGCCCCACCAGGGTGATCTCGGTGGGCTGGTAGGGGGCCAGGTAGCTGTAGTTCTGGGCCCCGAAGGCGAACTTGGGGGCCAGGTAGACGTGGGGATGGTCCTCCTCCATGAACCGCTCCAGCCCGCCGTAGAGCCGCCACCCCGCGGAGGCCTTTGCGCAGTGGGGGACCGGGAGATGCTTCCCCTCCCGCGTGGAGAGATAGTCCGGGCCGTGGGTATCCAGGGTGAAGACCACCGGCTGGTTTTGGCGGATGTATTCCTCCACCAGGGCCAGGATGCCCGCCTCCGGCTTTTCCGCCCCGGCAAAGCCCAGGGCCCCGTCTACAAAGTCCTTCTGATAATCCACGACCACAAGTACCTTTCCCATTTTTTAAAGCCTCCCTTTTTTCTTTTGCTCCTATTTTATTCCTCCCTGGGGAGGAAAGTAAAGCCTTAGGGGGGAATTTTTTCCTTCTGCTGCAATAAAATCGAAAAAGCAGCACACTATTTATCCGGAGGACCCCAAAATATTACGTGTGAGAAAGGAATAGACGCAACATGATGAAACGAATTTTTTCCGCCTTCCTGGCGGCCGCCCTCCTGCTCACTGCCGCCGCCTGCGGCAAAAAAGCCCCCGCTGCCCCCGCCCTCAAGGAGGGGGTCACCCTCCAGAGCGTGGTGGACGGCATCGGTGAGGAGATCGGCATCACCATGCCCACCGAGGTGGACGAGAGCATTTTGAAGGACCTTATCGGCATCGATCCGGCGGATGTGGAGGAGTACGCCGGCTATATCACCATGGTGATGGTCTCCGCCGACAACCTCATCGCCGTCAAGGCCAAGGAGGGCAAGGTGGAGACGGTGCAGAACGCCCTGGCGGCCCGGCAGGAAATGGTCATCAAATCCTTTGAGCAGTACCTCCCCTCCGAGCTGGATAAATCCAGGGCCGGCAAGGTCATCACCATCGGGGACTATGTTTTCCTGGTGATCCTGGGGCGGATGGACGAGGACCCCGCCTCCGAGGTGACCCTCATCGAGGAGATGATCCGCAGCAATTTTGATAATTTGACCTAAACCCGCGAAACGAAACGGACAAAGGAAAACCGGGAGCTATACCTAATAGATAGCCCCCGGTTTTTTGTTGCGAAAAATCCTGGAAAGGATGGAGGAAAAGCCAGGGGTCGGAGGAAACGGCATCCCGCCCCTGTCCCAGGAGCTGGAAAAACAAGGGGTTTTCTTCCGGATCCTGGCAAGGCTTCCACCTTTCCCCTCCGGAACGGTTACAAATTCCACTGATTATAGTTACAGTTTGTAATATACTGTAATCACAGGAGCCGGCGGATGCCAAAAGGCCCGCGCCAGGTTCCTGGAAGTAATCAAATGGAGGAAATTTCGCAGATGAAAAAGATTTTTGCGATGATCGTGGCGGCGGCCATGCTGACCCTGACAGCGGTAGCCGCCGACTTCAACCCCGGCAAGAAGATCCGCTTCAACGGCAACGAGGACCGCTGGGAAGGAGAGGTTAAGAGCATCAATACCGATAACTACTCCATCTCCAGCGTCAAGTGGGACGAGGGCCGGGACCTGGTCTCCTCGGTGACCATTGATAACGACGACGAGGTGCTGGTGGTGGCCCTGAAGCCCGACTACAAGAGCACCAAGGAAAAGACCCTGCGGGGCACCATCAAGCTGCGGGAAAAGGGGAAGACCCGGTACGCGGTGCTTTCCATCAACGCCACCGTGGGCTTTGACGTGGTGGACCTGGTGGTGGACGCCAACGGCGACGTGGAGGTCCCCACCATCGATTCCGGCACCCTCTACCGCATCGACGATAACGGCAAGGGCTACGGCACCATGAGCTTTTCCGCCGGCGATACCGACATCAGCGTGCGTGTCTACGACGATGAGGTGTACTACCTGCACCACAACAGCGATGCCATCAAGAGCGTCCTCACCGCCAACCCGGACACCGATGCCGTCATCGACTTCCTGACCTTTGAGGGCACTCCCACCTTCAACTCCACCGCCACCATGAACTTCTACGGCGTGGATGAGGACCAGACCATCTATGAGATGAAGAACGGCCGCCTCACCCGTTCCGCCGCGCGGTGGAGCGAGGATAACGGCTCCTGGGAGCTGAAGACCCGCACCCTGGGCAGCTACGTCATCTCGGATAAGGCTCTGAAGAGCCCCGCGGGCAACGACACGAACGACAACAACAATGGCGCTACCGGCGGCACCGGCGTGGACAACCCGGAGACCGGTGCGGGTGATGTGACCGGCGTGGCTACCGCTCTGGCCCTGGCCTCCCTGGTCTCCGCCGCCGCTGTCTCCCTGAAGAAGCGGTAAGCGGCACAGCAAAAAAACCACCGGAACGGATAAGAAGGGCCCGCTTCGCATCCCGCGGGGCGGGCCCCTTTGGATCAAGGAGGAACTACCTATGAAGAAATTCCTTGCCCTGGGACTGGCGGTATTCCTGCTGTGGGCCGTGCCGGCCTACGGGGCGGACCTGCGCATGGAGATCAGCCTGCGCCTTACATCGGACGGGGTGGATGTCACCGAAGGGGGGCTGCGGCCGGATGAGGAGTACCGTTTTCCCATCCTGGTGCAGTACGAGGACGAGGTCCCCTCCCACCTGCGGGAGGAGGAGATGGAGGGGAAGCGCCTTTCCGTCACCGTACGCCAGGGGGGAGGCCTCATCAACACCCCCAGGATCGAGACCGAGGGGGGCCGGTACTACCTGACGGTGCGGACGAGGCCCCTCTACAACACCGGCACCCAGGAGCTGGAGCTGCTGGTGCGCCTCCAGAACAAGGCCACCGGCGGGGAGATCTCCCGCGACACCGCGCGGCTGGAGGTGGGCTCCCTGCGGATGCCCTCCGATGTGGCGGAGAGCCTGGGGGAGGGGGAGATCCTGCGGGTGGATAACCGCTCGCCGGTCATCACCGCCCCGCAATTCCGCCTGCTGGCGGAAAAAAACTCCTACCGCCCGGTGACCCTGGCGGGGGAGGGATGGGAGTACACCGTAAACGTCACCGACCTGGGGGCCAGGAACCTTTACAGCACCCCCGCTATAAACCGGGAGCTGGTGGAAAAGTATCCGGAGCAGGAGTTCCGGTTCCTGTCCTTCCCGGCGGAGCCGGACTTTGGAGCGCCGGGGGTCTTTTCCATGGATGTCTCGGACGCGGTCCAGGAGTTCGGCGGGGAATTTTACCTTTACCGCCTCCTGGGGAACCGCCTCTACTACCTGAAGAGCCAGTACGATGAGGAGGCGGGCCTCCTCACCTTCCGTCCCTCCCAGCTGGGCAGCTATGTCCTCACCCACCGGGAGCTGGGGAGCCTGGAGCTCACCGGCGTTTCCGCCCCCTCCCAGGGGAGCGGGGAGGAGATCCCCCAGAACCCGGACACCGGACGGAGCGCCAAGGGGCCGGCCCTGGCCGCCGCCCTGGCGCTGCTGACGGGGCTTTCCGCCGCCGCACTTTCCCTGCGCCGCAGGGGGTGAGGGGGTGGCGCAGGGACCTTCTGCGGAAGGTCCGGGGAGCCCTAACGGGACGCGAAGCGGCCCGTTAGGGCTGGCCGCAGGTGACAGGAGGGGTTCCCCCGCAGGGGCTAAGCCTCCCTCGCCGAGGGAGGTGGTCCTCCGCAAGGAGGACCGGAGGGAGTT
>JAETSQ010000022.1 GCA_021769525.1 Oscillospiraceae bacterium
ACGCAAGTGAGTGCCTGGAGTCTTAGCTGGCAGAGCGGCGGCGAAGCCGCCGCAAGACCGCCGCCGCAGGCGGCGGCCCCGCAGGCCGCAGGCCGGAGGGGGTACTATCCCCGAAGGGGATTATAAATAGCTCCGCAGGGATAAGAAGGTGTGGGGCGTTTGCCCCACCCTTTGGGAGGTCCAGGGGGAACCCCTGGTGGGATTATCAAGGGCAAAGCCCTTGAGCCGTTCTTTCCCCCCTTTCTGTCGGCACAGAAAGGGGGTCCCCGCCGGATAGGCGCATGGGGGTAAAATGGGTGGCCGCCAGCTATGAAAAAGTAAAATCCGGCAGTCGGGCAGCCTTCCGCGGAGGGAGTTTAGCTGAGACTCCAGGCAACCGCTTTCGCCCTTTGGAGGGCTAAGCCCCCGCGGGGCGTGTAGGGCGTGACAAGCGGCACGCCGGTCAGTTCATGGCAAGGCCCGCCGCGCCGATGATGCCGGCGCTGTTGCCCAGCTGGGCGATGACGATGCTGCACCGGTCGGCGAAGAGATGGTGGTAGACCATCTGCCGCACCCGCTGCCGCAGGGGGATCAGCAGCTTTTCCCCCTGGGCGCAGATGCCGCCGCCGATGACCATAGCGTCCGGCTCCAGGATGTTGATGAGATTGCTCACCCCGAAGGCAAGATAGTTTAAATACTGGTCCACCACCGCGATGGCGGTGGGGTCCCCGGCGTCCCGCCCGTCGAAGGGGGTCTTGCCGTTCACCTTGAAGATGTCTCCCTCGCAGAGCTTCCAAAGGAGGCTTTCCGGGTGGGCGGCCATGGCCTCCTGGGTCTGGGTGATGAGGGCGGTAGCGGAGGCGTAGGCCTCAAAGCAGCCCCGGTGTCCGCAGGTGCAGGGACGGCCGTTGTACTGGATGACCATATGGCCCCCCTCGGCAGCCATGCCCCGGTCGCTGCCGTCAATGATGATCCCCACGCCGATGCCGGTGCCCAGGGTCACCATCACCGAGCGGCGGCTCCCGCGGGAGGCCCCGGCGATGGATTCCGCGTAGGCGGCCACGTTGGCGTCGTTACCCAGCTTTACCGGCTTTCCCCCCAGGCAGCGGCTGAGGTTTTCCGCCATGGGGTCGTTGGTGAGGTTCAGGTTGCCGGAAAAGCGGTTGATCCCCGCCACCGGGTCGATGTAGCCGGGGGCGCCCATCCCCACGCCGGCCAGCTCCGGGACGGTGAGCCCGGCCTTTTGGGCGCTTTCCTCCACCACCTGGGCGATGGCGGCGGCCAGGGTCGGTCCGTCCACCCCTTTGGGGGTGGGGGCGGTGGCGGTGGTCAGGATGTGGTATTCCTCATCCACGATGCCGGCGGCGATGTTGGTGCCGCCCAGGTCCACTCCGCAGTATTTCTTCATAGGGAAGGCCCTCCTTTACTGATCACTCTTTCTTAAAAACAGCGGCAGCTCACCGATGGTTTCCGCTGCCGGGAAATCCAGCCATTCCTCCCGCCAGACCAGGCCATAGCGCTCCATCACCCGCCGGAGATCGGCAGGGAAGGGGGCGGCGGCGGAGATCTCTTCCCCGGTGATGACGTGGGGGAAGCGCACCAGCCCGCAGTGGAGGGCCTGGCGGGAAAGCCCCGGCTCCTCCCGCCCGCCGTAGAAGACATCCCCCAGCAGGGGCAGCCCCAGGTGGGAAAGGTGCACCCGTATCTGGTGGGTGCGCCCGGTGTGAAGGACAAAGCCCACCAGGGAGACACCCCCGGCTTCGGCCAGGAGGTGGAATTCGGTGCGGGCCTCCTGGCCCTCCGGGTGGACGATGCGGCGCATCTCCAGGGGCTCCTCCCGCAGGATGGGCAGGTCGATGAGGCCGTCCGGGAAGGGGAAGCTCCCCTCCACCAGGGCGAAGTACCGCTTTTTTACGGCCTTCCACAGCTTGCCGGCGGCGAACCGGTTCTTGGCCGCCGCCACCGCTCCGGTGGTGTCCTTATCCAGGCGGTTGATGGCCCGGAAGGAGGTGATGCCCCCCTGCTTGGCGCAGTGGGCGGCATAGACGGAGGAAAGGGTGCCGTAAATATGTCCTCCGGACTGGTGGCAGGGCATACCGGCGGGCTTATCGTAGACGATGACGTCCTCATCCTCATAAAGGATAGGCACCGGGATGTCGCAGGTGGGCATACGTTTGGCTTCATCCGGGAGGTTGATCTCCAGCAGATCGCCGGGGGAGAGAAGGTCCACCGTGCGGATATGCTCCCCGTTCCGGAGGAGCCCCAGGGGGAGCTTCCGCAGGGCGGTGAGCATCCGGCCGGAAAAGCCTTCCTGCCGTAGGAACTGTTCTACGGTCCGTCCGCCGTCCGCCGGGGGAATGCGGTAGTGGATGGTGCGCAAGGACATTCCCCTCCATTCTATCAGGCGCAAATCTGTAAAAACCGGAGAAAAGCCGAGGGAATCTATACTTTTTCTTATTTTACCACAGAAAAGGGCCCGGTTCAATCGTTGACAACAAGAAGAATATTTTTTAGAATATTACTATTGGTTTATATGAGGATGCAGGGAAAGTAATTTGGGAAGGAAGAGGCGTCATGCGTCACACACTGGACCCGGAGATCATCCGCTGTCTGGATAACCTGACCCAGATGCAGAAGCTGACCCCTAAGGGGAGGAGGGACATCATCGTTCTTCTGGACCTCTTGGAGGTGGAATATGGCGTGAGTCTCACCTCCCGGCAGGCGGAGATGTTCATCAACCACCTGGCGGAGACGTTCCGCCGCCTGGGCCGGGGGGAACCGGCGGAGCTGATGGAAGCCACGACAGCCGGACAGATCCGCAGCTTTGGCGGCAGCGGTATCGTGGACCAGATGATGCGGGATTTCTGCCGCATCACCGGCAACCGTTTCCCTATCAGCGAGGAGGAGTACCTGAAGATGTATCTTTCTTCGCTGCTGTCTTACGGAGACCGCTGAAAGACGGAAAGCAGCGGCCTTTCTTTTCCGGGAGGGAAAGGGAGGGCCGTTTTTCTTATTCCCGCGGCTTCGGTGCTTTTCCGAGGAAAAACCGCACTTGTCACCCCGCCCTCTTTCGTGTATAATATCCTTATAAATCGACAATACCAAGGAGGCAGCGACCTGTGAATCGAAGCGGAGCGAAGCTCACCCTTGTTTCGGTGCTTGTGATCCTGCTGGCAGTGCTTTTGGCGGCACTGCTGGCCTACCTGACCCCGGAGAGCGGGACCGATGACGCCGACTGGACCCCCACCGTGGAGGAGGGCCGTCTTCCCGGCATGGAGGACGCCAGCATCAACAACGACGGGATGTACTTCTTCTACCAGGTGGGCAAGGAGGTCACCTTCCAGCGGCCCACCGCGCCGGGGACCATCTCCATCGAGAACACCCCCGGCAACCTCTACAACATGGAGGTGGAATATTACAACGAGGAGCACGGGACCATCTACTATTCGCCCACCCTGGCTCCCGGCACCTACCTGCTGAAGGACAAGCTCTCGGTGGAGCTGCCGGAAGGCACCTACCAGGCGGAGGCCCGCATCCATATCCTGGACCCCAATACCGGGGAGGAGCAGGACGTTTTCACCGAGAATATCTCGGTGATCGTGAAGAATACACTTTTCTAGCGTTTATCCGGTGATTTACGAAAGGCGGTCTGGAGTATGACAAAAGGGCTCTACCGGGACAGAAATCTCACCATGCTGGCGGATTTCTACGAGTTTACCATGGCCAACGGCTACCTGGAAAGCGGGGCGGGGGACGGCAACGTGGTCTTCGATCTCTTCTTCCGCCGCGTTCCGGATGCAGGAGGCTTCGCCATCTTTGCGGGGCTGGAGCAGGTGATCCAGTACCTCCAGAACCTCCGGTTCACCGAGGAGGACATCGAGTACTTCCGGGGCCGCGGCTGCTTCGGGGAAAAATTCCTCCGCTACCTGCGGGATTTCCGCTTTACCTGCGATGTCTGGAGCATCCCGGAGGGCACCCCCATCTTCCCCAACGAGCCGGTGGTGACGGTGAAGGGGCCGCTGATCCAGGCCCAGCTGGTGGAGACCATGCTGCTGACCACCGTGAACTTCGAGACGCTGGTGGCCACCAAGGCCAACCGCATCGTCCGGGCGGCGGGGGACCGGGCGGTGGTGGAGTTCGGCTCCCGCCGGGCCCAGGGATATGACGCCGCCATCCTGGGGGCCAGGGCCGCCTACATCGCCGGGTGCGCCGGCACCGCCAATACCATCGCGGACCGGGAGTTCGGCATCCCCGCTCTGGGCACCATGGCCCACAGCTGGGTACAGGTCTTTCCCACCGAGTACGAGGCCTTCCGGGCCTACGCCGAGACCTACCCGGATAACTGCACCCTTCTCATCGATACCTACAACACCCTGAAGTCCGGCATCCCCAACGCCATCCGGGTCTTTGACGAGGTGGTGGTGCCCAGGGGCTACCGGCCCAAGGGGGTGCGCATCGACAGCGGAGACCTGGCCTACCTTTCCAAAAAGGCCCGGCGGATGCTGGATGAGGCCGGGTATCCGGATGTGAAGATCATGGCCAGCAACTCCCTGGACGAGTACATCATCCGGGACCTCCTCCTCCAGGGGGCGGAGCTGGACATCTTCGGGGTGGGGGAGAACCTCATCACCAGCAAGTCGGAGCCGGTGTTCGGCGGGGTGTATAAGCTCTGCGCCGTGGAGCGCCCCGACGGCGGCTGGGTCCCCCGCATCAAGATCAGCGAGACGGTGGAGAAGATCACCACCCCCGGCTTCAAACGGCTGTGGCGGTTCTACAGCCGGGAAAACGGCAAGGCCCTGGCGGATTACATCGCCCTGCGGGAGGAACCCCCGGTGGACGACAGCCGGGACATCACCATCTTTGACCCCAACGCCGTCTGGAAGCGCAAGACGGTCTACAACTACACCGCCAGGGAGCTGCTGGTGCAGGTCTTTGATAAGGGCCGCTGCTGCTACCGGTGCCCGCCCCTTTCGGAGGTTCGGGACTACTGCAAGGCCCAGCTGGATACCCTCTGGGACGAGAGCCTGCGGTTCGAGTACCCCCACCGGTACTATGTGGACCTGTCCCCAAAGCTCTGGCAGATGAAGCAGGAGCTGCTGGAAAAGGCCGGCGGCCCGGCGCCCAAGGAGGGCTGATATGCCCTGTGTGCATGATTTCGGCATTGTGGAGGATGTGTCCGCCCTGCCGGAAGAGATACCCTGCGAGCCGGAAAAATACGGCTGTATCTGGATCGACGATGACTACCTGGACGACTGGTGGCCGCGGCTCGCGCTGCTCCCCACCTTTTTCCACACCCTGGACCGGCCGGAGCGGGGCCTTGCCCGGTACGGCATCACCCTCATCCCGCCGGAGTCCCTGCCCGGCCTGGAGGAGATCGTCTTATCCGACCGGCGGATCCGGACCGATGAGCAGCTTGTGGAGCTTTCCCGCGTCATCCGGGAAGCTATCGAGGGGAACAGGTACGTCATCCACTTTGGCGTGTAGAAAGGAGTTTACCCATGGAAAAGATGTATCATGTAGGATTTGACGACACCCACGGAGCAAAGTACGCCATCCTGCCGGGGGACCCCGGACGGGTGGACAAGATCGCCGCCTTCCTGGAGAACCCCCGCTTTTACTGCCAGAACCGGGAGTACACCACCTGGCTGGGGGAGCTGGAAGGGGAGAAGGTGCTGGTGATGTCCACCGGCATGGGGGGACCCTCCACCGCCATCGGGGTGGAGGAGCTGTACCAGACCGGGGTGCGGACCCTCATCCGCATCGGCACCTGCGGCGGTATGGCTACCCCGGTGATGGGGGGCGACCTGGTGGTGGCCAACGCCGCCATCCGCATGGAGGGCACCAGCAAGGAGTATGTCCCCATCGAATTCCCGGCGGTCTCCAATATTGAAGTGACCAACGCCCTGGTGGCGGCGGGGAAGGCCCTGGGGGTCCCCACCCACTGCGGCGTGGTGCAGTGCAAGGATTCCTTCTATGGGCAGCACAGCCCGGAGCGGATGCCCATGGGGGAGGAACTGATGCAGAAGTGGCGCTCCTGGATCATGGCCGGGTGCCTGGCCTCGGAGATGGAGAGCTCCGCTCTGTTCATCGTCTCCGCGGTGCTGGGGATACGGGCGGGCTGTGTCCTCAACGTCTGCTGGAACCAGGAAAGAAAGCGCCAGGGCCTCTCCGACCCGGAGTGCCACGATACCACCAAGGCCATCCAGGCGGCGGTGGAGGCGGTGCGCATCCTCATCCGGCAGGAGAAAGACGCAAAGTAAACAAAAAAACACAGCAGCGGCCCGCCGGACGAGGCTTTTCCGGTAGGCCGCTGTTTTTTCCTATGTATGACCAGGAGTTTGTCGCCACCTACACCTATGACGCGCTGAATCGTATCGTTTCCGAGACCAACCCCCTTGACGGGACCAAGACTTTCCGTTATGCTAAGGATAGCCGCATTGTGGGCGTCACCGACCGGGGCGGCGTCCGTACCAGCTACAAGCTGGACGGCAACGGGAACATCGTGGAATCCATCGACGGCGAGGGCCACAGCAGCTTCTTCGAGTACGACGAGATGAACCGCTTGACCAAGGTGAAGCTGCGCCGCATCGACAAGATCCACGATGTGGACGAGATACAGGAGACCCTGTACACCTATGACCACCGGGGCCTGGTCAAGACCGAGGTCAACGCCGCCGGGGACGGCAAGGCGCTGATCTACGACGGCACCGGGGACCTCATCCGGATGGTGGACTGGGTGGGCGAGACCACCTTCGAGTACGACCTTCTGGACCGCCTCCTCAATGTCAACGACCACAACGGCCGGAATGTGAACTATGTCTACGACAATGTGGGCAACACCATCGCCACCTAGTACCCCGACGGGACCCAGGCGGATTACTGGTACGACAGGGAGAACCAGATATTAACAGGGGGGGTAGGCAAAATGAAAAAATCTATCATTCTCTTGGCTTTATCAGTGTTTTTGCTAGGTGCAGATGTAAAATCCCCCTGGGAGAAGATTGCGGTATTAGATAAAGAAATTCCGCTGCAAAGCGAGGTTCATGGAGTTTCTGTTAGTGCTGATGATGAAATTGCAATAGATTTTAATGATGGGACAGTTTATCTATATGACTGTAATCGGAAGTTTCTTTTAGGATATAAATTTCCACGGTTTTCTCCACAAACATATAATATTTCTTTTGACGAAGAGCAGAATCTTATAAATCATTTTGTTCCGAATGGGAAGGAGCTTTATACATATAATAGAGAGGGTAAACTTCTCTCTAAAAAGACGATTAACAGTAAGGAAATGCACTATTATTCAGCTTCTAACGAATTACACCGAACGGATTCAAATGGAGTGGTTTACAAAAAGGAGAAGGGTGATATTGTAAGAATATATCCTGATGGAACATCGGAAATCTTTTTTGAGGGATACAAAGCGCCCCAAAATGATTTTTTGCCAGCGTTATCTTTCGTACTGATTTTAATTATCATTATGGCATCCATATACAGGAAGATGCGTGTATCCTCATTAGAGTTCCGGCGATTAAAATAAAATCTGTTTTGAATGAACAGAAAGCCTTTAGGGTATTGTAAGCGTTTTTGTATACTTATAGCACACTGGCGGATCGAAAACGGTCTGTCAGTGTGCTATAGGGTAATGGTAAAAGACATTGTAGCAAGACAATGGATGGACTTAAGCTAGGTGGAGGACACCAACTGGAAGGGTGACAAGTCCGCCTACACCTACAACGGGCTGTTTGTGCGGGTGCAAAACACCCAGACCACCCACGCCGGGCAGGTGTATGACCGAGGAGTTCGTCATCGACTACAACAGCTTTGAGCGCAACGACCTGATGGTGTTCAGCGCCGGTTACTACGAGCAGAAGCACATCTACACCGCCTGGGGCGAACGGATGGAGCAGTTCACCGAGCGTGGCAACTGGGACCGCCTGCTGTATGTCCACGAGGACATTATGGGCAACACCCGGTACTACACCAAGGACAACGGCCAGTCCTTCGCCGAGCTAGAGTATGATGTCTGGGGCGCTGTGACAAGTCCCGAAAAGCTCAACAACAACGACAACGGGAACTTCGCCGCCGCCAACTTTACCGGGCATCCCTACGATACAGTGCTGGACATTCAACAGCGAGGAAGGCCAGCGAATGTTTGCGGAATGGAAAGCTGAGCAAGAGGCGAAGAAAAAGGCCGCTATGGAAAAGACAGAATGAGAAAGCAAACGGAAAGGTCCGGGGCATATCGCAAAAGCGGTGTGTCCCGGACCTTTTTGTGCTATACAGGATTCTTCTTTCTCGGTCCCCTGGGTTTGGAGGTCGGCTTCCGCTGTACTCCGTTGCGGAAATGGGTACTCTCAAATCTCTCAAAGAAAACCAAGAATCCGAACCCGTCTCCTATCGGAAAAAGGTTCGGATTACATTGGTTTGGTGCGGGCGGCGGGGGTCGAACCCGCACGGTTGCCCATTGGCTCCTAAGACCAACGTGTCTGCCATTCCACCACGCCCGCGTGCTGCCCGCCGGACAGCGGGCACTGCTTTATTATAGCACAGAGCAGTCATAGCTTCAAGAGGCCCTCCTCCGCCATCTGCTGGGCGGAGAGGATCACCCCTGCCTTGCCGGTGGGGTAGGTGAGGCCCCCCTGGAGCCAGACGGCGTAGGGCTCCCGGAGGGGAGCGTCGGCGGAAAGCTCGATGGAGGCTCCCATGGTGAAGGCCCCCGCCGCCATGATCACCTGGCTGTCATAGCCGGGCATATCCCAGGGCATGGGGGTGACGAAGGAATCCACCGGAGCCCCCTTCTGGATGCCCCGGCAAAAGGCGCAGAGGGTCTCCGGGCTGCCGGTGAGCACCGACTGGATGATGTCAGTGCGGGGGGCGTCGTAGGCGGGATTTACCTCAAACCCCAGCAGGTGGTAGAAGGCCGCGGCAAATACCGCCGTCTTCAGAGCTGCCGCCACCACCGTGGGGGCAAGGAAGATCCCCTGATACATCCCCCGCAGAGTCTCCAGGGTGCAGCCCACCTCCCGACCCATGCCGGGGCAGGTGAGGCGGTCGGCGCATTGCTCCACCAGGTCCCGCCGTCCGGCGATGTATCCCCCGGTGGGGGCGATGCCGCCGCCGGGATTCTTGATGAGGGACCCGGCCATCAGGTCGGCCCCTGCCTGGGTGGGCTCGGTGCGCTCCACCAGCTCCCCGTAGCAGTTGTCCACCATGACGATGACGCCGGGGTTCTGCTCCTTTGCCGCCTGGGCGATGTGGCCAATGACCTCCACGCTGAGGCTGGGCCGCAGGCTGTAGCCCCGGCTCCGCTGGATGTAAATGACCCTGGCCTCCTTAGCAGCCTCCGTGATGGCCGCATGATCTGGGGTACCGTCGGGCAGCAGCTCCACCTGCCGGTATTTTACTCCCCATTCTGTCAGGGAGCCGGCGCCGCTGCCCCGGATGCCGATGGTCTCCTCCAGGGTGTCGTAGGGGGCGCCGGTGACCGATACCAGCAGATCCCCAGGGCGCAGCACCCCGAAGAGAGCGGTGGCGAGGGCGTGGGTCCCGGAGACAAAGGTGTGGCGCACCAGGGCATCCTCCGCCCCAAAGACAGCGGCGAAGACAGCGTCCAGCCCTTCCCGGCCCCGGTCGTCGTAGCCGTAGCCGGTGGTGCCTTTCAGATGGGCTTCGCTGATGCCGGCCTTCCGGAAGGCCGCCAGCACCTTCTGACCATTGTACTCCTCGTTTTCGGCGATGCGGGCGAAGGCCGGGACACAAAGCTCCTCCGCCCGGCGGCTCAATTCCATAAGGCGGGGATGGATGTCAAAAAAATCGGTCATGGTGTTTCCTCCGTTTTTGGATGATGTATTTTCTTTTTTGGGATTTCATCCCCAAAGGAGCCGCGCCGCCGGGGAAGCCTTAGTTTTTTCCTCCTGTTTATGATAGAGCCGCCCTCCTCTCCCACACCGCCCCGATGGGGACGAACCCCCGGAGGGTGTAGAAGGGCAGAAGCTCCTCCCGGCAGGCCAGGAGGGGGCGCTTTCCGCGCTCCAAAAGACACCGGACCGCGGCGGCGAGAGCGGCGGAACCGTACCCCCGCCCCTGCTTTTCCCGGCGGCAGGCCAAACAGCCGATGACCCCGGCCTCCTCCCCCAGGAGGGTGGCGGCTCCGGCGGCAGGGATCCCCGCTTCATCGGGGATAAGGACCACCTGGGCCGCCCCCCGGCGGATGCGCAGGTGCAGCTCGGCGTAGAGGGCGTCCCGATCCTCCGGGGGGATGGCCCCCGCCGCCGCGTTGCAGTCCGCCAGGGCCATGGCGGAGGGGATGCAGAGGGGCGTTTCCTCCGGCGTGGTCCCCCGGTATTCCAGCACGGCGGACCGCTCCCAGCGGCCCGGAAGAAGAGGGGAGAGCCCCCCGTCCACCGTCCCCGGAAGGCCCCCCAGGGCCGCCAGAAATCCGGCGGTCTCCGCTGCCGCCGCCTCTGCGGCGGTGGCCCAAAGTCCCCCCTCGGTCCGGCAGACGGCCCCGGCGGGGCGGTCTTCGTCATCCAGGGCCAGCCAGACCTCCCGGCGCAGGCCGGGACCAACGGTCTTCGCCAGCCCCTGGATGACGGTCCGGAGCAGCGGCTCCCCCGGCGCGGTTTTCAGACGGGGGTCCGCCGGGTCTGCCAGGGCGATCATCCCTGGGGCAGCTCCCGGACCAGCAGCTCCAACAGCCGCCGGGTGTTCTCGATGTCCGTTTTGTTTGCAAGGGTGTTGGCGGAGTGGAGATACCGCACCGGCAGGGATACCGCCAGCGCCTTGGCCCCGGCGGCGGAGGAAGCGTAGCTTCGGGAATCGTTGCCGCCAAAGACCCCCTCCTTGGTCTGCCAGGGGATGCCCGCCGCTTCCGCGATGGCGGTGGCCCTTTGGTACAGCTCCCAGGGGTAGATGGTCCCCTTGTCCATAAAGGAGATCACCGGTCCGGCTCCCACCCGGCACACCTGGCGCCCCTCCGGGGCGGTGGGCAGGTCCCCGGCGGTGGTGCTCTCCACCACCACGGCGATGTCCGGCCGCTCCCGAAAGGCCACGGCCTTGCTTCCGGCGCAGCCGGTCTCCTCCTGGGCCACGAAGGCGAAGGTGCAGTCATAGGGGAGGTCTGCCCGGAGCAGCTCCAGCAGCAGGGCGCAGCCGGCCCGGTCATCGATGGCGCGGGCCAGAACGGAATCCTCCCCAAGCTCCTTCCAGGGGCCGATGAAGGTGACCATGTCCCCCAGGGAGACCATCTTTTCGGCGTCCTCTTTGTCCTTTGCCCCGATGTCGATGCGCATATCCTCCACCTTGGCGTAGTCTTTTCGCTCCTCCTCGGTGAGGAGGTGGATGGGCCGGGTGCCGATGACGCCGGGGACGGCGTTTTTCCCCACCAGCACCGGCCGGCCGGCGGTCACCGCCGGGGTGACGCCCCCCACCGTCTCAAAGTGGAGCATCCCCTCCGCCGTGATGTGGGTGACGATGAACCCCACCTCGTCCATATGGGCGGAGAAGAGGACCTTCTTCTCTCCCGCTGCCGTTCCCTTTTTGTGGACGATGAGATTCCCCATGTTGTCCACCTCATAGCGGTCGCAATGGCCCTGGACTTTTTTGATGATATACGCCCGCACCTCGTCCTCGCAGCCGGAGATGCCCCGCAGCTGGGTCAGCTCCTTCATCTCTTCCGGCAGTCTCATGGTCACTGCACCTCCTTTGCAAATTCCGCCATCAGCCGGGCGGCGCTGAGCACATCCTGGGCGGATACCGTCTCCACCGCGGTGTGCATGCTTCGCAGGGGGATGGACAGCAGCCCGCATTTTACCCCTCTGCCGGAGGCGGCCACGATGTCGGTATCGGTGCCGGTGCGTCCCCCCATGGCGTGGAGCTGCCAGGGGATGTCCTTCTCCTGGGCCAGCTCCCGCAGGCGCTCAAAGATCGGGCGGTTCACCGCCGGGGCCAGGTCGATCTCCACTCCGCCGTTCATCTTTCCGCACTCGTGGTCCTTCACCCCAAAGCCGTCCCCGAAGGAGACATCCACCAGCAGGGCCATGTCCGGGGCCAGGGCGAAGGCGGCGGTTCCGGCGCCGTAGCCGCTGGTCTCCTCCTGGGCGGAAAGACAGACGGTGACCCTGCATTTGGGCTTTTCCGCTTGGAGCATCCTTGCGGCGGCGATGACCGCCACGCATCCCACCCGGTCATCCTGGGAAGGGGAGAGCATCAGATCATTGGCCAGCAGGGTGAAGGCCCCGTCCAGGGTGATGGGGTCCCCAGGGGCAAAAACCTCCCTGGCCTTCTCGTCGGAAAGGCCGGTATCTACCAGGATGTCCTCCATCTTGGGGGGCTTTTCCTTGCCGTCGCAGAGGTGGGGCGGGGTGGAGGAGATGACCCCGGAGTACCGCCCGCCCTTGGCGTGGACCGTCACCGGGGAGGCGGGGAGCAGGCGGCAGTCCAGCCCGCCCACGTTTGCTACCCGCAAAAATCCGCCCTTCTCCAGCCGGGTCACCACCATACCGATCTGGTCCAGGTGGGCCTCCAGCATCAGGTGGGGGGTCCCCGGCTCCCCTTCGTTCACACAGCAGAGGACGCTGCCCAGGGGGTTCCGGGTGACCGGTCCCAGGGGGGCCAGCAGCTCCTCCGCCGCCTTGGCGGCTCCGTCCTCCCGGCCGGATGTGCCGGGAGCTTCGCAGAGGCGCCTCGTCATGGCGATGATCTCTTGCAGTTCCATAATTTGACCTCCTATACGATTTACATTAGGTTTTTTGGCTTCAGGTTCCGGGCATCCGCTGCCGTCCCGCTCACTTGTGATATTTTCCCCCGGAGAGGATGGAAAACCCCCGGTAAAGCTGCTCCGCCAGCATCACCCGGAAGAGCTGGTGGGGGAAGGTCATGGGGGAGACGGAAAGCCGGGCAACCGCCTGTTTTTTCACCTCATCGGAGAGCCCGAAGCTGCCGCCGATGGCAAAGCACAGCCCCCCCGCCGCCTGCTGCCGCTCCCCCAAAAAGCGAGCGAAGTCCGGGGAGGACATCTCCTTTCCCTCAATGCAGAGGGCCGCCAGGGGCGTCCTGCCCGCCTTTTCCAGGATGACCCTGCCCTCCTCCTCCAGGCCCTTTTGTATCTGGGCAGGGGAAGGGGCGTCGGGCAGGCGGTGTTCCGGTATCTCGATCACCGAAAAATCGCAGTAGGCGGAAAGGCGCTTTTGGTACTCGGCAAGGCCCTCCCGGAGCCAGGGCTCCTTTAATTTTCCTACCGCCAGGATGGTGACAGAGAACATCGGATGGCCTCCTTTTTGTTGAATTATTTAGTTTTTATACGAACAGTAAATAATCGCCCCTTAAAACAGGATGGGCCCTGTGGGCACCAGCCGGTTGGCCACCGTCAGCAGGTAGTCCCGCCCCTCCTCCATCCCGGCCTCCGCCAGGGCGGAAAGAGCCGCCCCCGCCGCCAGCTCCGGGGTGTTGTTCTCCTTGCTCAGGTGGGCCAGGACAAAGCGGGCGGTGCCGGCCTGGGCCAGCCGCCGCACCGTGTCGGCGCATTCGGGGTTGGAAAGATGCCCGTGGTCGGAGGCGATGCGCCGCCGCAGGTAGTAGGGGTAGCTGGAGATCTCCAGCAGCCGGGGCTCGTAGTTGGATTCGATGAGCACCAGGTCCGCCCCCGCCAGCCCCTGCCAGATCTCCGCCGTCACCTCCCCCAGGTCGGTGGCGTAGCCGATGGTCCGCTCCCCCGTATCGATGCGGAAGCCCACCGAGTGGGCCACGTCGTGGGGGGTGTCAAAGGGGCTGATCTCCATTCCGGCCAGCTCCATCCGGGAGGAGAGCTCCAGCGTTTCCGCCCCGGGGCAGAGGTTTCCGGTGTCGAGGATGCCCTCCAGCGTCTCCACCGTGGAGCAGACCGGCACCCGCAGCCGCTTGGTGAGCACCCGCAGCCCCCGGATGTGGTCGTTGTGGTCGTGGGTGACCAGGATGGCCTTCACCGCTCCGCTCTCCACCCCCAGGTCCCCCAGGGCGGTGAGGATGCTCTTGGCGGAGGCCCCGGCGTCCACCAGGATGCCCTCGGTCTTGGTGCCTATGTAGGTGCAGTTGCCGCTGCTGCCGCTGCAAAGGGGGGCGAATAGTATCATGGAATGTGTCCTCTTTCTGTCAACATTGGGTGTCTATCGCAGATTGGTGTCCCCAGGCACCCCTACCCGCCAGGGGAGGATGCGGCACTTGATGCCGTGGCTGCGCAGGGCGGTCTGGTACTGCTCCGCCTCCCGGCGGGTGAGACCCTCAAACCGCGCCCGCCAGGGCTGGGCCGGGTCCTCCACCCAGGCGCGGGCCTCGGCGGTGGAAAGGCCGAAGGCCTCCTTCAGCGCCTTCACCCAGGACAAAATTTTGCCGGGGTTGTATTTCTCCTGGTTCTGGTTGCCGGGGTCCGGCTTTTCCACCTCCAGCTTGAACCGGCTGGTGAGGGTCACCCGGCACAGCTTTCCCGCCTCATCGAGCCAGCAACGCACCCAGTGCCGCTGGAAGGTGACAAGGTAGCTGCCGTCCTCCTGCTTTACCGCCTTGTCCGGATAGAACCGCCGCAGGTCCTCCCAGTTACAGTCCGGGAAGTAGACGTGGGGGCCAAACTCCGCCAGGTCGATCTCCAGGGTTTCGGTTCCCCGGTCCAGCCAGCGGATACCGCGGACCCCCTTGGGAATGCGGACGTTGTGGTGGTGTTCGGTCCTGCCGTTGAGCCTGGTGTACTGCTCCCCAAAGACAAAGACGTTCATCCGCCGCTCCTCCAGCTGGCGCAGAAGGGTTTCCGCCCGGCCCTCCCCGGCGAAGTACCGGGCACAGTCCGCCTTGGTGTTGCCGTATTCCGGCGGGGGCGTATGGGAAAAGCCGGGGTGCAGGTCGCAGTGGAAAAGTGGGATTCGGATGGTCACATCCAGAGGGTGATGGTCGGGCAAGGTGGTCTCCACCAGCCGGACGCCGTAGTAAAATTCCAGTTGGCGGCACTCTTCTTTGGTCTTGGGGCAGACAGCGTAGTCCCCCCGCATCCGGGTGACGATCTCGCAGCTGCCTCCGTCCCAGGTGTGGTAGAGGTAATCCCCCGCCCCGATGTAGTCGCAGAAGGACTCTATCGACACCTCCTCCGGCACCGGCTTTGGGGGTATCTGCTTTTCTTGGAATTTTTCCACGGCCCGCCGGGAAAATTTGTACCCTTCGATGCCCAGCAGCGGGGCCAGCTGTTCCAGGTACCAGGCCCAGAATTTCATCCGCTGCACCGCCCGCTCCCCGGGCTGGGCCTCCTCGTCCCGGCCGCCCCAGGCGATAGCCGCCAGGTGGGCGGCGTCCCAGTCGTCGTAGTCCAGCTCGCTGTCGATGGCATCGGCGTACCGCTGGGCCAGCAGCGGCTCATCCAACCAGGCGGCCCAGGCCGCCTGCCAGGCCGCCATGGCGGCAGCGGGGGCGGTGCTGTAGGGTTCGTCCTCCGCCCGGTCCAGAAAGCCGCCCACGCCCTCCATGGCCTTTTCCAGCTTTTCCGCCGGGATCTTGCCGTCCAGGTAGTCCCGGGCGGTCTTGAGCAGCTTCTGGGGGGCCTTGTCGTCGGGGGCGTAGGCGCTCCAGACCGGCATCACCTTTTTGGCGCAGGCCCAGGCAAGCCCCGCCCGTTTCTTCAGCGGCTCGGTAAGGGCCCGGGGGATCTCCTCCCGGTCGTCCTCGTCCCGCCACTCCCATTCCCCCAGCGCCAACCACAACTGCCGCCGGGTGGGGAAAGAGAGCTCCCCGCTTTCCGCCGTCTCCGCCACCGCGCGGTCAAACAGCGGCACTCCGCTCCCCTTTGCTGCCATGCTGCCCCCTCCTCTGCTGTTACCTAGAAAGGCCGCCCGGCTTTTTTACCAGGCGGCCGTTTGGATCGACGAATTATAGCGCTTTGGACAGTTCCCCGTCGGGGATGGTGACCCGCTTCATATCCCCGCCCAGGGCGGTGATCTTGTCCACCACATCCTCGTAGCCCCGTTCGATGTGGATGATCTCCTCGATCTGGGTGGTCCCCCGCGCGATGAGCCCGGCGATGATCATGGCGGCGCCCCCCCGCAGGTCGGTGGCCTTCACCGGGGCGCCGGTGAGCTCCCGCACCCCCTCGATGACCGCCACCTTGCCGTCCACCGTGATCTTGGCCCCCAGGCGGTTCAGCTCGTCCACATACTTAAAGCGGTTGTCCCAGACCCCCTCGGTGATGATGCTTGTCCCCTCCGCCATGGTGAGCATGGCGGCCATCTGGGGCTGCATATCGGTGGGGAAGCCGGGGTGGGGCATGGTCTTGACGTTGATCTTTTGCAGGGGGCCGGTGCGGAACACCCGCAGCCAGTCGTCCCCCTCCTCGATCTGGGCCCCGGCGGCCAGCAGACGGGCGGTGATGGGTTCCATATGCTTGGGGATGATGTTTTCCACCCGGACATCCCCGCCGGTGGCCACGGCGGCGGCCATGTAGGTCCCCGCCTCGATCTGGTCCGGGATGATGGAGTAGTTGGCCCCGTGCATCACGTCCACCCCATGGATCTTGATGACGTCGGTGCCGGCCCCCCGGATGTCCGCCCCCATGGAGTTGAGGAAGTTTGCCAGGTCCACGATGTGGGGCTCCTTGGCGACATTTTCCAGGATGGTGAGGCCCTTGGCCCGCACCGCCGCCAGCATCACGTTGATGGTGGCCCCCACGGTGACTACGTCGAAGTAGATGTGGACCCCCCGCAGCTGCTCCGCCTGGGCGTTTATCATCCCCTTGTCGATGTCCACCGAGGCTCCCATGGCCTCAAAGCCCTTGATGTGCTGGTCGATGGGCCGCACCCCGAAGTTGCAGCCTCCGGGCATAAAGACGCTGGCCTCTCGGCTGCGTCCCAGCAGGGCCCCGATGAAGTAGTAGCTGGCCCGCATATTCTTCGCCAGGTCGTAGGGGACGGTGTGGGAGACCAGGTGGGAGGTGTCGATCTCCACCGTTTTCTTTCCCAGCATCCGCACCTGGGCCCCCATCTCGGTGAGGATGCGCAGCAGCAGGGTGACATCGCTGATGTTGGGGATGTTGTCGATGACGCACTTTCCCCGCGCCAGCACCGTGGCGGGGATGATGGCCACCGCCGCGTTCTTGGCCCCGCCGATCTTTACTGTGCCGTGGAGGGGGTTCCCTCCGGTCACGACGAACTTATTCAATGGCTGATGCCCCTTTTCTGTAATGAAGTAATGGCGGCGCCGGGAACGTCCAAGCGCCCGCAAAGAGCCCCGGTCTCCTTTTTGGGGGAAGCATCGGGGCAAAAAACATCCGTACGCCGTTTTATCCACCGCGCAGAATCGTTATCTTTTAGGTATTATACCACGGCGCAAGAGAAAATAAAAGCTGTCCGGGGCTTTTTTCTTTCTTCCCGGCAAAAAAATTCTGCGGAGGAGGCCAAGGCTCTGGGTCGCGGGCAGGTTTTCCCCAGGGACGGGCTTTCTTAACGGTTTGTTTCTTTTCTTTTTTCCTCGGCTGTGCTATACTTAGAGAAATCCTTCCCATTTGTACCCTGAAAAGGAGGCGCTGCTTGTTTGAACAAAAAGATCTCTTTGGGGGCCGCCATCGCCTATATGGCCATCGTTGCCGCGGTGGTGTTCTGCCTCACCATGTTTTATTCGGAAAACCGCTATAACTCCATGTACAATAACATCATCGAACGGGAGCGGGAGTACGCTCTCCTTTCGGAGATCGACCAGTACGCCCGCAGCCATTACGCCGGGGAGATGGAGGAGGAGGAGCTCCGGGCGGGAATCGCCTCCGGGTACATCTCCGGTCTGGGGGACCCCTACGCCCGCTTCCTCACCGACCGGGAATACGAGGCCTACCAGCAGACCGAGGGCCAGCGGTATGTGGGCATCGGCGTGGTCACCGACCTGGATGTGGACGGCTACATACGGGTGCGCACCGTCTACCCCCAGTCTCCGGCCGCCTCCGCCCAGATGCAGGCGGGGGACCTGATCGTCAGCGTGGACGGCACCGCCGCCACCAAGGATAACTACACCGAGCTGGTGGGGTCCTTCCGGGGGGCCGCCGGCACCAAGGTCACTCTGGTCTACCGCCGGGATACCGAGGAAATGACGGTGGAACTGACCCGAAGGGAGATCGATACCCCCACCATCACCACCACTATGCTGGATAACATCGCTTATCTGCGTTTTTCCAGCATCACCGGAAACACCTCCCAGCACCTGGAGACCGCCATCCGCCAGGCCAACCAGAACGGGGCCGCGGCGCTGATCTTTGACATCCGGGGGATCGAAAGCGACAATGTGACCGTCATCGGCAGTATGCTGGATACCCTCCTGGGGAAGATGACCATCGTCTACCAGGAGGACGCCAGCGGGGTCTCGCGAGAGCTGATGACCTCCGATGAATCGGAGGTGGACCTGCCCATGGTGGTTTTGGCAGACAGTACCACCGTGGGCACCACGGAGCTGTTCGCCCAGGCCCTGCGGGATACCGGCAAGGCCCGGACGGTGGGGGAGAAGACCTTTGGCAAGGGCACTCAGCAGACCTTTTATAAGCTGAAAAACGGTTCCGCCGTCTACCTGACGGTGGCGCGATACGCCGGCCCCTCCGGGGAGACCTACGACCAGGTGGGGGTCCCCGCCGACTACGAGGTGGCCTATCCCGCCGAGATGGACAAGACCGCCACCATGGGGGACCCGGAGTACGACAGCCAGCTGCGCCGGGCCATGGAGATCGCCTCCACCGCCGTCAAGACGGACGCCGAGGCCTCCTCATCCAACAGCTGAACAACGGTAAACGCGCCGGTCCGGGGGCCTTAGCTGCTCCGGACCGGCGCCTTTTGTATGTAGAAATAAATCAGGATGGACCTGGGAAAAAGGCCTGGGGACCGCTGGAGTTTTGAGCGGCGTTGTGTTATACTAAATAATAAGACAAATCCACCTCTGCCAAGCAAAAAGGAGCGATGAAAATGCCTTCGTATCTCCTTTACCTCCTGGCCGGCGTCATTCTGGCTGTGGCCTCGGAAAGGATCGATGCCCTCACCGGCGGCCGCCCCTGGGTCCGCAAGCTCATCACCCGGCTGGCCCCCCTCCTGGTGCTCATCGGCATGGCTCAGGGGGCCCTGGCGCTGATGTTCCGCTGACCCGTCCGAAAAAAACCGGACCGACCCAAGCAGACCCAACATATATATTAGGAGGGACGTCTATGAGTATCCAGTTCACAGTGCCCCTGACCAAGCTCATCAGCGCCATGAAGCTGGAGGTGGCCTATATGCCCTCCGGCGAGGAGGAGATCCTCATCTCCTCGGCGGACATCAACCGTCCGGGGCTCCAGCTGGCGGGTTTCTTCGATTATTTTGATAACCAGCGGGTGCAGCTCATCGGCAAAAGCGAGCTGGCCTACCTTTCCCACCTGACCCCGGAGCAGGAAGAGCAGGTGATGGAGCAGTTTATGGCCGCAAAGCCGGTGGCGGTGATCCAGACCAGGGGGAATATGCCCTCGCCCATCGCCATGGAAAAGGCCAAGAAATACGGGGTGCCCCTCCTGATCACCGCCGCCACCACCACCAGCTTTTCCGCCAGCCTCACCGCCTTCCTCAATGTGGAGCTGGCCCCCCGCATCACCCGCCACGGGGTGCTGGTGGAGGTCTACGGCGAGGGGGTCCTGCTCCTGGGGGACAGCGGCGTGGGCAAGAGCGAGGCTGCCATCGAACTGGTGAAGCGGGGGCACCGCCTCATCGCCGATGACGCGGTGGAGATCCGCCGGGTGTCGGATAAGACCCTGGTGGGCTCCTCCCCGGCCAATATCCGCCACTTTCTGGAGCTGCGGGGCATCGGCATCATCAACGTCCGGCGCATCTTCGGCATCGGCGCGGTGAAGGTCACCGGGCGCATCGATATGCTGATGAACCTGGAGATCTGGAGCCAGACCAAGATCTACGACCGCATGGGGATGGAGGAGGAGACCACCGACATCCTGGGGCTTTCCATCCCCTCCATCACCATCCCGGTGAAGCCGGGCCGTAACCTGGCTATGATCATCGAGGTGGCCGCCATGAACAACCGCCAGAAGAAGCTGGGCTACAACGCCGCCCACGAGCTGCTGGCCCGTCTGGGCATGGCGGAGGACATCCCCAGGGTGCAGCATCCGCCGGTCACCGATTACGAGGAGTTTTATTATTGAAGCCGCCGGCTCCTTGTTCACACTCACCTATATCCCGTCCATGACTAAATACCTGCGTATCCTGGCAGGTACAAACAAAGGCCCAAAGCGGACCCTCAAGGCCCGGTCCGAGACGAAATGATCCGGCGAAAGGAAAGGTCATCGCAGCTATGAAGATCGCAGGAGATACCCACACCCATACCCTCCTCTGCCAGCACGCTTACAGCACCCTGCTGGAGAATATCCGGGCGGCGGCAGCGGCGGGCCACCGTTTTATGGCCACCACCGAGCACGGCCCCGCCATGCCGGGGGCTCCCCACGAATGGTACTTTGAGAACCTCCGCAAGGCGGTGCCGAGGGAGATGCTGGGGGTGGTGGTCATCAAGGGGTGCGAAGCCGATGTCATGGACCTGGCCGGGACCCTGGATGTTCCGGAGAGCGGTCTGCGGAAGCTGGATCTGGTCATCGCTTCCATGCACCGCCTCACCTTCCCCCAGGACACCACCCCGGAGGAGCGCACCGCCGCCTGGTGCGCCGTGGCGGAAAATCCCCGTGTGGATGTCATCGGCCACCTGGGGGACCCCCGCTTTGAGGCGGATTACGAGACGGTGATCCGGGCCTTCCGGAAAGGGGGGCAGGCGGTGGAGCTGAACGCATCATCCCCGGTGAGCCGCCCCGGCTCGGAGAAGAACTGCCTGCGCATCGCCGCCCTCTGCAAGGAATACGGGGTGCCGCTGCTCCTTTCCAGCGATGCCCACTTCTGCACCTCCATCGGGGAGGTGGGCCCCTCCGCCGCCATCGCCCAGGAAGCGGGCGTCCCGGAGGAGCAGATCCTGAACCTCGACTACCGCCGCTTCCGGGATTGGCTCTGCGCCCGCCAGGGGATCGAAGACCTGCCGGAGGAGTAATATCCCCTGTGAAGGAGGAGAAAAAACCATGAGCCAGCTTTGGAACACCGCCCTGGGGGACTGCGGCGTCCCCCTGCGGATGGGGGAGCCCATGAGCCGCCGCACCACCTTCCGCATCGGGGGACCGGCGGAATACTTCGCCTGCCCCGAAACGCCGGAGGAGCTGCGCCTTCTTCTGGATGCCTGCAAAAAAGACGGCCTTCCTTATTTCGTCCTGGGGAAGGGCTCCAACCTCCTGGTGGGGGACCGGGGCATCCCCGGCCTCACCATCGCCATGGAGAGGCTTTCCGCCGTCTCGGTGGAGGGGGAGACGGTGACAGCCCAGGCGGGTGCCTCCCTGACGGCGGTGTGCGCCGCGGCCCGTCAGGCGGGGCTTGCCGGGCTGGAGTTCGCCTATGGCATCCCCGGACAGGTGGGGGGCGGCGTCTATATGAACGCCGGAGCCTACGGCGGGGAGCTCCGGGACGTCCTTGTTCAGGTGGAGTTTTTGGACGAGGCGGGGGAGCGCCATGTTTACCCCGTGGAAAGGCTGGAGATGGGCTACCGCCACAGTTTTTTTACCGGGAAAGGGTGTGTTATCCTCTCCGCTGTCTTCCGTCTGCAAAGGGACCCGGAGGGGCCGGAGGCGGTGGGGGCCCGGATGGAGGAGATCTACCGCCGCCGCAGGGAAAAGCAGCCCCTGGAATGGCCCAGCGCCGGCAGCACCTTCAAGCGGCCGGAGGGGGCCTACGCCGCCGCCCTCATCGACCGGTGCGGGTTAAAGGGATTCCGGGTGGGCGGGGCCCAGGTGAGCGAGAAGCACGCCGGCTTTGTCATCAACACCGGGGAGGCCACCTGCGCCGACGTCCTGGCCCTCATTGGGGAAGTGCAGCGAATCGTAAAGGAAAAGACCGGCTTTGTCCTGGAGCCGGAGGTCCGGGTCACCGGAAAGAACTGAACGAAAGGGGAGAGTCCCCATGTCCTATACCCAGAGGGCCAAGGGCGAAATTTTAGAAAACCGCGCCCTGCGCACCCGGTTCAAAAACCAGCACGGCTACGGCCTGCTGCTCTTTGGCCGCACCTACGGGGTGGGGAGCATCAGCCTTGCCACCCAGCAGCGGGAGGTGGCCCGGCACTACGCCGCCTTCCTCACCAGGGCGGTGCCCCTCACCGGCACCGTCACCACCAGGGAGGAGACAGCGGGGAGGCAGCCCGCCTACCGGGTGCGGGTGGATTCCGCTGCCGACCGCCGCAGCCTCTTAAATCACTACGCCATGCTCTACCCGGAAGGGATCACCTACGAGCTGCTGGGAGGGGATGAGGGGGCCGCCGCCTTTGTCAGCGGGGCCTTCCTCAGCTGCGGCAGCCTTGCCGACCCGGAAAAGAAATATCACCTGGAGTTCGCCCCGCCCCGCCCGGAGACGGCGGAGGTGCTGGCGGGCATCCTGGGGGAGGTGGGCTTTTTGCCCAAGACCGCCGCCCGCCGGGGCAGGACCATCCTCTACACCCACGACAGCGGCCAGATGGAGGACCTCCTCACCTTCATCGGCTGTCCCCTCATGAGCCTTGAGGTGATGAACGTGAAGATCCTCAAGGAGCGCCGCAACGCCGCCAACCGGGCCGCCAACTGCGATAACGCCAACATCGACAAGGTGGTGGGGGCGGCGGAGAGCCAGATCCGGGACATCCGCGCCCTGATGGGGGACCAGGGCCTCACCGCCCTGCCGGAGGAGCTGCGGGAGCTGGCCGCCCTGCGGCTGGAAAGCCCGGAGGCCTCCCTGCGGGAGCTGGGAGCGAGGCTGGGCCTTTCCCGCTCCGGGGTCAACCACCGGCTGAAGAGGATTTCGGAACTTGCCGAAGAAAGGAACCAAAAACCATGAAACGCTGTCTTGCCATCCTGCTGTCCCTCCTGCTGCTCACCGCCTGCGCCGCCGGCGGACAGGCCCCCGCCCCGGAGGATCTCATCGATTATATGGCCCCCCGGTACACCGCCCCCGGCAATAACCCCAATACCTGACCCAACAAACAGAGAAAGTGGTGACAGCATGACCGATTTTGTCCACCTCCACGTCCACACCGAGTACAGCCTGCTGGACGGGGCCTGTAAGATAAACGAGCTGGTAGTCCGGGCCAAGGAGCTGGGACAGGAGGCGTTGGCCATCACCGACCACGGGGTGATGTACGGGGCCATCGACTTCTACAAGGCCGCAAAAAAAGCGGGGATAAAGCCCATCATCGGCTGCGAGGTCTATGTGGCCCCCAGGGGCCGGGCCGATAAGGACCCCCAGAGGGACAAGCGCCCCTATCACCTGGTACTGCTCTGCAAAAACAACACCGGCTACCAGAATCTCTCCTGGCTGGTCTCCCGCGGCTTCACCGAGGGGTTCTACTTTAAGCCCCGCATCGACCGGGAGATCTTGCCGGGGCACACCGAGGGGCTCATCTGCCTTTCCGCCTGCCTGGCCGGAGAGGTGCCCCGCGCCCTCACCGCCGGGGAGTACGAAAAGGCCAAGGAGGCCGCCGCTTGGTACCGGGACCAGTTCGGGGCGGAAAACTACTTCATCGAGGTGCAGGACCACGGCATCGAGGACCAGATCCGCATCCTGCCTCAGCTGGTAAAGCTCTCGGAGGAGCTGGGAGTGGGCCTTGCGGCCACCAACGACACCCACTACCTCCGTAAGGAGGACCACCAGCTCCAGCACCTGCTCCTCTGCATCCAGACCGGCCACACCGTGGACGAGGAGATGGCCCTGGAGTTCCCCACCGAGGAGTTTTATCTCAAATCCGGGGACGAGATGGCAAAGGTCTTTGAAAAGCTCCCCTCCGCCATCGCCAATACAGTGGAGATCGCAAAGCGGTGCCAGGTGGAGTTTGAGTTCGGCAAGACCAAGCTCCCCCGGTTCGAGGCGCCGGACGGCGAGGACAACGTGGACTACTTCTTCCGCCTCTGCCGGGAAGGGTTTATCCGCCGCTACGGCGAGAACGCCCCCCAGGAGGTCCGGGACCGGCTGGAGTACGAGCTTTCGGTGATCCACAAGATGGGGTACGTCAACTACTATCTCATCGTCTACGACTTCATCAACTACGCCCGCAGCGTGGGTATCCCGGTGGGACCGGGGCGGGGCTCCGGGGCCGGATCCATCGCCGCCTACTGCATCGGCATCACCGGCATCGACCCCATCCGCTTCGGCCTCCTCTTCGAGCGCTTCCTGAACCCGGAGCGGGTGAGCATGCCGGACTTCGACATCGACTTTTGCGGTGTCCGCCGCCAGGAGGTCATCGACTACGTGGTCAGAAAGTACGGGGCGGACCACGTGGCCCAGATCGTCACCTTCGGCACCATGGCGGCCCGCGGGGCCATTCGGGACGTGGGACGGGCCCTGGGCATCCCCTACCCCCAGGTGGACCAGGCGGCCAAGATGGTCCCCATGGAGCTGCACATCACCCTTAAAAAGGCCATCGAGGGCTCCAAGGAGCTGCGGGACCTGATGGAGGCCGACCCCAAGATCAGGCAGCTGGTGGAGCTGGCCCAGCAGGTGGAGGGGATGCCCCGCCACGCCGGCACCCATGCCGCCGGGGTGGTCATCACCCACGACACGGTGGAAAGCTACGTCCCCCTGGCCAAAAACGATGATGCGGTGGTCACCCAGTACACCATGACCACCCTGGAGGAGCTGGGGCTCCTGAAGATGGACTTCCTGGGGCTCAGAAACCTCACCGTCATCGACGATACGGAAAAGATGCTCCGGCGGGAGGACCCCGGCTTTTCCATCGAGAAGATACCCCTGGACGACCCGGAGGTGTTCCGGATGCTCTCCGCCGGGGATACCGGCGGGGTGTTCCAGCTGGAATCCGGGGGGATGCGCCGGGTCATCACCCAGCTCCAGCCCACCTCCATGGAGGACATCATCGCCGTCATCTCCCTCTACCGCCCCGGCCCCATGGAGTCCATCCCCAAGTATATCGACTGCCGCCACCATCCGGAGCACGTTACCTACCTCACCGAAAAGCTGCGCCCCATCCTGGAGGTCACCTACGGCTGCATCGTCTACCAGGAGCAGGTGATGCAGATCTGCCGGGAGCTGGGGGGCTACAGCTACGGGCAGGCCGACCTGGTGCGCCGGGCCATGAGCAAAAAGAAGGCGGATGTTATGGCCAAGGAGCGCACCCACTTCCTGGAGGGGTGCCGGAAGAACGGGGTGGAGGAGGCCGCTGCCAGCCAGCTCTTTGACGAGATGAGCGCCTTCGCCGCCTACGCCTTCAACAAATCCCACGCCGCCGCCTACGCCCTGGTGGCCTACCAGACCGCCTACCTCAAGTGCCACCACCCCAAGGAGTATATGGCGGCCCTCCTTACCAGCATCCTGGATAACACCAACAAGGTCATCGAGTACATCGAGGAATGCGGCCGCCTGGGCATCCGGGTGCTGCCCCCCCGCATCAACGAGAGCGGGGAGGGCTTCACCGTCACCCCGGAGGGCATCCGCTTCGGCCTGCTGGCGGTGAAGAACCTGGGGTCCGGGGTCATCCGGGAGATGGTGGCCGAGCGGGAGAAAAACGGGAGATACAAGAGCTTTTTGGACTTTTACCGCCGGACCTACAGCGGGGAGATGAACAAGCGCAGCCTGGAGAGCCTCATCAAAAGCGGGGCGCTGGACGGGCTGGGGGCCAACCGCCGCCAGATGCTGGAGGGCTACCCCAAGGTGGGGGAGGTGCTGGCCGCCAGGGACCGCTGGAAGAGCACCGGGCAGATCAGCCTCTTTGGGGATGAGCCGGACGAGGAGGAGCTGTCCCTCCCCCTGGTGGAGGAGGACGAGCCCGCCGCTCTGCTGGCGGGGGAGAAGGAGGTCACCGGCCTCTACATCTCCGGCCACCCCATGTCCCACTACGAGGCCCTCTACCCCAAGTACGGCGCCGTCAAGCTCATCCGCCTCACCGACCCGGAAGTGAACGGGAGCTACGACAACGCCTCGGTCTTTGTGATGGGGATGATCACCGCCAAGCGGCTGAAGCTCACCAAGGGCGGGGAGAATATGGCCTTCCTCACCCTGGAGGACATGACCGGGGCGATGGAGGTGCTGGTCTTCCCCAAGGTCTACGCCGTCCACGCCTCCCGCCTTGTAGCGGGCAGCCCGGTCTTTCTGCGGGGGCGGGTGTCCCTGCGGGAAGAGGAGGACGCCAAGCTGATCCTGGAGGACGCCATGACCCTGCCGGAGCGCGCCCAGGGCCCCATGGAGGACCGCCCTGCCTCCTCCGGCCGGTACGACCGGAAGGGCGGCCGCAGCGGCGACCCGGCCGGCCCGGTGCTTTCCGCCCCGGCCCCCAGCGGCAAGGCGGGGGTGTACCTGCGGGTGCCCGCCATGTCCTCCCCGGTGACCGACCGGGCCAGGCTCCTGCTCCAGATCTTTGACGGCGGATTCCCGGTCTACTTCAAGGCGGAGGACACCGGGAAGCTCCTGCGGGCCCCCCGGAGCCTCTGGTGCGACCCCAACGAGGTCCTCCTGCGGGAATTGGGGGTGACGCTGGGTAGCGAGAATGTAAAAAAACTAAACTGAAGACCGCTTTCTTTGTCAAAAACGTTCCTTTACTTCCCAGGGATATGGGGTTAAAATTAGAAGCGGGAAATTATACCGATCTTCCATCCATGTAAAAAACAGGAGGGATCCATCATGAGCGAACATAAAACCATAGGCGTCCTCACCAGCGGCGGCGACGCGCCGGGGATGAACGCTGCCGTCCGCGCCGTGGTGCGGGCGGGGATCAACAAGGGCCACCGGATGCTGGGTATCCGCCGGGGGTATGAGGGCCTCCTCAACGGCGAGATCGAGGAGATGAAGCTGCGCAGCGTCAGCGAGATCATCCAGCGGGGGGGCACCGTCCTCTACACCGCCCGCTGTGAGGAGTTCAAGACCGAGGAGGGCCTCAAAAAGGGCGTGGAGATGTGCCACAAGATGGGCATCGACGGCCTTGTGGTCATCGGCGGCGACGGCTCCTTTAAGGGGGCCCGGAACCTTTCCAACGCCGGCATCCCCTGCATCGGCATCCCCGGCACCATCGATAACGACATCGCCTCCACCGAGTACACCATCGGCTTTGATACCGCGGTCAACACCGTTGTGGAGAGCGTGGACCGGCTGCGGGACACCTCCCAGTCCCACGACCGCTGCTCGGTGGTGGAAGTGATGGGCCGCCGGGCGGGGCATATCGCCATCTACGCCGGCATCTCCTGCGGGGCCATCGCCACCCTGATCCCGGAGCGTCCCCACGACCTGGACCGGGACATCGTATCCCGGATGCGGGCCACCCTCAAGACCGGCAAGCACCACTTCATCGTCATTGTGGCGGAAGGGGTGGGGAACACCCAGGAGATCTGCAACTACATCCAGGAAAAGACCGGCATCGAGACCCGCCTCACCGTCCTGGGCCATGTCCAGCGGGGCGGCACCCCCACCGCAAAGGAGCGGGTCCACGCCAGCGTCATGGGCGTCCGGGCGGTGGAGCTGCTGGAGCAGGGGAAGGGCAACCGCGTCGTGGGCATCCAGAACAACCGCATCGTGGACTACGACATCAACGAAGCCCTGGATATGGTGAAGGACATCGACGAGTACCTGTACAAGGTGGCCTACGAGATCTCCATCTAAAATGAAAGAAAAGGGCATAAGGAAGGCCCCCGGCTTTGCCGGGGGCCTTCGCTTGTCGAAAAAACTTTTTCGACAAGCCGTGGGTCAGGCGGAGGCTTCGTCCTCCCCCTTGAACTGGCTCTGATAGAGCTGGGCGTAGAAGCCGCCTTTAGCCATCAGCTCCTGATGGTTCCCTGCCTCGATGATGTCCCCGTCCCGCATCACCAGGATCTTTCCGGCGTCCCGGATGGTGGAAAGGCGGTGGGCGATGACAAAGCTGGTGCGTCCCTTCATCAGGGTGTTCATGGCCTTTTGGATCAGCACCTCGGTGCGGGTGTCCACGCTGCTGGTGGCTTCATCCAGGATGAGGATATCCGGGTCGGAGAGGATGGCTCTGGCGATGGTGAGGAGCTGCCGCTGCCCCTGGCTGATGTTGGAGGCGTCCTCCCCCAGCGGGGTGTCGTACCCCTGGGGCAGGGCCCGGATGAATTTATCCGCGCGGGCGGACCGGGCGGCCTCCTCCACCTCGGCGTCGGTGGCGTCCAGGCGGCCGTAGCGGATGTTCTCCCGGATGGTGCCGGAAAAGAGCCAGGTATCCTGGAGCACCATACCGATGCGGGAGCGCAGCGCCGCGCGGGGCATCCCCGCGATGTCCTCCCCGTCCAGCAGGATGCGGCCCCCGCTCACCTCGTAGAACCGCAGGATGAGGTTGACCAGGGTGGTCTTGCCCGCCCCGGTGGGGCCGACGATGGCCACCGTTTCTCCGGGGCGGATGGAGAGACTCAGGTCTTTGATGAGGATGCGGTCGGGGGTGTAGCCGAAGCTGACGTTTTGGAACTCCACGCTGCCGCTGCCCCGCCGGGCGGCCTGGGGGATCTCCTCCTGGGGCAGGGGGTCCGGGGTCTCCTCCGCCTCGTCCAGGAACTCAAAGACCCGCTCTGCCGCGGCGATGGCGGACTGGAGCATATTGGCCAGGTTGGCCAGCTGGACGATGGGGTTGGAGAACTGGCGGATATACTGGATGAAGGACTGGATGGAGCCCACCAGGAACTTTCCCTGGATGACCCAGATAGCCCCCAGCACGGTGACGATGATATATCCCAGGTTGCCGATGAAACTGCTCACCGGCATGATGATGCCGGAGATGAAATTGGCCTTCCAGCTGTAGCGGTACAGCTCTTCGTTGAGGCCGTCAAAGGCGGCAATGGTATCCTCCTCGCGGGAAAAGACCTTGACCACGTTGTGGCCGGTGTACATCTCCTCCACATAGCCGTTGAGGGAGCCCAGGGTGTCCGCCTGGCCCTTGAAGAGCTTTTGAGAGAGATGCACCACATTCATCGAGGCCAGCAGGGTCAGGGGGAGGGTGAGAAGGGCCACCCCGGTGAGGACCGGGCTGATGAGCAGCATCATCACCAGGATGGTGAGGATGGTAAAGACCGAGTTGACCACCTGGTTGATCCCCTGCTGGAGGGTGGTGGCCACCGTGTCCACGTCATTGGTGACACGGCTGAGGACATCCCCGATGGAACCCCGGTCAAAGTAGCCCAGGGGCAGGCGGCGGATCTTCTGGTCCACCGTTTTGCGCAGGCTGTAGATGGTCTTTTGGGCCACGCCGGAGACCAGGAAATTTTGCAGATAGCTGAAGAGGGCGGAGAGGATATGGAGGGTCGCCAGCAGGACCAGGATCCGCAGCACGGCGGTAAAATCGATGCCGCCGCTGCCCTGGGTCATCCGGTCAAAGCCCCGTTGGATCTCGTTGGTGGCAAAGCCCAGGACCATGGGCCCCATGCTGCTGAAGACGGTGCTGAGGATGGCGAAGATCACCACCAGGGCCAGCCCCAGGTGGTAGGGCTTCATAAAGATCAGCAGCCGCCGGAGGGTGACCTTGGTGTTCTTGGGGCGGTCAAAGTTTTTTGGCTGGCGGCCGCCGGGTCCGCCGTGCATCGGTCCGCTCATGCTCCCACCTCCTCTGCCGACATCTGGGAATAGACGATCTCCTGGTAGACCGGGCAGCTTTGCAGCAGCTCCCGGTGGGTGCCCATCCCCACACAGCCGCCGCCATCCAGTACCAGGATGCGGTCGGCGTCCATGATGGTGCTCACCTTTTGGGCTACGATGAGTACGGTGGCGTCCCTGGTGGTCTCCCGGAGGGCGGCCCGGAGGGCGGCGTCGGTCTTGGCGTCCAGGGCGGAGAAGCTGTCGTCAAAGATATAGACCTCCGGCCTGCGGACCAGGGCGCGGGCGATGGAGAGCCGCTGCTTCTGGCCCCCGGAGAAGTTCTGCCCCAGCTGTGCCACCGGGGCATCCAGCCCGCCGGGCTTCTCCCGGATGAAGTCCAGCGCCTGGGCGGTTTTGGCCGCCGCCAGGATCTCCTCCTCGGTGGCGTCCGGCTTGCCGTAGGCGATGTTTTCCCGGATGGTGCCCCGGAAGAGCAGCGCCTTCTGGGGGACGAAGCCGATCTTGTCCCGGAGCTGCCGCTGGGTCATTTGGCGGACGTCCACCCCGTCCACCAGCACCTGCCCCCCGGTGGCGTCAAAGAACCGGGGGATGAGGTTCACCAGGGTGGATTTGCCGCTGCCGGTGGAGCCGATGACCGCCGTCACCTCCCCAGGGCGGGCGGTGAAGGAGATGCCCTCCAGCACCGGCTTTTCCGCCCCCTGGTAGGTGAGGGAGACATCCCGGAACTCCACCGTGCCCCGCAGGCCGGTCCGGGGAGCGGGTCCCTCCGGGTCGGCGATGGCCTCCGGAAGGTCCAGCACCTGGGTGATCCGCCGGGCGGAGGCCACTGCGCGGGGCGCCATGACGAAGATCATGGTGAACATCATCAGGGACATCATGATCTGCATAACGTACTGGATCACCGCCATCATATCCCCCACCAGGAGGCTGCCGGCATCGATCTGAACGGCGCCGGACCACACCAGGCCGATCTGGGTAAAGCTCATGATGAGGGTGAGCACCGGCATCAGGATGGCCATGGTGCGGTGCATCTTGATGGTGACGGCGGTAAGGGCGCTGTTGGCCCCGTCGAACCGCTCTTCCTCATAGCCCTCGGTGCCAAAGGCCCGCTCCACCCGCAGTCCGGTGAGCTTTTCCCGCAGGATGAGGTTCACCCGGTCCACCGACCGCTGGATGGTGCCGGAAAGGGGCAGGGCGACGGAGGATACGAGGACCACCGTGATGACCAGGGCGGGCACCGAGAGGAGCACCACCTGGGAGAGGGCGGCGCTGGAGTTCAGGGCCATGGTGACGCCCCCCAGGATCATCAGGGGGGCCCGGATGAGGATGCGGAAGGCCATCATCACAAACATCTGGATCTGGTTCACGTCGTTGGTGGTGCGGGTGATGAGGGTGGCGGTGCCCAGGGACTCGAACTCGGTGAGGGAGAGGGCGGCGGCCTTGCGGAAAACCATCCCCCGCAGGTCCCGGCCAAAGCCCATGGATACCTGGGCCCCCAGGATGCCGCTGCCCACGGCGCAGAGCACCCCCAGCAGAGCGCAGAGGAGCATCTCCCCCCCGGTGAGGAAGATCAGGGGGAGGTCCTGGGCGGCGATGCCCTGGTTGATGATGCGGGCCATCAGGGAGGGGAGGGCCAGATCGGTGTAGACCCCGGCCAGGGTGATGGCGGCCAGCAGCAGCGTCTGCGGCCAGTAAGGCCGCAGCTTTCCGAGGATCTTTAGCATTCCGGTTCACAACCTTTCATCAGGAAATCGGGAGATTCGGAGGGCGCGGGGTCGGAGATCTTTTCCAAAAGGTCCAAAAAGAGCAGCCCCTCCTCCGGGGCAAGGCGGGCAAGGAGACCGCGGAAAAAGACCACCTGCCGCTCCCAGTCCTTTTTCAGGAAGTCCTGCCCCTCCGGGGTGATGGTGAGGAATACCTGCCTGCGGTCCTCCTGGGAGTGGACCCGCCGCAGCAGGCCCTGGTCCTCCAGCCGCTGGAGCATGGGGGTGATGGTGGAAGGGCGCACCCGCAGCACCTGGCTCAGCTGGGTGGGGGTGACCTGGGTCTCCCGGTGGCGGTCCAGGTAGATGAGCAGGTGGATCTGGGGCCGGGGCCAGGCGCCCCCCCTGGTAAGGGTGTGGAGATACCGGGCGTTGGCGAGAAAGAGCCGGGTATCCGGGGTGTTGTCCATAGGGAGCTCTCCTTTTTGCTTTATTATTTCGATCATCGAAATATTCGATAGGCTGATTATATAGAAATATCACCAAAGAAACAATAGATATTTTATGAACTTTTCCGTATCTTTTTCCCGTACCCCGCATACAGATGGATGGAGGGGGAAAAGGAGGGGGTCCGAAGAGAGATGGCATTTTCCGACCTGGAGCTTCTGGCTAGGCTCATCCAGTGCGAGGCCGGCGGAGAGGGGGATACCGGCATGGCGGCGGTGGCCACGGTGGTGATGAACCGGGTCCGGGCCAGCGCGGGGGAGTACGCGCGGGTGGGCCAGGGGAGCATCCGGAAGATCATCCTCCAGCCCGGTCAGTTCACCTGCGCCATGGAGACAGTGGGAGGCCGGCCCAACCAGCAGAACATCTATAATATGCGCCCGGAATCGGTGCAGTATCAAATTGCCGAGTGGGCCATTGCGGGTGGGCGGGTCATCAACCTGGGGCAGGCTCTGTGGTTCTTCAACCCCTACAGTCCCACCTGCCGCCCGAACTTCCCCAGCGAGGTGGGGGTCTATGTCACCCGCATCCGCAACCACTGCTTTTATAACCCCACCGCGGCCTATTACGATACATAAGGAGGAGCGACTATGCCCGACAATGAAACCATGGAAAACCTTTCCCAGATGCCCCAGCCCCTGACCGAAAACCCGGAGCCCTACCCGGAGGAAACCCAGAACGGCGTAGACCCGGAGACCATCCAGGAGGTCATCGCCCTTTCGGTGGGCAGCTATGTGGTGGTGGAGTTTCTCATCGGCACCAATAATATCGTCCGCAAGGAAGGCGTGCTCACCGCCGTGGGGGTCTCCTGGCTGCTGCTCTATGATGAGAGCAGCGGCACCTCGGTGGTCTGCGATATGTACTCGGTAAAGTTCGTCACCTACTTTGATCCCGGCGTGCGCCCCACCGACACCGGCGATCTGCAAAGCGCCCAGCGCCAGCTCCTCCGCCAGAATCCGCCCCGGAACGGCCGCCGCTGAGGCGTCCCGCCCAAAAAAACAGAGCAGAGCGATCCTCTGCTCTGTTTTTTTGGTGGATGGGACCAATCTTGAACAAATTGTTAAATTTCCTATTTTTTTGTTAAATCGGCGAAACCCCCTTGATTTTTTTCCAAAAAGGGGTAGAATAATAATCGTTGGCACTCTAATATTACGAGTGCTAAATCCAATCGCTGATCGAAATAAAAATTCGGAGGGAACAAACCATGACAATCAAACCCTTGAGTGACCGTGTGGTCATCAAAATGACAGAGGCGGAGGAAACCACCAAGAGCGGCATCATCCTGGCCGGCAACGCGAAGGAGAAGCCCGTTGTAGCCGAGGTAGTGGCCGTGGGCCCCGGCGGCATGGTGGACGGCAACCAGGTGGATATGTATCTCACCGTGGGCCAGAAGGTCCTCATCAGCAAGTACGCCGGCACCGAGGTAAAGCTGGACGGGGAGGAGTTCACCATCCTGCGCCAGTCCGACGTCCTGGCCATTGTGGAATGATCCTTCGGATAACCAACTCTAACGTAACGAAAGAAACAGGAGGAACTGATTATTATGGCAAAGCAGATCATCTATGGCGAGGAAGCCAGAAAAGCGCTCCAGTCCGGCATCGACCAGCTGGCCGATACCGTTAAGATCACCCTGGGCCCCAAGGGCCGCAACGTGGTGCTGGATAAGAAGTTCGGCAGCCCCCTCATCACCAATGACGGCGTCACCATCGCCAAGGAGATCGAGCTGGACTGCGCCTTTGAGAACATGGGCGCCCAGCTGGTGAAGGAAGTTGCCACCAAGACCAACGATGCCGCCGGCGACGGCACCACCACCGCCACCCTGCTGGCCCAGGCCCTGGTGCGGGAGGGGATGAAGAACGTCACCTCCGGCGCCAACCCCATGGTGGTCAAGAAGGGCATCGAGAGCGCCGTGAAGGCCGCCGTGGACGCCATCGTGGCGGACAGCAAGAAGGTCTCCGGCTCTGCCGACATCGCCCGCGTAGCCACCGTTTCCTCCGGCAACGAGGAGATCGGCAAACTCATCGCCGAGGCTATGGAGAAGGTCTCCGCCGACGGTGTCATCACCCTGGAGGAGTCCAAGACCGCCGAGACCTACAGCGACGTGGTGGAAGGGATGCAGTTCGACCGGGGCTACATCACCCCCTACATGGTCACCGATACCGAGAAGATGGAGGCGGTCATCGATGATGCCCTGCTTCTCATCACCGATAAGAAGATCTCCAATATCCAGGAGATCCTGCCCCTGCTGGAGCAGGTGGTCCAGTCCGGCAGAAAACTCATCATCATCGCCGAGGATGTGGAGGGCGAGGCCCTGGCCACCCTGCTGGTGAACAAGATGCGGGGCACCTTCACCTGCGTCGCCGTCAAGGCCCCCGGCTTTGGCGACCGCCGCAAGGAGATGCTCCAGGACATCGCCACCCTCACCGGCGGCCAGGTCATCACCTCCGACCTGGGTCTGGAGCTGAAGGACGCCAATATGTCCCAGCTGGGCCGCGCCAAGCGGGTCACCGTCCAGAAGGAGAACACCATCATCGTCAACGGCGAAGGGGACAAGAAGGCCATCCAGGACCGCATCGCCCAGATCCGCGCCCAGATCGAGAACACCACCTCCGACTTTGACCGGGAGAAGCTCCAGGAGCGCCTGGCCAAGCTGGCCGGCGGCGTGGCGGTCATCAAGGTGGGCGCCGCCACCGAGGTGGAGATGAAGGAAAAGAAGATGCGCATTGAGGACGCCCTTTCCGCCGCCAAGGCCGCGGTGGAGGAAGGCATCGTCGCCGGCGGCGGCGTGGCCCTCATCAACGCTATGCCCGCGGTGGAAAAGCTGGCCGGGGAGAAGGAGGGCGACGAGAAGACCGGTGTCCGCATCGTCCTGAAGGCTCTGGAGGAGCCCATGCGCCAGATCGCCGCCAACAGCGGCCTGGAGGGCTCGGTCATCATCGACGCCATCAAGCGCTCCGGCAAGAAGGGCTACGGCTTCGACTTCTACAAGGAGGAGTACGTGGATATGATCCCCGCCGGTATCCTGGATCCCACCAAGGTGACCCGCTCCGCCCTGGAGAACGCCGCCTCCGTGGCCGCTATGGTCCTCACCACCGAGAGCCTGGTGGCCGACAAGAAGGAGCCCACTCCTCCGGCTCCCGCCGCCCCGGATATGGGCGGCATGGGCGGAATGTACTAAAAAGAGCCTATCCAGAACCGTCCAATGATAATGATATAGTGTAATGAAGTGCCTGGAGTCTTGGTCAAGCATCCCGGATTCCAGGCACTTTGGTAAAAGGTAAGAAAGAAAGGGAGTATTTTTATGAGCAGATACGCCGGTACACAGACCGAGAAGAACCTGGAAGCCGCCTTCGCCGGGGAGTCCCAGGCCCGCAACAAGTATACATACTTCGCCTCGGTGGCAAAGAAGGAGGGGTATGAGCAGATCGCCGCCCTCTTCCTGAAGACCGCCGACAACGAGAAGGAACACGCCAAGATGTGGTTCAAGGAGCTGGAGGGCCTGGGGGACACCGCCAAGAACCTGGGGGCCGCCGCCGACGGCGAGAACTACGAGTGGACCGATATGTACGAGGGCTTTGCCAAGACCGCCGAGGCAGAGGGCTTCCCGGAGCTGGCCGCCAAGTTCCGCATGGTCGCCGCCATCGAAAAGCACCACGAGGAGCGCTACCGCGCCCTGCTGAAGAATGTGGAGACCGCCGCGGTCTTTGAGAAGAGCGAGGTAAAGGTCTGGGAGTGCCGCAACTGCGGGCACATCGTGGTGGGCACTAAGGCCCCGGAGGTCTGCCCCGTCTGCGCCCATCCCCGGAGCTACTTCGAGCTCCACGCAGAGAATTACTAAGACCATTTTTCGCCCCCGATGTTTTGGGAGGGCCAGGGTGGATGATCGCCGCCCCGGCCCTCCTTTCTGATGCGGCGATATATCATATTTGGTACGGGCTCCTCATATAGTGGTGGTGAACCAAATAAGGAGGAGAGGTAGATATGGAACTGAAGTTGACCCGGCAGCCCCTTTTTATAAACGAACCCCTCATCGACCAAAGTGTGGAGCAGCCCATCGAATGCGATGCCCTCCTGCCGGACTACTGTCCGGACATCGTGCGCATCCTCAAGTGCTCCGTCGCTCCCACCTTGGTGGGACGCCGGGCCAGCCCCGGCAAGCTGGAGCTGGAGGGAATGGCGGTGATCACCGTCTACTATGTCTCCACCGGGGAAGGGGTGGCACGGGGGGAGTACAAGGTGCCCTTTTCCCGCATCGTGGAGATGAAAGGGGACTGCCCCGACCCGGTGCTTTCCCTCTCCGCCCGTGTGGATTATGTCAACTGCCGGGCGGTAAACCAGCGGCGGCTGGACATCCGGGGGGCCCTGATCCTCACGGTAAAAGGGGTGGGCAGCCGGGAAGAGCAGGTGATCGCGGAGGGGGAAGGCATGGGGCTCCAGCTGAAGCGGGAGCAGACCGATGCCGCCCGCCTGCTGGGCCAGTGCGTCCGGGAGACCCGCGTCACCGAAAAGCTGGAGCTGCCCCACGGAAAGCCCCCCATCCAAGCCATCGTCCGGGTAGGGGCGGCCGCCAGAGTTGCCGAATGCAAGCAGGTGGCGGGGAAGGCGGTGCTCCGGGGGGAGCTGAACCTTCATATCCTCTACCAGGCGGCCGGCGGCGGCTTTGACCGGATGGACTACACCCTGCCCACCAGTGCCATCTGTGAGCTGGAGGGCCTGGGGGAGGGGAGCCTCTGCGATGTGTGGCAGCAGGTGAACTCGGTCACCGCCGAGCCCGCTCCCACCGAGGACGGGGAGTACCGCTCCGTCGCGCTGGACGCGGTGGTGGAAAGCTGTGTCCGGGGATGGCTCCCCTGCGCGGTCCGGTACTGCTCCGATTGCTACTCCACCAAGAACCAGTGCAGCTTCCGGACCCGGACCGTCGCCCTCACGCGGATCTGCCGGACGGTGCAGGAGACGGTCCCCTGCCAGGAGACCATCCCCCTGCCGGAGAACGTGGAGGAAGTGGTGGAGCTGTGGTGCGATGCGGCCGGCGCTTCCTCCCGGATGGAGAGCGGCGGCCCCGTGGCGGAAGGAAAGCTCACCGTCTCCATGCTGGCCAGGATGGAGGACGGCCAGCTCTATTACTTCGATAAGGCCCTGGAAGTGAACCACAAGATCCCCTGTGAGGTGGAGGGGGCGGCCCTGGAAGCGCGCCTCAGCTGCCAGAGCTGCGCCTGGAGCGCCTCCGGGAGCGATTCTCTGGAGCTGCGCTGCCAGCTGGAGCTTACGGGGACCATTTCCTGCCCGGTGCGGGCGGTGCTGCTGGAGGACATCGAGGTGGACGAGAAGAAGCCCAAGGAGGACGCCGCCGCCCCCGGCCTGTACCTGTACCTGGCGGATCCGGGGGAGACCCTGTGGGACATCGCCAAACGGTACAACACCAACATCGATAAGATCACCGAGGAGAATCCGGAGGAGGACGAAAGCCGGCAGCGCCGGGTACTGCTGATCCCGGTGGTTTCTTGAGGGGGAGAGGAGATTGGCTGCATTGGAAAAGACCACGCTTTACCAGGACATCGCAAAACGGACCGACGGGGATATTTACGTAGGGGTGGTGGGGCCGGTGCGCACCGGCAAATCCACCTTCATCAAGCGGTTTATGGAGACCTTGGTGCTGCCCAATATCGAGAGCGAGGCCCGGCGGGAGCGGGCCACCGACGAGCTGCCCCAGTCTGCCGCCGGCAAGACCATCATGACCACCGAGCCGAAGTTCATCCCGGAGGAGGCGGTGAAGATCTCGGTGGATCAGACCGCTTCCTTCCAGGTGCGGCTCATCGACTGTGTGGGGTACATTGTTCCCAGCGCCCTGGGGTATATCGAAAACGAGCAGCCCAGGATGGTGATGACCCCCTGGTTCGACCGGGAGATCCCCTTCAACATGGCGGCGGAGATCGGCACCAAAAAGGTCATCACCGAGCACAGCACCATCGGGCTGGTGGTGACCACCGATGGCTCCATCAGCGATATTCCCCGCGCCGAGTACGAGGAGGCGGAGGGCCGGGTCATCGGGGAGCTCCAGGAGATCGGCAAGCCCTTTGTCATCCTCCTCAACTGCACCCAGCCCAAGGCCCCCCGCAGCCGGGAACTGCGCCAGGAGATGGAGGAAAAATATCAGGTGCCGGTGGTGGCGGTCAACTGCCTGGAGCTGGATGAGGACGACATCCGGGAGATCCTCACCCGCATCCTCTACCAGTTCCCGGTGAAGGAGGTGGCCCTGGAGCTGCCCGGCTGGATCATGAACCTGCCAAGGGACCACTGGCTCCAGAAGTCCGTCTACCAGCAGGCCCGCCTCTGCGGGGAGGCCCTGGACCGCATCGCCGGGGCGAAGGAGGCCCTTGCCTCCCTGACGGAGTGCGAGAACATCGATGACGCCCGCATCGCCTCCATCGACCTGGGCTCCGGCAGCCTGCGGTGCCGCCTGGAGATCCCCGGCGGGCTCTTCTACCGCATCCTGGGGGAGGCCACCGGCCTTGAGATCGACGGGGAGGAGGGGCTGCTGCCCTGCATGATCGAGCTGGCCGCCATCAAGAAAAAATACGACAAGATCAGCGGCGCCCTGGAAGAGGTGGCCGCCACCGGCTACGGCATCGTCATGCCCAGCCTGGAGGAGCTGACCCTGGAGGAGCCGGAGATCATGAAGCAGGGCGGCCGGTACGGGGTGCGCCTCAAGGCCAGCGCCCCCAGCATCCACATGATGCAAGCGAACATCACCACCGATATACTACAATACAAAATGAAGGTGAACTGCAAACACGAGAGAGGCGCAGCGGATTACGAAGTTGAGTGGCAGATATGTGCCTGACAAATGAAAGCCGTCATCCCTATTGGATGGCGGTTTTTGCATTGATATTTTTTCCATGGGATGCTATACTATAAAATGAAACAGAGAAGATCGAAGCTGAGGAGGGCTGATCTATGGCGTCACCGGCAAAACAGGAGAGGTATACGTTTGCGGATGTCCTTACATGGGATGAAAGCGACCGTATTGAGATCATCAATGGTGAGGCGTTTATGATGGCCCCGCCGTCCAGCCGGCACCAGGAGATCAGCATGGAACTTACGCGCCAACTGGCGAACTTTTTGGAGGGGAAGAAGTGTAAGGTCTACGCGGCCCCCTTTGGTGTTCGCCTGTTCGAGCAGGAGGGGGACCGGCCGGAAGATATAGATACCATGGTAGAACCGGATATTACCGTGGTATGCGATATGGACAAAATTGATAAGCAGGGGTGTAAGGGCGCGCCGGATATGATCGTCGAGATCCTATCACCTTCTACACGGCGGCATGACCGGCTGGTGAAGCTGAACCTGTACCAAAAAGCCGGGGTCCGGGAATACTGGATCGTAGACCCGGATATGCGGTCTGTACAGGTGTTTTTGCTGGATAACAGCGGTTCTTTCCACATCCATGAAGATTACGGGCAGGAGGATATAGCAAAGGTCAATGTGCTGGAAGGGTGTTTCGTTGAATTGAGCAAAGTGTTTTCCAAATAGTACAGAAATTTTATAAAACCAAAGATCTTTACGTATTTACAACAAACTGCTGCTTGTATTTGCATCCTGGTCAACACCGCAGATTTAAGGAAAGTCTGCGGTGTTTTTATGTCTAAGCATCAGAAAAAGTGATAATCATGAGGATGTTTCGCATGAACAAGAGGAGTGTGGCCCTCGACCTTGTGGAAAATGCTGCACGAAACAGCTGCCATTTTACACCCCCCGCCATCTTCGGTAAAATAAAAGCATTATTTTTCCAACAGAGGGGGATTTGACCATGGAGAGAAGAATCGAAGCCGAGCATTTCCCGGCTTTCCGGCAATGGCTCATGGAGGACGAGAGGGAGCCCTCCACCATCCGGAAATACCTACGGGAGGTGGAGGCCTTCGCGAAGTGGGCGGAGGATCAGCCTGTGACCAAGGAGCTGGTTTCCCGCTGGAAGGAGTACCTGCAAAAAAGCGGTCATCAGCCGGTGACGGTGAACGGGAAGCTCTCCGCGTTGAATAAGCTCTTCGTCTTCCTGGGCTGGAGCGACTGCCGGGTGAAGTACCTGAAGATACAGCGGCGGATGTTCCGCAGCGCCGAAAAGGAGCTGACACGGGACGATTACACAAGGCTGGTGGAGACCGCCCAAAATATAGGCCGGGAACGGCTGGCGCTGCTCATCGAAACCATCTGCGCCACGGGCATCCGAGTCTCGGAGGTGAAGTACATAACCCTGGAGGCGGTCCAGGCGGGACGGGCGGAGATCGCCCTCAAGGGGAAGATACGGACCATCCTGCTGCCGGGGAAGCTGTGCCGGAAGCTCTTAAAATACGCCCGGAAAAAGAAGATCACCTCCGGGGAGATCTTTCTCACCAGAGGCGGTAAGGGACTAAGTCGCCGGCAGATTTGGGCGGAAATGAAGGCCCTCTGCCTTCGGGCCGGGGTGGAGCGAAGCAAGGTATTTCCCCACAATCTACGGCACCTCTTTGCCCGGACCTTTTACCGGGCCTGCCAGGATGTGGTGAAGCTGGCGGATGTCCTGGGGCATTCCAGCATCGAGACCACCCGCATCTACCTGGTTTCCACCGGGGCGGAGCACGCCCGACAGCTGGAGCGGCTCCGGCTCATATCCTGATTTAAGACAAATTGGATAATCAATACCCATACAGGGGCAAAAAGAACAGCCTCCCGGCAAAATCTCGCATAAACTGCACCTAGTTTACCACACAAAGGGCGGATTTGCAAGGGCCAGGCTTGTTTTTTGCGCGTGAAATAAAGCCAGAGGAGATTTTTTCCTTCTGGCTTTCTCTTTTCCCCGCAAAAATCCTATGGTTTTGTCCGATTTTTCCCTGTCGTGGCCAGGCTTCGGGGCTCCCTATCCATTTTGACTATGGATTTTGAAAGGGGGGGTATCGTGCCAAGGGTGAAGCAGCACATCATGAGCGAACGGCCTGCGCGGCAGCATCGGGCGGCGGAGGGACGGCAGATTTCCCAAAATGAGATCGAGCGGTTCCTCACCGACTACGGAAGGCTGGACCGGGTAGAAGGGACCTTTTACTTCTACCGGCGGAAGCTGCGGAAGTTCTACGAAGACCTGCCGGAGGATAAGACCATCCGCCACGGGACGCTGGAAAACTGGCAGAAGAAACTCCTGGAGGAGGGCTACGCCCCCAACACGGTGAACTCCTTTCTCTCGGCAGCCAACGCCTTTCTGGATTACATTGGGCATCGGGAATATCAGCTGGCGGGGCAACTCAAAGAGGAGAGCAAACCGCCGACGCCGGAGCTTTCCAGAGCGGAATATTTCCACCTTCTCCGGACGGCGAAGGCCATGGGGAAAGAGCGGGTCTACCTCTTAATGAAGGTGTTCGCCACGATGGGGATCCTGGTACAGGACCTTCAGGAATTGACCGTGGAGGCCGTTCAGGCGGGCCGGGTGGTCTGCGGAAAGAATCGGAAGCAGCAGATTTTAACGGTCCCAAAATGCCTACAGATCGAGCTTTTATCCTTTGCCCAGCGGAATGACATCCGTTCCGGGCCGATTTTCCTCACCAGAGACGGGCGCCCCATGCACCGCACCTACATCTCCGGGGTGATGAAGCCTGTTTGCGAAGCGGCGCAGCTCACGGATGGCCGGGCGAACCCCAAGGGCCTGCGGAAGCTGTACCTGTCCAACCGGGCGGTGATCGAGAACAATGTCGCCCTGCTGGTGGAGCAGGCCATGGAGCGGCAGCTGGAGCAGGAACAGCTCTCCATCGGGTGGGAAGTTTAGTGAAGAGGGAGTGAGAAAGGATGATCCGGAAAAACCAGGCCTTTCTCAACCTTTTGAATATGGCGTCGGACGCCTTCCTTATCTTTATC
>JAETSQ010000023.1 GCA_021769525.1 Oscillospiraceae bacterium
TCTTCAAGCTAAATGTTGTTCAATTTTCAAGGTGCCACGCTGTTCCGCGCCAAAGGCGCTCCGGACAGCTTAGTTATAATACCACACCCCCTCCCCTCTTGTCAACACCTTTTTTCATTTTTCTTTTATTTTTTGGCGTTTGCTCATAACTATTCGTATAACTCAAATTTTTATTCACAGCTCGTACCGTCACCATCCATCCCGTCCAGCAGGCCGGGAAAATAGTGGTCGATGGCGGCGGCCAGGGGATCTTCCCCGCAGGGGGCGGTGACAAAGCCCGCTATCTCTTTGATCTTCTCCATTCCGTTGGCAGGGGCCGCGCTTTTCCCCACCGCCTCCAGCATCGTCCGGTCGTTGAAGTTGTCCCCCAGGGCCAGGATGTTTTCCATCTGCCAGCCCATCTGGTCCGCCAGGCGGCGCAGGCCGCTGCCCTTGGTGACACCGGCGGGGTTAAAATCCACAAATTCCGCTTCGGAGGTACAGACAGCCAGCTCTCCCTCGGAGAAGATCGCTTCCGCCTGTGCCGCCACCTTGGCCTCGTCACACTGGACTGCCAGCAGCTTTAGAATTTCCAGCCCCTCCAGGGACATACCCGGCGTAAGGCTGAAGCGCTCTTCCCGGCATCGGGTATCATATTTGGCGATGCGCTCCGCCCCTGGGGAGCGGTAGGTTCGGGCAGGGGTGTGGACGAGGAACGGGATCTCCTCCGCCAGCAGCCAGTCCATCAGCCTTTGGGCAATGCCGTGGTCCATTGTGGTGAGAAAAACCGGCGCCTCCTTGGCAAAATCATAGCAGCACCCCCCGTTGGAGCAGAGGGCCAGCTCCAGCCCCAGCTCTTTGGCCAGGGGGCGGGTCCGCATAGGCGGTCTTCCGGTCCCCGGAAGCACGGGGATCCCCATTTTTTGCATCCTCCGGATGGCAGCCAGGTCCCGCTTTCCCACCTTTCCGTCGGGCCCCAGCAGGCTCCCATCCAGGTCGGTGATGATGGCGTCCGGTCGCTTTGTCGTCATATCGGCTCTCCTTAATATATATCAGAAGTTTTCCTTCCGCCTTTGGCCCCGCAGGCTCCGGCGGCGCTCCCCGCCTTTCCACTCCAGGCGCTCTTCCTCCGTCTCCAGCCGGAGACCGGGTACCCGGATGGGATGTCCCAGGTCATCCAAGGCCACCAGCACCAGGTAAGCCCGGTTGATGAGGGTGCGCACCCCCATCAGATCCTCGGTAAAGCTGTCCACCCGCACCTCCATGGAGGTATGGCCCACATGGGTGAGCCGTCCCTCCAAAAAGAGGGTGGAGCCCAGCTCGGCGGGGGCCCGGAACTGGAGGTTATCGATGGCCGCCGTGGTCACCTCCCGCTGGCAGTGGCGCCGGGCCACCACCGCGGCCACCACGTCGATCCACTCCAGGAGCTGGCCGCCAAAAAGGCGGTGGGCCCCGTTGATGTCCTTTTCCATAATGATCTGCACCTGGGTGGTGATGGAATCCGCTACACGTTTTTCTTCCCGCATGGTTCTTTCTCCTTATAATATTGATGGCGCCGGCTGTATTTACCAGTCCCCTAAGAGCCTATTTAGGATCTCCAGGTATATCGAATTGGCTGGGATTTTTTCGCCCTGCAAGGCAAAAAATTGCAGAAATACTTGCTGTATTTCAAAATTTTTTAACGCGGCAGGGTGGAAAAAGACCTGCCAAGGCGGTGTGCAGGGAGATTCTGAATAGGCTCTCAGCCCAGGGCTGTGGCGGAATGGATGCTCTCCGCCCCGGCGGTGTCCTGGGCCTTCCAGAAGAAGTCATAGACCGGCTTCATCACCAGGAGCTCCTGAGCCACCCGCTCCCCCAGATCGGGGGCATAGAGGAACTCCGGATCGCTGCCCCGGTGGGAAAAATACAGCTCCCGGCGGTTGAGCCAGGGCTGGAGCTCCGCGGGGGCGTCCGGATGCTTTTTCCGTTTGTACTCCTCTCCCTCCATCCGGAAATGTTCCTGCCTGGCGGCCGCCCGGACCGCGGCCAGAGCCGTTTTATCCTTTTCCAGGATCAGACGGCGGAGGGTCTCCATCAGCTGGGTGCCGGGGCAGTACCAGCCGCAGCCGTAGGAGTAGCCGTCGGGGGAAAGATCGAAGTACAGCTCCGGGACCGGCTGGTAGCGCTCCGCCTTCCCCCGCGAGAAGGAGATCCAAAGGTGCTCCCGAAAGGCCGATTTATCCCTGGAAAAACGGGTATCCCGAAAGATGCGGGAGATGGTCTTGCCCACCGCGGGCTGGGTGATCAGCAGGGGGTCCATCGTGAGCATCACGGGGGTCATCTCCCGGACCAGCCCCCGCAGGGGCTCCAGGACCAGGCGGTTGTAATCCTCCCGGTGGGCCTCGAACCAGGCCTTGCTGTCGTGGAGGCGGTTCTCTACCAGGAAGGAGAAAAATTCCGGTGTAACAGGCATAGGGCTCAACTCCTTTTTCCCGCCCATCATAGCACAAACCGCCGTGGTTTGCAACCGGCCTCCGCCCCCTTTTTTCTTTGTTCCTCCCCCCTTGTCCCTTTCCCGATTTTATGGTATCATAGGCAACTGTAGGCAAAGGAGCCAGGGGCCCCTACTCATCGCTTGGGGGCCCTAAAAGAATCATCTGGAGGATCGTAAAATTGATAACTGTTTCCGACGTCAGCCTGACCTTTGGAGGGCAGAAGCTCTTCGCGGGGGCCACCCTCAAGTTCACCCCCGGCAACTGCTACGGCATCATCGGCGCCAACGGGGCGGGAAAATCCACCTTCCTGAAGATCCTCTCCGGGGAGCTGGAGCCCACCACCGGGGAGGTGACCATCCCCAAGGGGCTGCGGATGTCGGTATTAAAGCAGAACCAATTCCAGTACGATGACAAGCAGGTGCTGGAGACGGTGATCCTGGGCAATCCCCGCATCCACGAGATCGCGGCGGAAAAGGACGCCCTCTACGCCAAGCCGGATTTTTCCGATGAGGACGGCATCCGGGCAAGCGAGCTGGAGGCGGAATTTGCCGAGCTGGGGGGATGGGACGCGGAAAGCGACGCCGCCAAGCTCCTCCAGGGGCTGGGCATCCCGGAGGAATGCCACACCCTGCCCATGGCGGAGCTCTCCGGCGGGGACAAGGTGAAGGTGCTGCTGGCTCAGGCCCTCTTCGGCAATCCGGACATCGTCCTGCTGGACGAGCCCACCAACAACCTGGACATCCGCTCCGTCTCCTGGCTGGAGGACTTCCTGCTGGAGTTCCCCGGCACCCTCATCGTGGTCTCCCACGACCGCCACTTCCTCAACACCATCTGCACCCACATTGTGGACATCGACTTCAACCAAGTGCGGATGTACGTGGGCAACTACGACTTCTGGTACGAATCCAGCAAGCTGATGCAGCGGGTGCTGGGGGACCAGAAGAAGAAGCGGGAGGACAAGATCCGGGAGCTCCAGAGCTTCATCCAGCGCTTTTCCGCCAACAAGTCCAAGTCCAAGCAGGCCACCAGCCGCAGAAAGCTCCTGGAAAAGCTCAGTGTGGAGGAGATGCCCGCCTCTTCCCGCCGCTACCCCTGGGTCAGCTTCAAGCCGGACCGGGAGGTGGGCAAGGACATCCTGGGGGTGGAGGACCTCACCAAGACCATCGACGGGGTGCGGGTGCTCTCCCACGTCACCTTCCGGGTGAACCGGGGGGACAAGATCGCCTTCATCGGGGAAAACGAAGCGGCCCAGACCGCCCTCTTCCGCATCCTGATGGAGGAGCTGGAGCCGGATGAGGGCAGCTTCCGCTGGGGCACCACCACCAGCCAGAGCTACTTCCCCAAGGACAACACCCCCTTCTTTGAGGGCTGCGACCTCACCATGATCCAGTGGTTCGCCCAGTTCTCCCAGGACGAGACGGAGAGCTATATGCGGGGCTTTTTGGGGCGGATGCTCTTTTCCGGGGACGATGTCTACAAGCCGGTAAAGGTCCTTTCCGGCGGGGAAAAGGTGCGTTGCATGCTCTCCCGGATGATGCTCTCCGGGGCCAACGTCCTGCTGCTGGACCAGCCCACCAACCACCTGGACCTGGAGTCCATCACCGCCGTGAACAACGGCCTGATCGACTTCCCCGGAAATGTCCTTTTCACCAGCCAGGACCACCAGTTCATCCAGACGGTGGCCAACCGCATCATCGAGCTCACCGAGGACGGCTGCATCGACCGGGCCTGTACCTTCGATGAATACCTGGAGTGGAAGGCCGAAACGGGAAAATAGCAGGAAAACACAAAGGGAGAGGCTCTCTGGGCCTCTCCCTTTTTTCATTTCAGCAGGTCTATATGGATCTTCGCCACGCACTTGCGGCTGGTGGCGGGGGCATCCCCCAGCATCAGGCCGGGGCGGTGGGCGTCCCAGGGGAAGAAGACGCCGTAACAGCCGGGGGTGGCCAGGAGGAAGCTCTCATTCTCCACATCCTCCAGCAGGGCGATGTCCCCCTCCGGCCGGGCCTCAAAGATTTTTTCCGTGCCCAGGTAAGGGGCGACGCCGATGCGCTCCCCCCCTTCCGGCCAGTACATCAGGTCGATGTACTTTTGGTGGACCTCCGGATGGGAGCCCTCAAAGGGACGGGTGGTCATATCCATCACGTTGAGAAATACCCGGTCCTCGTCCAAGTCGTGCCGCCCCAGGGGAAGGGCCATCACATCCGTGTCCCGCAGGTGCTCCAGCACCTTCCGGACGGCCTGCGGACAAGCCGCAAAGGAACACGCGCTATCCAGCCGGGAAAAGATCATAAGACATTCCTCCTCCAAAAGATCCGGCCTTTTCCACATAAAGTATAAACAAAAAACCGCCGGCGCGCAAGCCCCCTGGTGAGTTTTCCGTCATTCCTCTATACTAAAAACAGTTCCGCCCCGCTCCTTCGGATCTCCTGCTCCGTCGCTTCGGGCAGCTCGCGGTCGGTGATGATCAACCTCATCCACGACTTCAACCTGGACCCGAAGTGGGGGTGCTGGGCAGCGACGACCCGGAGCATCTGCGCAAAGTCCGGGCGCTGCTGGAAAAGTACCATATGTACGCGGAATCATCCTGGGCATGATCTACCGCCAGAAGAATGAGAAGGGCCAGTACGTGGGCGGCCCCATGTACTACATCGAGCACGGGCTCCACCTCAAGTGGATGGCGGTGCTCTGCGCCGGCTTTATGGTGATCCAGATCATCTGCGGCAACTTCATCCAGTCCAACACCATCGGCGGCATCATGATGGAAAACTTTGGTATTCCTCATATCGCCACCGGCCTCGTCCTGGTGGTCCTGATCTTCGCCATCACCCTGGGGGGCCTCAAGCGCCTGGCCCATGTGGCCCAGAAGCTGGTCCCCCTGATGGCCAGTGTCTATGTTCTGGGCGGCCTGGTCATCATCCTCTTTAACATCACCAAGGTCCCCCAGGTGCTGGCGGACATCTTCTACGGCGCCTTTGGCCTGCGGGCGGTGGCGGGCGGCGCCATGGGCAGCATGATCGTCGCCATGCAGCGGGGCATCGCCAGAGGGCTCTACTCCAACGAGGCGGGGGAGGGCTCCGCCCCGGTGATCCACTCCGCCGCGTCGGTGAAGCATCCGGTGGAGCAGGGCCTCACCGGCGTCACCGAGGTCTTTCTGGACACCTTCGTCCTCTGCACCATCAGCGGCCTGGTCATCGGCGTCACCGGCGTGCTGGGCCCCGGCGCCGTGGGCAGCACCCTGGTCATCAACGCCTTCGCCATCGTCATCCTCTGCCCCCAGGTGCGCAAGGCCACCAAGGAGTTTTTCGCGCCGGAGAACAGCTTTGTGGAATAACAAAGCCGCATGGGGCGGAGGGGCTCCTTCCCTCTCGCAAATTCCGGACAGCAGAAGCGCGGGACCGTAAAAGGTCCTGCTCTTCTTTCTTAGTCTTTGATCTTACCGCTGCGCCGCCCCGGCAAGGAGGGCCTGGCCTTCCGGCGGCAGTTTTTCCGGCCGCGGGCCGGAAGTCTCCAGCGCCTTGGGGGCTCCCGGCCCCGGCATCTCCAGCATATGGTTCCAAAACCGCTTGGCGCAGTGGTTCATGCGGCACCGGGGATTCAGCCGCTCTTTTATGGCGATGGTATCGTAGTACCGCCGCCACAGCTCCTGAAACCGGGCCTCCTCCGGGGAGGGGGCATCCAGAACCAAGTCCTCCAGGGGCCGGATCTCCATCCGCCCCCCCTGGTGGAGCAGCACCGCGCCATGGGCCACATCGTAGATGAGGAAGGCCTCCCCCGGAAAACGGGCGGCGAAGTGCCCGCCCATCAGGGGCAGCACGAAGGCCTTGGGCTCGATGCGGGCCGCCAGCACCCCCTGGTGGTCCTCAAACCGCAGGAATTCCAGCAGCAGATGGGCCTCGTTGTGGACCTGCCGCTGGAGCTGGAACGCCCTGGCTACCACCGGGTCCCCCAAAAAGCCGGCGATCCCCCGCCCCCGCCGGAATGCCTCGCAGAGGAAGTCATGGAGGGCCAGGGCCTTGTCCTCCGCCCCGGAGAGGAAACCCACCTCGGTCCAGCGGGCGGCCTCGTGGGAGAGCTGCCGCAGCCTGCGCCACACCTGGGCCGCTTCCTCCCGGTCCGCCGGGATGGTCAGCTCCGGGGCCAGGGAGGTGCTGGGCTCCCCATCCTCCCAGATGTCCAAGGGGAGCCGGCCGGTGCGGCAGCTTTCAAAGACACAGCAGAGGAGCCCCGGCAGGCTCCCGTCGTACCGGTAGATCAGATTTGCCCGGTCAGACATTGCATCACATCCTCTCTGGTAAGCTGTTCCTGGGTCGGCCCGAAGAGGGAGAGCTGCTCCCCCTGGGGATGCTGGGCCGCCAGCAGCTCCCGGTCCTTCTGGGAGATGAGGGCCCGCAGCACCCCGTCCTGGGTCACCCGCAGCCCCTCCGGGGCCCTGCCGCCGCAGAGGAGAAAGTACTGGGCCCGTTTCAGCACCACGCCGATCTTCCGCAGCTGGGGCCAGTCCAGGCGGCTGTGCCGCCGGGCGGTGAGGATACGCTGGGCGCTCTTCACCCCGATGCCCGGCACCCGCAGCAGCGTCTCGTAGGGGGCGGTGTTCACCTCCACCGGGAAGCGGTCCAGGTGGTTCAGGGCCCAGTTGCACTTGGGGTCCACATAGGGGCTGAAGGAGGGGTGTTCCTCATCCAGCAGCTCCTCCGCGGCAAAGCCGTAGAACCGCAGCAGCCAGTCCGCCTGGTAGAGGCGGTGCTCCCGCAGCAGGGGGGGCTTTGTGCCGGCGGGGAGGAGGGCGTCCTGCACCACCGGCACATAGGCGGAAAAGAAAACCCGTTTGAGCTGGTACTTCCGGTACAGCCCCTGGGTCAGCCGCAGGATGGTCAGGTCGTTTTCCGGGGTGGCCCCCACGATCATCTGGGTGCTCTGCCCCGCCGGGGCGAACTGGGGGGCGTGGCGGTACCGGACGATGTCGCTGCTGTTCTCCCGGATGCCGTCCCGGATAAAGCCCATGGGGCCCAGGATAGAGGACTTGGTCTTCTCCGGGCAGAGGCGGACGAGGCTCTGGCTGCTGGGCATCTCGATGTTGACGCTGATGCGGTCGGCCAACAGCCCTAACCGCCGGATGATGGCATCGTCCGCCCCAGGGATGGCCTTGACGTGGATATACCCCCCGAAGCGGTACTCCTGCCGCAGGATCTCCAGCACCCGCAGCATCCGCTCCGCGGTGTGGTCGGCGTCCTTCATCACCCCGGAGGAGAGGAACAGCCCCTCGATGTAATTGCGGCGGTAGAACTGGATGGTGAGGTCCGCCAGCTCCCGCGGGGCAAAGGCGGCGCGGGGCACGTCGTTGGAGCGGCGGTTGATGCAGTACCGGCAGTCGTAGACGCAGTAGTTGGTCATCAGCACCTTCAGGAGGGAGATACACCGGCCGTCGGCGGCAAAGCTGTGGCAGAGCCCGGCGATGTGGCAGTTGCCGAGACCGCCTTCCGGGGTGCTGCGGCTGCTGCCGCTGGAGGTGCAGGAGGCGTCGTATTTGGCGGCGTCGGAAAGGATCTCCAGCTTCTCCATCAGCTCCACGATTTGCGGCCCCCTTGTCCCGGCAGAGTTTAGAACGTATGTTCTTAGCTTATTTTACAGCCTTTTCCCTTCCTTGTCAAGAGGAAAATTTTTGGGGGGCGGCTTACGGCAGAAACCGCCAGGACCTCCCCTGAAAGGGGAGGATGTCGCCGTAGGCGACAGGAGGGGTTCCCCCGCAGGGTCTCTTTCTTGGTCTTGGTTTGCAGCGGCACTAACGCCGTTCGCCTACCATCTTCGCGCTAAGACCCTTTCGGAGCGGTTGCGCTCCGAAACGCGCCTGCGGGCGCAGCCTGGACCCCGCAGCCCTAACGGGCCGCTATGCGTCCCTTCGGGCACGCGGGCTACGCCCGGCCTTTGAAAAGGCTTGACCGAAACTTTTGGCGGCCTTCGGCCAAAGCCTCCTTCCTAGAGGGAGGTGTCGAGCGAAGCGAGACGGAGGGAGTCCACCTAAGTCTCCAGGCACTCACCTGCGCTTTGTACAAAGGTAAGGAGCGGGGGTTATCCCCCGCTCCTTGTAGGGCAAAAACCGGACGAAGTCCGGTCAGCTGTGCAGCTCTCCATCCACGATCCGCACCACCCGGTGGGCGTACCGGGCCACCTTCTCATCGTGGGTGATCATCACGATGGTGTTCCCCAGGTCGTTGAGCTTTACGAACAGCTCCAGCACCTCCCGCCCGGTGGCGGAGTCCAGGGCGCCGGTGGGCTCGTCGGCCAGGAGCATACTGGGCCGCCCCACCAGTGCCCTGGCGATGGCCACCCGCTGCTGCTGCCCGCCGGAAAGCTCGCTGGGCTTGTGGGTGACCCGCTCCCCCAGACCCAGCAGGCGGATGGTCTCCATACACTGCTCCTCCGCCTCCCGGCGGCTGCTGCCCCGGATAAGCACCGGCATACAGATGTTTTGCAGGACGGTGTACCGGGGGATGAGCTGGTACTTCTGGAAGATGAAGCCGATCTTCTCGTTGCGCACCTGGGTGAGCTGGTCATCCTTCATGGCGCTGATCTCCGCGCCGTCCAGGCGGTAGCTGCCGCTGTCGGCGGTATCCATACAGCCGATGATGTTCATCAGGGTGGACTTTCCGGAGCCGGAGGGCCCCAGGATAGCCAGAAACTCCCCCCGCTCCACCGTCAGGTCCACCTCCCGCAGGGCGTGGAGGCTTTCCGTTCCCATCCTGTAGTATTTGTTGATGCCCTGCATCTCGATGATATGCTCCATGACAAACGCTCCTTTTAGGGACATTAGGATAGGGACTGGATCACCTGCACCTGGGCGGGGGTCACCCCGTCCTCCCGGAGGGTGATGGTCACCAGCAGGTCGGTGGAGAGGCTGTTAAAGCCCCGGCTGGCCCCGGTGAGGGTGATGACCTCCGCTCCCACCGGGATCTGGTAGAGGGCGGTCTCCCCGGTGCGGGCGTACCCCCGCCGGGAGGCGCTGCCCCCGCCATTCCCCGCCTCACCGGAGGGTCCTCCCTCCCCGAAGGCAGGACTCCCGCTTCCGCCGGAGGGAGGGGAGGGCGCCCCTTCCCCTCTATCCCCGGAGGGGGCTTCTCCCCGGTTGCCGTTTCCCCGGCCGCCGGCGGGACGCTCGTTTTCTTGGGGAGCCGGGGTCTCCCGGTCCGCTGTCTCTTCCTCCCCTGGGGAGGCGGCTCCCTCCCCGGCCAGGGTCACCAAGTCCAGGGTGATCTCGTTGCCGTTCACCTGGGTGATGATGCCGGAGACGGTCTCCCCGGCGAGGACAGAGGCGGAGGCGCTCTGGGAGGAGGCGGTCCCTCCGGGGAGGGCGCACCCCGCCAGCAGGGCCAGGACCAGAGCCATGGCTGTATATCGCATAGCAACTCCTCCCTCATTCATGGTTCAGGGCGTCGATGGGCTTTAGGGCCGCGGCCTTGGCGGCGGGATAGAGGCCGAAGAGGGTGCCGGTGAGGATGGCGAAGACCAGGGCCATCACCACCCCTGCCGCCGAGGCTTCCACCCGCATATCAAACCGCCCCAGCAGGGGCATCAGCGCCGAGCCGATGGCCACCCCTGCCACCCCGCCGAAGGTGGAGATCATATTGGATTCCATCAAAAACTCCATCAGGATGTTCCCCCTGGAGCAGCCCAGGGCCTTTAAAATGCCGATCTCCCTGGTGCGCTCCTGCACCGAGACAAAGAGGACGTTCATGATCCCCACGCCCCCCACCACAAAGACGATGCTGGCGATGGAGACCAGCAGGAGGGACATGGTGTTAGCCGACTGGGTGGCGGCCTTCATGCTGCTGCCGGCATCGGTGATGGTGTAGGTGACGCCGGGGTGGATGTCCGCCAGGGTGATCTCCACGTCCTCCATCACCTGGGCCACATCCCCCACATCCTCCGCCAGCACCGTCACGGTGGGGTCGATGGAGCCGCCAAAGAGATACTTTTCGGCGGTGGTGTAGGGGAGGTAGACGGCGGTATCCGGGCTGACGCCGGAGGACACCGTCCCCATGGAGCCGAGCACCCCGATGACGGTGTAATCCCGGCCGTCAATGGTGAGGACGCTGTTGTAGGCGGTGGCGGCATTTCCGAAGATCTCCTCGCAGACCCGGCTCCCCAGCACACAGACGCGGCTGAGGTCCTCGGTGTCCTCCTGGGTGATGAAGTCCCCCAGGGCCAGCTCCAGGTTGGAGACCTGGGCGTAGGCGGCGTAGGCCCCCACAACGGTGTAGTCCTCTTCCTCCTCCATATCGTACCCCAAAACGGCGTAGCTGCCGCTGGCGGAGATGGTGGCGGTGGTGATGCCCGGAACAAAGAGGGCCAGCTCCTCCACGTCGTCATAGGTGAGGGTGGCGTCCACATTGGAGCGCACCCCGGCGAAGGGGCTGCCCATCATGCCGCTGCGGTTCCCGCCGCCGGAAAAACCGCCTCCGGCACCGCCGCGGTTCCCTCCTCCGCCCCCACCGGGGAATCCTCCGGGGGGCATCCCGCCGGGCATTCCTCCCGGCATCCCTCCGGGGCCGCCCTGGTTCTCCATCCCCTGCATACTGGCCTGGTACCGCACTTCGATGGCCCCGGCGTTGAGGTTCTTGAACTGGTCGGCCACATCCGCCTTGCTCCCCTGGCCGATGGCGATAACCAGCACGATGGTGGCGGCCCCCACGATGATCCCCAGGGAAGTGAGCAGCACCTTGAATTTATTTTCCATGATATTGATCCAGACCAGCCGGATCAGCTCCGAAAGGCGCATCAGCTGTTCACCTTGCTTTCGATGAGGACCACGTCACCTTCCTCTAGGCCGGAGAGGATCTGGACGTTCCTGCCGTCGGAAAATCCGGTCTTCACCGGGACGATCTCCGTCTCCCCCGACGGACTTTGCCGTTTCACTGTCTCGGTGCCGTCGGCGGCGGTGGTCACCGCCCGGAAGGAGACATAGAGGCAGTCCTTTTCCTGGCGGGTGATGAAGGTGGCGTCACAGGTCATCCCCTCGTAGATGTTCTCCGGGTGGCCGTCCATGAGGACGTTCACCGTGTAGCTGACGCTGGTGGAACCCATCCGGGCGGCGGAGTAGGAGATGCTGTCCACCGTGCCGGTGAAGCTCTCCTCCTCGTAGGCGTCAAAGGTCAGCTGCACCTCCATCCCCAGCTCCAGGTCCGCGATGTCGTCCTGGCTCACCGCCAGGATGACGTGGGCGGTACGGGCCGCCAGGGTCACCAGGCCGCTGCCGGCGTTCATGGTGTCCCCCTCGGCGCAGTTCACCGACATCACCAGCCCCTCCATGGGGGAGGTGATGATCCCGTCGGTGATGTAATCCGCCACCTTATCCAGCTCCTTTTTGGTGCTGTTCACCTCCGCCCTGGCGGAGGAAACGGCGCTGGCCAGCTGGCTGATGGTGGCGGTGTAGACGGTATCGGCGTTGCCGCTCTGGGCCACCGATCTTTCCTTGTCCGCCTCGGCGTTCAGAAGGTCCATCTCCTCCTGGCTCTCCAGCTGCTCCAGCTTCAGCCGCGCGGTGGCCAGGCTGCTGCTGGTGCTGGTGTAGTCATCACAGACCTTTTCGTACTCCTCGTCGATCCGCTTGTAGTTCTCGTAGGCTACCTCCATGGCGGCCTTGGCGGAATCCATCGCCGCCTTGTTTTCCTCGGTGGGCTCGGCGGTGTAGGCGGCCTGGGCGCCGGAATAGGCGTTCTGGGCGGCGCTGTAGGCGCCGGAGGCCTGGCTGCGGGCGGAGCGCAGGTCGCTGCGCTCATCGTGGAGGTCGCTGAGCTTATCCGCCAGCTCATCTACCTTGTCCTCCTGGTCGGAGAGGCTGTAGGCGATCTCGCTGACGGTGTAATCGTACTGGCTCTCGGCAGTCTGGCCCCCCAGCACGGTGGAATCGTAATCGTACTTAGCGGTAATGGCCCCGGTGGTCTGGTCCTGTTTTGCCTGCTCCAGGCGCAGCAGGGCGGTATCATAGGCGGCCTGAAGGGTGCTGTACTCATCCTGGAGGGCGGAAAGGTCCACCTTCAGCAGGGGGTCGCCGGCCCGGACCCTCTGCCCCGCCTTTACATACACCTCTTCGATCTCCACCTGCACCGGGTAGGAGACCGACTGGCTCTCCAGGGTGGCAGAACCGGACTCGGTGATGCCCACCGTCAGGTCTCCCCGCCGCACCGTCTCCTCCCTGGAGACCGCCGTTCCCTCGTTTCCGCCGCTTTGGCTGGCCCAGATGGGCCGCAGGGAGGCAGCCCCCGCCACCAGCGCGGCGGCCAGCACCAAACCGCCTGCGGGCTTTATAAATTTTTTCATCTCCTTTGGAAGATCCATCGTCATCACGCTCCCGGTATTTGTATTGGTGCCAGTATAAACGAACTATGTGAAAGGAGTGTGATTTCCCGGTGAGTGCTGCCTGAAATTTTCCCAAATATTTTGTAAACCCGTCCCGCCCTCCGGCCCATCGTTTCTTGACACTTGGGCGGTATCATGCTATGATTATCCTGAAATCAGGAAAGGTTCCTAATCCTATCTTTATCCCGGAGGTGATCCTCTTGAACTATTCCAGACAGCGGGAACTGGTGTTCCAGGCCGTGCTGAAAAATCCCATCCACCCCACCGCCGATTCCGTCTACGAGCAGGTCCGGCGGGAAAATCCAAAAATCAGCCTGGGGACCGTCTACCGGAACCTGAATTTTCTCTCGGAAATGGGAATGCTAAGAAAGATCTCCATGCCTGTGGGGAGCGACCGTTTTGACGGGCGGCTGGACGAGCATTACCATATGGCCTGCACCTGCTGCGGCAGGGTCTTTGATGTGGAATGCGCCACTCTGGAAGAGCTGGACCGGCAGCTCCTGGAACACCAGGGCTTCCGGGTGCAGAAGCGCCACCTTCTCCTGACCGGCCTCTGCAAGGAGTGCCGGGGATCCGGGGAGGATGCCCCGGCCGACTGAGCCCCCGGCCCCGCTTCGGTCCTTCCCTGCTGGCAGAGGAAAGCAGAAAATTTACGGATGCGCTGATTTTGCCGCCGAGGCACAGGCATCCGCCATTTCCCGCTTTCCGGGGGAAAAATGCCAGAAAGAAGGTAGATTTATGGATCTGAAAGGCTCCAGGACCGAAGCGAACCTCACCGCCGCCTTTGCGGGGGAATCCCAGGCCCGGAACAAGTACACCTACTACGCCGCCAAGGCAAAGGACGAGGGCTACCGCCACATCTCCCAGCTTTTTACCGAGACCGCCAACAACGAGCGGGCCCACGCGGAGATCTGGTTCAAGCTCCTCCACGGCGGCTCCGTCCCGGATACCGCCGCCAATCTTTCCGATGCCGCCGCCGGGGAGCGGTACGAGTGGACCGAGATGTACGCACAGTTTGCCAAGGAGGCCCGCGAAGAGGGCTTTGACGAGATCGCCCGCCTCTTTGACGGGGTGGCGGCCATCGAAAAACAGCACGAGGAACGGTTCAACACCCTGCTGAAGGATGTGCAGGATAAGGCGGTCTTCGCCAAGGGCTCCACGGTGGTGTGGCAGTGCGGCAACTGCGGCTTCCTCTACGAGGGCAAAAAGGCCCCGGAGAAGTGCCCCGTCTGTTCCCATCCCCAGTCCTATTTCAGCGTCGTTCCCCCAAAGGGTTAAGGCTTATTCCGCCTTCTGCGGAAGGCGGCCGGGGCGCCGCCCCTGGACCCCGCCACCCTTTGAAAAGGGTGGACGGAAACTTTAGCGGCCTTCGGCCATACCAGCTAAGACTCCAGGCAGTCACTTGCGCCCTTTGCCAAGGTAAGGCCGAAGGCCGAGTAGGGCGTGACACCGGCGTCACGCCGGTCGTTCTTTTTGCTTCTTTTTCTCACGAGTGAGAAAAAGAAGGCGGGGCTGGGCGGCAGCCCAGATTAGCTTTACCTCCTCGTTTGGCCACTCCCGGTGCAGGGCTTCCCTTGACTTTTCGGCAGCGGGAGAATATACTGGTGACAAACCACCTGGGGAAAGGGGGGTGCCTGTGCACATTACGCTGGAATCGGACTACGCGGTGCGGATCGTCTCCTGCCTTGCCAAAAACGGCGGGCGGATGGACGCCCGGAGCATCGCCGAGGAAACAGGCGTGACCCTGCGCTTCTCCCTGAAGATACTCCGCAAGCTGGTCACCGGCGGGCTCGTCAGTTCCTACAAGGGCACCAAGGGCGGGTATGAGCTGGGCCGCCCCCCATCGGAGATCTCCCTCTGCGATGTCATCGAGATGGTGGAGGGCCCCTATTCCCTGGCCCGGTGCGTCAGCGGATCGGACTACCAGTGTAACCGCAACACCGAGGCCTGCGGCGTCTGCGAGTTCCGGAAGATCTACGCGGAGATCTCCGAGACGGTGCGCCGGCGCCTCAACGAGGTAAAATTTTCCGACCTGTGAGCGCCTGCCCCCACCCGGCGCGGCGGCACGGGGCTCCCGGCTTTTGCGATCCTTTCTTCTTGAAACCACTCGCCCGGCGGGTGGTTTTTTTGCGTTCCGGAGACCTTTGGTCTCCGCAACGCAAAAGGAGCAGACCGTAAAAACGGTCCGCTCCTCTGGCGGCCGGCCTCGGTTACACCTAGTAGCCGGGCCAGTAGTTTCCGATAAAGTTTGCGGGGTTCATGATCACGCCGTTGATGCGGATCTCAAAGTGCAGGTGGTTGCCGGTGGCGTTGCCGGTACGGCCAACCAGGCCGATGAGGTCCCCCTGGCGCACATACTGGCCATAGGTGACGAACACCGCGCTGCAGTGAGCATACTTGGTGCGGACACCGTTGCCATGGTCGATGTCCACGCTCTTGCCAAAGGGCCAGATGGAGTAGTTGGTGGCGTAGATGACCTGGCCGTCCTTGGCGGCGCGGACCTCGGTACCCTGGGGCGCCGCGATGTCCATGCCGGTGTGGCCGTAGTAGCCGTACAGACCCGCGCTGACATAGCCGCCCTTCACCGGCCACATGAAGGAATCGCTGCTGTTGCCGCCGCTGGGCAGGTAGGTGAGGATGGGCAGGGTGCCCACGCGCACCTGGGCGTTCACCGGCTCCCGGAGCACCACCGGGGTGCCGATGCGGGTCTCGCCCACCTTTTCGCCGTCGATGTAGGTGACGTCCGCCGTCACCTCCTGGGCGCCGTCGATGCCGGCGGAAAGGGTGACCGCGTAGCCTTTATAATACCGGCTGTCCTCGATATTGGTGGTGCCGTGGGGGATGGACTCGGTGTACACCTCCCGGCGGGTGACCTGCACCCCCAGGTCCATGGTGACCCGTGCCACCGTCAGCTGCTCGCCGTCCTCCAGGGAAATGCTGGCGGGATCGATCTCTCCGGTCTCCTCATCCACCCTGTGCTCCCGCTCCTGGAGGAGGGGATTGAGGGTCAGAAGCTCCTCCGGGGTGACATTATATTCCGTGGCGATAGCCGGGAGGGTATCCCCCTCCTTCACCTCATGCTCCACCGTGCGGGTCTGGTCCGATTCCATCTCCTGGGTGATGCGGTAGAGGGGCAGCACCGAGCTGCTGGGGTAGATCCCCCGGCGGACGGTGACGCTCTTGACGAACTGTACCAGCTCGTGGTCGATGCCGGTGCGGTACTGCTCCAGCATACTGTCCAGGTAGATGAGGAACTCACTGCCGTTTTTCAGGGCTCCCAGGAAGGCGCCCCCGATGTATACGCCGTCGGCCTCTTCTACCTCGGTCTGGGACACGGTGATGATGCGGTTGGCCAGGGTCTCCGGGTCCACCATGTCCTCTTTATCCGCGATGACGATATGGAAGGTGGGCTGGCTGTCCTCCGGGGGCTGATACTCCTCCCCCATCATACGCTCCAGCACCGTCTGCTGGGCCTCGTAGAAAACATTTTCCTCCGCGATGTACCCCAGGTTGTGCCCGGCGTACTCCACCGAGAGGGCGTAGTTGATCCCCCGGAAGTAGGTGAGGGTAGCCGCCAGGATGGTGAGGCCCACAATGGGGGCCACAAAGTTGGCGATGTGGTTCAGGGGGCGGGAAAGGGACCGAAGATAATCCCACCAGTAACGGAATTTGGCTTTCAGGCTCCCCTTCCCCTTCTCTACCCCCCGCACCCTGCGGTACAGGCGGGCGGTGAGGCGGGCGATCTCCCGGTAGGGGAAAAGGGTCGTATCGGAAATATGGCGGCAAAGGCGCTGAAAGCGCCGGTTCTGTTCCTCCAGCCACCGGGGTATATGCACTCCGAGCCAGGCAAAGAGCTTTCCCGCCTCCCGGCGCAGGAGGTTCATATCCCGCATCAGCTGGATGCCGATATAATAGATCTCGATGTAGATCCATTCCAGCACGTTCGGCTCCCGGTCTCCCACAGCCTGTCCCGCCTGGGAGAGGTCCCGCCGGGGGCTTTCCTTCGGAGGTTTTTCCTTCTTTGGGGGCTTTTCCTTTTTCGCCTTGGCGGGCTTTTCCCGTTCCAAGAGTTTCGCCTTCTCCTTGGGGGGCGCCGCGGCCTCCGCTTTCCGGCCGGCCTCCGCTTCGGGAGCTTCCGCCGGGGCAAAAGCCCCCTGGGGCTCCCGCTCCTCCAGCTCTTCCATCACCTGGGCAAGTTCCTCCCGGCCCTCGCCCTCCGGCTGCTGTGCGCGCTTCGGGGCCGCCAGGATCCTCTTCCAGCGGCTTTCTTTGGACCGGGGGGCCGGTTTCAGCTCCTCCAGATCCACGGAGACCTTCTCCTCCGGCGGATCTCCCGGTTCCGGGGCGGCTTTTCCGCCCCGCTTCCTGGAAAATTTCCCTGCCCCGGAGAGATCGGAGATCAGGGTGGGGATGAGCTTTTTTTTCTCCCTGGGGGGCGGAGGGGGCTCCGGCTTGATAATATCCTGATAATGGGCCAGGAGGGCGTCATAATCCAGCTCTCCTCCGTCCCCGTTCCAATCCTTTTTCGTTTCGGGCATTGGGTCCCGCCTCCTTTCCGCGGCAGCACATCCGCCGGCGATTCACAGACATTATAGCCCTTTCCGGCGAAAAATGCAAGAAATCCGTAATGCAGTTAATTTTACACCATTCCGGGAGGGATTTTGTTAAGGGACTGTTACGATTTTGCAGCGGCCGGCCTCCGGGGATCTTCCGCGGCGCCCCTTTTTTCAAAATTTCGAGTAAACTTTACAAAAAATTCTTTTTTATTTTTCTCAAATATGTTATAATAACCATAATATGGCCATTCTAATAGAGCCGGTATGCAATGGTCTGCAAAGGAGTGATTGGATGAAATACACACCCATTATGGAAAAACTGGATCTTCCCGCCAAAGAAGAGCTGCTGCGGTGGGATCCCAAAGCCCTTATCCTTTCGGAAGAAAAGGCCTTCCGGCAGAGGGTCATCGAGGTATTCTGGCGGGCCGAGGCGGACCAGTCCCAGGTGATCCTTCTCAGCGGGCCCACCTCCTCCGGCAAGACCACCGCCTCCCGCATTTTGGCGGAGGGGCTGACCCGCAACGGAAACCGGGCCGTCCGCATCTCCCTGGACGACTTCTACAAGGACCGGGCGGATGCCCCCCTCTGGGAGGACGGCCAGAAAAACTTTGAGACCATCGAGGGGCTGGACCTGGATACCCTGGGGGAGTGCATGGAGGACCTCATCACCAAAGGACACACCAAGGTGCCCATCTTTGATTTTGCCACCGGCACCCGCTCCCCCCTCAGCCGGGACCTGACCTTTGACGACCACACCTGCCTGATCTTTGAGGGGCTCCACGCCCTCAATCCCCGCCTCACCCCCCTGGTGGAGAAGTTCCGCATCCTGCGCCTGTATATCAGTGTCCACAGCGACTATGTGGACGGCAACGGCAAGGTGCTCCTCACCGCGCGGGAGCTGCGGCTGCTGCGCCGCCTGCTGCGGGACCGGGTGCGCCGCAACACCGGCGCCTCCGAGACCCTGCGCCTCTGGGACTACGTCCTGCGGGGAGAAAACCTCTATATGCAGCCCTACCGCCCCCTGGCGGATATGCACATCAACTCCGCCCACGGGTACGAACCCTTCCTCTACAGCCGGGAAGGCGCCGCCATGCTCCGGGAGATCGAAGCGGACGACCCCCACCGGGAGACGGCGGAGCGCCTGCTGGCCGCCCTGGACGGCCTGCCCCACCTGGATTGGGACCTGATCCCCCGCACCTCCCTCATCCAGGAATTTATCGACAGAAAGTAGGTACAAGCCATGAAGCTGCATTTTTACGGCGCGGATAAGGAAGTTACCGGCTCCTGCCACCAGCTGGAGGTGAACGGGAAGAAGATCCTCATCGACTGCGGCCTCCAGCAGGGCGGGGACGAGCTGGACGACAACGCCCTGCCCTTCGCCGCGGGGGAAGTGGACTGCGTGCTCGTCACCCACGCCCACATCGACCACAGCGGGCGGCTCCCCCTACTGGTGAAAAACGGCTTCGCGGGGCCGGTGATCGCCACCCGCCTCACCTGCGACCTGCTGCGGATCATGCTGATGGACTCCGCCCGCATCCAGGAGATGGACGCCCAGTGGAAGAGCCAGAAGCTCTCCCGCGCCGGGGTGGAGGCGGTGGAGCCCCTCTACACCGTGGAGGACGCCCAGGCGGCGCTGGATCTTCTCCAGCCCTGTGAATACGGGGAGGAGCTGACGGTCTGCGACGGCGTCCGGGCCAAGTTCATCGATGCGGGGCATCTGCTGGGCTCCGCCAGCATCCTGGTCACCGCCCAGGAGGAGGGCGTCACCCGGACCGTCGCCTTCTCCGGGGACATCGGCAACACCGACCAGCCCATCATCCGGGACCCGGATTATATCACAAAGGCAGATTATGTGGTGATGGAATCCACCTACGGCAACCGCCTCCACGAGGGGAGCGGCTACACGGTGGAGGAGCTGGCCCATATCATCGACGACACCCTGCGCCGGGGCGGCAACGTGGTGATCCCCTCCTTCGCGGTGGGCCGCACCCAGGAGCTCCTCTATTACATCCGGGAGATGAAGGGCCAGCGGATGGTGCGTTCCTATCCGGATTTTCCGGTCTATGTGGACTCCCCCCTGGCCCTGGAGGCCACCGAGATCTACTCCGGGGATCTGCGGGGCTACGCCGATGAGGAGACGCTGCTGGTGCTGCGCAAGGGCTTCCAGCCCATCCGCTTCCCCAACCTGCGCCTCTGCCGCACCTCCGACGAATCCCGTATGCTGAACATGGATAAGGAGCCCAAGGTCATCATCTCCTCCAGCGGGATGTGCGAGGCGGGGCGCATCCGCCACCACCTCAAGCACAACCTCTGGCGGCCGGAGTGCACCATCCTCTTTGTGGGCTACCAGGCCAACGGCACCCTGGGGCGCCTGCTGGTGGATGGCATCGACACCGTGAAACTTTTCGGAGAGAAGATCTCGGTAAAGGCCCAGATCGTAAACTTCCGAGGGATGAGCGGCCACGCCGACAAGGCGGGGCTGGAAAAATGGATCAACGCCTTCGCCCCGGAAAAGCCCCGCAAGGTCTTTGTGGTCCACGGCGAGGAGGAAGCCGCCCTCACCTTTGCGGAGAGCATCCGCCTCCAGGGCTACGAGCCCCTGGTGCCGGACTTCCGGGCGGTGTACGACCTGGCGTCGGACCGGCTGGTGGAAGCCGGCGTCCCCTCCGCTTCCCTCCACGTCAAGGAAGCGGTGCGCCACAAGGCTTCTCCCGCCTACATCCGCCTGCAGCAGATGGGCCAGCGCATCCTGGAGGTCATCCGCCACAACGAGGGCGGCACCAACAAGGACCTGGCCCGCTTCGCCGACCAGCTCCAGTCCCTTGTGGACAAGTGGGACCGCTGACCGGGCCCCTCCGGCCATGCTTCGGGAAAGCTCCTGGAGGACGGCCGCCTTCTCCCAAAAGCGGCACTTGCATTTTGGGGGAAGTTATGCTATCATAGGGAACCAGAAAACGCAGCGAGCAAGGAAAGTAACCCGCATCGCGCTCCGTCCAGAGAGGGACCGCCGCCGGCTGAAAGCGGCCCCCGCCGGCCGGCGGGTGAAGTTCCCTTGGGAGCGGCGCCGCGGAACGTGTCTCTTCGAGAGGCCCCATTAGGCGGTGACGGCGCGGGCCCCGTTACAGGCCCCAAAGTGCCTGTCCCCCTCCCGGACCGGGAACGGGGCGGGAAGCCGGGTGGTACCACGGAAGTTCACCTTTCGTCCCAGTTTGGGGCGGAAGGTGTTTTTTGTGCCGGTCCCACAACAGTTTTTCTCGAAAAATTTTTGGAGGTAGCGTAAGATGAAAGCCGCATTGGAAGCGATCCGGGCTGCGGCCCACCAGCAGCTCCAGCAGGCCGGGAGCCTGAAGGAGCTGGACGACCTGCGGGTGAAGTTCCTGGGCAAAAAAGGGGAGCTCACCGCCATCCTGAAGAAGATGGGAAGCCTTTCCGCCGAGGAGCGCCCCGTCATCGGCCAGCTGGCCAACCAGATCCGCGAATCGGTGGAGGGGGACCTGGCGGCCCGCACCCAGGCCCTACGGGCGGCCCTCCAGGCGGAAAAGCTCCGGGCGGAGACCATCGATGTCACCATGCCCGGCACCGCCCCCGCCCCCGGCCACCGGCATCCCCTCTCCCTGGTGCTGGACGAGGTGAAGGAGATCTTCCTGGGGATGGGCTTCGATGTGGTGCAGGGGCCGGAGGTGGAGACCGACTACTACAACTTTGAGGCCCTGAACCTCCCCAAGGACCACCCCGCCAGGGACACCCAGGACACCTTCTACATCTCGGAGAACATCCTGCTGCGGACCCAGACCAGCCCGGTCCAGATCCGCACCATGGAGCAGAGGAAGCCTCCCATCCGCATCATCGCCCCCGGCCGGGTCTACCGCTCCGATGCGGTGGACGCCACCCACTCCCCCATCTTCCACCAGATCGAGGGGCTGGTGGTGGATAAGGGCATCACCATGGCGGACCTGAAGGGATGCCTGGAGACCATCGTCAAGCGTCTCTACGGCGATGAGGCGGTGGTGCGCTTCCGGCCCCACCACTTCCCCTTCACCGAGCCCTCCGCGGAGGTGGACCTCCAGTGCTTCGGCTGCCACGGCGAGGGCTGCCGCCTCTGCAAGGGGGAGGGCTGGATCGAAATTCTGGGCTGCGGCATGGTCCACCCCAAGGTGCTTTCCATCTGCGGCATCGACCCGGAGGAGTACAGCGGCTTTGCCTTCGGCATCGGCCTGGAGCGGCTGGTGATGGGGCGATACAACATCGACGATATGCGGTTGCTGTATGAAAACGATATGCGCTTCCTGGCGCAGTTTTAAGGGAGAGGGGGAACAAGAACGATGAATCTTTCCATGAAATGGCTCAGCGATTATGTGCCCGCCGGGGATATGGCCCCCCGCGCCTACTGCGAGGGGATGACCATGTCCGGCTCCAAGGTGGAGGGGTACGAGATCGAGGGAGCGGAGATCCAGAACGTGGTGGTGGGCCGGGTAACGGCCATGGAACGTCACCCCGATTCCGACCACCTGTGGGTCTGCCAGGTGGATGTGGGCACCGAGACGGTGCAGATCGTCACCGGGGCGCAGAATGTCTCGGCGGGGGACTACGTGCCGGTGGCAAAGCACAAGTCGGTGCTCCCTGGAGGCCACAAGATCACAAAGGGCAAGCTCCGGGGGGTGGAAAGCTGCGGGATGCTCTGCTCCCTGGGGGAGCTGGGCCTCACCGCCCACGATTTCCCCTACGCCATCGAGGACGGCATCTTCATCCTGGGGGAGGACTGCGACCGCACCCTGGGCAGGGACATCCGGTCCGCCATCGGCCTCTGTGACGTGAAGGTGGAGTTCGAGATCACCTCCAATCGCCCCGACTGCTTCTCCGTCCTGGGCCTGGCCCGCGAGACCGCTGCCACCTTCGGCCTGCCCATCACCTATCCGGACCCGGTGGTAAAGGGCAGCGGCGGGGACATCCGAGACTACCTGCGGGTGGATGTGGAAAACGGCACCCTCTGCCCCCGGTATATGGCCAGGGTGGTAAAGGACGTGAAGATCGGCCCCTCCCCCCGGTGGATGCGGGAGCGGCTGCGGGCCTGCGGGGTGCGCCCCATCAACAACATCGTGGACATCACAAACTTTGTGATGCTGGAGTACGGCCAGCCCATGCACGCCTTCGACCTGCGGCACGTGGGGGGCGCCCACATCATCGTCCGCAACGCGGCGCCGGGGGAATCCATCACCACCCTGGACGGGGTGGAGCGCAGGCTCTCCCCGGAGATGCTGGTCATCGCCGACGAGAACGGCCCCACCGCCATCGCCGGGGTGATGGGGGGCGAACACTCGGAGATCGAGGCGGACACCGTCACCGTGGCCTTTGAGTCCGCCTGCTTTATGGGCAGCAGCGTGCGCACCACCGCCAAGAAGGTGGGCCTGCGCACCGAGGCCTCCGGCCGGTACGAAAAGGGCCTGGACCCCGCCACCTGCGAGGCGGCCGTGAACCGGGCCTGCCAGCTGGTGGAGCTGCTGGAGGCCGGCCGGGTGGTGGACGGCGTCATAGACGTGGACCACGCCAGCCACGAGGGGAAAAAGATCCCCTTTGAGCCGGACTGGATCAACCGCTTCCTGGGTATCCGGCTCTCCCCCCAGGAGATGGTGGAGATGCTCCGGCGGCTGGAGATCCCGGTGGAAAACGGCGTGGCTCTGGCCCCCACCTGGCGCCCCGACCTGGAATCCAAGGCGGACATCGCCGAGGAAGTGGCCCGGATGTACGGCTACGACAAGATCCCCACCACCGCCCTGCGGGGCACGGCGGAAGGGATCGTCACCCCCCGGCAGAAGTTTGACCGCCGGGCGGAGCAGATCCTCCTGGGGCTGGGACTGAGCGAGACCCTCACCTTTACCTTCATCAGCCCCAAGCTCTACGATAAGATCCGCCTGCCGGAGGATTCCCCCCTGCGGACCTCGGTGACCATCCTGAACCCCCTGGGGGAGGACACCAGCGTGATGCGCACCACCGCCCTCCCCTCCATGCTCCAGGTGCTTGCCACCAATTACAACAACCGCAATCCGGAGGCGGCCCTCTACGAGATGGCGGTGGAATACCTCCCCACCGCGCCGGACCGGCTCCCGCTGGAAAAGCCGAAGATCGTCCTGGGGATGTACGGAGACTGCTGCGACTTCTACGCCCTCAAGGGCCGGGTGGAGACACTGCTGGAAAAGCTGGGGGTGGCCGGCGCGGAATACCTGGCCTGCCCGGACGACCCTTCCTACCACCCCGGACGGTGCGCCGTCATTAAAGTGGGCGGAGAGACGGTAGGGATCCTGGGGGAGATACACCCGGAGGTGTGCGAGAACTTCGGCATCGGGGCCAAGGTCTACGCGGCCCAGCTGGACGGGGACCTGCTGTTCCGGCTCCACAGCACCGAAAAGAACTACACCCCCCTGCCCCGCTTCCCCGCCTCCACCCGCGACCTGGCGGTGATCTGCGACGAGGCCCTGCCGGTGGCCGCCATCGAAAAGGCAATCCGGGCCCATGTGGGGAAGATTCTGGAGAAGGTGCAGCTCTTCGACGTCTACCGGGGGGCACAGGTGCCCCAGGGGAAGAAGAGCGTGGCCTACGCCCTCATCCTCCGGGCCGCCGACCGCACCCTGACGGTGGAGGAATGCGACAAGGCCATGGCCGCCGCCCTGGAGGGCCTGGCGGAGATCGGCGCCGAGATCCGCAAATAAAAAAAGACCGGCCGGGGGCGGCGCAAGGAGAAAGCGCAGCCCCCGGCACGGCAAAGACGGGGAGGGCCGCCGCGGGAAAGGGAGTACCGCGGCGGCTTTCCCCGTCAGGAAATTTTTTGGCTATGCAGTTACGCTGAGGGAGCGGGGTCTTCCTTGGCGGCGTCCTCCGCGTCCCGCTGGCTCCGGCGGTTGTTCCACCAGACGCCGGCCCCCACCAGGCAGAGGCCCGCCAGCTCCCGGAGGCCCACCCTGCCGGCTGCGGCATCCATCAGGAAGCCCGCCAGCAGCTGCCCGCACAAAATCACCACCGCGGAGACCGCCACCGGCACCTTTTCCATCCCCCGGATGGTGAGGACCATCGCCGCCAGGCCAAAGACGCCCCCCAGGTAATAGAGGAGGGGGATGGCCCCCAGGTAGGCCGGGTCGGCCAGGTGCCGGTCCCCCATCAGGAGCGCCAGCGCCAGGGCCAGCGCCGTCCCCTCCAGGTAGTTGATGAGGGTGCCGTTGGCCATCCCCAGGGCCTGCTTGGCCCGGACGTTTACCATTTTATTGATGATGTTCAGCGCCCCGTTTAGAAACGCCACCGTGATGACAAAAGCCATTTCCTTCCCCTCCTACCACAGCATCAGGGCCAGCCCCGCCATGATCAGCAGGCAGGGGGGCAGCCGCCGCCAGTTCCAGCGGATCACCGGCACCCCGAAGAGGCCGAAGTGATCCACCAGGGCGGAGGCGGCCATCTGGCCGGCCACCGACACCGCCATGGTGAGGGCCGCCCCCACCCGGTTGGCGCAGAAACTGCTGCTGGTCACCAGCGCGACCCCCATCAGCCCCACAAAGTAGACGTACAGCGGCGCGCCCCCCAGGTGGAGCCTTTCCCCACGGCGCAGCAGGATGTAGAGGAGGAGCATCACCGCCCCGATGCCGTGGACGAAGAAGCTGACCTCCAGCAGCGAGAGCCGGTCGGCCAGGATGCCGTCGAGGCTCACCATCAGGCCCTGGCAGGCTCCCCCCAGAATCAGCAGAAGATAACTCGTAAAAATCGCCCCTTTTCTTTTTCCTGTAACTATGATACGATAGATACGGCGGAATTTATATGAGAAATCTCACATCCGGAAGGGGGATTTTGGGGATGGACCGGATCGAAGAGTGGAGCCGGGAGCTTTTCTCCTTTGACGTGCGGCCCTTTTTGGAGGAGCGGATCTTTACTCCGGGGGAGTTTATCCTCCGGGAGGGCTCCTTTCCCCAGCACCTTTACTTCCTCACCCAGGGGCGGGCCAAGATCTACACCACCCACAAGAACGGGAAGGTCTCCCTGTTGAGCTTCCCCGCCGCTCCGGATCTCATCGGCGATATGGAGCTGCTGGAGGTGCGCAGGGGCTCCCTCTGCGTCCAGGCCCTCACCCGCTGCCACTTCTGGGTGGTGGATTCCAGGCGGTGCCTCCCCCAGCTGCGGGAGGACCCGAAATTCCTGTGGTTTTTGTGCAACCACGTCGCCCGGCGCAGCGCCCGGCAGACCTCCACCCTCACCATCCAGCAGGCCTACCCCCTCCGCAACCAGCTGGCGGCCTTCCTGCTGATGGCCTCCGAGGGGGACCGCTACCGCCAGCGGCACACCGAGGCGGCGGAGTACCTGGGGGTGAGCTACCGGCACCTGCTCTATGTGCTGGCCCAGTTCCGGCAGGAAGGTCTCATCGCGCGGGAGGGAGGGGAGTACCGCATCCTGGACCGTGCGGCTTTGGAGGCCCTGGCGGCGGGGTAAGGCGGGGCAACAAAGAAAAATCCCCCGATATTTGTTGTCTTGCCCTTGCTTCTTTGACAGCCTTTGGTGTATAATAAAAGCAACTAATCAATTTCCGGCAGGAGGAGCGGTGCAGCACACCGCATACAGCTTTATGGAGATCAAATTCAAACCCAAGGGCGTCTGCTCTCAGTCCATCCATTTGGACCTTACCGACGGCATCGTTCACAACGTTCAGTTTTACGGCGGATGCTCCGGCAATGCCCAGGGGATCAGCCGTTTGGTGGAGGGGATGGAGGCCAAAGAGGTGGTATCCCGCCTGCGGGGGATCCGCTGCGGCTTCAAGTCCACCTCCTGCCCCGACCAGCTGGCCAGCGCCCTGGAGCAGGTGTTTTCCGCCCAGGAGCAGAAGTAGACCGACCCGTTAAATTTTTCCCGCCCCCCTGGCGGAAAGGGAGTGTGGCAGATGTCTTTTACGGATGAGGATGTTAAAATCTACGGCGAAGGGATGCCTTCCCCCGAAGAGCTGGGGGACGAGGAAGCGGCCGTCCGGTACGTGGCCCACCGGGAAAACGGAAACCTGGAAAAGACCCGCCAGCTGGGGGAGCTTTTGGCCCAGACCCTGGTGGGGGATTCCGCCCGCCTGGGGGAGGACTGCTACAAGCCCCAGAAGCTGGTGCTCCTCTCCTTCCTGGTTTCGGACGAGCTGGAGGCGGCCCTTTCCGACGGGATGCTCCGCCAATCTGCCGCCGCGGCCTTCCGCCGGCGGGTGGAGGAGCTGGACCCGGAGATCTTTGCCATTATCACCGATTCCACCGCCTTCACCCTGTACATCCTTCACGACCGCCGGGTGGGGGACGACGAGTGCGGGCGGGTGCTGGCGGAGCTTTGCGATCGGGACAACGACCAGGAGCTGATCCAGGCCGGAAACGCCCTGGCGGCGGAGTACCGCATCCTTTTCCGCAGCATCATCACCAGCTATACCTTCTCCCCGGTGGAGTGAGCTTTTCCGACCGCAGCATCATCACCAGCCATACCTCTTTCCGGTGGAGCGAGCTTTTCCGACCATTTTCCCGGCTCCCTTGCCGCCCGCGAGGGGGCCGGCTCCTTGTCTGCCCAGAGGCAGCCGTATATTTTGCATAAGAAAGGGGGGGCGGCGCGGCCATGGCCGATTCCTATCAGATCGATTTCGGCATCTGGGGCAGCATCTTCCCGGTGCCCTGCGCCGTCGCCGACCGGCACCTGAAGCTCTGCTCCGAAAAGCAGTTGAAGGTGCTGCTCCTGGCCCTGCGGGAGGGCAGCAGCCCGGTGGACCTGGAGACCATCACCCGGCGGCTGGGCCTTGGGCCCGGCGAGGCGGCGGACTGCCTGGAGTACTGGCGGGAGGCGGGGCTCTTTGCCCCCGCCCCTTCCCCCTCCCAGGCCCCGGCGGCGGAAGCGTCTCCGGCCCCCAAACCGGCGGAGGCAGCCCCCGCCACGCCCCCGGCGGTGCCCCCCTCCCCTGTCCCCCTGCGGGAGGAGCAGGTGGTGGAGGGGCAGAAGATCACCACCCTCCACTCCCGCGTAAAGCTCACCCCCAGCCAGCAGAACCAGCTCATCCGCCAGGACCCGGAGATCCCCCAGCTTCTGGAGCTCTTGCAGGAGGTCCTCAGCCGTCCCCTCACCCCCTACGAGACCGAGGGTTTCCTCTACCTTTACAGCGGGCTGCGCCTTTCCGCCAGCTACCTGCTGCTGGCGGCCCAGTACAGCCGGGATACGGGAAAGGACAGCATCCGCCAGATGGAAAAGCTGGTCACCGGCTGGGTGGAAAAAGGGGTGGACACCTATGACCGGGCGGAGGCGGAGATCCGGCGCCTGGCCCGCCGCCGGAAAAACGAGGGCGTTATACGGGAGCTCTTTGGCATCGGGGACCGGAAGCTCTCCGCCAAGGAAAAGGACTACATCGAGCACTGGTTCACCGACCTGGGGTACGGGCCGGAGCTCATCAAACTGGCCTACGACCGGACGGTGGATAACACCGGCAAGGTGGCCTTCCCCTACCTGAACAAGATCCTGAACCGCTGGAAGGAAAAAGGGGTGACCACGCCCCAGGAGGCCCTGGCGGAGATGGAGAGCGGACCCGCCAAGGCCCCGGCAGGGGGCGGAGGCCGGAAAGCGGCGGAGCCCGCGGAGACCTCCTTCGACCTGGGGGAGATCCGGCGGCTGATGGAGGAGAACTCCGGAGGATAAGCTATGTATTCCAGCAGAACCATACAGACTGTGGACGGCATCCTGCAAAGGCGGCGGCAGCAGGCCCGCCAGGAGGCAGCCTCCCGCCAGGAGGCGCTGTTTGCCCGCTATCCGGAGCTGGGGATGTACGACCAGCGGCTGCGGGCCCTCACCCGGAGCATCGCCCTGGCGGCGGTCTCCGGCGGAACGGAGGAAACGGAGCGGGTCATGGAGGAGATCCGGCAGGTGCAGGCGGAGCGCAGGGCTCGGCTGGAGCAGCTGGGCCTCCCCCCCGACTGCCTGGAGCCAAAGTACACCTGCCCCCTCTGCCGGGACACCGGCGCGGTGGAGGGAAAGCGGTGCCGGTGCGCGGAGGCCCTGCTGCGGGAGGAAAGCTGCCGGGGGCTGCCCTCGGTGGTGCTGGACGGGCGCAGCACCTTTGAGACCTTTGACCTGAGCTACTACCCGGACACCCCGGACCAAAGCGGCCGCTCCCCCAGGGAGCGGATGGCGAAGATCCTGGAAAGGTGCCGGGACTACGCCGACCACTTCGGCCCGGAGAGCGGGAGCCTCCTCTTCCTGGGGCGGACCGGGCTGGGCAAGACCCACCTCTCCCTGGCCATCGCCGGGCAGGCGGCGCGGCAGGGGGCCACGGTGCTGTATTCCTCCGCCCAGGCGGTCATCGACCGGTACGAGCGCCTGCGCTTCGACCGCGGCCCCACCCCCGACGACCGGGAATTTGCCCAAATGGCCCCCCGGTGCGACCTGCTGGTCCTGGATGACCTGGGGGCGGAGTTTTCCACCGCCTTCTCCCAGTCGGTGCTCTATAACATCCTCAACGACCGCATCACCGCCGGGCTGCCGGTGGTCCTCAGCTCCAACCTTACCCTGGAGCAGATCAGCGCCGCCTACAACGAGCGCATCGCCAGCCGCATCCTCTGCGGCTGCACCTGCTTCACCTTTGCCGGCAAGGACATCCGCTTCCTGCGGCAGATGGAGAAAAAGAAGCCATAGCATGACTAACCGGGGAGCCAGAAAACTGGCCCCCCGGTTTTCATCGGAACAGATCGCTGTGGCTCCCTGTCCGCGTCAAATACAAAAGCAATTCTTCTCCGTCAATTTGGTAGATGAGCAGCCAATCCGGCGCGATATGGCATTCCCTAAAACCCGCATATCTCCCGCGCAGGCTGTGGTCACAATACTTTTCCGGCAAAGGTTTTTCCGCTGCCAACAGGCCGATGACCTCCGCCAGCAGCCGGGTGTCATAACCCCGTTTCACCAGCTTCTTGTAATCCTTCCGAAAGGAAGCCTGATACCTAATCGTCAGCATCCAGCTCCTCCATCAGCTCTTCCACCGAAGAAAAAGCCCGGCTGAGCCCGACGCCCTTCCGGACATCCTCCATGACTTTCCTCGTCTCCTCGTTGGGAACATCCCCGCCGATCTCAAAGGGAATGCGGTACTCCCGCACCGTCTTTTTTGCAAAAATATTAAAGGCTGTGGTCATGGACATCCCCATATCGGCGCAAAAGGCCTCAAACTGCCGCTTCAGCTCGCTGTCCATCCGAATATTGATGTTGGTGGTCTGTGCCAACTGCATCACCCCGCTTTGTATTCTACATAGATTGTACCTGTTTTTATTTACAATGTCAATAAAAACAAAGCCGCAGGCCGGAAATTCCCACCGGTCCGCGGTTTGTTTTTTGCAGCTATTTTATATCTTCCCGCTGCTCTTCTGCTTCAGGTACTCATTGATGAAGCCGTCCAGGTCCCCGTCCATCACCGCCTGGACGTTGCTGGTCTCAAAGCCGGTGCGGTGGTCCTTCACCATGGTGTAGGGCATAAAAACATAGGAACGTATCTGGCTGCCCCAGGCGATGTCCTTCTGGTCCCCCTTGATGTCCTCGATCTTATCCAGGTGCTCCCGCTCCTTGATCTCGATGAGCTTGGAGCGGAGCATATTCATGGCCACTTCCCGGTTCTGGAACTGGCTGCGCTCCACCTGGCAGGCCACCACGATGCCGGTGGGGATGTGGGTGAGGCGGACCGCGGAGGAGGTCTTGTTCACCTTCTGGCCGCCGGCGCCGCTGGAGCGGTAGACGTCCATCTTGATGTCCTCCTCCCGGATCTCCACCGACATATCGGCGGTGATCTCCGGCATCACCTCCAGGGAGGCAAAGGAGGTCTGGCGGCGGCCGGAGGCGTCAAAGGGGGAGACCCGCACCAGGCGGTGGACCCCGGTCTCCGCCTTCAGGTAGCCGTAGGCGTTGGGCCCCTCCACCAGGATGGAGGCGGACTTGATCCCCGCCTCGTCCCCGTCCAGGTAGTCCAGGATCTTGTAGGTGAAGCCCTTCTTTTCGATGTACATGGTGTACATCCGGTAGAGCATCTGGGCCCAGTCCTGTGCCTCGGTGCCACCCGCCCCTGCGTGGAAGGTGAGAATGGCGTTGCGGCTGTCATATTCCCCGGTGAGGAGGGTGGAGAGGGTCATGGACTCCATCTCCTTCTGGAGGGCATCGGTATCCCGGAGGGCCTCCTCGTAAACCGAGCCGTCCTCCTCCCCGATCCCCAGCTCCACCAGGGTAAGGGTGTCCTCATAGAGGGCGGTGAGGCGGCGGTAGCCCTCCAGCTTCCCCTTCACCGCCCCCGCCCGCTGGAGGATCTTCTGGGAGGCCTCGGCGTTATCCCAGAAGCCCGGCTCGGCGGTGCGCTGGTCCAGCTCCTGGCTCTCCACCTCCAGGCGGTCGATGTCCAGCGCCTGGCGCAGCTCCCGGAGCTGGGGCTCCAGGGCGGTGAGGCGCAGTCTCAGTTCTTCCAGTTCCAGTATCGGCATGGCAAAATACCCCTTCGCATGGGACGCCATCCTCCCGTTTTGGGGCGCCGGCGTCCGGAAATCTCATCGTGCTGTCCTATTGTATCCTATTTTCTCCCAAATGTAAAGGATTTTGGGGACAGAGCCCCACCATAAACCCCCGCGTCCCGCCGCATCCGCGGCAAATTTTCCGCTTTTCGCCGCCAATACAGCCTGAAACCGGTCTTTTGGCGGAAACTTTACAATTATTTCATTGCAAAGCGGCGGTTCCTGGCCTATAATATGCTGTAGCTACAAAATTAGGAGTTGATACTGTGTCGAATTACACGGGATACCGGTGTCCGGTATGTGGGAAGGCTTTCATCCGGGAGGACGATGTGGTGGTCTGCCCCGACTGCGGCACTCCCCACCACCGGGAATGCTACCGGAGCCTTGGACACTGTGCCCATGAAGAAAAACACGCCACAGGGGAGCAGTGGTCTCCCGGTTCCGGGGAGGACGGGGATCCTGCCGCCCGGCAGCAGGCGGCCATCCTCTGCCCCCGGTGCGGCTCCCACAACCCAGCGGGAAATATCTTCTGCCAGGTGTGCGGGCAGCAGCTCACTGCGGGGCAGGCTCCCGGAGGCCCTTTTCCGGGCGATGCTCAGCAGGGCTATCGTTCCGCCCAGGATGGCAGCCCGGCCTCCGGCACCGCTCAGGGCACTGGCACTCCGCCCCCCTGGGTCCAAGACCTCTTCACCGGGATGATGGAGGAACCGGAGATCGCCCCCGGCATCTCCAACCGGGAGGTCTGCGACTATGTGGGGCCCAACAGCCTGGTGTTTCTGGTGCGCTTTCAGCGCCTGCTCCGCTCCGGGGCCAGGATCTCCGTCAACTGGTGCGCCTTCTTCTTCTCCTTCCTCTACTGCTTCTACCGCAAGATGTACAAGATGGGGGCGGTGCTGCTGGGCATCACCATCGCCGCCATGGTCCCGATGCTGCTGGCCTTCATCCCTCTGATACCTACCTGTTCCGAGATGCTCCAGCAGGGCACCCTTACCATAGAAAACCTCAACGCTTTGCTCCTGCTGCCCGTGGCCCAGCCCTTTGTGCTGGCCTCCAACATTTCCAGCTTTGTCCAGCTTGCCATCCGCTTCTTCTGCGGGTTCTTCTTCAACCCCGCCTACTGTAAGCAGGTCTGCCGGGGCATCCGGACGGTGCGGGAGCGGGGCCATTTTTCCTCCGGGTCGCCGGAGTACCGCTATGCCCTCATCCGCCAGGGCGGGGTGAACGTCAACGCCGTGCTGGTGGCTGTCTGCTCCCTGATGGTGCTGTACATCCTCGGCGTCTACCTGATCCTCGGCCTCAATCTCTCCCTCCTGTGACCCCAATCAACGAACAAGGACGGTTTTTCCCATGAATGTGACAAAAGCAGTGATCCCCGCCGCCGGTCTGGGCACCCGTGTCCTCCCCGCCACCAAATCGGTCCCCAAGGAGATGCTCCCCATCGTGGACCGCCCCGCCATCCACTACATCGTGGAGGAGGCGGTGCGGGCGGGCATCACCGATATACTCATCATCACCAGCCGGGGAAAATCCAGCGTGGAGGACTACTTCGACCGGGCCCCGGAGCTGGAAGAGCGGCTGCTCAGTTCCGGCAAGGAGGAGCTTTACCGCCAGATCATGGACGTCACCCGGATGGCCAACATCCAGTACGTCCGCCAGCAGGAGGCCAAAGGGCTGGGCCACGCGGTGCTCTGCGCCAAGAGCTTTGTGGGCAGGGATCCCTTCGCGGTCCTCTACGGGGACGATGTCATCGTCTCCCCGCCGGACAAGCCGGCCATCGGCCAGCTGTGTGAAGCCTACGACCGCTACGGCCTGGGGGTGGTGGGGATGAAGGAAGTCACCCCGGAGCAGATCCTCAAGTACTCCTCCCTGGCGGTGGAGCCCCTGGAGGGCCGCACCTACCGGGTCACCGACATGGTGGAAAAGCCGGCCCCGGATAAGGTCCTCTCCCTCTACTCCATCCTGGGGCGGTGCGTTCTCCCCGCGGAGGTCTTCTCCATCCTGGAGAGCACCCCGCCGGGGGCCGGAGGGGAGCTCCAGCTCACCGACGCCATGCGCACCCTCACTCACGCCCAGGGGATGACCGGGGTGGACTACATCGGCAAGCGGTACGACATGGGCAACAAGCTGGGGGTGCTGGAGGCCATCGTGGAGGTGGGAGCCGCCCACCCGGAGATCGGGGAGGGCTTTAAGGCCTATCTGCGGGAGTTCTGCAAGACGCTGTAACGCTTCTTTCGGGTCCTCCCGCAGGATTTCTGCTTCATCTACGCACCGATTTTTTTGCTTTTAAAGCGGCGGAAGGCTTGACAAGCGGGCCCGGCGCCGCTATAATTTTAGTGTTATGCCATTTGTTGGCTTAACTCCTTGCCCCATTGGAACTATGGGGCCTAATGTCCATAAGGAGGTGTAAAAAAATGACCAAGCCCAACGCAAGCTATGAGACCATCATGGTGATCAGCACCAAGGATGGCGAGGAGGCCACCGCCGCTCTGGTGGAGAAGTTCAAGGCCCTCATCGAGCAGAACGGCACCATCGATTCGGTGGATGACTGGGGCAAACGGCGTCTCGCCTACGAGATCCTGGACGAGACCGAGGGGCACTATGTGCTGGTGAACTTCACCTGCCCCCCCGAATTCCCCGCCGAGCTGGACCGCGTCTACAAGATCACGGACGGCGTCCTGCGTTCCCTCATCGTCGCCAAATAAGGAGGTATTGCTATGTTTAACAAAGCGATCCTTATCGGGCGGCTGGTGGCCGATCCGGAACTGCGGCAGATCCCCAGCGGGGCCTATGTCACTACCTTCCGGATCGCCGTTGACCGGCGCTTCAAAGGCCAGGACGGCGAGCGCAAGGCGGATTTCATCGACATCGTTTCCTGGCGGCAGCAGGCGGAGTTTGTCTGCAAGTATTTCCATAAGGGGGATGCCATCGGCATCGACGGCTCCATCCAGACCCGGAACTACGAGGACCGCAACGGCAACAAGCGCACCGCCTTTGAGGTGGTAGCCGACAACGTCTTCTTTGTAGGCGGCAAAAACAGCGGCGGCTCCGCCCAGGCGGCGGCTCCTGCTGTGTCTGCTCCCGCGGCCCCCGTGAGTTATTCCAGCGGCGCCGACAGCGACTTTGAGGAAGTGGAGACCGACAACGACCTCCCCTTCTGACCTATGCTCATCACCATCAACTTTACCTGAAAAGGAGGGTTTCATAACCATGGAGCGTACCGACAGACCCATGCGTGACCGCCGGCCCCGCCGGAAGGTCTGCGCTTTCTGCGTGGATAAGATCGAGACCATCGACTACAAGGACGTCCCCCGCCTGCGCCGGTATCTTTCCGAGCGGGCCAAGATCGTCCCCCGCCGCGTCACCGGCACCTGCGCCCGGCATCAGCGGCAGCTGACCGTTGCCATCAAGCGCGCCCGTCACCTGGCGCTGCTCCCATACGTCAGCGACTGATCCCTGTACTGCCTGTCTGCCCCCTCCCATGCAGGAGGGGGCTTTTTCTGTGGGCAGAAAGACAGCCGGGCCTTCCTTACCCCGGCTGTCTTTGACACACTTTTTCCAGAAAAACGCGGCCGCTCCCTTTTTCTCCCCAGGGGACCTGGGTGCAGAGGCCCTGCCTCAGCGGCGGACCCACTTGCCGAACATGGTCTTTTTGAAGCGCAGCAGGGCCTCCTGGGCGGGGCGGTAGTTCCCGGCCTTTTGGAGGTACTCCACCCCCTTGCCGATGTCCTCCGGGACCCCCATGCCGTCGGCGTAGATGAGCCCCAGGCCGTAGCTCTTCCGGGCGCTGTTGTATTTCGCCTCCTCAAAGAGGGTCCGGGCGCGGACAGGATCCTGCTGGCAGCCGTACCCAAAGAGATAGCAGAGACCCAGCATATCGTTGCCCCAGTTGTTGCCGTTGCGGTGGGCCTGCTCAAAGAGCTGCACCGCGCGGGCACGGTCCTGGGGGATGCCGTCCTTCCCCTCAAAGTACATCTCCCCGGCGATGTTGGCGCAGCCGATGCTATCGGGGTCCGCCAGGCCCTTCTCGCAGCACTCCATGGCGTAGCGCAGGTCCTTCTGGACCCCCTTGCCCAGCTGGTAGGCCTGGGCCGGGTAATACCAGGCGGAAAGCTGTCCTTTCTTCGCGGCGGCGATGGCCAGCTCCACCCCCTCTTTTTCCCGGCCCTTGGTGTTTGTGAGGGTCTTGGCGTACCGCTCCATCCAGTCGGGGTAGCCCAGCTGGGCCCCCAGCTGCTCCACCTCGGCGGCCTTCTCCTTCTGGGGGGCTACCAGGCCCTCCTCCCCGTCGTTGTAGAGATTATAGAGATTCCGCCCGGCAAAGCCCATGCCGCCCCGGAAGGCCTTCTCAAACCAGGGGATGCAGGCCAGGGTGCAGTCCCGCAGATAGGCCCCGAAGCCGTCCTTGGTAGGGAAGGTCTCCGGGCCCTTGCCCTCGATGCGGACGATGTCCAGCCAGAAATAGGTGTTGCCGATCATATTCTGAGCGAAGAGGCAGCCGGCCTCCGCCTTCTCCCGCACCACATCCCAGGCCTCCTTCAGGTTTGCGAAGGGCATGGCCTCCTCCATCTCCGGGGTGAGCATCCCACAGCGCATGGCCCCCAGGACGCCCATGGCGCTCCCCTGGCGGATGCTCTGGCGGACGTAGTACTCCACCCCGTTGTCATCCTCCGGGTAGGGGTGATATTTCCAGCTGTACTGGGGGCCGGAAAGGCACCGGGAGGCGATGTAGGAGGCGTCCCCGTCCCCTGCCGCCGCCGCGGTCTGCAAGGCCGCCAGGGCCGCCTTGGCCCGGTCGTTATCGTAGCAGTAATAGATGTCCTCCAGGGCTTTGTCCACCACGTCGCTGAAATACTTTCCCATCTTTTGCTTCTCTCCTTCTGTCCGTCATTTTATCTTCTCCCGTCCGGTTTCCCGCGGGAGGATCTACTTCTTTTTGCCCTTGTTGTCCCCCAGCATCTTCCCCTGGTCCTCTTTGGCCTTCATCCGGCGGGTCTGCTCCGGAGTGGCGGCGCTCAGCTGCACCGGCTGCCAGCCCCGGCCAAAGTCCGGGGCCTCCCCGGTCTCCACCAGGGCCAAAAGCACCTGCCGGGCCTTTTCCGCCGAGGTGAGGGGCGCACCCTGGTTCCTCTCCGCCCACTTCTGGGAGGAAAAGGTCTGGATATACCCCGCGGTGGGCGCCTCCCCGCCGGGCTCCCGGAGCATCGCCACCAGCATCAGGCCGCTGCTCCCCCGGTCCCGCACGCAGTTTACGGCTATCAGCTCCAGACCGTCCTCCGCCGGGATAGGGGGCTCCGGCTCGATGCGGAACTGCTGCCCCGGCTGGAGCTTCTCCAACTGGGCCGCCACCGTTTCCCCTGTCACCGGGGTGATGCGCCGCTGGCCGTCGGCATAGTCGGTGAGCACAAACTGCTGTCCTTCCATCACAGTTCCTCCCATTCTTTCATTTCCTCCTGCAAACGGTATTCCCCAGGATCACGATGGCCGCCGCCACCAGCACCGCCGCCGCGGCGAAAAATCCGGCGAACTCCGCCGGCAGGGTATCCTCCCAGAGGGCCATGACCGCCAGCAGAACCGTGAGCACCGCCATCCCGCCGCCGGTGACCCGGCAAAGACGCTTTTTATCGTACCGCCCCTTTTCCTCCTCCGGGGCGGTGTTATACCCCGCGATGAGCCAGCTCCCCCGGCCCAGCAGCAGGACCAGGGAGAGGACCGCGAAGAGGATCACCACCAGATACAGGACCCAGTCCGGGCCTGTGGAAATATCTGCCAGGGTCTGTCCGCTCACCGCTCATCCCTCACTTTTTGACGGCGCTCTTTTTCTCCTGCTTTTCCAGTTTCTCTACCCGCTTTTCCCACTCCTTGGTGACTTCCTTCCAGCGGTCAAAGCCCTCCGGCAGCCGCCCTTCCAGGCAGCCTATGAACCACTCCGCCGCCTGGCGGCCGGTGGTCTTCTCCCGGTAGGTGCGGAAAGCTCCGTTTTGGGGCAGGGCGATCTGGATAGTGGTGCGGGCGTCGCTCTTATCCCCGGCATCCAGCAGGATGAGGCGGGGCGGCAGCCAGAGGATGGCCCCCTTATAGCTGCCCTCCGCCACCTTTTGGGCGGCCAGCTCCACATCCCGGCGGGAGAACCGCTCATATTTCCGGCTGGTCCCGGTGCCGTCGGTGATGTTCAGGTAGGGAGCGCTCCCCTGCTGCCCCGCTTCCTCCGGGGCGGTGCGCACCTGAACGGCCTGCCAGCCCTCCCCAAAGACATCCGGGGCCCCATGGGTCTCCAGCAGGCGGTCCAGCACCTCCAGGACCCTTTCCTTTTTTGCGCCGATCATCCCAAAGCCCCGCATGGGGACGGAGGAACCGGTGGTCTTCAGGATGGCCACCAGCCAAAGGCTCCCGTCCCCCTGGCGGACGCAGTTGAGGGCCACGAGCTCCTCGGTGATGCCGGGGCCCAGCTCCTTCATCCCCGCCGGGATGGGCGGGGTGGGATTCAGGGTCATCCCCTGGCCGTTTTGGAGGGCCTCGATCTGCTGCGCCACCAGCTCCCTGGTCACCTGGGAGGTGCGCCGGCCGTTTACCATGGTGAGGGCAAAGCCGGAGACCACCCCCTCCGCGGCGGGGGTGGAGGCGGAGCGCTCCGCCGTCTTGGCCTGGCGAAGGCGGAAGTCGTGTTCCCGGCGGTCCCAGTCGTCCTGGGAGCAGCCGATGACTTTAAGGTAGTCGTTATAATCACCAAAATCGGCAGCGGGAGCGCGCAGGCGCAGGCACCGGATGGCGGCATCCAGTTCCCGGTAGTCCATCATATCGGTGACCTGGCTCTGCTGGCGGTGGTCCAAAATGATCAGCTGGGTGATCTGCCGGTTGCCGCCCCCGCCGCTGCGGTAATGAATTTCGTGGCGGCGGTACACCCCCCGGATGTTAGGGATGTAGCTGGCCTCATCCCCCAGCACCCACTCCCGGCCGATGCCCACCTTCTCAAACCAGTTGGCGCCGGCGGCCAGGTCCCGGTCCACCATGGCGAAGAGCTCCTGCCAATCGGGGGCCTCCTCCGGCCTGGGGAGCTGGGCGCGGATGGAGCGGGCCAGGGTGCTCTTCCCCGGCTGGAGAGAATCCCGCAGGGAGGTGAAGCACTCCCACACCCCTGCCGCCGCAAAGCCGGCGCAGGCCAGCCAGCCCACCCCCAGCTTTATGTAGTCCATAAGCTCCCAGCCGGTCCGGTCCCCGCCCAGCTCCGTAAAGCTGTAGACACCCATGCACAGCCCCAGGAAGAGGAACAGCAGGCCCCAGAGGACACGGGCGGCGCGGCCTTTTGCCCGGTCCAGGCAGTAGGTGGCCCGGACCTCCTTGGTGTTCCGGTCGGTGGTCATCTGCATTGCGGCGATCCCCCATATCTGCCCGGTTTCCCCTCCGGGGGAGCCGGGATATTCCAAAATATGCTGGTTTTATTATAGTACTGGCCGGGGAAATTTTCAATATCTATGTAAGCGGGAATCGCTCCGCTTTTCCGCTTGGCGGTCCGATGCAGCGGCCGCAGGTTCCCCCAGCAGTCCGCCGATCCGCCTTTCCAGCTCGCGGTAGCCATTCGGGTCCCGGACGCGGATCCGTTCCAGCTTCAGGGCCACGGTCCTGGTCTCCTCCCATTTTCCGGTATCCATCTCGCCGTCCTCTCCCCTCATTTGATTTCTTAGAAATCATTATATCATTCTTTGAAATTCAAATCAAGGTGTTTTTGACTTCCCTGTTTACTTTGAAAGCAAAATGTGGTATATTGCTCTCGTGCTCTTTATCACTTTGGAAGTGGGGTGACGGTTCTTTTGGAGATCCACGAAAGGCTCCGGCAGCTCCGGGGGCAGCTGGGACTCACTACCCGCAGCTTTGGCGCCGGCATCCATCTTTCCGGCAGCGCCATCACCAATATGGAAAACGGGCTGCGAAGCATCACCCGCCGCACCGCCGGGGACATCTGCCGCCAGTACCATGTAAATCCCGGCTGGCTGCTGGAGGGCACCGGGGAAATGTTTACCGACCCCACCGACGGCCTGGACGTCAGTGAGGAGGTGCGGCATCTGGCCGCCCAGTACAGCCGCCTGGGGGACAGCGACCGGGAGCTGGTCCGCCGCCTCATCGACTCCCTGGCGGAAAAGCTAAAGTAACCGCAGATTCCATCACCGCTTTGGGAGGGCTTATCATGACCAACATCCTGTTTGTCTGCCTGGGGAACATCTGCCGCAGCCCCATGGCGGAATTTGTCTTCCGGGACCTGGTGCAGCAGCGGGGCCTGGGGGAGCGGTTCCACGTAGCCTCCGCTGCCACCAGCGCCGAGGAGCTGGGGAACCCGGTCCACCCCGGCACCCGGAAACGGCTGGCCCAGGAGGGCATCTCCACCTGGGGCAAGACGGCGGTGCAGCTCTGCCGCCGGGATTACCAGAAATACCACTGGCTCATCGGCATGGAGCAGCGGAACGTCTCCGGGATGCTGCGCATCCTGGGGGGCGACCCGGAGGGGAAGGTGCGGCGGCTGCTGGACTTCACCGATTCCCCCAGGGACATCGCCGACCCCTGGTACACCGGGAACTTTGACCGCACCTACGAGGACATCCTGGAGGGGTGCCGGGGCCTGCTGGATTACCTCCTGAAAGAAGGAGCGACCCATGAACAATGACCGGCTCGTTTCCGCCATGCTCCGGGAAAAGGGCCTCTGCCCGCCGGGGGAGGACACCCCCACCGCCGGTCTCCGGCTGGAACCTTCCGGGGACAGGCTGATGCTTTCCGGCTCCGCCTGGGACCTCATCGACCTGGCGGACCTGCTGGTCTCCCTGGCCCTGGACCCCACACCGGGGAGCCACTGGCACATCGACAGCCTGAGCTTGATGGACGCAAGCTCCCCCATCCCGGAGCTGATCCTGACAAGATCACCGTAATCCTGGGACCCTGCGCAAAAGCCGGACGGAAAAGACCATTTGTCTTGCAGTCACACCTGCTCTCAAAAGCTACGGTATCCCAGGCAGAGCTCGGCTCTTTGAGGTGGTGCAGAGGGTCAAGGAAGTTAATTATCAACGGCAGCGGAATGCTCCAGGACACAAACTGACTGGCTCATCCCCCTATGATTAGCTCCTATTAGGAAAACACGGTTTTAGAGGCTTTTTATGCTTTGGCGGGGGTCAGCCCGCCTCGGCGGTATCCGTGGTGTTGATTTCAATGTACTCGGCAATCTTGCGGAACTCGTCCGCGAACTTGAAATGAACGCTTATATTGCCGTTTTCGTAAACCTTGATATGGTCTACCAAGTCCGTGAGGAT
>JAETSQ010000024.1 GCA_021769525.1 Oscillospiraceae bacterium
GTGGTCGGAGAGATACCGCACCTCGTCCAGCTTCCGGTCGTACCCCGGACGGATCACCCCCCCGTCCTTCAGGGTGACGGGCGGATCATCATCGATGGCGGCGGCGATGAGCTCCGCCATATCGGTGAGGGGGTCGATGCCGGCAAAGATCTCCTGGAGGTCGGTGCAGGATACCTCCGCCAGGAGCTCCCGCAGGCCGGGCAGCCGCCCCATGGCCGCCCCCAGGGCGGTGATGTCCCTGGGGCCCGCGCTGCCGTAGACAATCTTGGTCATCAGCCGCTCCATGTCGTAGACCCCGGTGAGCTGCTGGGTGATGCGCCCCACCAGGATGCTGCTGCGACTGAGTTCCTCCACGGCGTTGAGGCGCTTGTTGATGAGGGCGGCGGAGATGAGGGGCTGTTCGATCCAGCTGCGCAGCAGCCGCTTGCCCATGGAGGTCCGGGTCTTATCCAGCACCCACAGCAGCGTCCCCCGCCGCTCCCGGCCCCGGATGGTCTCGGTGAGTTCCAGGTTCCGCCGGGCGGTGAGATCCAGCTTCATAAACTGCTTGTCCGAATAGAGGTGTATCCCCTGGATGCGCTCCAGCCCCACCTTCTGGGTCTGGCGCAGGTAGGCCAGGAGCGCCCCCAGGGCGGAGACCGCCGCAGGCAGCTCGGCAAGTCCCAGTTCGGTGAGGCTTTTCACCCGGAACTGCCGCAGGATCTCCAGCTGGGCCGCGGCGGCGGAAAACTGCTCCTCCGGCAGGATGTCCGCCGTGCAGCTGAGCTTTTCCTTCATAAAGGCGGTGATCCTGGGCCGGTCCAGCAGCGCCTCGTTAAAGACCACCTCCCTGGGGGCAAACTTCCCCAGCTCCCCCAGGATCTGCCCGTCATCCCCGCCGGGGAGCTGGGTGACGTTCATCTCCCCGGTGGAGATGTCCCCGAAGGCGAGGCCGCAGCCCTTCTTCCCCCAGCAGATGCAGCAGAGGTAGTTGTTGCTCCCCTCCTCCAGAAGGGAGGAATCGATGAGGGTGCCGGGGGTCACCACCCGGATGATCTCCCGTTTCACCAGGCCCTTGGCCAAGGCGGGATTTTCCATCTGCTCGCAGATGGCCACCTTGTACCCCTTCTTGATGAGACGGTCGATGTAGCTTTCGGCGCTGTGGTAGGGGACGCCGCACATGGGGGCCCGCTCGTCCAGGCCGCACTCCCGGCCGGTGAGGGTCAGCTCCAGCTCCCTGGAGACCAGGAGGGCATCGTCGAAGAACATCTCGTAGAAGTCCCCCAGCCGGAAGAAGAGGATCTGGTCCTTATGCTGGTTTTTCACCTCCAGATACTGCCGCATCATGGGGGAAAGTTTTTCCATCTGTTCCTGTGTCAGCATACTGCCTCTCCTTCCCCGGCCGGGTGTTTCGTCAAAAAGTAAGGATGACCCGCCGCAGCGACCCACTGATGAACCGATGCAAAGCATCGGTTCATCAGTGGCAGCCGGAGCACCCGGAGCAGTCCCCGCCGCAGGCGGTCTCCTCTTCGATGGCGGCGGGGTCCTCCCCGTTGGCGCTGTAGACGATGATCTGCTGGATGAAGTTCAGCACCCGGTCCAGCTCCTCCTTGGTGGTGTTGTAGGCAGCCATGGTGGGGTGGGCCATGATCCGCGCGTAGAGGGCCCGCACCTCCTCGTTGAGGGCGGCCAGCTTCTCCTGATCCTTCTCCTCCTTCTGCACCTCGGCGCTGAGGGAGAGCTTTTTCAGGTTAAAGTCCCCGATCATCTCCTGGAGGACCGCGTCCTTGTCGGCGGCGTCCCTCGCCACGTTGTAGGCGGTGTACTCGTCGCTCTGCTGGAGGGCGGCCCCCAGCTCCCTTGCCATTGCGATAACATCCATCGTTCCGTCTCTCCTTCTAATTCTAAAAATTTTCTGCCAGGCGCCCCATCAGGGCCCAGTTTTTGGCGGAGGTGATCTCCACCTCCACGAACTGCCCCGCCAGCTCCGGCCCGCCGGGGAACTCCACGATGAGAAACTGGTCGGTGCGGGAGGTCATCATCCCCTCCCCCTTGCCGGGGCCTTCCACCAGCACCCGGAGGGTCTTCCCCACCTGGCGCTCCATGTAGTCTTCCCCGATCTTTCCCTGCACCTCCAAAAGCTCCCGGAACCACCGGGATTTTTCCTCTGGCGGCACCGGGTCGGGGAGGGTCTCCGCCTTGGTGCCGCCGCGCCGGGAGTAAAGGAAGGTGTAGAGGGCGGTGTAGCCCACCTTTCGGACCAGCTCCAGGGTCTTCTCAAAATCCTCCCTGGTCTCTCCGGGGAAGCCCACGATAATATCGCTGGTGAGGGCCAGCTCCGGCATTTTCTCTTTGGCGTAGGCCACCAACTCCAGGTATTTTTCGGTGGTGTACCGGCGGTTCATCTCCATAAGAATGCGGTCCGAGCCGGACTGGACCGGCAGATGGAGGTGCTTTGAGACCTTCTCGCAGTCCGCCATGGCGTCCAGCAGCTCCCTGGTGCAGTCCTTGGGGTGGGAGGTCATAAACCGGATGCGGAAGTCCCCAGGGATGTCGTTTATTTGCCGCAGCAGCTCCGGGAAGCGGATGCCCCCGTCGTAGGAGTTGACGTTCTGCCCCAGGAGGGTGATGTCCCGGTACCCCTCCCCCACCAGCTCCTCCACCTCCCGGAGGATGTCCTCCGGCCGGCGGCTCCGCTCCCTGCCCCGGACGTAGGGGACGATGCAGTAGGAACAGAAGTTGTTGCAGCCGTACATCACCGTCACCCAGGCCTTGGGCCAGCCGGTGCGCCGGGTGGGGATATTTTCCACAATGGTGTCCGGCTCCTCATCGGCGGCCTTGATGCTCCGCCTGCCCAGGCAGAGGGCCCCGTAAAGCCGCTCCGGCAAGTTGGCCCAGGCATCGGCCCCTGCCACGATGTCCACCTGGGGATAGCTCTTTTTGATTCTTTCCGCAATGGATTGCTGCTGGGTCATGCACCCCACCAGGGCGATGAGGAGCTCCGGCTTCTGGCGCTTGTAGTGCTTAAGGGCCCCCACCGTGCCCAGGACGCGCTTTTCCGCGTTTTCCCGCACGGCGCAGGTGTTGTAAACGATGAGGTCCGCCTCCTCCAGGGAGTCGGTGAAGCCGTAGCCCATCTCCGCCAGCATCCCCCGGAGCTTCTCCCCGTCGGCGGCGTTCTGCTGGCAGCCGAAGCTGTGGACCAGGGCCAGGGGCGGGGCGTCGTATTTTTGGGCAAGATGCTCCCGTATCAGGCGGGTGTACTGCCGCCGGCCGGCGGTTTGGGCGTAGTCTAAAATACAGTCCTGTTTGATCGGCAAATCCAGTCCTCCGGGAAAAAAGTTAAGATTCATGTGAAATGATTATACCACTTTTGAGGTGTCGTTTCAACCAAAAGAAAAAGCTCCTTCCGGCTTTCCGGTCCTACTTGGCTTCCTTCCACATCCGCTGGATGAACTGCTCCGCCATCCGGAGGTCATGCTCGTTGGGGCGGCCTTTGCGGATACCCCCCAGGAACTTCCAGGGGCCATAGGTGTCGTACCCCGGACACTGGTAGCGGCCCAGGCAGACAACGCCCCGCTCCTCCAGGAGCTTGCGCACCTGGTAGGTGTAGTCCTTGTACCCCATCCCGCAGGTGTCCGCCAGGAAGACCCGGTGCTCCGGGATAAAGGCCGCCTCCTGGGCAAACTTCACAACGGACTGGTGGAGGGTGCCGAAATAGGTCCCGGAGGCCAGGCCGATGAGCCGGTATCCGGAAAGGTCCGGCGGAGCCTCCTTCTCCAGGTCCACCGTTTTGGCGCCGATCTTCTTTGCCATCCGCTCCACCACCTTTTTGGTGTTGCCGTGGTGGGGGGAGGCGTAGAGGATGATGGATCTCATGGATACACTTCTCCCTTCCGAAAAAAGGCGGAGGAGCGCCCGGACAAGGGGCACTCTTCCGCCAGGCATAGGCTTTACAGGGTGATCAGTTCCTTGGGGCTGTGGGTCAGGTCCTCGCAGCCGTCCTCCGTGATGAGGACGATGTCCTCAATGCGGCAGCCGAACCGCCCGGAGAGGTAGATGCCCGGCTCCACCGACATGACGATGCCGGGCTGGCAGACCGCCTCGCCGGCGGTGGTGGAAAAGCGGGGCTCCTCGTGGATCTCCAGGCCCAGGGAATGGCCGGTGCCGTGTCCGAAGCACCCCTCGTATCCCGCCCCGTAGATGAGGTCGCGGCTGGCGGCGTCCACATCGACGCAGGGGACGCCGGGGGCTATTTTAGCGATGGAGGTCAGCTGGGCCTTCAGCACCAGGTCATAGACCTTCTCCATCTCCTCGGTGACGTAGCCGATGGCTACGGTGCGGGTCATATCGGAGCAGTACCCCGCCGAGGCGGCCCCGAAGTCCATGGTGAGGAAATCCCCCTCCTGGAGGGGCCGGTCCCCCGGCACCCCGTGGGGCAGGCTGGAGTTGGGGCCGGCCACGCAGATGGTGCTGAAGGCCAGACCGTCCGCCCCGTTCTTTTTCAGGCGGTACTCCAGTTCCGCCGCCACCTGGCGCTCGGTCATCCCGGCCTTTATGACGTTCAGCATCTCGCTGAAGGATCTATCGGTGATGGCCTGGGCGTCCTTAATGTGCCGGATCTCCTCCTCATCTTTGATGCGGCGCAGCCGGAGGATGGCCTTGTCCACCCGGTCGTCGGTGAGGAGCTCCACCTCCGGCAGCATCTTCCGGAAGCGGTTCATCTCCCCGATGGTCTGGTAGGTGGTCTCCAGGGCCAGGGAGCGGAGCTCCAGCTTCTTCACCAGCTCCGGCAGCTGCTCCTCCAGCTTCTCCTGGAGGAGGACCTCGCAGTTTCGGATGGTCTTTCGGGCCACCTCGATGTACCGGAAATCCAGCAGGGCGTAGCTGCCCTTGCGGGTGATGAGGACCACCCCGGCGCTGGAGCGCAGGCCGGTGAGGTAATGCCGGTTCACGCTGGAGGTAACAAGAACTCCGTCCACCTCATCCGGCAGCTTTGGGAGCAGGGCTTCGATGCGGTTCATGGTGTTTTTCTCCTTTCTGTCCTGCCGCGGCGCGGTAAATATCCCGCATGGCCGCGGCGTCTTCGCTCTGTGTCCCGGCGGATTCGCAGATGATCACCGGGGTACAGCCGTACTTTACGATCTCCTCCGCCAGCGGCTCGAACCAAGGTCCGTACTGCCGGTCGGCAAAGGTGAGGTGCCGTTTCTCCCCACCCTTCTCGGTGTACTCGATGCGGGAAAAATGGCTGTGGAACACCCGCAGCCGGTCCCGCCCCAGCTTCCCGTCCATAAGGCGGAAGGCTTCGGAAAAATCCTCCGGGGCCCGCATCCCCCCCAGGGTGCGGGCGTTGAGGTGCCCCCAGTCGATGCAGGGGATGAGCCGGTCATCCATGGCGCAGAGCTCCAGCACCTCCTCCAGGGTCCCCAGCTGGTTTATCTTCCCCATGGTCTCCGGACAGAGGGTGATGTCCGAAAGCCCGGCCTCTTCCAGGGCTTTTATGGCCATTTGGATCGTGCCTTTGGCCAGCTCCAGGGCCTCGGCCCGGCTGAGCTTGGCGCAGGAGCCGGTGTGGACCACCACCCGGTCCGCCCCCAGGAGCCTTGCCGCCGCCGCGGATTCCAATATGTACCGGACGCTCCCCCGGCGCTTCTCCTCCTCCGTGCTGGAAAGGGAGATGTAGTAGGGGGCGTGGAGGGAGAGGCGGATGCCCTTTTCCCCACAGTCCTTCTTGAGGCTGGCGGCGGTGGCGGGGTTCACCCGCACCCCCCGGCCGCACTGGTACTCAAAGGCGTTGAGGCCCAGCTTCTCCAGGTACTCCGGTATCTGGGTGGTCTTTTTGTAGCCCATGGCGGCAAAGCTCTCCGCCGTCCCCGCCGGGCCGAACCAGATCCTGTCCATTCTTCTCCCCTCCCTTCCGAAAGGTCACCGCTTCAGCTGCCGGATGTAGCCGCTTTCGCTTCCGTCCCAGCCGCAGCGGATACACCGGCCGTTTTCAAAAATATGGTGGCAGTTGGGGTATCCGTACAGGTAGTGGGCGCACTCCGGACAGAGCCGCCGCATCTGTGAGCTTCCCTCCCGGAAACTGCTCCCGCATTCATCGCAGAAGACCAGCTCCCATCCCTCCATCCGCGGGTCCGGCTGCCACTGCCGGGGGGTGTAATGCTTCAGGACCACCTTTTCCCACCGGCGTTTTACCGCCAAAAAGCCCCAGTCCTCCTCCTGCATGGGCTCCACCAGGACAGAAAGGCAGCGGGAGAACCGCCCGCAGAGGACATCGGTGAAGATCTGGTCCCCGATGACCGCCGCCTCCCTGGGAGCAAGACCCATTCCTTTCAGGGCCTTCCAAAGGGGGAAGGGCAACGGCTTTTTGGCGTCCGCCACATATTCCAGTCCCAGGCCCTTGGCAAAAGGGGCCACCCGCTCCGGGGTGTTGTTGGAGAGGATCAGCAGCCGCAGACCCGCGGTCCGCTGCTCCTCCAGCCAGGCCAGCACCTTCTCGTGGGGGACCGGATTATCGTGGGTGGTGAGGGTGTTATCCACATCCAGGAACAAGGCCCGGATCCCCTGCTCCAGGAAGAAGCGGGCGGGGATCTCGTAAACGCGCCGGAAGCTGTGATCCGGGAAAAAAAGGGACAAACCCGCTCCTCCTTCCGTCTGCAAGAAAAAGGGCGGGCATCACAATGCCCGCCCCTCCTGCTTCGCAAATCACTTGTACTTGCGCTTACGAGCAGCCTCGGATTTCTTCTTGCGCTTCACAGAAGGCTTCTCGTAATGCTCTCTTTTGCGCACCTCGGCCAGCACGCCGGACTTGGCGCAGCTCCTCTTAAAACGGCGGAGAGCGCTTTCCAGAGATTCATTATCTTTAATTCTGATTTCTGCCATTACCCTTATTCCCTCCCCACGCCAAGCGGCTGGAGTATATCCCCCCAAAAGCAGAAGGATAACACAACAAATTATACAACACAATATTTTGTTGTGTCAAGTCCCTGCGGGGGAATATCTGCTGAAAAAACAAATTTTTGTGGACCGCACGGCAAAAATTTTAGGAAGAAGGCTGTTTTTTATCTCCGCTCCCGTTTTTGTCTCTGTCCCTACTTTGCCACGATGTTCAGGAGCTTGCCCGGCACGAAGATCTCCTTCAGGACCTGCTTCCCCTCCAGGGCCGCCTTCACCGCCGGATCCTCCTTGGCGATGGCGGTCACCTCTTCCTGGCCGGCATCGGCGGCCACGGTGATACGGGCTTTGATCTTGCCGCAGATCTGCACCACCATTTCCACCGTCTGGGCCACGCATTTTTCGGGGTCGTACTGGGGCCAGGCGGCGCGGGCCAGCAGGGTCTCCCCGCCCATCTGCTGGTTCATCTCCTCGGTGAGGTGGGGGGCAAAGGGATTTAAAAGGGTGATGAAGGTGCGCAGCTCCCCCTTGGTGACGCTCCCCTTTTCATCGATCTGGTTGAGGACGGTCATCATGGCGGCGATGGCGGTGTTGAACTTCAGGTTCTCCACATCCTCCCCCACCTTTTTGATGAGCTTGTGGAAGGCGCTCTCCAGCTCCGGGGAGTACTCCTCCTCCGGGGTCATTTTGTCCAGAAGGGACCAGACCCGGTCCAAAAAGCGCTTGCAGCCCTTGATGGACTTGGGGCTCCAGGGGGCGGTCTTTTCAAAGTCGCCGATGAACATCTCGTAGAGGCGCATGGTGTCCGCGCCGTAGTCCCGGATGATGTCATCGGGGTTTACGACGTTGCCGCGGGATTTGCTCATCTTCTCCCCGTTCTCCCCCAATATCATGCCGTGGCTGGTGCGCTTGGCGTAGGGCTCCGGGGTGTTCACCACCCCGATGTCATAGAGGAACTTGTGCCAGAAGCGGCTGTACAGCAGGTGCAGAGTGGTGTGCTCCATGCCGCCGTTGTACCAGTCCACCGGGGCCCAGTAGTCCAGAGCCTCCTTGCTGGCCAGGGCCTTGTCGTTGTGAGGGTCGCAGTACCGCAGGAAGTACCAGGAGGACCCGGCCCACTGGGGCATGGTGTCGGTCTCCCGCTTGGCGGGGCCGCCGCAGTGGGGGCAGGTGGTATTCACCCAGTCGGTGATCTTGCTGAGGGGGCTCTCGCCGTCATCGGTGGGCTCGTAGCTCTCCACCTCCGGCAGCAGCAGGGGCAGCTCCGATTCCGGCAGGGGCTGCCAGCCGCACTTATCGCACCAGACCATAGGGATGGGCTCCCCCCAGTACCGCTGGCGGGAAAATACCCAGTCCCGGAGCTTGTAGTTCACCTTGGGCTGCCCCTTGCCGTTTTCCGAGAGCCAGGCGATGATCTTCTCCTTGGCCTCCTCCACCGTGAGCCCGTCCAGCATACCGGAATTGACCATAACGCCGGTGGCGCAGTCTGTAAAGGCCGCTTCCTGTACATTGCCGCCCTTCACCACCTCGATGATGGGCAGGTGGAATTTCCTCGCGAATTCCCAGTCCCGCTCGTCGTGGGCGGGCACCGCCATGATGGCCCCGGTGCCGTAGGTAGCCAGGACGTAGTCGGAGATGAAGATGGGGATCTCGGTGCCGTTCACCGGATTGATGCCCCGCACCCCGTCCAGGCGGACGCCGGTCTTGTCCTTATTGAGTTCGGTGCGCTCCAGGTCGCTCTTGGCGGCGGCGGCCTGCTGGTAGGCCTTTACCTCCTCCTGATTCCGGAGCAGGGGCATCCACTTCTTCACCAGCTCGTGCTCCGGGGAGAGGACCATGTAGGTGGCCCCGAAGAGGGTGTCCGGCCGGGTGGTGAACACCACGATGTCCTCCCCGGCGGTGGAACCGAAGGTGACCTCCGCCCCGGTGGAGCGGCCGATCCAATTCTTCTGCTGGATCTTCACCCGCTCGATGTAGTCCAGCCCGTCCAGGTCGTCGATGAGCCGCTGGGCGTACTCTGTGATCTTCAGCATCCACTGGCTCTTGTCCCGGCGGACCACCGGGCTGTGGCAACGCTCGCAGACCCCCTCCACCACCTCTTCGTTGGCCAGGACGCACTTGCAGGAGGTGCACCAGTTTACGGACATCTCCTTCTTGTAGGCCAGGCCCTTTTTGAAGAGCTGGAGGAAGATCCACTGGGTCCACTTGTAGTACTCCGGGTCGGTGGTGTTGATCTCCCGCTCCCAGTCGAAGGAGAGCCCCAGGGACCTCAGCTGGGCCTTAAAATGGGCGATGTTCTTCCGGGTGAACTCGGCGGGATGGACATGGTTTTTGATGGCGTAGTTTTCGGCGGGCAGGCCGAAGGCGTCCCACCCCATGGGGTACAGGACGTTGTAGCCCTGCATCCGGCGCTTGCGAGCCACGATGTCCAGGGCGGTGTAGGAGCGGGGATGGCCCACATGGAGCCCCTGGCCGGAAGGGTACGGGAACTCCACCAGCGCGTAATATTTAGGCTTTGTGTAGTCATCGGTGGCGGCAAAGCTCCTGTCCTCGTCCCATCTCTGCTGCCATTTCTTTTCAATGGCCGAAAAATCGTACTTCAAACGTCACACCCTCTTACTCCATAATAAATTCGCAGCTTATCCCTCGGTGATGATGCCGGCAAGGTCCATCCGGGGGGCATCGGACCACAGGCGCTCCATGGCGTAAAAATCCCTGGTCTCCTTTGTAAAGATGTGCAGGATCACATCCTGGTAGTCCATCAGGACCCAGACGGCGGACTGGGCTCCCTCTATGCGCCGGGGCTCCAGCCCCTCCTTCGCCAAGGTATCCTCCACCTCCTCCGCCAGGGCCTTGACGTGGGGGCTGCTGGTGCCGGTGACCAGGATGAAATAGTCCCCGATGGTGGTCAGGCTGTGAATATCAATGCCCACAATGTCCGCGCCCTTTTTGCTGTCCAGAATTTTTACGATCTTCTTTGCCAGATCCTCGGAATTCATAGCTTTCCTCCGTTCGTGGTGGGTATCTCTACACCGTATTCCTCACAGGCCCCCCTGGTATCCGGGCAGATGGGCTTGTTTTTCCCTGTCAGCTCCCTCACCGTGTGGGCGAGGGCGTGGATCATCGCCCCCCGCAGGTCCTCCTCACAGAGCCGGCGCATCTCCCCCACGTCCCCGTACTCCCGGTCCTCCGAGGTGAGGTCCGCCAGGTAGATGATGGTCTCCAAAAGGCTCATCCCCGCCCGCGCGGTGGTGTGGTAGCGCACCGCATCGATCACCTCCGGGTCGTGGATGTCCATATGGGACTGGAGGTACAGCGCCCCGGCGTAGCTGTGGATCAGCTGCGGGGAGGCCGCAAAATCGATGCCATTTATTATACCAGATTCCAAAATGTTTTGCAACAAAGCCCCCTTGGGCATATCCTTGCAGACATCGTGGAGGATGCCGGCCAGGGAGGCCTTTTCCACATCCGCCCCGTACCGCTGTGCCATATGGGCCGCCTGCTTTTCCACCCCCAGGGAGTGGCGGTAGCGGTATTCGGTCATCAGGGGACGTATGTACTCCCGCAGGTAGGGGAGGTCCTCCGGGTGGTGGAGGTAGAGCCCCCGCTCCCGGATGTAGTCCAGCACCGGCGGGGCCACCCGGTCGGTATAGCCGGTCTCCCGCAGCTCCCGGCGGATCTCGGTGCTGGACATGGGCATGGGGGGATTCTCCAGCAGGAGGGATCTTACCCCCCGCCGCTCCAGCTCTTTCTGCTGCCCCAGCAGCGTCTCCCGGTCCCCCTCCTCCCGGCTGGCCACCAGGAGGGAGGCCATCTTCCCGATCTCTTCCCACTCCCGCCACTGGGTAAAGGTGAGGAACATATCGGTGCCGATGAGGAGCCAGTATTTTTCCTCCGGGGCTTCCTCCACCAGATGGCGGAGGGTATCCACCGTATAGCTGCGGCCCCCCCGGCGGATCTCGTAGTCGCTCACCCAGAGGAAGCCGTGGTCCTGTCCCGCCAGGGCGCACATGGCCAGCCGGTCCCGGTCCGGGGCGAGCCACCCGGCGAATTTGTGGGGCGGCTGGGCGGCGGGCATCAGCAGCACCCGCCGGGCATCCACCGCCTCCCTGGCCCGGAGGCAGATGTCCAAATGCCCCCTGTGGATGGGGTTGAAGGTCCCCCCGTAAAGCACCGTCTGCGACATATCCTACCCATCCCCCTCGCGGCAGTATTCTCGACCAACCATCCGGCGCCATCCGGCCGGCTATTGATCCAACCGGATCACCGGCTTTTTGGGATTCCTCCGGTAGAGCACCAGCCGGCGGCCGATGATCTGCACCACCTCGCTGCCGGTAGCCTCCCCCAGGGCCTGGGCCAGCTCCCCCGGTTCCTCCGGGGCGGTCTCCAGCACCCGGAGCTTAATGAGCTCCCTGGCGGTGAGGGCGTCATCCACCTGCTTTATCAGCTGCTCTCCCACGCCCCCCTTCCCCACTTGGAGGATGGTCTCGGTGGAGGCGGCGATGCTCTTCAGCTTTGCCCGTTGTTTTGAAGTCAGCAATTTCTTTACTCCGTTTCCGCCGCGAAGGCGCGGCATCTGTTAGAACCTGTATTCATAGCCGGATAATGTCAGCAGGACAAAGGATTTTTCCGCCCTGCAAGGCAAAAATCCGCAGGAATACTTGGTGTATTACAAGGATTTTTAACGCAGCAGGGTGGGAAAATCCCTGGCCTGATGGCGTTAGATGGTTGTGAATCCAGGTTCTTCTTCTGCGGCTATATCCCGCCGCTCCTCCAGCAGGGCCTGGAGCTTCCGCAGGGCGTTCCCCCGGTGGCTGACGCGGTCCTTTTCCGCCCCGGAGATGGAGGCGAAGCTCCCGCCCTCCACCAAAAAGAGCGGGTCGTACCCAAAGCCGTTGTCCCCCTGCTCCGTAAAGGCGATGTGCCCCTCGCAGGTCCCCTGGCACTCCACCAGGTCCTCCTCCCCCAGCACGAAGGAGATGGCACAGACAAAGCGGGCGGTGCGCTCCTCCATGGGGACGCCGGCCAGCTCCCGCAGGAGCTTTTTGTTGTTGGCCTTGTCGTCGTGGCCGGTCCCCTCGTCGTCGGCGTACCGGGCGGAATGGACCCCCGGCGCGCCGTCCAGGGCGTCCACACAGAGGCCGGAATCGTCGGCGATGGTGGGCAGCCCCGTGCGGCGGAAGATCTCCAGCGCCTTCTTCCGGGCGTTTTCCAGGAAGGTGGCGCCGTCCTCCTCCACCTCGATGCCGGGGCACACCTCCTCCTGGCTCACCAGCCGGTAGCCCAGCGGCCCCAGGATGCGGGAAAACTCGGTGAGTTTGTGCCGGTTCTTGGTGGCGACGATGACCTTCATTCTTCCGGTTCCTCCCCTTCCTCAAACAGCAGCGCCGTGGCGTAGTCCCTGGCGGAGAAGGGCCGCAGGTCATCCATCTGCTCCCCCACCCCCACGAACTTGATGGGCAGGCCCAGCTGGTCCCGGATGCCCACCACCACGCCGCCCTTGGCGGTGCCGTCCAGCTTGGTGAGCACCACCCCGGTGACGCCGCAGGCGGCGGCGAACTCCCTGGCCTGGTTGAGGCCGTTCTGGCCGGTGGTGGCGTCCAGCACCAGCAGCACCTCCCGGCTGCTCTCCGGGGCCTCCCTGGCGATGATGCGGTCCATCTTCGCCAGCTCGTCCATCAGGTTCTTCTTGTTGTGGAGCCGCCCGGCGGTGTCGCAGAGGATCACGTCGGCCCCCCTGGCCTTGCCGGCGGTGATGCTGTCAAAGACCACGGCGGCGGGGTCCGCCCCCTCCTGGTGGCAGATGATCTGGGCCCCGCACCGCTGGGCCCAGACGGTGAGCTGCTCCGCGGCGGCGGCCCGGAAGGTGTCGGCGGCCCCCAGCAGCACCGTCTTCCCCTCCTGCATCAGGTAATGTGTCAGCTTGCCGATGGTGGTGGTCTTGCCCACGCCGTTCACCCCCACCACCAGGATCACTGCCGGCTTTGCGGAGAGATCCAGCCCCACATCGGGGGAAAGGAGGTCCACCAGCACCTCCCGCAGCTCCCGGCGCAGCTCGCCGGGGCCCAGGTCCCGGCGGCCCACCCGCGCCGCCAGGTCGGAGCAGATCTTCCCGGCGGTGCGCACCCCCACGTCCGCCAGGATGAGGATCTCCTCCAGCTCCTCCAGCGTCTCCGGGGTCAGCTTGCCGGAGATGCCGTCCACCTGCACCACCAGGCTGCTCCTCGTCTTTTTCAGTCCTTTGGTGAGAAAGCTCAAAAATCCCATGGTTTTTTCCTCCGGAATTCGGTATTTGATGCTGCCGCTGTTCTGGGGCTTCGCCCCATCCCCCACTTCTTTTTCTTCTTGCGAAAGAAGAAAAAGAAGCAAAAAGAAGAACGGCCAAAATCTTTGATACAGAGTGGGAAACAAAAGGCCCTTGGGCTAACAAAACGCTGGTGGCAGGCTACGCTATCCCGTCCGGCGAAGGCCCCGGCGCCCCGTCAGGTGGTTTTCAGGTTCAGCTTCTGCTCCAGCTCCCCGATGTCCAGCTTTAGGAGCTTGCTGATGCCCTCCTCCTCCATGGTGACGCCGTAGAGGACGTCCGCGCCCTCCATGGTGCCCCGGCGGTGGGTGATGGCGATGAACTGGGTCTTATCGGTCATCCGCCGCATATAGGCGGCGAAGCGGTTCACATTCACGTCGTCCAGGGCCGCCTCGATCTCATCGATGAGGACAAAGGGGGAGGGGTTTACTTTTAGGATGGCAAAGTAGATGGAGATGGCCACCAGCGCCTTCTCCCCGCCGGAAAGGAGGGAGATGCCCACCATCTTCCCCGACGGCTGGACAAAAATATCGATGCCGGTCTCCAGGGGGGAGGCGGGGTCGGTGAGCCGCAGCTCCCCCCGGCCTCCGCCGAAGAGCTCGGTGAAGATGATGCCGAAGTGATGGTTGATGGCGGCGAACTTCTCCAGGAAGATGCGGCTCATATCGGCGGAAAGGTCCTGGATGAGCTTCCCCAGCTCCTCCTTGGAGCGCTCCACGTCCCCGATCTGGGTCTTGTAGAAGTTGTACCGCTCCGCCACCTCCTTGTACTCCTCGATGGCGGCCACGTTGACGGTGCCCAGCCCCCGGATGCGGTTCTTCAGCTCCCCCAGGCGGCGCTGGGCCGCCGGCAGGTCCGCCAAGGGGATAGCCAGCGCCGCGGCGTCGCTCTTTGTAAGCTCGTACTCGTCCCACATCTTGGCGATGATGGTCTCGCTCTCCCCGGACATGGCATTATAGCGTTCCTCCAGCCGGGCAAGCTCCCCGGAGAGGTTCTCCAGGCGGCCGTTCACCGTCTTTTCCTCCTGGCGGAGCTGGGTCGTCCTGGCCTCGCACTGGCTGCGCTCCTGGGTCTTGGCAGCGATCTCCCGGTTCAGGCCCTCCACCCGCTCCCGGCTCCCGGCGGCAGCGGCGGCGGTCTCCTCCACCTGGGCGGCCAGAAGGCGGTTCTCCTCCTTCAGCGCCTCCATCCGGTTCCGGCAGTCCTCCAACTGGGCCTCGCTCCCCTCCTGGGAGCCCAGGAGGTTTTGGAGGGCCAGCTCCATGGCCTCCTGGTCCTTCTCCATGGCGGCAAAGGCGATCTGCTTTTTGGAAATTTCTTCTGTAAAGTTAGATACCTTTTCAGTGATAGACGCCTGGTTTTCCGCGGCTTTTTGCATCTCCTGCTCCAGTTCCGCCAGGTTTTCGGTGAGCCGTTCCACCAGCTGGCCGGAGGTGAGGCCCTGGTTTTTCAGCTCCTCCACGCGGGCGGTGAGGGCGTCAAATTCCCGCAGGGACTGCTCCCCCAGCTCCTCCGCCTCCCGGACACTGATGGTGATGCGGCGCAGCTCGGCGTTGGCCGCCGCCAGGTCCTCCCCGGCGGTCTTGGCCTCCGCCTCCACCCCTTCCACCAGGGCATCGATGGTGTGGACCTCCTGGCGCAGGGCGGCCAGGCGGCTCTCCTGCTCCTTGGATTTTTCGGTGAGGCTCCGGGCCTCCTTTTGCAGCTTTTCGATCTCGCTGCGGCGGCTGAGGATGCTGGCGCTCTTGCCCAGATAGCCGCCGGTCATGGAGCCGCCGGCGTTCACCACCTGGCCGTCCAGGGTGACGATGCGGAAGCGGTGGCTGTAGCGCTTGGCTATAGCAATAGCGGCGTCCAGGTCCTCCGCGATGACGGTGCGCCCCAAAAGGCTGCGGAGGATGCCGGCGTAGCGGCTGTCGTACTCCACCAGCTCCGAGGCGATGCCCCGGTAGCCGGAACAGCTTTCCAGCCCCTCCTCGGAGAGGAGCCTCCCCCGCACCGCCGAAAGAGGCAGGAAGGTGCACCGCCCCGCCTTGGCGTCCACCAGGATGCGGATGGCCCGCTTGGCCACCCCCTCGTCCTCCACCACGATGTTCTGCATGGCGGCCCCCAGGGCGATCTCGATGGCGGCGGCGTATTCCTTCTCCACCCGGATGAGGTCCGAGACCGGGCCCACCACCCCCCGGAGGGATCCGGCGGCGGCGTGCTTCATCACCGTTTTGACACTGTTCTGGAACCCCTCCAGGTTCTTTTCCATATCGGAAAGGAGCTGGGCCCGCTGGAGCTTTTCCCCGGCGGTGCGCTCCAGCGCCCGCTGCTGCTCCTCCATCTGGGCAAGCTGCTCCTTCTTGCCGGTCTGCTTGTAGAGGTAGCCGCTTTTTGTGTTGGAAAGGCTTTCCAGCCGTTCGGTGAGCTCCTCCACAAAGGCTTTAACGCTCTTCTCCTCCTGCCGCAGCTGCACAAGGCGCTGGTCCTTTTCCTTGGCCTGCTCCCGCAGGACCTCCAGCCGGGCCACCGTTTCCTCCACCAGGGTGGAGGAGGTCTCGCTGGAGACCTTGGCGCTGCTGATGTCCTGCCGCAGGGCCTCCTTCTGCATCTCCAGGGAGGTGAGGGCGGCGGCGAGGCGCTCCTGCTCCGCCCTTGCGGCGGCCAGCTTCCTCTGCATCTCCCCGATCTCTTCCCTGGCGGCGGATACCCCGGCGGCGTGGTCCTCCGCCTCCCTTTGGGCGGCGCGGATGCGCAGGGCCAGGGTCTCCCGGTCCTGCACGCTGTCCGCCAGGCGCTTTTCCAACGCCTCGATGTCGGCGCGGTTGTGGGCGATGTCGTTCTCCTTCACCGCCATCTCCACCTGGGCGGAGGAGACCGCCTCCTCCGTCTCCTTGATCTCCTGGCGCTTGCCGTCGATATAGACGGCGCACTCCTGCATCTGGCGGTAGAGTTCGCCGATCTCCTCCTCCAGCCGGTCCAGGCGGCTCTGGGCGCTGCCCCGGTCGTTTTTGCAGATGAGGACCTTGTCCTCCTGGGCCCGGAGGTCCTGGCGGAGCTTTTCCAGCCGCTCCAACCAGAGGGAGATCTCCAGCGTCTTCTTCTCCTCCGAGAGGACCAGGAACTGCTGGGCCTTTTCCGACTGGGCCTTTAGGGGGCCCACACGGCCCTCCAGCTCCCCCATGATGTCCCGCAGGCGCACCAGGTTTTCCTCCGCCTGGGCCAGGCGGCGCTCCGCCTCCCCCTTGCGGTAGCGGTACTTGGAGATGCCGGCGGCCTCCTCAAAGATCTCCCGGCGCTGGGTGCTCTTGGCCCCCACGATGTCCCCGATCTTCCCCTGCTCGATGATGGAGTAGCCGTCCCGGCCAAGGCCGGTATCCATAAAGATCTCGTGGATGTCCCGCAGGCGGACCGGGTTGTTGTTGATGCGGTACTCGCTCTCCCCGCTGCGGTAGAGCTTGCGGGTGAGGATCACCTCGTCGCTGTCCACATCGATGCTGCGGTCGGTGTTCTCGATAAACAGGGAGACCCAGGCGTAGCCCAGGGGGCTCCGGTTTTTGGTCCCGCCAAAGATCACGTCCTCCATCTTAGTGCCCCGGAGGGACTTGCTGGACTGCTCCCCAAAGACCCATTTTATGGCATCGCTGATGTTACTCTTGCCGCTGCCGTTGGGGCCCACCACCGCGGTGATGCCGTCATCGAAGGTGAGCTTGGTGCGGTCGGCAAAGGATTTAAAGCCGTAGAGTTCGATCCCCCTCAGCCGCATCGGCACCGCCCCCCTTCTGTCCGTTTCTCTGTCTCAATACGCAAAATATCCTTCTCTTCACAAAACGATAAAGTCTTCTTCCAGCCCTTCCTCCGGGCGGATGATGAGTCCCGGCCACCGCTCCCGGAGGAGCTCCAGGTTCTCCCTCCTCTGGCCCAGGGCCTGGGAGAGGAGCCGGGGCCTCACCAGCACCGCCGGCGGGTGCGCCGGTCCTTCCTCCTCCAGCCGGCGGGCGATGCGCTCCCGCAGCAGCCAGCTGCGGCACAGCTCCCCCAGGGCGGGATGGAAGCACCCGCCCAGCACCCTTTCCGGGAGGCCCGGCTCCCCGTGGAGCCCCAGGCGGATCACCCGGATGCCCCGGTCCTCAAAGAGGGCCAGCAGGCGGGCGCAGAGCTCCACCGTCTCCGGCAGGCCGGGGGGAGCATAGATCCCCGCCTCATAGAGCCGGGCAAGCTGGGTATCCGGCAGCACCACCGTGGGGTAGATGCGCACCGTATCCGGCTCCATCGCCGCCAGGCCCAGGCCGGTCCCCCAGTCCAGCTCCGGCGTGCTTTTATAAAGGCCGGTCATCATCTGGAGCCCCAAAGAAAAGCCCTCCCGGCGGATGAGCTCCGCCGCCCGGCGGACATCCTCCCCGGTGTGGCCCCTTCCGTTGGCCTCCAGTACTTCATGATACAGGGATTGGGCCCCCAGCTCGATCGCCCGGACCCCATAGCGCCTGAGGACGGCCAGTGTTTCCCGGTCGACGGCGTCGGGGCGGGTGGAGACCCGGATGCCCCCGAAGCGGGGGTCCTCCCGGAAGGGCTGCACCGCCTCCAGCAGCGCCGTCATCTCCCCCTGGGGGATGGCGGTGAAGCTCCCCCCGAAGAAGGCGATCTCTGCCTGGGAAAAGCGGGGCGGCAGCTCCGCCAGGGCCTTCCGGCAGAGCGCCGTCACCTCCTCCGGGGCCGGGGCCCTCCCCTCCCCGGAGATGGCCCCCTGGTGGCAGAAGCTGCACCGGTGGGGGCAGCCCAGGTGGGGGACAAAGACCGGGATGTTGGCGTGGGTCCCGGTTTTCCCAGGGCTCACTCCCCCATCAGCTCCAGGGCCTCCTTGGCGGCCAGCTGTTCGGCCCCCTTCTTGCTCCTGGATTCCCCCCGGCCGATGACGTTGCTGTTGAGGCGCACCTCCACCACAAAATGCTTATCGTGGTCGGGGCCGGTCTCCCCCACCAGCATGTAGCTCACCTTTTCCTCCGGGTTCTTCTGGACGATCTCCTGGAGCATGGTCTTGTAGTCCACAAAGGCGCTGCGCTCCCCGGTGTCCAGCTCCTCCCGCACAAAGCGCAGGACGAATCTCCCCGCCGGCTCCAGCCCCCCGTCCAGGAAGATGGCGGCGATGAGGGCCTCGAAGGCGTCGGAGACGATGGAAGGCCGGGTGCGGCCGCCCATCTGCTCTTCCCCCCGGCCCAGCAGCAGCTCCTCCCCCAGCCCCACCTCCTGGGCGAAGCGGAAGAGGGACTTTTCGCAGACCATGGAGGCCCGTATCTTGGTCAGGTCTCCCTCGTCCAGGTGGAAGCGGTGGAAGATATAGTTGGAGACCACCAGGGAAAGGACCGCGTCCCCCAAAAATTCCATCCGCTCGTTGCTCTCCGGCTTCTCCCTGGATTCGTTGGAGTAGGAGGAGTGGGTCAGCGCCCTGCGCAGGTATTTTTTATTTTTGAACTGATAGCCGATGCGTTCTTCCAAGGTCATGTCCGTTCCTCATTCCTCCCCGCTGCCGGCGATGGCGGCCAGGCGCTGGGAGATCTGTCCCACCACATCGTTCTGGCAGCAGAGGGCCGCCTGGCGGATGGCGTTCATAAAGGCCCGCCCGTCGGAATTGCCGTGGGCCTTGATGACCGGGCAGCGGATGCCCAGCAGCAGGGCTCCCCCTACCTCGCTGGCGTCCATCCGCTTTTTGAAGGCTTTGATCTGCTTTGAAAGGAGCACCGCCCCCAGCTTGGTGGCCAGGGAGGAGAGGAACATCCCCTTTAGCTCCTGGGAGAACATCTTCCCCATCCCCTCGGTGAGCTTTAAGACCACGTTGCCGGTGAAGCCATCGGCCACCGCCACGTCGCATCCCCCCAGGGGCAGCTCCCTGGCCTCCACGTTGCCCACGTACCGCAGCGAGGCCTCCCCCAGGAGCTTGTTGGCCTCCACCTGGAGGCCGGTGCCCTTGCTCTCCTCGGTGCCGATGTTCACAAGGCCCACCCTGGGGTCCGCAATACCCATCACCTGCTGGGCGTAGACAGCCCCCATCACCCCGAACTGGCGGAGCATCTCCGGGCGGCATTCCTCGTTGGCGCCGGAGTCCAGCAGCAGATACCGCCCCTTGGCGTTGGGGACCGGGGTGGCGATGGCCGCCCGTTTTACCCCCTTGATCCGCTTGGCGATGAGGGTGGCCCCCACCACCATGGCTCCGGTGCTGCCGGCGGTGATGAAGGCGTCCCCCTCCCCGGCCGCCAGCATCTGGAGACCCTTGGCCATGGAGCAGTCCTTATATTTTTTCAGGATCTGGGTGGGTTCCTCGCAGACCGGGATCACCGTGGGGGCGTGGACGACGGTGATCCCGGAAAGGTCGATGCCCTTCTCCTGGGCCGTTTTCCGGATGGTCTCCTCCTCCCCGGTGAGGATCAGCTCCAGCTTGTACTGAGGAGCCAGGGCGGAGCGGGCCAGAGCGCAGCCCTCCAGCACGGCGGCGGGGGCGTTATCCCCCCCAAAGGCATCTATAATGATCTTCATTCTTTTTCCTCCTTCTCCAAAGCCGGGAAACATTTGCTCGAAGAGCCGCCCAGGCAGCTCCTTGTCCTCAAAAGTATTGACAGTAAACCTCATGCCGTCTCTTCCTCCAGATACCGCCCCAGGGAATCCATTGCCCGCCGGGCCATTTTGGTGTACCGCAGCTCCTTGTTCCGCTCCTGCTGCTCCAGGGGCGGCAGGATGCCCATGTTGCTGCCCATGGGCTGGAACTCCGCCACGGCGGGGTCGCTGATGTAGGCGCAGAGGGCCCCCAGCATGGTGTCCGCCGGGAGGGGCCGGGGCTCCTTCCCCGCAAGCTGGCGGGCCAGGTTCCGCCCCGCTACGATGCCGGCGGCGGCGGACTCCATATACCCCTCCACCCCAGTGAGCTGCCCGGCAAAGTAAAGGCTCTCCCTCTTCCGGAGCCGCAGGCACCTGTCCAGCAGATGGGGGGAGTTGAGGAAGGTGTTGCGGTGCATCACCCCAAAGCGCAGGAACTGGGCGTTCTGGAGCCCCGGTATCATCCGGAAGACCCGCTCCTGCTCCGGGAAGAGGAGGTTGGTCTGGAAGCCCACGATGTTGTAAAGGTCCCCCTCCGTGTTGTCTCTGCGCAGCTGGATGTTGGCCCAGGGGCGGTGGCCGGTCCAGGGGACACGGATGCCCACCGGCCGCATGGGGCCGAAGCGCAGGGTATCCCGCCCCCGCCGGGCCATCACCTCAATGGGCATACACCCCTCGTAGACCTTGAAGTACTCCCGCTCAAAGGGGGGCAGTTCCACCGACCGGGCGGAGACCAGGGCATCGTAAAAGGCATCGTACTCCGGCTGGGAAAAGGGGCAGTTGATATAGTCCGCCTCCCCCCGGCCGTACCGGGTGGCGAAGAAGGTCCTCTCGCGGTCGATGCTCTCGTAGGCCACGATGGGGGCGGAGGCGTCGTAAAAGCTGAGATATTTTTCCCCGCACAGCGCCCCGATGGCGTCGGACATGGCCTGGGAGGTGAGGGGACCGGTGGCGATGACGGCGTTCCCCTCCGGGACCTCCGTGATCTCCCTCCCGGTCACCGTCCTGATCTTCGGGTGGGCCAGGATCCTTTTGGTGACGGCGGCGGAAAAGAGGTCCCGGTCCACCGCCAGGGCGCCCCCGGCGGAGACCGCCGTCTCCTTCGCCGCCTCCAGGGTCAGGGAGCCCAGGAGGGCCATCTCCTCCTTGAGGAGCCCCGCGGCGGAAATGGGCCGGGTGGACTTGAAGGAGTTGGAGCAGACCAGCTCCGCAAAGCCGGGGCTCTTGTGGGCCGGGGAATATTTTTCCGGCTTCATCTCATACAGGGTCACCTCATGGCCGGCGTTCGCCAGGGCCCAGGCGGCCTCGCATCCCGCCAGCCCGGCGCCGATGACCACCGCCTCAGCCATCGCTGCTCTCCTTCTTGGCAGGGGCGGCCTTCTCAAAGCCGCAGCCCTCCTTGAGGCAGTGGACCCGTTTCATCTTGCCGGTGGCGTGGAAGAGGGTGCTGCCGCACTTGGGACAGGTCTCCTCCAGGGGGGTGTCCCAGGTCATAAATTTGCAGTCCGGGTAGCCGGAGCAGCCGTAGAAGGTGCGGCCGGTCTTGGTCTTTTTGGCGATGACCTTCTTGCCGCAGACCGGGCAGAGGCCGGGGGTCTCCTGCACCAGCTTCTTGGTGTTGCGGCACTCCGGGAAGCCGGGGCAGGCCAGGAACTTGCCGTACCGGCCGTGCTTGATGACCATCTTCCGGCCGCAGAGCTCACAGACCACGTCAGTCTCCTCATCGGGCACCTTCATCCGGGTACCCTCCATGTTCTTTTCCGCCTGCTTGAGGGTATCGGCAAAATCCCCGTAGAAGCTGGAGAGGACCCCTTCCCATTTTATTTTTCCGTCCTCCACCTCGTCCAGGCGCTGCTCCATGCCGGCGGTAAAGTCCAGGTCCACGATGTCTTTAAACTGTTCCTTCATCAGCTTGGTGGTCACCTCCCCCAGGGCGGTGGGCTTTAGGGCCTTCTGCTCCCGCTCCACGTACCCCCGCTGGAGGATGGTGGAAAGGGTGGAGGCGTAGGTGCTGGGGCGTCCGATGCCGTTTTCTTCCAGCTCCTTGATGAGGGAAGCCTCAGTGAACCGGGGCGGCGGCTGGGTGAAGTGCTGGTTCGGGGCAAGTTCCGCCACCTCCAGCACCTCCCCCTCCTCCAGGGGCGGCAGGCGGGTGGCGCTCTCCTCATCGGTGTCGGTGGATTCCACATACAAAGCTGTAAAGCCATCAAACTTTACAGAGAATCCGGAGGCCTTAAAGCAGTGCCTCCCGGCGGAAATATCCACTGAAACAGTGTCCAGCAGGGCGTTGGCCATCTGGGTGGCGATGAACCGCTCCCAGATGAGCTTATAGAGCCTGTACTGGTCGCTTGTGAGGTTGGCTTTCACCTTTCCGGGCTCCAGCTCGATCATGGTGGGGCGGATGGCCTCGTGGGCGTCCTGGGCGTTCTTTTTGGTCTTGAAGGTGCGGGGCTTCTGGAGGGCGTAAGCATCCCCGAAGGTCTGGCGGATATACTGGGCCGCGCTCTCCAGGGCCTCGTCGGCGATGCGCAGGGAGTCGGTCCTCATGTAGGTGATGAGACCCACCGCTCCCAGACCGTCGATCTCCACCCCTTCGTACAGCTCCTGGGCCACCTTCATGGTGCGCTTGGCCTGGAAGCCCAGCCGCCGGGAGGCGTCCTGCTGGAGGGTGGAGGTGATGAAGGGCGGGGCCGGGGACCTCCTGCGGACCCCCTTCTTGATGCCGGAGACCACAAACTCCTGGGAGCGCAGCTCCTCCAGGATGGCCTTTGCCTGCTCTTCGGTCTTGACGGCGGCCTTTTTGCCGTCGGCGCCGTAGTATTTAGCCGGGAAGGGCTTCTTTTCGGTTTTCTTTTTGCTTTCCTTCTTCCCCACCATGGCGTCGATGGACCAGTATTCCTCCGGCTTGAAGGCGTGGATCTCTTCCTCCCGGTCCACCACCATCCGCACCGCCACCGACTGGACCCGCCCGGCGGAAAGGCCCTTGCGGATCTTCTTCCAGAGGAAGGGGCTGATCTTATAGCCCACGATGCGGTCCAGCACCCGCCGGGCCTGCTGGGCATCCACCAGCTGCATATCGATGCGCCGGGGGTGCTCGATGCCGTTCTTCACCCCGTTTTTGGTGATCTCGGTGAAGATGACCCGGTTTTCCTTGCTGATGTCCACCCCCAGCAGCTCCGCCAGGTGCCAGGAGATGGCCTCCCCCTCCCGGTCCGGGTCGGTGGCCAGCAGGACGCTGTCGCTCTTCTTGGCGGCGGCCTTCAGCTTTTTAATGAGGTCTTCCTTCCCCTTGATGTTCTCGTAGACCGGGGCAAAGTCGTGGTCCACATCCACCCCCAGCTTGCTTTTGGGCAGGTCCCGGATATGGCCCATGGAGGCCATGACTTCATAACCGTCCCCCAGGTATTTTTGGATCGTTGTCGCCTTGGCAGGCGACTCCACAATGACCAGTTTTGACATTTTTTCTTTTACCACCTAAATTTTTAGTTTACAGAAGCCGTGACATGGCCTCCGATGAAACCTGTGTTCACAGCGTTGAAATTCCATCGGCGGGGCATTTCCCCGCTGTGAGTACGGGTTTGTCTCCTTTCAGCTCAAGGAAAATCGCTTGCCGGGGTGGGTCTTCACCAGGCCGAAGATCTCCAGCTGGGTGAGGGCGGAGAGCACCGCCGGCAGGGGCAGGCCGCTTCCCCGGACGATCTCATCCGCCGCCTGCTCCCCTCCCTCCGCCAGGGCGCCGTAGACCTTTTGCTGGGCCTCGGTGAGGTAGGCGGGGAGGGTCTCCTGCACCGGGGCCGCGGGCCGGCGCCCTCCCTTCGCCGCCGGCGGAGGAGCCTTCCGTTCATCATTATAACCGTTTTGTTCCAATTCTTCAAACAAAGATGTGGTTTTTCCCCCGGCAGTCTTTTCCGACGGCTCTCCGGCGGGCTCCCACCGGATGAGATACTGGTATTCCTCCAGGATGCTCTCCACCCCGTCCACCGGGATGGCGTTCTGGCGCAGGAGGTAATTGGGCCCAGCGGAGACCTCCGAGAAGATGCTCCCCGGCACGGCGAAGACATCCCGGTTCTGGGCAAAGGCGTGGCCGGCGGTGATGAGGGAGCCGCTGTGGCGGTTCCCCTCCACCACCACGACCCCGTTGCTGAGGCCGGAGATGATGCGGTTCCGGATGGGGAAATGCCTGGGAAGGGGCGGCGTTCCCGGCGGGTACTCGGTGACCACCGCCCCGCCGTACCGGACGATCAGCTCCTTCAGATGGGCGTTTTCCGGCGGATAGGTGACATCGATGCCGCACCCCAGCACTGCGACGGTCCGGCCCCCGGCCCTCAGGGCGGCGGCATGGCTCACCGTGTCGATGCCTCTGGCCAGGCCGCTGACGATCACCGCGCCCTTTTTCGCCAGCTCCCCGGAGATGAGCTCGGCAGCCTGCTCCCCGTAGGCGGTGCATCTCCGGGTGCCCACCATCCCGATGGCGAGACAGTCGTCCAGATCCGCCAGGCTCCCCCAGACGTAAAGCGCCGAGGGGCAGCCGTAAACCTCCCGAAGCCGCTGGGGGTAGTCTGCATCATCCGGGGTGAGGACCTGGCAGCCCAGGTCACAGCAGCGGTCCAGGATCTCCTGGGCCTTTTCCTCGCTGCCCTCCCTTTGGAGCCGCTCCATCTCCCCCGGTTTCAGGATGCTTGCCAGGCGGTGCTTGGGCATCTCGAAGAGAGCGGAGGGGCGCCCCAGGCGGGTCAGGAGCTTCTGGCCCCTGGTGGTCCCGCAGCCGAAGACCTGCTGGAAGCGGACCCACGCCAGCGTGTTTCCCATCCGTCTCTCCTCCCTTTCCTTCCCGGCGGAGCCGCGCTGCCGCTACCGTCCGCCTGCTTTGTTGGTCCAACAGCCTTTCGCCCTGTACTTACCTATCAAGGACTTTGGCCGCTTTTCTTTTTGCTTCTTTTTCTTTTCCCGCGAAAAGAAAAAGAAGAGAAAACAGTCAGCGGCGGCGCCCGGACATCTCCCACATGAGGACCGAGGCGGCCGCGGCGGCGTTGAGGGATTCGATGGCGGGGGCCATAGGGATGTACACCGCCCCGGCGCAGGCCTCCGCCGCCGGCCGGGAGACCCCGCTGCCCTCGTTGCCGATGACCACCCCCAGCCCGCCGCTCTCCGGTAGCTCCCGGACGGTGCGGGCCTGGGGGTCCAGCATAGCGGCATAGACCGGGAACCCCTCCCCGGCCATCCGGCGGATGGTCCCAGGCAGGTCCCCGGTGCGGAATACCGGCTGGCGGAACAGGCTCCCCATGGTGCTGCGGAGCACCTTGGGGGAAAAGCAGTCGGGGCAGCCCGGCCCCAGCACCAGGGCGGCGATGCCGAAGGCCTCCGCCCCCCGGATGATGGTGCCCAGGTTCCCTGGGTCCTGGAGCCGGTCCAGGAGGAGATACCGCCCCTCCGGCCGCAGGGAGAGCTCCTGCTCCTCCGGCAGGGCGCAGAGGCAGAAGACCCCCTGGGGGCTTTTGGTATCCGAGACGGCCTCCGCCACCCCCTGGGAGATGAGGAGCAGCTCCCCCCGGCCCGATCCCTCCAGCCAGGGGTTTTTCTCCAGGGCCTCCGGGGTGGCCAGCAGGGTGGGCACCGAAAGCCCGGCGGAAAGAGCCTCCCGGCAGAGGCGCGCTCCCTCTGCCAGGAAGAGCCCCTCCTCCCGGCGGGCCTTGCCGCCGGACCGGAGGCGGCGGCAGAGCTTCACCACCCCGTTCTCCCTGGATGTGATCACGCCTTGTCCCCTCCCCCTCCATGAAAACACGCCCGCATCCCAGCCAGACACGGGCGTTGTTGAGCAAAAATTACAGCGCGGCCTTTGCCTTCTCCACCAGGGCGGTGAAGGCCGGGGCGTCGTTGATGGCCAGCTCGGAAAGCATCTTGCGGTTGAGGGCGATGCCCGCCTTCTTCAGGCCGTTCATAAACTGGGAGTAGTTCATGCCGTTCATCTTGGCGGCGGCGGAGATGCGGGTGATCCACAGGCGGCGGAAGTCGCGCTTCTTCTGCTTGCGGCCCGCAAAGGCATAGTTGCCGGACTTTTTGACGGCCTGCTTGGCCATCTTAAAGTGGGTGCTCTTGGAACCAAAATAGCCCTTAGCCAGCTTCAGGACCTTTTTCCTTCTCTTACGGGTCATCATTGCTCTTTTTACACGAGCCATTGTTCTTTACCTCCATCTTGTTGCTTCGTTCTGGAAAAAAGCTGCGGAAAAGGGCCTCAGTTGTAGGGCATCAGCAGCTTGAGGGCGGCCAGATTGGTCTTGTCCGCATAGGTGGCCTGACGGAGGCCTCTCTTGCGCTTGGGGGTCTTCCCGTGGCCGTTGGCCAGGTGGCTCTTGTAGGCCTTGGCGCGCTTGACCTTGCCGGTCTTGGTGAGCTTAAAGCGCTTTTTGGCACCGGAATGTGTTTTCAGCTTGGGCATTTTTGTTTCCTCCTAATCGGTTTACTTTGCAGGCTTTGCATTCAGGAACATGATCATGCTGCGGCCCTCCAGCTTTGGGACCTTCTCCACGCTGCCGAACTCCGCGCAGGCTTCCGCGAACCGCTTCATGATGTCGTGGCCCAGGTTGGAGTGGGCCATCTCCCGCCCCCGGAAGCGGATGGAGACCTTCACCTTATCCCCGCCGGTGAGAAAACGCCGGGCGTGCCCCACCTTGGTCTCAAAGTCATGGGTATCGATGTTGAGGGAAAGGCGGATCTCCTTGATCTCGGTGATCTTCTGGTTTTTCCGGGCCTCTTTTTCGCGTTTGGCCTGCTCGAAGCGGTACTTGCCGTAGTCCATAATGCGGCAAACGGGAGGGGTCGCCTGCGGGGCGATCTTCACAAGGTCAAGGTTTTTCTCAACGGCCATGGCCATTGCGTTTTTGGTGGCAACGATCCCCAGCTGCTCGCCGGTATCCCCGATGAGCCGCACTTCCTTGTCCCGGATCTCCTCGTTGATCTGAAGCTCTTTGGTCGCGATTGCAAAGCACCTCCAATTTTTGGTATAACAAAGCGCGGATGAGTCATCTCACCCACGCGCAATAAACTTTACCCCGCACCGGCCCGCAGGGACCCGGCGGAAAAAGCTATTGACCATGCCTCGCGGCGCGGGCAGGTGAGAACGGCTTTTCGTTCTGCTTTGTTTTCACAAGTTATTATAGCACAACTACTCCTATTGTCAACTATTATTCTTCTGTAAAACCATAAAATTTTTGGGACGCGCCTCTCCTCCGAATCCCCTCCGAAATGCCTCAAACACCTTGAAAAGCCCTGCCCCCGGCGGTATCATGAAAACCAGAAAACACCGCCGGGAGGTAAAGAGTTATGAAGGACCGCGTTCGGACCGTCACCGTCACCGCCATGCTCACCGCTATGGCCTACGCCGCCGTTTGCATCGGGCGGGTGCCTGTGGTATTATTTTTGAAGTACGACCCCAAGGACATCCTCATCGCCCTGGGGGGCATCCTCTGGGGACCCATGACCGTCCTCCGGGTCTCCGCGGCCGCCTCCCTCCTGGAGATGTTCACCATCAGCGATACCGGCCCTCTGGGCTGTGTCATGAACATCCTTTCCACCTGCTCCTTCGCCCTCCCCGCCGCCTTTCTCTCCCGAAGGAGCCGGAGCCGCCGGGGACTGGCTCTGGGACTGCTGGCGGGGGGCGCCGTTATGGTCTGCGCTATGCTGGCTTGGAACTGGCTCATCACCCCCATCTATATGGGGTATCCCCGCGGGGAGGTGGCCCGGCTGCTCCTTCCCGCCTTCCTGCCCTTCAATCTCTTAAAGGCCGGCCTCAACGGGCTGGGGACCTTCCTGCTCTGCCCCCCTGTGTCCAGAGCCCTGGGAGTCGGTTTCTTATCAAAGGAGGAACACCATGGACCATAAACCCGCCTGCCATCTTGCCGGCACCGTTGTCCACGGCCGGGGCATCGGCAAGCTGGTGGGAATGCCCACCGCCAACCTGGACCTTCCGCCGGAGGTCCCCCTGCCTCCTGTGGGGGTATACCTCACCCGTGTGGCGCTGGAAGGGCGGGAATACTACGGGGTGACCAACGTGGGGGCCAGGCCCACGGTGGACCGGGACCCGGAGGTGACGGTGGAGACCCACATCCTCAATTTCTCCGGGGACCTCTACGGCCGGGAGCTGGAGATCTGGCTCTATACCCGGCTGCGTTCCCCCCTGCGGTTCCCGGATCTTTCCCTGCTGCTGGACCAGATCCGCCGGGACTGCGATGCCGCCAGGTCCTTCTTCGGTGTCCCCCTTTCCGCCGCTCCCCTCTTTATGGACGCCCAGAAGCACCTGGTCCTCCTGGAGGGGCGGGAGGTCCCCCTTTCCCCCAAGGAGTTCGACCTGTTGTATCATCTTTATTCCAACCCGGATACCGCCTTCACCCAGGAGCAGCTCTACGAGGCGGTGTGGCACCAGCCGGCCAACGGCTTCTGTCACGCGGTGGAAAACACGGTGTTCCAGATCCGCAGGCGGTTGCGGCCCTTCCCCGGAGGGGAGGGGCTGATCCGCACCGTTCCCCGGTACGGCTACCGATTTGGCGGAAAATAAGAACCTGTATTCACAACCATCCAACGCCGTCAGGCCGGGTCTTTTTTCGTCCTGTTGGCGTCGTCCGGCTATGAATACAGGTTCTAAGACAAGTCCCGCGTCCCTCCTATCCACAGGCGGGCGCGGGGTCTTTTCTTCTGCTCTGCGCCACCTACTCCACCTTCATCTCCTGGGAGAGGGCAAAGGAGTAGAGGACCTTCTCCCGGATGGGCACCGCCAGGTACTCCTCCAGGATGGTCCGGTACAGCTCCAGTTGGTCCCCGTACCGCTGGGCCAGCTCCGCCATGGTCCCCACCCGGTCGGTCTTATAATCGATGATGGTCCCCTGCCCCTCCTCCAGGATGACGCAGTCGGCGATGCCCTGGATGACGGTGGAGCCCCAGTGCTCCAGCCGGGGGGCGGCGGCCCGCAGCTCCTCCCCGGTAAATTCCTTCAGGAAGCGTATCTCCCGGTAGACCTTTTCCGCCGCCAGCACCCGCTTGCCGATGGAACTGGCAAAGAAGCCGCGGATCATCCGCCGGTCCATCTGCTCCGCCTCCTCCGGGGTGATGAATCCCCGGTCCCGCAGGCGGAGTATCTCCCCCTCCGGGTCCCGATGGGCCTCCCCCAGGTCGGCGAACTGCATGAACTTATGGGCGGCGATGCCCCGCTCGGTGGGAGTCATGGACTGGCGGGTAAAGACCTTGGGGCGGCGGGTGAAGAAATACCGTTCCTCCCCCCTGAGGTCCCGCGCCAGCTCCGAGACCGAGAGTTTTGACGGGGTGATGACATCCTCCCGGTGGGGGTACACAAAGGCCGCGGCGGCCCGCAGACGGGCCAGAGCCTGCTCGTCGGCCCGGACCTCCGGGGCAGCCTGCTCCCCTGCGGCCTCCCCTTCCTCCCTCCGGGACGAGGTGATCCGCCGCACCTCCAGGAGGCCCTGGCACCCCTCCATGGGCCGGGGAGGGGCATCCTCCAGCAGCTCCGGGGGGAAACCGGGGTGATGGACCAGCACCCCCGCCAGCCAGTCGTAGAGGGACTGACCGGAGCGCATGGTCCAGGGGGAGAGGCGCCCGCCGGAAAAAGGCCTCCCGGCGGCGGCGCGGAGCCTTGCGAGGCCCGGATCGGCGGCCACCAGATACAGCCGCTCCCTGGCGCGGGTCATGGCGACATAAAGGAGGCGCAGTTCCTCCGAAAGGAGGGCCCTCCGGTTCTGCTCCCGCATGGCGGTACGGGCGATGGTATCGTGCTCCTGCATCTTCCGGTTATCCCGGAGGATGCAGGCCGCCCCCAGCTCCGGGTTGAGGAGCACCTCGCTCCCCAGGTCCAGGAGGTTGAAGCGGGCCCCCAGGTCCGCCAGAAAGACCACCGGGAACTCCAGCCCCTTGGAGCGGTGGATGCTCATGATGGAAACGGCGTCCCCGGCGGCGGCGCAGGCGGAGGGAAGGTCGCAGCCGTACTCCCGCAGGGAGCAGAGGTAATCCACCAGGTCCCCCAGGTCGCCCCCCCGCCCCTGGCTGTCCGCCGCGTAGTCCAATAAGAGGCGGAGGTTCGCCACCCGGTCCTCCCCCTGGGGCATCACCCGCACCTTGTCCACAAGGCCGGTGATGGCGTAGAGCTCCTCCAGCAGCTCCTGGGGGGAAAGGACGGTGGTGAGGTCCCGCATCCGGTGGTAATCCCGCCAGAACCGCTCAAAGCCGCCGGGCCCCCCCTCCTGGCACCGGGTCAGGGCGCTGTAAAGGCTCTCGCCCTTATATCTCGCCTTCAGCCTTGCCACCTGGTCCGAGGTGTGGCGGTAGAGGGGGGAGAGGAGCACCTGGGCCAGTTCCAGGTCCAGGAGGGGGTTATCGATGATCTTCAGGAAGGCCACCACCGGGGAGACCTCCCTGGAATCCAGAAATGACCCCTGCCGCTCCGCCCAGAAGCGGAGCTTTTTCCCCTCCAGGGCCCGGCTGTACCGCTCTGCCTTGGTCTTGGGGGAGCGCAGGAGGATGCAGACATCCCCCGGCGTCATGGGGCGGCGGACGCCGTTTTCCTCCACCGTGGCCCCCGCCGCCAGGAGGGCCTCGATCTCCCCGGCGATGTAATCCGCCTCCGCGGTCTCCCGTTCCTCCGCCGGCGGGTCCACCAGGGCCAGCACCACCGGCCGGGGGCGGCTATAGTCGTACTGCGCCTGGGGCAGGAGCCGGTCCTCCTCCCCGTAGTCCATCTCCCCCACCGCCGGGCACATGGCGGCGGAGAAGAGATCGTTGATGAGGCCGGTGATCTCCCGCCGGGTGCGGAAATTGGCGTTGAGGGCGATCTTGGCGGGAAACCGCCTGCCGTCGTAGGGGGCGAAGGCGGCCTTCTTCTCTAAGAAGATCTCCGGCCGCGCCTGGCGGAAGCGGTAGATGCTCTGCTTCACATCCCCCACCATAAAGAGGTTTTTCCCCTCCTGGGACACCGCCTGAAAGATCATCTCCTGGGCGGCGTTGGTGTCCTGGTACTCATCCACCAGTACCTCATAGTACCGCCGGGCCGTCTCCCGCGCCACCGGGCTGGGGACCCTGCGGCCCTCCCCGTCGGTCTGGTACAGCAGGGCCAGGGCGTAGTGCTCCAGGTCCCCGAAGTCCAGAAGCCCCCGGTCCAGCTTGACCGCATCCAGCCTCTGGCCGAAGCGCCCCACCAGCCGGAAGAGCTTTTCGATCATGGGGCGCTGGTACTCCATATCCCGGCGGTATCCGGCGCTGTCCATAAAGAAGCAGCCCTTTTGCAGCTTTTCCTTCAGGATCTCCTTCACCTCGTCCCGGAGGCCCTTCACCCGGTCCTTTTTGCGCTGGTCCGGGTATTTCTTTTGGGAAAGGCCCCCCAGTTTACCGAAGGCAAAGTCCGAAACGGCCCGGCAGCAGGCGTCCCAGCTCCCGGAGGCCGCCAGCTCCCGGCACTCCTCCAGGAGCGCCCGGTCCCCCAGGAAGGCCGCCCGGTAGGCCTTTTCCATCTCGCTGTCCCCCGCCATCTCCTCCAGGGCCTTCCGGTTCAACTCCAGGCAGTGGTCCAGGGCGCTGACGGCGTATTCCAGCAGGATGGCCGCCCAGCGGGTCTCCTCCAGGGGCCTTTCGCTGTCGTACTCCCGCAGGACCTTCTCCATCCACTCCTCGTAGAAGGGGTGGTTGCGCACAAAGTCGTAGAGCCGCAGGATGTTCCGCTCCAGCCCCCGGTCGCTGCGGGCGGTGGAGAGCAGCTCCACCAGGTCGAAGAACCGGTCCTCCCCGGCGGCGTACTCCTCCTCGATGAGCTCCTGGAGCACCTGCATCCGCAGCAACTCCAGCTCCCGCTCCTCCCCGATGCGGAACTCCGCCGGCAGCCGCAGCAGCTGGAAGTATCCCCGGATGAGGGTGGAGCAGAAGGAATGGATGGTGCTGATCTGGGCTGTCTCCAGCAGCAGCTGCTGCCGGGCCAGGCGGGTGTTGCCGGGCTCCTCCTGGGAGAGCTCCCACAGCCGCCTGGCGATGCGCTGCTTCATCTCCCTGGCGGCGGCGTTGGAGAAGGTCACCACCAGCAGGCGGTCGGCGTCCACCGGGTCCTCCCGCCGGGTGATGAGCTCCACCACCCGCTCCACCAGGACGGCGGTCTTGCCGCTGCCGGCGGCGGCGGAGACCAGGATGCCCCCTCCGGAGCCCCGGATGGCCTGTCTCTGTTTTTCGGTCCAGCGGTTTTGGCTCACGGCTTTTCCTCCTCCCCGCTTTTCTCTTCTTTATCCCGGAGTTCCCGGAAGGCGGTCCCCTCCCCGTTGCCGCAGAGGGCGCGGTAATCGCAGTAGGCGCAGGGCATCCGCCCGCTCTTCCAGCGCACCGGCATGGGGGCGATATGCCCCTGGGTCAGGTCCTCCGCCATCTCCCGGATGTTCCGGTACACCATCTGACGCAGTTTTTGGAATTCCTCCCCGCTCTTCACATGGGAATCGGAGGTGAAGCTCTCGTCCTTTTTCCGCTTGGCCGGGATATACTTCCCCTCCAGCTCCTGCTCCATGGCCCGGAGGACCGGCTCCTCCTCCAGGACGATGCCGCTCATCCGCAGGCCCTTTGTGATGGTCTCCCGGACCTCCTTTTCCCCGGAATCCGGGGGGAGCTTTGCGGCGGAGATGTTCCCCGGCATATACAGGATGCCGGCGGGCTGCACCTCCCCGAAGGGCTGCCGGGGGTCGTCGCAGAGGGCAAAGAGGTAGATGAGCATCTGCATATTGAGGCCGTAGAGGACCTCCTCCAGCTTGAACTCCTTGTTGCCGGTCTTGTAGTCCACCACGCGGGCGTACCGGCCGGTCTCGTTCTCGTAGGTGTCCACCCGGTCGATCTTGCCGCTGAGGGACACCTCCACCCCCTCCGAGGTGCGGATGGGGCGGGCCTGCACCTGCCCGTGCTCCCCCACCGGCACCTCCACCCCCTGGGTCTGGAAGCCGCTCTGGCGGAAATCCTCCCCCATATGGCGGGCCAGCAGGAAGAGCACCGACACCAGCCGCTCAAACTGATACCGGAGCCGGGCGGAGAGCTGCTCCAGCTCCCCCGCCACCAGCCGCAGGTGCTGGCGCAGAAGGGCGCTCACCCGCTCCCGAAGCTCCCGGTCCGGCAGCATGGAGAGCCCCTGGCTCCCCACCTCCCGGATGAGCATCTCCAGCACATAGTGGACGGCGGTGCCGGATTCCAGGGGGGAGTACTCCGCCCGCTTGCGGGGGGAAAGGCGCAGCAGGTAATCGCTGAAGAAGGAAAAGGGGCACTGGTAATAGGTCTCGATCTTGGTGGGGGAAAGGGAGACCCGCTCCCCCAAAAGGCTCCGGGCGGTGTCCGGGGCGATATTCCCCGCGGGCCGGTCCTCCGCCAGCTCCTCCATGGCGGCCAGGAAGTCCTCCTCCCCCAGCTCCCGCAGCAGGGCCCCCACCGTGGCCGCCAGGGGGTCCCCCTCCGCGGTGAGGGAGGCGTAGGCGGAGCGGGCGGTATCCGGCCCGGTGATGAAAAGTTCCGGGGAGAGCTCCCCCTGGGTGTGGACGGGGAACCGCTCCGCCAGGCGGGTGAACAGCAGGGAGGGCTCCATGAGGCCCCCGGTGAGGTCCGCCCCGGCGCAGGAGACAAAGAGCCGCTCCCGCGGCGCCCCCAGGGCGGAGTAGAGGTAGAACCGCTCCAGCAGCGCCCGGTCCAGCTGGGGGCTGGTGATCTCCACCCCCCGGCGGATCAGGTCCTCCCGCTCCTGGTCGGTAAAGACCCCGTAGGGCTTCCCCCTGGCCGGGAACACCCCCTCGTTCACCCCCAGCACAAAGACGCCGCGGGGGGAGCCCAGCCGCACCATGTGGGCGGAGCCCGCCAGCACCTGGTCGTTGGTGATGGGGATATGGCCCAGCTCCGCCGAGCCCATGGCCAGGGTAAAGAGCTCCGAAAGCTCCCGAATGGTGTAGGTGGTGCCCGTCAGGTGATCGGCGAAGAGGTCCAGTACGTCCATCATGGAGCCCCAGAGGCGGTCGTTCTCCCGCCCTCGCTCCAGGCCGTGCTCCTCATCCCGCCGGAAGTACTCCAAAAGATTTTCCAGCGCCCTTGTCTCCCGGAAGAAGTCGTAGAGCCCCGCGGAAAAGCTCTCCCCGCTCCCCTCCCCCAGCCGCTCCTTCAGCCGGACCAGGGGGCCCATCAGGGCCTGGCGGGTCTCCTCCAGCTCCTCCAGAGCCTGGGCGTAGACCTCCGGCTTTTCCTCCCGCAGGCCCTTGGGGTTGTTGCAAAAAGGACGCAGCCAGGCCTCCCCCTTCACCGACCAGACATAGGCGTAGTTCTCCAGGGCGGCGGCCCGCTCCACCGGCAGGCCCATGGCGGGGGAACGGGCGATCTTCAGGATGGCCTCCGTCTTGTAGCTGCCCTGTACCGCCGTGAGGGCAGCGCAGGCCAGGGCCACCACCGGCCGGGAGAGCACCCCCTCCTTCCGGTCCATAAAGACCGGCAGCCCGTAGGCGGGGAAGACGCTGCGGATGGCCGTCTGGTAATCCGCCAGGTCCCGGCACACCAGGGCCAGGTCCCGGTACCGCCACCCTTCCTCCCGCACCAGCCGGGCCATCTGGGCGGCGGCGCACCGCACCTCCTCATAGCGGTCCCGCGCGGCGAAGAGGTACACCCCTTCCTCCTCTCCTTCCGGCTTGTCCGGTTCCTCCCCGCGGGCCATCCGCTCCACCGCCAGCAGGGCGGGGAGGGAGGTGCGGCGGTTCTCCAGAAGGCGCACCGGGGCCGCCACGGTGACAAAATGCTCCCTGGCGTAGTTGATGAGCCGCTGGGCGGTGCTCTTCTGGTCGGAGAAGATGTCGATCCCCTCCCCGGAGGTGAGGCCGTCGGTGGTGAGGGAGAGGCAGACCTCCTCCCCCTGCTCCAGCATGGCGAACAAAAGCCGCCGCTGGGGTGGGCTGAAAAAGCTGAAGCCGTCGATGAAGACCGACGCCCCCTCAAAATACCGGTGTTCCTCCGCCAGCTGGGCCGCCTGGGCGATGTCGTCCAGGGGGTCGCTGTAGCCCCGGTGGATCATCGCCTGGTAGGTCCCGTAGATGCCGGCGATGTCCCGCAGCTTCTTTGCCAGCTGGGGCTCCGAAAGCTCCTGGGCGATGGCAAAGAGCTCCTCCGGGTAGGTGCCGCTTTGCTTCAGCTCCTCCACCGTCTGGAGCATGGTCTGGAGGAAGGAGGTGCGGCCCCGCTGGCGCTGGTACACCCGCAGGGTGTCCTTCATCTCCTCCACCGCCAGCTTCATCAGCACCAGCCTGGCGGTATCGGTGAGGCGCTTTTGGGCCAGTCCTCCCCAGGCCCGGAAGATATTCTCCGCCAGGCGGGAAAAGCTGAGGACCGAGATGGAAAGGGCGTCCTCCCCGGTGAGGGCGGTGTACACCGTCCGCTCCGCCTGGAAGGAGAACTGCTCCGGCACCAGCAGGATGGTCCGCTGCCGCTGCCGGGCGCGGTCCATGGCCCTGGAGAAGATCTCGGTGGTCTTGCCGGTGCCGGTGAGGCCCAAAATCAGACGAAACACAGCCCTTCCCCCTCCTTTTTTGCGAAAAATTTTTCTTTTCCCCTTGAAACGACAAAATTATTGTACCACAGGGAGGAAAATAAGAACGGAAAAGGGGGCCGGCACCCCGGCGCCAGCCCCCTTTTGACTGCTGCTTTTCGAGCCTGCATCCATCAAATGGCGTTGCTCCGCTGCGAATACGTGCTCTTACCCCCCGGCGCCGATGCGGATGGCCTTCCAGTTCAGCTCCACCAGCTCCTGCTTGGAGGGTGGCACCACCTTTTGGATGGCGGCCTGGAGGGCCTCCGCCGAGGCGAAGCCGGTGGCCTTCCACAGGGCCCCCAGCATGATGAGATTGGCCAGCTTGGCGATGCCATTTTCCTGGGCCAGACGGGTGGCCGGGACATAGCGGACGGTGATGTCCTCCCGGCCGGTCTTCCGGTCCACCAAGGCGCTGTCGATGACCGCCACCCCGCCGGGGGCCACGGTATCGATGAACTTATCGTAGGAGGGGTTGTTCATCACCACCAGGGCGTTGGGCTCCAGCACCAGGGGGGAGCCGATGGGCCGGGAGGAGAGGCAGACGCTGCAGTTGGCGGTGCCGCCCCGCATCTCCGGGCCGTAACTGGGGAGCCAGGAGACCTCCCGGTCCTCCATCATGCCGGCGTAGGCCGTCACCTTCCCCGCAAAGAGGATCCCCTGCCCGCCAAATCCGGCAAAGACAAAATTCCAGTCCTTCATGTCAGAATACCCCCTTTTCGTTGGCGGTGCGGTCCTGGTAGACCCCCAGGGGATAGTAGGGCATCATGTTCTGCCGCAGCCACTCCAGGGCTTCGGTGGGACTCAGCCCCCAGTTGGTGGGGCAGGTGGAGAGGACCTCCACGATGGAAAATCCCTTCTTCGCCGCCTGGGTCTCAAAGGCCTTTTTGATGGCTGCCTTGGCCTTGCGGATATTGGGCACCGTATCCACCGAGACCCGCTCCGCGTAGGCCACGCCGGAGAGGGTGGAGAGCATCTCGCACACCCGCACCGGGAAGCCGGCGGTGGTGACGTCCCGGCCGTAGGGGGTGGTCTGGGTCACCTGTCCCGGCAGGGTGGTGGGGGCCATCTGTCCCCCGGTCATGCCGTAGATGGCGTTGTTCACAAAGATGACGGTGATGTTCTCCCCGCGGGTGGCGGCGTGGACCGTCTCCGCGGTGCCGATGGCCGCCAGGTCCCCGTCCCCCTGGTAGGTGAAGATCATCCCATCCGGAAGGGCCCGCTTGAGGCCGGTGGCGATGGCCGGCGCCCGCCCGTGGGGGGCCTCCACCATATCGCAGGTGAAGTAGTTGTAGGCCAGCACCGAGCAGCCCACCGGGGCCACCCCCACCGCCTTCCCGCCGGCGTCCAGCTCCTCCAGGCTCTCCGCCACCAGCTTGTGGATGATGCCGTGGGTGCAGCCGGGGCAGTAGTGCAGGGGCACATCGGAAAGGAGCGCAGATTTTTTGTATACCGTTGCCATTACCGGTCACCTCCAGCCACTTTCATAACCGCTTCCACCACTTCCGAGGGACGGGGGATGACCCCGCCGGTCCTGCCGAAGAACTCCACCGGGACCTTTCCCTCCACCGCCAGGCGGACATCGTCCACCATCTGGCCCATGTTCATCTCCACGCTGAGGAAGGACTTCACATGGGGGATGTGGGCGCGGATGGCGTCCTTGGGGAAGGGCCAGAGGGTGACGGGGCGCAGCAGCCCCGCCTTGATGCCCTGGGCCCGGAGGGTATCCACCGCCGACTGGCTGACACGGGAGGTGGCCCCGAAGGCCACGATGATATAGTCCGCGTCGTCGCAGAGGTATTCTTGATACCGCTGCTCCGCCGCCTCGATCTCGGCGTACCGCGCAAAGCGCTCCACCACGGTGCGCTCCAACTCATCCGGCTTGAGGTAAAGGGAGTTGATGATGTTGTGAGGGCGCTTGTTCTGGTGGCCATTGGCCGCCCAGGGCTTTTCGGCAAATTTTTCCACCGGGTCCGGGAAGGACACCGGCTCCATCATCTGGCCCAGAAGGCCGTCGGAAAGGAGAAGGGCCGGCATCCGGTACTTTTCCGCCAGGTCGTAGGCCAAAAAGACCAGGTCCACCACCTCCTGCACCGTGCTGGGGGCGAAGACCAGAACATGGAAGTCCCCGTGGCCCAGGGCCCTGGTGGCCTGCCAGTAATCCGACTGGGCCGGCTGGATGCCCCCCAGGCCGGGGCCGCCCCGCTCCACGTTGACGATGAGGCAGGGCAGGTCGCTCCCCGCTATGTAGGAGATGCCCTCCGTCTTGAGGGAGATGCCGGGGGAGGAGGAGGAGGTCATGGCCCGCACCCCGGCGGAAGCCGCCCCCAGCACCATGTTGATGGCGGCGATCTCCGACTCCGCCTGGAGGTAGGTGCCGCCGATCTTGGGCATCTTTTTGGACATATAGGCCGCCACCTCGGTCTGGGGGGTGATGGGATAGCCGAAGAAGTGGCGGCAGCCGGCGCGGATAGCCGCCTCCGCCATGGCCTCGTTCCCCTTCATCAAAACGCGCTCTGACATATTCCAACCACCTTTCTATTTTTCCACCGTGATGGCGCTGTCCGGGCAGATGATGCCGCACATGGCGCAGCCGATGCAGCTTTCCGGAGCGGTGACCTCCGCCGGATTGTAGCCCTTGTCGTTCATCCGGTGGACCGCCAAGGCGAGGATCTTTTTGGGGCAGACGCTGACGCAGAGGCCGCAGCCCTTGCAGATCTTCTCATCAATGATCGCTCTTGCCATTTTCTCTATACCTCTTTTCTCCCTTTTTCAGGACCCCGCCGGAAAAGCTCAGGACAGGCTCCAGGGTGGTTTTACATAGATCCGCACCGGCAGGACCTCTCCCCCCTCCGGGAAAGGGGCGGTCCCCTCCCCCGCCGCGGTTCCCAGCACCGGGACGCCGGTGAGCCTGGAGACCTCTTCCAGGTAAGGGAAGGATCCCCGGATCACCTCCGGGGTGGTCTCCGGGCCCAGGTTGGTGTTGTTCACCAGGTGGGTCACCCGCAGGCGGGAGGCCGCCTGGATGCGCCGGAGGAGCTCCGCCTCCTCCCTGGGGTCCGGCTCCGGCTCCCGGCGGCTGTTCACCACGTAGAGCATGGAGTACCCCTGTTCCTCCAAAAGGGCGGAAAATCCCCCCAGGGCCACCGCCCCGTCGTCATCTCCCCCCACGTCCAGCAGCACCCGTCCGGCCCCCCCGCGGATGGCCGTCCCCACGCTGGGGGGCAGCACCGGCAGGTCCAGGTTGGTGCCCGCGTACACCGGGGCGATGAGCCGCACCCCCGCCTCCCGGAACAGCTCCCGGAAGTCCGCAGTGCGGAAGTAGGGGTTCACGATGTCCATATCGATGACGGTGACGGCTTCCCCCGCCTGGGCGGCGGAGAGGGCCAGGTTGACGGTGAGGTTGGTCTTCCCCGCCCCGTAGTGCCCGCAGATGACCACGCAGGGCTCCAGCTTTTCCAGCACCTGCCCCCCTCCCTTCGACAAGATACTTATTTATTATAACACACCGCTTTTTTCGATTCAAGACGGAAAGGCAAGGCAAAAGCGTTTGGCTAATCTGGGGTTTCACCCCAGCCCCCACTTCTTTTTCTTTTCGCGAGAAAAGAAAAAGAAGCAAAAAGAAAAGCGGCCAAAGTTCTTGTTACAAGGTGGGAAACAAAAGGCCGGTGGGCTAACGACACACCGGTGGCAACGAGCAGAGCGGCGGCACAGCCGCCGCATTTGCCGCGAAGCGGCTAAAGCCGACCAACGGGAGGCTGGCCGGTCGCGAAGCGAAGCGAACGCGATGGAGGCCCCATCGGGGCCTCCAAGGCCACGTTGCCGACCAACGGGAGGCTGGCCGGTCGCGAAGCGAAG
>JAETSQ010000025.1 GCA_021769525.1 Oscillospiraceae bacterium
GTTTCCCCCATTGTGCAATATCCCCCACTGCTGCCTCCCGTAGGAGTCTGGGCCGTGTCTCAGTCCCAATGTGGCCGTTCAACCTCTCAGTCCGGCTACCGATCGTCGGCTTGGTGAGCCGTTACCTCACCAACTACCTAATCGGACGCGAGCCCATCTCCGAGCGATAAATCTTTGGTACCGGGGGGATGTCCCCCCAATACGTTATGCGGTATTAGCGACCGTTTCCAGCCGTTATTCCCCTCTCGAAGGCAGGTTGCTCACGTGTTACTCACCCGTCCGCCACTAAACTATCCCGAAATCCATCCGAAAACTTCTTCCAGAATAGTCCCGTTCGACTTGCATGTGTTAGGCGCGCCGCCAGCGTTCGTCCTGAGCCAGGATCAAACTCTTAGTCAAATGGTATCTTAAATCTGTTTCCAGACTTAAAATCATCTGAGTAAGGCTTCTTTGGCTCTTACTATTTCTGGCGTGTTCTGTCCGCTAAAACAGAACCGCAAAAGTTTTTTACGAAAACTCTCAAAAACGAAAAGGGCTTGGTTTCTTCAAGCTAAATGTTGTTCAATTTTCAAGGTGCCACGCTGTTCCGCGCCAAAGGCGCTCCGGACAGCTTAGTTATAATACCACACCGTGTCTTTGGGCAGGGGGAGCCATCACTCCAGCTTCTTCCAGTCCTTGGCCAGCACGCCGTAGAGGATCTCGTCCCGGTATTCCCCCTTCACCAGGGAGGATTCCCGTGTGAGGCCCTCCCGCACCATGCCGCAGTGCTCCATCACCCGGCCCACGGCGGGGTTTTCCGGGCTGTGATAGCCCTCCATCCGGTGGAGCTCCAGCTCCTTAAATCCCAGCTCCAGCATCAGGTCCAGGGCCTGGGTCATATACCCCCGGCCCCAGTAGGGCTTGGCCAGGCAGAAGCCGAAGCTGGCGTAGTTGTGCTTTTCCACGATGCGGATGTCGATGGAGCCGATGCACTTGTCGCTTTCCGGCAGGGTGATAGCGTACATATAGGGGTTATTGAGGAAGAGCTTCTTCATGATGCTGATGGTCTCCTCAATGCTCCCGTGGCTCTCCCAGGTGAGGTGCTCGGTGACCTCCGGATCGCTGGCGTATTCAAAGACATCCCCGGCATCCCCCAGGGTAAAGCGCCGCAGCACGATGTCCTTCCCCTCCAGGCGGGGGTAATCCCTCAGTTTAAATTCGTAGTCCATTTTCTTTGATACCTCGTTTTGTTTCGTTCTCTGCAACTCTCCTGTCCTATTATCTTCATCTGCCCCCTCCTTGTCAAGGGGGTAGACCCGAAACGCACGCCGGACTTGCAATCGGGGCTTTAGTGTGGTAAACTATAAGAGAAAACTACATGGAAAGGAGACGGTCCAAGTTGGTCTACAAGTGGGAGGTCACCCTCCCGGAGCTGACCGGGGAGGAGCGGCGGAGGGCCTACCTCTACCTGCCGGAGAGCTATGAGCGGGAGCCGGACCGCCGCTACCCTGTCCTGTATATGTTCGACGGCCACAACGTCTTTTTTGATGAGGACGCTACATACGGCAAAAGCTGGGGGCTGGGGGAGTACCTGGACTACACCGGCACCCCCCTCATCGTGGCGGCGGTGGAGTGCAACCACCACCCGGACAACGGCCGCCTTTCCGAATACTCCCCCTTCACCTTCTACGAGCCGGACCTGGGGCAGGTCAATGGCCGGGGGCGCCTCACCATGGAGTGGATGGTCGGCCGCTTTAAGCCGGAGGTGGACCGGCAGTTCCGGACCCTGCCGGACCGGCGGCACACCTTCCTCTGCGGGAGCTCCATGGGCGGCCTGATGACCCTTTACGGCGTGCTGGAGTACAACCACATCTTTTCGCGGGGGGCGGCCCTTTCCCCCTCCCTCTGGGTGGCCCCGGAGCGGGTGGCCCGGCTGGTGCGCGGGGCGGAGATCCGCTCCGACACCGTCCTCTATATGGACTACGGCTCCCGCGAGCTGGACAACCACCAGCTGATGGCGGAGCAGTTCGGCCGGGTGGCGGGGCAGCTCCTGGGCCGGGGGGTGCTCCTCACCTGCCGCATCGTCCCCGACGGGGAGCACTGCGAGGCCAGCTGGGAGCGCCAGACCCCCTTCTTCCTCAACACGCTGCTGTACGGGCTTTAAAAGCCTGTTGCGTTGAAAGAAGGGTTTAAAAGGCTCCCTCCCAGAGGGAGCTGTCAGCCGCAAGGCTGACTGAGGGAGTCAAAAACCGCGCCGCCTTCCTCGACGGGGGAGGCTTTACAAAATCTATCAAAACGAGGTGACAGCAGCTATGGAAAAGCAGTATTTCCGGGAATACAGTCCCATCCTGGGCCGGGAGATGGAGTGGAAGATCTACGGCTATGGAGGCCGCCCGGTGCTTTTCATCCCCTGCCAGGACGGGCGCTTCTTCGACTTTGAGGACTTCGGGATGGCCTCGGTCTGGTCCCCCTGGATCAGCTCCGGCCAGGTGACGGTCTTCGCCATCGACACCCTGGATAAGGAGACCTGGTCCAACAAGGGGGGAGACCCCTACTGGCGCATCCGCCGCCACGAGCAGTGGGTGGACCACATCACGGAGGAGATGGTCCCCCGCATCCGGGAGACGGCCCGCAGCCGCAATGGCTGGGACAAGGACCCCGGCATCCTCACCTTCGGGTGCAGCCTGGGGGCCACCCACGCCGCCAACCTCTACTTCCGGCGGCCGGACCTCTTTGACGGCACCCTGGCCCTCAGCGGCATCTACAACGCGGACTACGGCTTTGACGGCTACATGGATGACCTGGTCTACCGTAACTCCCCGGTGCATTACATGGCGAACCTCTCGGAGGACCACCCCTATATCCCCATCTTCAACAGCCAGCGGGCAGCCATCTGTGTGGGCCAGGGGGACTGGGAGCGGCCGGAGACCACCTTCCAGCTGGCGGACATCCTCCGCCGCAAGGGCATCCACACCTGGGTGGATTTCTGGGGGTACGACTGCACCCACGACTGGCCCTGGTGGTACAAGCAGGCCACCTATTTTGTCCCCTGGCTCCTGGGCGGAGAGCCGGGTTAAGAGGGAGGCCGCGACATGAAAAACTTTGTCTTCATCTCCCCCAACTTCCCCACCAACTACTGGCAGTTCTGCCGGGAGCTGCGGAATAACGGCATGAACGTCCTGGGCATCGGGGACGCCCCCTATGAGGGCCTCAGCCGGGAGCTGCGGGAGAGCCTCTGCGAATACTACAAGGTGGACAGCCTGGAGAACTACGAGGAGGTCTACCGGGCGGTGGCCTTCTTCATCCACAAGTACGGGCGCATCGACTGGCTGGAATCCAACAACGAATACTGGCTGGAGCGGGACGCCCGGCTGCGCACCGATTTCCACATCACCAGCGGGTTCCAGACCGAGGACATCCCCCGGATCAAGTACAAATCCCGCATGAAGGAGTTTTACAAGAAAGCGGGCATCCCCGCCGCCCGCTGGCACCTGGTGGAGGGCCCGGCGGACTGCCGCGCCTTCATCGGGGAGGTGGGCTGGCCGGTGGTAGTGAAGCCGGATAACGGCGTGGGGGCCTCCGACACCCACAAGCTGGGCTGTGACGCCGACCTGGAGCGCTTCCTCCGGGAGAAAGATCCCGCGGTGCCCTACATCATGGAGGAATTCGTCCACGCCGAGGTAAACTCCTACGATGCCATCATTGGCCCGGAGGGAGAGTCCATCTTTGAGACCGGCAACGTCACCCCCTATTCCATCATGGACATCGTCAACAACGACGATAACTCCATCTACTACATCGTAAAGGACCTGCCGGAGGATACCCGTGCGGCGGGCCGGGCGGCGGTGAAGAGCTTCGGTGTCCGGAGCCGCTTTGTCCACTTTGAATTTTTCCGCCTCACCCAGGACCAGGCGGGGCTGGGGAAGAAGGGCCGGGTGGTGGCCCTGGAGGTGAATATGCGCCCCTGCGGCGGCTTCACCCCGGATATGATGAACTTTGCGGGCAGCACCAACGTCTACAAGATCTGGGCGGATATGATCGCCTACGGCCGGTCCAGCCTGCCGGTGGGGGAGCACTGCTTCTGTGCCTACGCCGGGCGGCGGGACGGAAAACCCTTCCGCCTGGGCCATCAGGAGCTGCTGGAAAAGTACCGGAAAGAGCTGCGGATGGTGGACCGCATCCCCGACGTCCTGGCCGGGGCCATGGGCAACCAGATGTATGTGGCGGTCTTCCCCACCCAGGAGGAGATGGACGCCTTCTACCGGGATGTCCTTGCCGAAGAGGAGTGACCCCGCCAAACAAACCCCGGATTTTTTGTGTAAAACGCCCGTTGTGTTCCGAGCTTTCCCATGCTATAATAACATTGTCTTTTTATCTTGTGAGAGCTTGAGTCAGGGTAAACAGACCCGCCCCTGGGTCTTGTTTTCCTTGGCTCTTTTTGCGCCGCGGGATGAAAGAAATCCGGCACCCCTTTCCGGCTGTCCCGCCGGAAAGACCGCCAATTCGGAAAGAAAGGGAATCCAAGATGATGTATGATGTAGCGATCATCGGCTGTGGGATCATCGGCGCCGCCACCGCCTACGAGCTCTCCCGGTACGACCTCGCGGTGGTAGCCCTGGAGGCCCAGAACGACGTGGCCGACGGCACCACCAAGGCCAACAGCGCCATCCTCCACGCCGGGTACGACCCGGAGCCGGGGACCAAGATGGCCCGCCTCAATGTGGAAGGGGTCCGGCTGGCCAAGGACCTCTGCGAAAAGCTCTCGGTGGAGCGCAAGGAGATCGGCTCCTTCGTCCTGGCCTTCACCGACGAGGAGATGAAAACGGTACATACCCTCTTTGACCGCGGGAACCAAAACGGCGTCCCCGGCCTGAAGGTCCTCACCGGGGATGAGGTCCGGGCCATGGAGCCCGCCATCAGCACCGAAGTGGTGGGCGCCCTTTACGCCCCCTCCGCCGCCATCGTCAGCCCTTGGGAGTTCTGCATCGCCCTGGCCGAGACCGCTGTCCGTAACGGCGCCGAGGTCCGCCTTTCCGCCAGGGTGGAGAGCATCGAGAAGAAGGACGGCTCCTTCCTCCTCCACACCGCCGCCGGGGACGTGGAAGCCAAATATGTGGTGAACGCCGCCGGTGTGGACGCCGATAAGGTCCACGCCATGGTGGGGGGCCATACCTTCCGGACCCTGCCCAACCGCGGCGAATACTTCCTTCTGGACAAGGCCCAGGGGGAGCTGGTGAACAAGGTGGTCTTCCAGTGTCCCAACAAGGACGGCAAGGGCGTCCTTGTGGCCCCCACCGTCCACGGCAATCTCATCGTCGGCCCCAACGCCGAGGGGGTGGAGACGGCGGAGGATGTCAATAACACCGCCGCCGGTCTCGCCTTCGTCCGCAAGATGTCGGTAAAGTCGGTGCCCTCCGTGAACTTCCGGGATTCCATCCGCAACTTCGCCGGGGTGCGGGCCAACAGTGACCAGCCGGATTTCATCATCGAGGAATCCCCCGCCGCCAAGGGCTTTATCAACCTGGGGGGCATCAAGTCCCCCGGTCTCTCCTCCGCTCCCGCCATCGGCGTGGAGGCGGTGGAGCTGCTCCGAAGCTGCGGCCTCTCCCTGCGCAAAAAGGAGACCTTCATCGATACCCGCAAGCGCACCGTCTTCCGCCACCTCTCCCCGGAGGACAAGGCCAAGCTGGTGAAGGAGAACCCCCTCTACGGCCGGGTCATCTGCCGGTGCGAGACCGTCACCGAGGGGGAGATCGTGGAGGCCATCCACCGCCCTATCGTCCCCCGCTCCATCGACGCCATCAAGCGCCGCTGCAACGCCGGCATGGGCCGGTGCCAGGGGGGCTTCTGCGGGCCCCGTGTCCACGAGATCCTCTCCAGGGAGCTGGATCTCCCCCTGGACCGGATCCTCATGGACGAGGAGGGCTCCTACATCCTCACCCAACCCACAAAGGAGGGCAAGTGATATGAAATACGACGTCATCATCATCGGCGGGGGCCCCGCCGGTCTTGCCGCCGCCTGCTCCGCCTCGGAGAACGGGGCCAAGAAGATCGTCATCATCGAGCGGGACAAGGAGCTGGGAGGCATCCTCAACCAGTGCATCCACAACGGCTTCGGCCTCCACTACTTCAAGGAGGAGCTCACCGGCCCGGAGTACGCCGGGCGTTTTGTGGAGATGCTCCGGAAGACCGACGTGGAGGTGAAGCTGGACACCATGGTGCTGGAGGTGAGTCCGGATAAAACGGTCCACTGCATCAACACCAAGGAGGGCTACCAGGCCCTGGAGGGCAAGGCCGTGGTCCTCTCCATGGGCTGCCGGGAGCGGACCCGCGGGGCCATCGCCATCCCCGGCGACCGTCCCGCCGGCATCTTCACCGCCGGGGCCGCCCAGCGGTATGTGAACATGGAGGGCTGGATGTGCGGCAAGCGGGTGGTCATCCTGGGCTCCGGGGACATCGGTCTCATCATGGCCCGCCGCATGACCCTGGAAGGGGCCAAGGTGCTGGCCTGCGTGGAGCTCTGCCCCTACTCCAACGGCCTCAACCGCAACATCGTCCAGTGCCTCAACGACTACGACATCCCCCTCTACCTCTCCCACACCATCACCGACATCCAGGGCAAGGAGCGGGTGGAGAAGGTGGTGGTCAGCAAGGTGGACGAGAACCGGGCCCCCATCCCCGGCAGCGAGATCGTCTTTGACTGCGACACGTGGTCTTCGAGAATATGGAGACCAGCATCCCCGGCATCTTCGGCTGCGGCAACGTGGTCCACGTCCACGACCTGGTGGACTTCGTCACCGCGGAAAGCATGCGGGCCGGAGCCGCCGCCGCCAAGTACGCCGCCGGCCAGGAAGCGGGAGGCCCCGTCCTGGAGGTGAAGACCGGCAGCTGCGTCACCTACACCGTCCCCCAGCACATCCGCCGGGAGAACGTGGAAAAGGCGGTGGAGGTCTTCTTCCGGGTGAACAACGTCTACCGGGATATGGTCATCCGGGTGAAGGACGGCGAAGAGGTCCTCTGCCAGTTCAAGCGGGAGCACATGGCCCCCGGCGAGATGGAAAAGATCGCCATTCCCCGCGTCCTGCTGGACAAGGTGAAGGGGGACCATATCACCGTCACCGTTGAGAAGCAGTAAGGGAGGTTTTATTATGACAAATCTCATCTGCATCGTCTGCCCCAAGGGCTGCCACCTTGCTGTGGACGAGGAAAAGGACTTTGAGGTCACCGGCTTCGGCTGCACCCGCGGGGTGGATTACGGCAAGAAGGAGCTGACAAACCCCACCCGCGTCATCACCTCCACGGTGAAGATCGCTGGCGGCATCCACAAGCGCCTGCCGGTGAAGACCGACCGGGACATCCCCAAGGGGATGATCCGGGACGCTATGAAGCTCTTGGACGCGGTGGAGCTCACCTCCCCTGTCCATGTGGGGGACGTGGTGGTGCCGGACATTTGCGGCACCGGCGCCGCCTGGGTGGCCTCGCGGGATATGTGAAAAGCCAATCTGGGGTTTCACCCCAGCCCCCACTTCTTTTTCTTCTTTCGGAAGAAGAAAAAGAAGCAAAAAGAAGAACGGCCAAGCTCTTTTAGAAGCTGTTCCGTATCTTGACGTGTGCCGGTTGGCGAGGGGGTTTTTCGCCAGAGGAAGCCAAATCTCTGCCGAGCCGAAATGATGCTAAACAGGTTCTTATAAGAACAGCCGAGGCTATACAGCCCCGGCTGTTCTTTGTGTGTCAAAGGCTGCAGAGCCTCCGCCTCGCCGGCCTTCATTCCTGGCGGGGATGGCCCTGGGCATCGTAGTCGGTGGTGTCCCAGTGCTTTTGCAGGGGGATGAAGTACAGGGAGATGAAGCCGGTGAGGAGAAAGTATCCGGCAAAGAGCAGGAGAAGCAGCAGCATGGACCGGATGCGGCGGGCCGCCATGAAAATCCCCAGGAAGAACACACCCATCCGCCCGAAGTCAAACCAGGAGGGGTTGGAGAGGGGCGTCTTGCACAAGGGACAGCGGGGCTTAGAGCGGGAGGTGAGCCACATCTTGGACGAGGGGCTCATCACCGGGTCCAGACCACAGCCGGGGCAGGTGAGCTGCTTTTTTAGGCGGCGCTTCTGCCCGCCCTCCCCCGCGCCGCCGGAACTGTCTTTTTCCGGCAGGGCGGAGACCAGGGGCACCCAGAGGGAGACGATCCCCGTCAAAAGGAAGACCGCCAGCAGGGCGGGCAGGGCAAAGAACCTGTTCTTTGTGAGGAAGAAGGCGGAGAGCATGGCGATCCCCGTCAGCCACATGGTTAAATCGTCGAACCAGGAGGGATTCTCCAAAGGTGTCCCGCAGCCGGAGCAGAGAGCCTCCCCCCGGAGAAGGTGCAGAAAGGCCCGCCTGTAGGGCGGGATCGCCGGGGTATGGCCGCACTTGGGGCAGGCCAGCCGCGGTCTCAGGTCCATAAATCTCCCTCCCGTCTAAGGGCCTATTTAGGCTCTAATCAAACCGTGTCTCCCACTGCCGGGCGCTATGGGCCTCAAAGCACATGGCGATCTGCTCCCGGTCGTTCTTTTCCTCCGCCAGGGGCGGCAGCTCCTCCAGGGAGAAGTAGCCGCTTTCGGTGGTCTCGCTGTTTTCGGCAAAGGCCCCGCCCAGGGCGGTGCAGAGGACAAAGATTTTGCAGATCTTCCAGGCGTAGACCGGCTCGTTGTGCTTCTCCCGGTCCTGCACCGCGATGATCCGCTCCGCGCGGGCGGTGAGCCCCGCTTCCTCCAGCACCTCCTTGACGGCGCTTTCCGCCACCGAGAGGCCGGCGTCCACCCACCCGCCGGGGAGGGCCCAGCGGCCGTCCAGTTCCCGCACCAGCAGGATCTTTTCCCCTTGGAAGATGGCCGCCCTGGTGTCCAGCTTGGGGGTCTGGTAGCCGCTTTCGCAGCAGAAGAGATCCCGGACCTTTTCCGGGGAAATGCCGGTCTTTTCCGCCATCATCTCCGCCGCGATGTCCCGAACCCGCCGGTACCGCTCCAGGTCGAACCGGTCCCGCCCGTAGTGCAGCCCCGCCTGGGCGATGGCCTGGAGCTCCACCGCCCAGTCCAGCCATTTTTCACTCTGTCCCATCCGCTGCGCCTCCTACCTCTCCCCGGTATACTTCCGGTACACCCGCAGGTAGTTCCCCCCAAAGGACACGGTGCAGAGGTCCTCGTAGGGGATCACCGCCGCCTCGCTGTTCCAGCGGCCGTCCGCCCCCACCGGGCGCAGGGTCAGGTGGTTCTGCTCCAGGGTGAGGACCTTCCCCACGTAGAAGCACAGCTCCCCCTCCTCGTCGGCACATTCGGCGATGCACCAGCCGCCGTAGTTCTTCCGGATGCCCTCCAGCAGCTCCTTCCAGTCCCGGCAGGAGGGGATACCGGCGGGGGGCTTTGCCCCCTGGTAGATGCCCTCCCCCTTCATCACCCGGCGGATGAAGTCGTTGTCGTCGTACTGCTCCACCCCGCTGATCTCCCCCGCCCCGATGGCCAGGTACCCGTCCAGGGTAAAATCCTGCTGGCGGGCCAGCACCGCCATGCCGGGCCCGGTGAGCACCGGGATGCCGCTCCAGCTGTCCCCTGTCTCGTCCCGGTAGACGGCCATCACCTGGCCCTTTTGGGCAGCGGCCTCCAGGGCCTTCATCATCTCGTTCATAGGGAAAACCTCCTTCATTTGGGGAGTGGTTTAATCGCACAGTTTTTTGTGGTCTCAAAAACACCCCACCGGGGTGTTTTTGATGGACGGTCCGGGCGTTGCCCCGGCACCGGTCCGGCGGACTTTTCTGTTCCAAACGGCTTTCGCCGTTTGTCACCAAAAGCTCCGCCGTTCCTTTGTCCGGAGCCCCGCCCTCGGTGCAGGGCGCGAGGTTTCCACCTTTCTTTTTTTCTTGCAAAAAGAAAGGTGGAGCCAAAGTAAAATGCGCCCTCCGGAAAGGTGTTCCGCCCGTTGCGACGGGCGGCCGGGGGGCTCTGCCCCCTCGGCTCCCCCGCCACCCTTTGGAAAGGGTGGACGGAAACTTTAGCGGCCTTCGGCCATGCTTTGTGAAAGGAGCTGCTGTGTCACAAAATTTGGCCGCTTTTCTTTTTGCTTCTTTTTCTTTTCCCGTGAAAAGAAAAAGAAGTGGGGGCTCTGCGCCCGCAGGCGCGTTTCGAGGCCAACCGCCGCAAAGCGGCGGCTCTTAGGCCGAGATGGGCAACGCCCCAGATCGGCAAAAAGGCACGCTCCCTATCCGCACTCCCGGCAGAGCATCACCAGCAGGGTGCCCTGGGCGGTGATGCGGGCGGTGTCCAGGATGTGGTTGCTCACCCCCAGGGGGTAGGCGCCGGAAAGGGGGTAGCGCTCCAGGGGGTACTCCACCCCCGTCTCGGTGACCCGGCATTCCCCGCCCATGGCGAAGAGGGAGAGGTACGCCCCCTCCCCCAGGAAGGCCCCCCGGCAAAGCTCCAGGGTCTCGTCCCGGATGACCCGCGCCCAGCAGTCCCGGTCCCGCAGCTCCCCCCTGGCCCCCCGGTCGCAGAGGTAGCAGAGGGTCTGGAGGTTGGCGACGGTGTGGTCCAGCCGCCCCCCGGTGCCCCCCAGGATGATAAACTCGTTAAATCCCCGTGCCAGCCCCGCGTCCACCCCCAGGACGCAGTCGGTCTCGTCCTTGTGGGCGGGGTGGACCTCCAGGTGCTCCTCCGCCTCCGGCATGGGGGCGGAGTCAAAGTCCCCGATGGCAAGGTCCGGAGAAAACCCCAGCCGCCGGGCGGTGAGGTAGCCCCCGTCCGCCCCGATGACCAGGTCCCCCGGCTGCCGGGCAAGGCCCAGCAGGTCGGCCTCTTCCACCGGCCTGCCGCAAAAGAGGATGCAGCGCCCCATCTTCACTTCAGCTCCCATTCCTTGATCGTCCGCAGCTCCTCGTAAATGGCGCGGTAGCTCTGGTGGCGGCTCTCCGGGATGATCCCGGCCTCCACCGCCTCCAGGACGGCGCAGCCCTTTTCCACCCGGTGGCTGCATCCGGTAAAGCGGCATTTGCCCAGGAAGGGACCGAACTCCGGGAAGCACTCCTCCAGCCGGGCCGCCGGCATTTTCTCAAACTGCAAGAACTCCACCGCCGAAAAACCGGGGGTGTCCGCGATATATCCCCCCTCCCCGGTGGGGAAGAGCTCCACGTGGCGGGTGGTGTGCCGCCCCCGCCCCAGCTTGCGGCTGATCTCCCCGGTGGCGAGGTCCAGGCCGGGGAAAAGGGCGTTGAGCAGGGTGGATTTCCCCGCCCCGGAGTTGCCGCAGAAGGCGGCGATCCCCCCCCGGAACAGCTCCCGCACCTGGGGGATGCCCTCCCCGGTGAGGCTGTTCACCCGGCAGACGGGGTAGCCCGCCCTCCGGTAGATGTCCGCCAGGACGGCGGTGTCCGCCAGGTCCGATTTGGTGAAGACCAGAGCCGCCGGGATGTCCCGCCGGGCGGCGATGGCGGTGAGCTTATCCACTACCGGCAGGTTGGGGGCCGGGTCGGCGGCGGAGACCACCAGCACCAGCCGGTCCAGGTTAGCCACCGGAGGCCGGATGAGGAAGTTCTTCCGGGGCCCAAGGCCGGTGATGAACCCCGCCCCCTCCTCGGTGGGCTGGACCTCCACCCGGTCCCCCACCAGAAGCTGAGTGTCCTCCTTCCGGAAGCGCCCCCGCCCCCGGCAGCGCAGCTCCCCGGCGGCGGTGCGCACCTGGTAGAAGCCCCCCTGGGACCGCAGGATCAGCCCCTCCAGGGCGTTCGTTCCCTTCTGCTCCAAAAAGATTTCCTCCTGTTCTTCTTCTTTTTTCTCACCGGTGAGAAAAAAGAAGCAAAAAAGAACCACCGGGCCGTGGGCCCGGACCCACTCCCTACCCGCCCCCTTCGGGGGCTTGACCTTACAAAAAAACACAAATGAGTGCCTGGAGTCTTAGCTGGCAGAGCCGCAAAGCTATCCGTCCTGCCAAAGCCTCCCTCGCCGAGGGAGGCCTTTCCCTTGCGGGGGAACCCCTCCGTCACCGCCTACGGCGTTGACACCTCCCCTTTCAGGGGAGGCCCTGGCGGAGCACAAAGCTATCCGTTCTGCCAAGGGCTCCCCTGAAAGGGGAGCTGGCATTTCCCGGAGGGAAATGCCTGAGGGGTTTCCCCGCCCCCTAAAACTCCCCGCTGTGGTCCGCCATGATGCTGGAGGTCCCCTCCTCAAAGTTGATCTGAACGCTCTGGTAGAGGTTTCCGCTTAGGTACACATCCGCCACCGACATCCCTTCTCCGGAAAGGGGAACGGTGACCGCCCGCTGCTCGGCGGGGTCGATGGAGGCGGAGTACACCTCCATGCCGTCCAGCTGGACCACCACGTTGTAGGTCTTGCCGGAGGTCAGCATCTTGTCGGTAAAGAAGATCCGCATCTTGTAGTCGGCGGTGGGGATCACCTCGTCGCTGGCTACCGTCAGGTAGACGGTGCTCCCCACGTCCAGGCGGGCGGGGGATTTGGGGTTCTGGTTCAGGATGGTGCCGGGCTCCAGGGTGCTGCTCTCATAGGAGACGCTGGCCTTCAGCCCCGCTTGGGTGATCATATCCCGGCCGGTGGCCAGGTCGTAGGTCATCACATCCGGGACGATGGCCTTTTCCTTGCCGGTGCCGGTGCTGACATAGACGGTGATGGTGTCGCCGCTCACCACCGTCTCGTTCATGCCGGGCTCGGTGCGGGTGACGTTCCCCTCCTTGATGGTGGGGCTGGTCTCCTGGGCGATCTCGTAATTGAGGCCCTTGTTGATGAGGTCGGCGTAGACCAGGGCGGCCTCCCGGTCCTTGTAGTCCGCCAGCTCATGGGACTGGCTGCCGGTGCTCACCTTCACCCGGATGGTGATGCCCTTCTTCACCTTCTTGCCGGAGCTGGGGCTTTGTTCAAAGATGGTCCCCACGGGGTAGGCATTGTTGAACTCCTGGGCCTCCACCTCCAGCTTGAAGTCCCGGTTCAGCTTCCGGGCCGACTCGTAGTCCTGGCCCACCAGGGCGGGGCAGTCGGCGTCCGGCACCTTTTCAAAGGGCTTGTTGATGTGGAGCATCACCCCCATAAAGATGAGGGTCCCCACCACAAAGGCGCAGGTGATGCCAAACAGCACCGTCAGGTAGGTGATCTTCCTGCGGCGCTTCTTTTTCTTCCGGGGGGGCGGATCGCTCTCGTCATCCATCTCCGGCTCCTCCTCTCTGCGGGGGTTCTTTTTCCGGCCCCTCCCCTGGCCGCCGCGGCTGCCGCCGCTCCGGGAGCGGGGCGGGCCGTCGTTCTCGTCCAAAAAGCGCTGGACGTCGCTCCCCCGCTCCATGGCGGTCTCCAGCTCCGCGTAGCCGAAGAGCACATCCGGGTCCTGCAAAAAGCGCTCCAGGTCCCGGAGCATCTCCCCGGCGGTCTGGTAGCGGCGGTCCGGGTCCTTGCACATGGCCTTCACCACGATGTCCTCCAGCCCCTCCGGGATGGCGGGGTTCAGCTCCCTGGGGCGCAGGGGCCGGGCCTCGATCTGCTTGATGGCCACGCTGATGGGGGAATCCGCCTCAAAGGGGAGGCGGCCGGTGAGCATCTCAAAGAGGATCACCCCGGCGGAGTAGAGGTCCGCCCGCTGGTCCACCACCCCGTCCCCTCTGGCCTGCTCCGGGCTGATGTAGTGGACCGAGCCGATGGCCTTATCGGTGATGGTGCGGGACTGGGACATAGCCACCCTGGCGATGCCGAAGTCCATCACCTTGATGCTCCCGTCCTTTTTGACCATGATGTTCTGGGGCTTGATGTCCCGGTGGACGATGCCGTTATCGTGGGCGTGGCGCAGGGCCAGCATCAGCTGGACGCAGAGGGCGGCGGCCACGTTGGGGCTCACCACCCCCATCCGCTCGATGTATTCCTTGAGGGTCATGCCGGAGACATACTCCATGATGATGACCGGGTTGCGGCGGTCCAGGAGCACGTCGTAGATCTTGACGATGTTGGGGTGGTCCAGGGAGTAGATGGCCTTGGACTCGTTGCGGAACCGCCGGAGGGAGTCGGTGTTGCCGACGTATTCGTCCCGGAGCATCTTGATGGCCACCGGGCGGTTCTCCGCGGTGTCAAAGCCGTGGTAGACGTTGGCCATCCCCCCCACGCCGATGAGGTTTTCGATGAGGTAACGGCCCTCCAGCATTTTGCCCACTACATTATCCATTCTCGTTCTCCTCACAGCAAATGATGACAGCGGTGATGTTGTCCTTTCCGCCCCTGCTGTTGGCGGCATCCATCAGGCACCTGGCGTCGTCCTGGGCGATGGACTGCCGCAGGCACTCCCGCAGGGTCACCGGGTCCAGCATATTGTACAGGCCGTCGGAGCAGAGCAGGAGGGCGTCCCCCGGTTCCAGCCGGCAGGAGGCGTAGTCCGCCTCCACAGCCTCCGTCACTCCCACCGCGCGGGTGAGCTTGTTGCGCTCCGGATGGCGCCGCAGCGCCTCCTGGGTGATCTCCCCCTTCTCGTAGAGGAGCTGGGCCAGGGTGTGGTCGGTGGTGAGCTGCCGGAGCTCCCCGTCCCGCAGGAGGTATCCGCGGCTGTCCCCCACATTGGCGAGGTACAGCGTCCCGCCGGAAACGACGGCCAGGCAGACGGTGGTGCCCATCCCCCGCATGGTCTCCGGGTTTTGGAGGGCCTTATCGTAGACGATGGCGTTGGCGGTGGCGACGGCGCTTTCCAGGATCATGTACACCGACCGCTGATCCATCCCCGGCCGGCAGGAGCTTTCCAGCATCCGCCGGATCTCCTCGCAGGCCAGGGCGCTGGCCACTCCGCCGGCGTTTTCTCCCCCCATCCCATCGCAGACCACGCCGTAGGCCAGCTCCGGGGAGAACACCTCCCCCGCAAAGCGGTCCTCGTTGACGTACCGTGTCATTCCCTTGTCCGTGGCGCCGATGATCCGCAGCATACCATCACCTCCTTCTGCCTGGGGCGCTGCCCCAAAGCGTATCTATCTGTTAAAACGATGTTTGCCGGGGAATGTCTTCATTGGGCACAGCAGCACCGGGGGCGCCCTGCCTCCGGAGCTGCCCGCAGGCGGCGGCGATGTCGCTCCCCAGCTCCCGCCGCACCGTGGCGTTGATCCCCAGCTCCCCCAGCCGCCGGGCAAAGCGCTCCACCGCTCCGCGGCTGCTCCGCTTTGTCTCCCGCTCCTTTACCGGGTTTACCGGGATGAGGTTCACATGGCAGTTCTGCCCCCGCAGGAGGCGGGCCAGAGCCTCCGCTTTCTGGGGGGTGTCGTTCACCCCGTCGATGAGGGCGTATTCGTAGGAGATCCTCCGGCCGGTGACGGCGAAGTATTCCCTGCACACCTCCATCAGCTCCCCGATGGGGTACTGCCGGTTCACCGGCATGATGGCGCTGCGGGCCTCATCCTCCGGGGCGTGGAGGGAGACGGAAAGGGTCAGCCCCAGCTTTTTGTCCATCAGCTCCCGGATGCCGGGGATGAGGCCGCAGGTGCTGAGGGATACATGGCGGTACCCCAGCCGCTGCCCCTCCTCGGAGCAGAGGATGTCCAGAAAGGTGAGGACGTTCTGGAGATTATCTAGGGGCTCCCCGATGCCCATGAGCACCAGGGAGGAGATGACCTTTCCTGTCTGCCGCTGGACCTCGTAGACCTCCCCCAGCAGCTCCCCAGGGGTGAGGTCCCGCACCAGTCCCCCCAGGGTGGAGGCGCAGAATTTGCACCCCATCCGGCACCCCACCTGGGTAGAGATGCAGAGGCTGGGCCCGTGATGGTACTCCATCCAAACCGCCTCCACGCAGTTGCCGTCCCCCAGGCCCAGGAGGTATTTCTTTGTGCCGTCCAGCCGGGATTCCAGCCGCAGCCGGGTCTCCACCGGGGCGATCTCCGCCATCCCCGCCAGCCGCTCCCGCAGGGGGGCGGGGAGGTCGGTCATCTCCCCAAAGGTCCGCACCTGCTTTTTGTGCAGCCAGCTGTAGATCTGCTTCGCCCGATATTTCGGCTCCCCCAGCTCCTGGGTCACCCACCGGGTCAGCTCCGGCAGGGGGAGGGATAAAAGATCGGTCATCCGTCCCCCTCCTTCCGCACCAGCACCGCCGTAAAGAATCCGTCGCAGTCCAGGCCGTCCCGGCCGTGGATCCAGGTCTTGGGCGGCTCCGCCAGGATATAGTCCCGCCGCCGGGCCAAGAGGAGCTCCACCACCGCCTCGTTCTCCGCGGGGTTCAGGGTGCAGGTGGAATAGACCATCCGCCCCCCCTTTTTCAGATAGTGTGAAGCGTTCCAAAGTATATTATACTGCATATCCGGCAGTCCGTCCAGTGAATCCAGCGGTTTGTACCGGATCTCCGGCTTCCGCCGCAGGGTCCCCAGGCCGGAGCAGGGGACATCGCAGAGCACCCGGTCGAACCGCCCCTCCAGACCGGGGTCCAAAACCAGGGCGTCCCCCGCCTGGGTGATAACGGAATTCAGCCCCAGCCGGGCGGCCCCTTCCGCCACCAGCTCCAGCCGCCGGGGGTAGAGCTCCCGCGCCAGCACCCGCCCCCGGTCCTCCATCCGCTGGGCCAGGGTGAAGGTCTTCCCCCCCGGCGCGGCGCAGAGGTCCAGCACCTCCATCCCCGGCTTGGGGTCCAGGGCGGCGGCGCACAGCTGGCTGGAGATGTCCTGGATGTGGAACAGCCCCTCCCGGAAGGCGGGGATCTCCCCCATCGGGCCGGGGTCCAAAAGGCGCAGGGCGCCCGCCACCCCCGGCACCGGCTCGCCGGCGACGCCTTCCGCCGCCAGCCGCTCCTCCAGGGCTTCGATGGTGGTCCGCACCGTGTTCACCCGCGCGAAGACCGGGGCGGGGCCCCTGGTCCCCCCCAGTATCTCCAGGGCGGTGTCGTGGCCGTAGCTTTTGCGCCACAGCTGGATGAGGGGGGCGGGGACCGAGTACTCCACCGAAAGGGCGGTGAGCTTGTCCTTGGGGGGCGGGGCGGCGCAGCTCCCCCGGACCATGGCCCGCAGCACCCCGTTCACCAGGCCCGCCGCCTTGCCCTTCCCCAGGGCCTTCACCGTCTCCACGCTCTCGCTGACGGCGGCAGAGGGGGGCACCGAGGGAAATCCGGTGAGCTGGAGGGCCCCCAGGCGCAGGGCCGCCCGCACCTCCGGCTCCAGTTTCCGCAGCGGGGTGCGGCTGTAGCGGTCCAGTACCCAGTCCAGGGCGATCTGCCGCTCCAGCACCCCGTAAAAAAGGGCAGAACAAAAAGCCCGGTCCTGGGGGGAGAGTCCCTCCCGCCGGAACCAGGGCTCCAGCACCAGGTTGGAATAGCTGCCCTCCCGCTCCACCGCCAGGAGCGCGGCGGCGGCGGTCTGTCGCGCATTCATGGGCATCATCCTCTCGTCACAATGCCTCCCCCGCCTTAATCGTCCCTCCTGCGCCCCCCAACGAGGATCATCAGCCGCAGAAGCTGTGCCAGGGACTGGACCAGGGCCGCCACATAGGTGAGGGCGGCGGCGGTGAGGACGCTTTTGGCCCCCTTCATCTCCTCCCCGCTGAGGATGTCCCGGCTCTCCAGGGTGACCAGGGCCCGGCGGCTGGCGTTGAACTCCACCGGCAGGGTCACCAGTTGGAAGAAGGCCACCAGCCCGAAGAGGGCCACCCCCAGCATGGCCAGCCCGGAGAAGTTCAGCATCAGCCCCAGGAGCACCAGGGGGATGGAGAGGGTGGAGCCGATGTTGGTCACCGAGACGATGGCGCTGCGCAGCTTCATGGGGGCGTAGCCCTCCGCGTGCTGCACCGCGTGGCCCACCTCGTGGGCCGCCACCCCGATGGCGGCGATGGAGGAGCTGCCGTACACCGAATCGGAAAGGCGCACCACCCGCTCCCTGGGGTCGTAGTGGTCGGTGAGGGAGCCGCTGATCCGCCGGATGGGCACATCCCGCAGGCCGTTCTGGTCCAGGATGAACCGGGCCGCCTGGTCGGCGGTGATGCCCCGCCCCGCCCGCACCTTGGAGTACCGGGCGTAGGTGGACTGTACCCGCATCTGGGCCCAGAGCCCCAGCAGGATGGCGGGCAGCACCAGAACGATATAGGTCATATCAAAACCGTAGTAATAACCGAACATATTGATTCCTCCTTGCTGCCCCTTATTATAACCTCCATTTATGATTTCCCTGTGAACAGGCTGTAGATTTTCTTTTCTTTCTGCCCGCAGGGACCGAACCTTTTCAGGGAATATCCAGAGCTTTCGGTTTCTTCGCTTCGTTATCAAAGAGTTTGGCCGTTCTTCTTTTCGCTTCCTTTTCTTCTTTCGCAAGAAGAAAAGGAAGGCGGGGCCGGGCGGCAGCCCGGATCGGCCCATAAGGATCAGCCCAGCAGCTCGCCGGAAAGCCGGGCCCCCGCCAGATAGGTGGCCCCGGCCATCGCCTTCTTCCCCTCCAGCTGTACCTCGGTGAGGACGAGGGAGCCCTGGCCGCAGGCCACCACAAATTCATCTCCGGGGCGGGACAAAACCTCCCCCGGCTTCCCCTGGCTCCCCAGCCGCTCCGCTACCACGCTGCGCAGCACCTTCAGCCGCTTTCCCCCCACGGTGGTCCAGGCGCAGGGCCAGGGGTTGAGGCCCCGGATGAGGTTGTGGAGCTCCCCCGCCGTCCGGGTAAAGTCCAGCTCCCCCATGGATTTTTCCAGCATGGGGGCCAGGGTCATCTTTTGGTGGTCCTGGGGGGTACGGGGCACCTCCGCCCCCTGGGCAAAGAGCTTCAGGGTCCGGGAGAGGCACTCCGCCCCCAGAGGGGCCAGACGCTTATACAGTTCCCCGCTGGTCTCGTTTTCCCACACCGGGGTGGTGAGGGTGAGGATGGTATCCCCGGCGTCCAGCTCCTCCGCCATGAACATGGTGGTCACCCCGGCGGTGTCGTCCCCGTTGAGCACCGTCCACTGGATGGGGGCGGCCCCCCGGTACTTGGGCAGGATGCTGCCGTGGACGTTGACGCACCCCAGCCGGGGGCAGTCTAAAATATCTTTTGGCAGGATGCGCCCGTAGGCCACCACCACGATGAGGTCCGGGGCCAGGCTCCGCAGCAGCTCCAGGGCGGTCCCGTCCCGGAGCTTTGCCGGCTGGTAGACCGGGATGCCCCGCTCCTGGGCCAGCTGCTTCACCGGGGGCGGGGTGAGGACCTGGTGCCGCCCCACCGGCTTATCCGGCTGGGTAAAGACCCCGGAGACGGTGTACCCGTCCTCCAGGATGCGGGCAAGGCAGGGGACAGCAAAGTCCGGCGTCCCCATAAAGACGATGTTCAGCGCCATTTTTTATCCCTCCCCGGCCGTCATGGCCTCCAGCTCCTCCTCGCTCACCGGGGTGAAGGTGGGGTCCTCCTTGAAGGCGTGGCCGTCCAGATGCCCGTACTCATGGACCATGGCCTGGGCCATCAGGCCCTCTCCCACCCGCTCAAACCAGCGGCCCCGGCGGTCCTGGGCCCGGATCTTCACATGGTCGGGCCGGGTCACCATCCCCCACTGGCCGGGGAAGGAGAGGCAGCCCTCCAGCACCCGCTGGCTGCCGCTCTGCTCCAGGATCTCCGGGTTGACGAACTCGATGACCCCGTTTTCGTCCCCCACGTCGATGATGAACACCCGGCGGAGCGCCCCCACCTGGACACCCGCCAGGCCCACGCCGTTCTGCTGGGCCAGGGTATCCCCCATATCGTCCAGCAGGTCCCAAAGGCGCCGGTCGAACTTCTCCACCACCCGGCTCTTTTTACGGAGGATGTCGTCCCCCTCGGTCCTCACGTTTCGTATCGCCATTTCTCTGTTTCCTCCTTGTTTTTCGCAGGTTTCTGTATATAAAGCAGGTAGTTTTGCAAATTTTCTTTTTGCAAAGAGGCGCCCTCCTAAAACCCCGAATCATAGTGGGGGTCGATAAACACCCCCACCCCGCGGGGAGCCTCCCTCCCGGCGGTCTCCAAAAGCCCGGAAAAAAGCTCCCGGCTCCGGGGGCTGCGCACCGTCTTGACGAGGATCTTGTACCGGTAGCGCCCCGCCACCCGGAACACCGCCCCCTGGGAAAGCCCCAGCAGGCGCACCGGCAGGTCGGGAAAATCCTCCCGGAGGCGCTTTTTCAGCAGCTCCAGCACACCCTTGGCGGCCTTCTCGGTCTCCTCCAGCCCCTCCCCGGTGATCCCCACGCAGTAGAGCCTGCAAAAGGGCGGGTAGAGGTGGAATTTCCGGCTCTGGATCTCCTCCCGGTAGAAGTCCGGGTAGTTCTGGCTGGCGGCGGCCAGGAGGATGGGATTCTCCGGGGTATAGGTCTGGATGAAGGCCCGCCCCGGCTTCCCCGCCCGGCCGCACCGCCCCACCACCTGGGTCACCAGGGAGAAGGTGCGCTCGTAGCTCCGAAAGTCCTCGCTGTAGAGCATCTGATCCACCGTCAGCACCCCCACCAGGGTCACGTTGGGGAAGTCCAGCCCCTTGGCAACCATCTGGGTCCCCACCATGATGTCGTACTCCCCGGCCCGGAACTGCCCCAGCAGCCGCTCGTGGGAGTCCCGGCGCATGGTGGTGTCCATGTCCATCCGCAGGATGCGGGCTTCGGGCCACCGCTCCCGCAGCACCTCCTCCACCCGCTGGGTGCCCAGGCCGGTGTACTTCATAAATTCGCTCCCGCAGGCGGGGCAGCTTTCCGGCACCGGGGCGCTGTAGCCGCAGTAGTGGCACATCAGGCGGTGGTTGGCGCTGTGGTACTTCATGGTGATGGAGCAGTTGGGGCACTCCACCGTGGTGTGGCAGGAGGCGCACTTCACCTGGGTGGAATATCCCCGCCGGTTCATCAGCAGGATGGTCTGCTCCCCGCTTTGGAGGTTCTGGTGGATCTCCTGGCACAGCTCCTGGGAGAGGCCCTCCGCCGGGATCTCCTGGCTCTGCATATCCAGGATGGTGACGCTGGGGAGCCGGGCCGGGCCGTACCGCCCGGAGAGCTCCACCAGGGTGTACTCCCCCTTCTTCCCCCGGTAATAGCTCTCCACCGAGGGGGTGGCGGAGCAGAGGAGGGTCATCCCCCCCCGGAGCTTCATCCGCGCGCGGGCGGCCTCTCTGGCATCGAAGCGGGGGGCGCTCTCCGACTGGTAGGTGTGCTCCTGCTCCTCATCGATGACCATGAGCCCCAGCCGGGGCAGGGGGGCAAAGACCGCCGACCGGGTCCCCACCACCACGTCCACCAGCCCGCGCCTGGCCCGCTTCCATTCATCCAGCCGCTGGCTCATGGAAAGGCCGCTGTGGAGCACCGCCACCCGGCTGCCGTAGTAGCTGTGGAACCTGCGGATGGTCTGGGGGGTGAGGGAGATCTCCGGCACCAGGACGATGGCCTGCCGCCCGTCCTCCAGGGCCCGGTCGATGAGCTTCATAAAGACCTGGGTCTTGCCGCTCCCCGTCACCCCAAAGAGCAGGGCGGTGGAGCCGTCCCGGCGGCGGTAGACCGCCCCCAGCCGCTCCTCCGCCTCCCCTTGGGCCGGGGAAAGAAGGATCTCCTCCCGCCCCCCGGTGCGGTCGGCCTCCCGGTAGGGGTCCCGGTAGGTCTCCTCCAGGTAGTATTCCCCGCCGCCGGAGCGGACGAAGTTATCCACCACCCCCTTGGTGACCCCGGCGAAGTAGCACACCTCCTTTACCGAGGCACAGCCCACCTTTTGCAGCAGCTCCAAAACAGACTGCTGCTTGGGGGTGAGGAAGGCGCTCTCCCAGTCCGGGGACAGGCGCACCATCTGGAGCTTCTGGTCCTTCACCCGGCGCTTCAGGAGGTCCTGCCGGAGGATGAGCCCCCGCTCCTCCAGGACCCGGAGGGCCAGGTGGTCCCGGACGAGGCCCAGGTCCTCCAGCAGCTCCCCCTCCGGCGCGGGGGTTTTCCGAGAGCGCAGGTAATTTAGTATCTGCTCCTCCTCCGGGGTGGATGCCTCCCCCTCCGCCCCCCGGCAGAGGGACCAGGCGACCTGGGGCTTCATCCCGTAGCCCCCCGGCAGCAGCACTTTCAACCCCTCGAACCAGGTGCAGAAGGTCTCCGCCTTTAGCCACCGCAGCAGCCGCAGCATCTCCCCGTCCAGCACCGGCTCCGGGTCGGCGGCAGCGGCCACCTCCTTCACCCCGGCGGGGAGCTCCTCCTCCGGAACCTCCGCCGTCTCCAGCACCAGCCCCAGCCGCTTGGGGGCCTTTCCACGGCCGAAGGGCACCGTCACCCGCTGCCCTGGAGCCAGCTCCATCCCCGGCGGCACCCGGTAGTCGTAGAGCTTATCAAAGTGGTAGGCGGCGTTTTCCACCGCGACCTTCGCCACAAGCGCCAATCCGCCGCCTCCCCTCTCCTTTTGCCTTTCGGACCGAGCCGGGCGGTCAGCCCTCTTCGGGGGCCTCCCGGCCGGACTCCTCCGCGGCATGGAGGCCCACCGGCCCCTCGATGCTCACGTCCATATCGGAGAGCTTCTCCTCCCCGCTGGCAAAGAGCTGTACCGCCATGGTCACCGGCTTTTCCTCCAGGCAGAGGTGTTCTTCCTCCGCGTCGGCAGCGATCTCCCTGGCCTTGCGGGCCACCGCCACCACAAATTCATAGTAGCTTTCGCCGGGTTTCAGGATCTGGGACATAGATGGTCTGAGCATATTTCTCATTCTCCTTTTTAGATTTCTTGCTTTTTTGCGGTCTCAAAAATATCCCACCGGGATGTTTTTGATGGACAGCCCGCGCGGCCCTCCGATACCGGCCCGTCGGGGCCAAGATTTTTTAGCCTAAGTCTCCAGGCAGCCGCTTGCGCCCCTTGCTCAGGTGAGGCCGTAGGCCGTGTAGGGCGAAAACCGGACGAAGTCCGGTCAGCCCAAAAAGCCCTCCAAAAGTTCCCGGTTCCGGGCAGGGGTGCACTTGGCCGCCCCGATGATCTCCCCCAGCTTTTGGGCGGCCTCCTCCACCCGGTCGTTCACCAGGAGGTAGTCGTACCGGGGGGCCAGGGCGATCTCCCGGCGGGCGGCGGCCAAACGCCCGGCGATCTGCTCCGGGGTCTCGGTGCCCCGGCCGGTGAGGCGCCGCTCCAGCTCCCCGAAGGAGGGAGGCAGCACAAAGACCAGCAGGGCCTCCGGAAACCGCTCCCGCACCTGCATGGCCCCCTCCACCTCGATCTCCAGCACCACATCCCGGCCTTTTTCCAGGGCCTCCCGGATGGGGCCGGCGGGGGAGCCGTAGTAGTTGCCGTTATATTGGGTGTACTCCAGCACCTCCCCCTGGGCGATCATCTCCTCAAAGCGCTCCCGGCTGACAAAGTGGTAGTTCACCCCGTCCGCCTCGCCGGGCCGGGGGGCGCGGGTGGTGGCGGAAACGGAGAAGGCCGCCTCCGGGTGGGCGGCGAAGTACCGGGCCAGGACGGTGCCCTTCCCGGAGCCGGAGGGTCCGGAAAAGACCACCAAAATACCGCTGTCATTCATCCTCCAGCTCCTCCGCTTCTTCCTCATAGTCCACCACGCGGTTGGCCACCGTTTCCGGCTGGACCGCCGAGAGGATGATGTGGTCCGAATCGGTGATGATGACCGCGCGGGTCCGGCGGCCGTAGGTGGCATCGATGAGGGTGCCGCTTTCCCTGGCGTCCTGGATCACCCGCTTGATGGGGGCGGATTCCGGGCTGACGATGGCCACCAAACGGCTGGCCGAGACCATGTTCCCAAAGCCGATGTTGATGAGCTTCATGGGTCTGCTCCTTTCTTTATGATTTTATCACATACAGGGACCGGTCATCCCTGTTTCTTCCCGATGCGGCGGGCCAGCAGCCAGAGACCGGCGGCCCCCGCCGCCAGCAGGCACCCCAGCCAGGGGAGAAGGGCGAGGCTGCCCCATTTGCCGGCGATGAAGATGGCGGTAGGCCCGTCCGCCCCGCCGATGATGCCGACGGAGGCGGCGACCTTGTCCGGAGAGGGCCGCAGAGCGATGTGAAAGGCCAGCCGCAGCAGCAGAGGGATGGCGAAGCAGAGGGCGGCAGCCCCCGCCGCCAGGACCGAGGCGGCCTTCAGGGCCAGGGTGGTTTTCTTCATAAAGAAAGCTCCTTTCCGGGTTTGTCTGTCCGGCGGGGGAAAACTCCCTCAGTCAGCCTTCGGCGGACAGCTCCCTCTGGGAGGGAGCCTTTGCAGCGCGGAAAGATCATTCGATGTTCTGGACCTGCTCCCGGATCTTCTCGATCTCGCTTTTGATCTCCACCACCACCTGGGCGATGGTCACGTCCTGGGCCTTGCTGCCGATGGTGTTGGCCTCCCGGTTCATCTCCTGGACGAGAAAATCCAGCTTGCGTCCCACCGCCTCCGGGGTATCCAGGATGGTCCGAAGCTGGGCGATGTGGCTCCGAAGGCGCACCGTCTCCTCGTCCACTGCCCAGCGGTCCGCCACGATGGCGGCCTCCGCCAGGATGCGCTGCTCCTCCACCGCCGCCTTGCCCAGCAGCTCCTCCATCCGGGCGGTGAGCTTCTGGCGGTATTCCGCCACCGTCTGGGGGCTGCGCTCCTCCACCCGCGCTACCTTCTCCTCAATGGAGACGAGGCGGTTCAGGATGTCCTCCCGGAGCTTTTCCCCCTCCGCGCGGCGCATCTGAGAAAAACGCTCCGCCGCCTGGGCCGCCACGGCCAGGACATTGGCCTGGACCTCCTCCTCGTTCTCCTGGGGCCGGCGGAGGGTGAAGATCTCCCCGAACCGGGCCACTGCCGAAAGGGTGAGGTCATCCGGGAGACCCAGCTCCCTCCCCAGCCCCCGGAGGGCCTCCACGTACTCCCGCGCCAGGGCGGCGTTCACCGCCACCTGGGCATCGGTGCCCTCCTCCGCCGCCTGGATCAGGAGGGACACCTCCACCTTGCCCCGGCTGGCGGCGCCCTGGGCCACGCCCTTTAATTTCTCCTCCAGCCAGCCGTAGGCGCGGGGCAGGCGGGCGGAGAACTCAAAATACCGGTGGTTCACCGATCGGATCTCCACCGTGATGTCCTTGCCCCCCAGCACCTCCTGGGCCCTTCCATAGCCGGTCATGCTCCGGATCATCCCGCAGACGCCCCTTTCCACAGTCGTTTTTGTTCCGCAAACCGGATATTTCCCTAATTATATTATTTTACCCGATTCCGGAAGATTTTGTCAACGGCAGAAAGCCCCCGGCGAAAAGAAAAAACACGGGAAAAACCTCGGATTTTCCACGCCTTCCGCATTGACAGGGCCCGCCGGGGCTGTTATACTGGATTTGACAAGATCCGCGCAACTTTATTTTTGGGGAGGTATTTCACTGTGGGCAAATTTGTTGTTAAAACCGTTAAAACTGGCATCAAGTTCAACCTGAAGGCCGGAAACGGCGAAGTCATCGCCACCTCCGAGGTCTACACCACCGAGCGCGCCTGCAACGCGGGCATCGAGAGCGTCCGCAAAAACGCCCCCGTCGCCAAGCTGGAGGACCAGACCGTTGAGGGCTTCGAGACGGTGACCAATCCCAAGTTCGAGGTCTACACCGACAAGGCCGGGGAGTTCCGCTTCCGCCTGAAGGCCCGCAACGGGGAGATCATCGCCGTTTCCGAGGGGTACAAGGCCAAGGCCTCCTGCATGAACGGCATCGAGAGCGTCCGCAAGAACGCCCCGGATGCCCCTGTGGTGAAGGAAGAGGAAGAGTAAAAGAAGCGGCCCCGCCATCAAACCCCGGCGGGGCTTTTTTATTTAGGGAAGGCCTTGCCAAAACATCGAAAATTTGTCATAATAGAAGCAACATCTTCTTAAAATCTGACCAGGGGCATTTTGCCCGTAGAAGGGAGGCTTTTTTGCGATGCCGACGAAGAACACCTGCGCCCTCCTGCTGGCGGGAGGGGAGCACGAGGGGACCGGGAGCTGCCGGTCCTGGGCCCTTTCCCGGCTGCTGTTCCGTCCCCTTATCCGGTGGGTCTGGGACAACTGTACCGAAGCGGGGATCGAAGAGATATGCGTGATCGCGCAGAGCGATCCGGAAAGGATCCAGCGGGAGCTGCCGGAAGGGGCTCTCATCCTCCGCCAGGAGCCGGGGCAGGGACTGCGCTGCGCCGAGGCCTTTTTGGCGGAGCATCGGGATGCCGATGTGCTGGTATTGACCGGGGACGCTCCTTTTTTATTCCCGGAGGTGCTGGAGGGGGCTCTGGCCTCCCACCGGGAGAGGAAGGCCGCCGCTACCACCATCGCCGCCGCCTGGAAGAACCCCATGGCGGAGGAGGAGCAGCTCTACAGCACCCGGAGCGGCTGGTTCCGGGGGGAGAGCCTGCCAGAGGCGCTGGGCAAAGGGACCTCCGCCAATGAGCTGGCGGGGGCGGTCCAGGAGGCGGGGGGCCAGGCGGACTGCTGGCTCTCCCCGGACTTCCGGGCGGCCCTGCGGGCCACCGGACGGCAGCAGCTTGCCCTCCTGAGCCACTTCGCCCTGGAGATGACCCTGGACCGCCTCTACGACCAGGGGGTGGACATCTCCATCCCCGACGGGGTGGTCATCGACCCGCGGGCCAAGATCGGGGAAGGGACCCAGATCCTCCCCGGCACCATCATCAAAGGGGAGACGGTGGTGGGGGCCGGCTCGGTCATCGGGCCCAACTCCTGGCTGGAGGACTCCGTCCTGGGGGAGAACTGCGTCATCAACGCCACCTACGTCCTGGGGTCCGTCCTGGAGGACGATGTGCAGCTGGGGCCCTTCGTCCGGGTGCGGCCGGGGAGCCGCCTGGGCACCGGGGTGCGCATCGGCAACTTTGTGGAGGTGAAGAACGCCACCGTGGGGCCGGGGACCAAGTCCGCCCACCTCACCTACATCGGGGACGCCGATGTGGGGGCGCGGGTGAACTTCGGCTGCGGGGTGTGCATCGCCAACTACGACGGCATCCACAAGCACCGCACCACCATCGGGGACGACTGCTTTTTGGGCTGCAACACCAACCTGGTGGCCCCCGTCACCCTGGGGGACGGGGCCTACACCGCCGCCGGCACCACCGTCACCCAGGACGTGCCGGAGGACGCCCTCTGCATCGGCCGCAGCCGCCAGGTGAATCTGCCGGAGCGGGCCAGGGAACACCGGAAGCATCCCAGAAAGTGATCTTTTGCGCGGGGCGCGCCGGACATACCATAGATCATGAGGTAAGGTCGTGGAGGGGGCATCCCCCCCGGAACAGAGAGGAAGAGAGTATGAACATACACGGCAAGGACATCAAAATCTTCACCGCCAACGCCAACCCCAAGGTGGCAAGGGAGATCGCCCAGAGGCTGGGCCTGCCCCTGGGGAAGAGCACCGTCACCAGCTTCGCCGACGGGGAGATCTCCGTCTCCATCGAAGAGACGGTGCGGGGCTCCGATGTGTTCGTGGTGCAGTCCACCTGCGGGCCGGTGAACAACAACCTGATGGAGCTGCTCATCATGATCGATGCCTTCAAGCGGGCCTCCGCCGGGCGGATCACCGCGGTGATCCCCTACTACGGCTACGCCCGCCAGGACCGCAAGGCCAAGGCCAGGGACCCCATCTCCGCCAAGCTCTGCGCCGACCTCATCAGCGCCGCCGGGGCGGACCGGGTGCTCACCATGGACCTCCACGCCGCCCAGATCCAGGGGTTCTTCAACATCCCGGTGGACCACCTGCTGGGGGTGCCCATCCTGGCCCCCTACTTCGTTGAAAAGACGAAGGAGATGGACCCGGAGGAGCTGGTGGTGGTCTCCCCCGACCTGGGGAGCGTCACCCGCGCCCGGAAGTTCGCCGAGCGCCTGGGCAGCTCCCTGGCCATCGTGGACAAGCGCCGCCCCCGGCCCAACGTCTGCGAGGTGATGAACATCATCGGGGAGGTGAAGGGAAAGCGGGCCTTCCTGGTGGACGACATGGTGGATACGGCGGGGAGCATCTGCAACGCCGCCCAGGCCCTGATGGAGTTCGGCGCCACCGAGGTCTACGCCTGCGCCACCCACGGCGTTCTCTCCGGCCCCGCCCTGGAGCGGATCAGGAACAGCTGCATCAAGGAGATGGTGCTGCTGGACACCATCCCGGAGAAGGAGGGGGCCAAGGAGGCTAGGATCACCATGCTGCCGGTGGCCACCGTCTTTGCCGAGGCCATCGCCCGCATCTACGCCGACAAGCCGGTATCCCCGCTGTTTACCTGAGGGGGAAGCGCAAGGATGGTTTCTGCCACCAGCCGCAAAGCGGCGGCTGCGCCGTCAAAATCCCAACCTCCAATGCGCTGGTAGTCCCGAAGCGCCTGGCGACACGCCGGAGGGCGTGAAAAAGAAGGTACTTAAAAAGCACTACATAAAAATTGGGAAGTAAAGGGAGAAAATGGGATGGAAAGGATACTGGCCTTTGTTTTGGCGGCAGCGCTGGCTCTTCTGCCAGGCTGTAACACACCAGCCCCACAGGCGGAAACCTTCCAGGAGGCCCCTGCCTGTACCCTGGAGCTCGCCGGGGAGGGCCTTGCCCTGAAGCCCCGGCAGGAGGCGGATGGGGTACATATTCCCCTGGGAATGGCGTCGGGAGAGCACCTGATTCTGACCTGCACCGCCACCCCCGGCTGCCAGGTGCGGGAGGCGGTGGGCGCCACCGGCCTGGTAGGGGCCGTGGTGGGGGAGGAAAAGCTCATCCTCACCGCTGGCTCGGTGGGGACCGATCAAATCACCGTCACCTGCGGCGGAGAGGGCTACCAGGACTGCACCCTCATTTTGGAGGTGAACATCTCCGCGCCGGTTCTGCCCCTGGTCGTCACCTGCGCTCCGCTGCCCCAGGCCCCGGAGGGAGAGGAGAAGGGACAACTGCCGGAAGAGACCCCTCCAGCAGACGCCCCCGCCGGGGAGGAAGAGCCGGAGGGTCTTTTGGACCCGGCCATCCAATATGAGGAAGGCAATCTGGCCCTCCCGGTGGCCGCCTCCTGCGCCCTCCTGCTGGAGGCTCCGGAGGGAACAGCCTACACCCTGACAGCCCCGGAAGAGGAGGCCGTCGCAGAGGTCATCCTCCATCCGGAGGGATACCTGGCGATCACCGGCCTGGAGGTGGGAAGCTGCGCCTTCACCCTGGAGGCTTCCCATCCTGATTGGAGCGCCGTCACCCTGGCGGTGGAGGTACAGGTGAGCCTTCCGGCGCTGCTTGTCACCCCGGAGGCGGAGGGCTTTCTGCTAGACGCTCCCTCCCTGGAGCAGGGGAAGAGCGGCTACCGCCTCACCCTGGCGGGGCTACCGGAGGAGGCCAAGGTGGAGCTCCGGCAGGACAACGAAAACGTCGCCTTTAGCCTGGTGAAGGAGCAGCTTTCCATCACCCCCAAGGCGGTGGGTGTTACCAAACTGAACCTGGAGATAAGCTGCGAGGGGTTCCAGCCCCTCAGCCTGGAATACGAATTTGAAGTGACCACCACCAAGGCGGCCTTTACCCTCAACAGCGGCAAAAGCGCTGCCACCGTGTGGGTGGGGGGGAGCATCTCCCTGCCCATCGCCCTGGGGGCGGGGGCGGAGCTGCTGCTGGACTGCCCCAAGGAATTGGTGGAGGTGGAACGGGTAGGGAACACCCTTTCGGTAAAGGGAATTGCCCCTGGCACCGCTGTCCTTTCCGCCACCGCCCGGAAGGAGGGGCTGGCGGATAACCTCCAGCGAGTCACCATCACCGTCACTCCCCACCAGGCGGTGGTGATCACCCTGGGGAGCCGCTCCCTGGCCGGGACCGTCGGCCAGAGCCAGACGGTGCGGATCACCACAAATCCCGCCGACGCCAAAGTGACTGTCAGCGGCGGGGGAAGCGTTGCCGATTGCAGCTATTCCGGGGGCGTCCTTACAGTTACTCCCTTCGCCCCCGGCAGCGCCACCATCGCCGTCATCGCCTCCAAGGCGGGCTACACCACTTCCACCGCCTATATCAACCTGACGGTGGCGGCCCAAGTGGGGAAGATCACCCTTTGGACCAGCCCCACCTCTTTGAATTTGGGACCCAGTGAGGAAGGGAGCTTTACCATCCGGGCCACCCCGGAGGACGTTAAGCTGGAGGTGCAGCCGGCCAGCGGTGGTGTGAAGTGCCAGCTCAGCGGACGGAAAGTGAGCGTCCAGGCCCCAGGGCCGGATGAGTTCAACAGCGGCTCTCTCACCGTTATGGTTACTGTCATCGCCTCCAAGGAAGGATTTCCGGAGGCGGTGGTGACAGTCCCGGTGAGAGTGGGGGCGCCAAGGGATACCTCCGGCTACGCCCGGCGGGTCTTCGAGATTGTAAACCAGGAGCGGGCCAAGGTAGGGGCATCTCCCTTGGTCTATATGGATGATATTCAGGATGCGGTAGATCTTCGGGCAAGAGAGGTTCGCCAAAAATTTTCCCATACCCGTCCCAACGGGGAAAAATGCGACACCGTTTTGATTCCTTATGGTTATATTGGCTGTGGAGAGAATATCCATATGGGAAGCATCACCCCGGAGGCCGCTATGACCTCCTGGATGAACTCTCCCGGTCATAAACGAAATATTCTGGATACCTCCTATTATGGGATTGTAGTAGGAGTCTACGAAAGTTCCTGGGTACAGATGTTTATTCCCACCTGGGGCGTGGGGGCCTGCACCCTTTGTACCGGCTGTACCAACAAGGGAACCAGACACGGCTGCAATTCTAACCCGGCCCGCTGCACCTGCGACTGCGACGCCTGCAAAACGCTACGGGAAAATCCTGTCTGCACCCTCTGCGCAGGCTGTACCAAAACCGGAAGCAACCACGGCTGCACCGGTAACCCTGCCACCTGTACCTGCACCTGCGATGCCTGCAAAACGCTGCGGGAAAATCCTGTCTGCACCCTCTGCCCCGGCTGTACCAATACAAAACCCAACCATGGCTGCACTGGGGACCCCGCCACCTGTACCTGCGACTGCAATACCTGCAAAACGCTGGGGAGTTTCTACAAGCCCTGTACCCTTTGCAGCGGCTGCACAGCCACGGGGGTGAACCACGGCTGCACCGGGGACCCCCGCACCTGCTACTGCGCCTGCGATGGCTGCAAAAAGCTAAAGGAGGACTACCAGGACAGCCTTCCCTGTCTGGCGTGCGCAGGCTGCACCAAAACCGGAAGCCGCCACGGCTGCACCGGCGACCCTGCCACCTGTACCTGCGACTGTGCCGCCTGTGAAGATTGGCGGCAGCTGGAATCCCCCAAACCGGAGCCGACACCGGAGCCGGAGCCGGAGCCAGAGCCGGAACCGGAGCCAGAGCCGGAGCCGGAACCAGAGCCGGAGCCGGAACCGGAACCCACTCCGGAGCCAACGCCAGAACCGCCTCCGGCGGACGGCGGCGGGGAGGCCCCCACTCCGTAATATCCATACCAGAGAAGAAAACAGCCAGGGGAAACCCTGGCTGTTTTCTTTGCGGTGTAGGGGAAAAGCAGATGGTGCTGCTGGACACCATCCCGGAGAAGGAGGGGGCCAAGGAGGCGAGGATCACCATGCTGCCGGTGGCCACCGTCTTTGCCGAGGCCATCGCCCGCATCTACGCCGACAAACCGGTGTCCCCGCTGTTTACCTGAAAAAATGAAGAAGATATAAGGGACAGCCGGGGCCGGAAGGTCCCGGCTGCCTTTCCGAAACGGCAAAATTTGGGGAGTTCCCGCCGGGGCGGATTGACAGGACCTCGGAAATCGCCTAAAATAAGGATGCACTTTTTGCAGGCAGGGTGGCTTTACCATCCTGCCCGCTGCCGGTTTGCCGGTTGTTTGAAATTTTGCCGAAAAAAGGGAGAGGATACCATGAGCACCCTGGATGAGCTCTTTGCCAAGATCGCCGCGGGGCGCAGGCCCGCCGCCCCCGCCGGGCCGGTGGAATACATCATCGTGGGGCTGGGGAACCCCGGCAAAAAGTACGAAGGCACCCGGCACAACACCGGCTTTATGGCCCTGGACACCCTGGCGACAAAGCTGGGGGCGGGGGTGGAAAAGCTCCGGTTCAAATCCCTCTGCGGGGAAGCGGTGATAGGGGGGAAGAAGGTGCTGCTTTTAAAGCCGGGCACCTATATGAACCTCAGCGGGCAGGCGGTGCAGGAGGCCGCCGCCTACCACAAGGTGCCCATGGACCGGGTGCTGGTGCTGGTGGACGATGTGAGCCTGCCGGTGGGGGCCCTGCGCATCCGCAAAAAAGGGAGCGACGGGGGGCATAACGGCCTCAAAAACATCATATACCTCACCGGGCGGGACGACTTCCCGCGGGTGAAGATCGGGGTGGGGCAGAAGCCCCGGCCGGACTACGACCTGGCGGACTGGGTGCTGGGGAAGTTCTCCCCGGAGGACGGGAAGGTGCTGGAGGGGGTCCTGGCGGACATCCCTGTGGTCTGCGAGCTCTTTGTGGAGGGGAAGCTGGAGGAGGCCATGGGGAAGTACAACCGCAGCGGGGCGGCACCGGCAGCGGGTACAGACAAATGACGATTGATTTAAGGAGTTCACGATGATCGAAGCGCTGATCTCCTCCTGGGAGGAGTACAAGAAAGTATCCGCCGCCCTGCGGGGCGGGCGCTGGCCGGTGCTGCTCACCGGGGGGGCCATGGTCCACAAGGCTCAGTTCCTGGCGGCCCTCTGCCGGGAGCTGGGGCGGGGGGCCCTGGTCCTCACCCAGGACGAGCAAAGCGCCCTGCGCCTCTGCGAGGAGATAAACCTCTTCCTGGGGGAGCCCCTGGCCGCCCACTACCCGGAGCGGGAGCTGACCCTGGGGGAGGTGGAGGGGGTGAGCCGGGAGTACGAGCAGCTGCGCCTTGCGGTCCTCAGCCGCCTGGCCGCCGACCCCCGGACCATCGCCGTGGCCTCCGCCGGGGCGGCGGTCCAGCCCACCATCCCGCCGGACACCCTGAAGAAGAGCACCGTCCCCCTGGCGCCGGGGCAGGAGATCCGGCAGGAGGAGCTGGTGCGCACCCTCCTGTGGGCGGGGTATGCCCGGAGCAGCCAGGTGGAGGGCACCTGCCAGTTCGCCGTCCGGGGGGGCATCCTGGACTTCTGGCCCCCCCACCTGCCCCAGCCGGTGCGGGTGGAGTTCTGGGGGGACGAGATCGACACCATCGCCGCCTTCTCCCCGGAGAGCCAGCGGAGGGAGGAAAACCTGGAAGGAGTGACCGTCACCCCCGCCAGGGAGCTGCTGTACACCACCGAGGAGCTGGCGGGGCTGCTGCAGGAGCACCTGGACAGCCTCACCAAAAAGCAGCGGGAGACCGCCGGCCCCATGCTGGAGCGGGACATCGCCCGGCTGGAGGAGTGCCGGGACCTCAGCTGTGCCGACCGGTACATCCCCCTCATCTATCCCCAGGGGACCAGCCTGCTGGACTACCTGGGGGACCGCCTCCTGGCGGTGAGCGAGGGGGCGCCGGTGAAGGAATCTTTGCTCCACAGCCAGTTTTTGGAGGACGAGGACATCAAGGCCCTGCTGGAGCAGGGGGGCCTCAGCCGGATGGCGGGGCGCTTCTCCAAGGGGTACGGGGACCTGGCCGCCCTCTACGAAAAGGCGCCCACCCTGCTGCTGGACAGCTTCCCCCGCAGCTACCCCGGCCTGCGGCTGGGGGAGCTGGCGGACCTCCAGGCCAACACCCTTTCCGTCTGGGGGGGACAGCTGGACCCCCTGCTGGAGGACCTGCGCCACTACCTGGAGGAGGGGTACTGCGTCTATATCTTTAACGGCACCCGCCGGGGGGCCCTGGCCCTCACCACCGACCTGGAAAAACACGACATCCCCGCCCGCTTTGTCCCGGAGCCGGGGGAGTACGCCGCCGGGGAGGCGCTGGTGTGCCAGGGGGGCTTCTCCTCCGGCTTTGAGTACCCCGGCCACCGCCTGGCGGCCATCACCTACGGCCGGGCCTCCCAGTCCCTGGGGCGCAAAAAGAAGGTCCGGACCAAAAAGGGCAAGGGGAAGGCCATCCAGGACATCGCCGACCTGACGCCGGGGGACTATGTGGTCCACTCCGCCCACGGCATCGGGGTCTTTGAGGGGATCATCAAAAAGGAGATACAGGGGGTCATCAAGGACTACATCAAGATCCGGTACGCCGGCACCGACACCCTCTTTGTCCCGGTGACCCAGCTGGACCTGGTCACCAAGTACATCGGCGGCCGGGAGGACGCCAATATCCGCCTCAACAAGCTCAATTCCGACACCTGGAGCAAGACCCGCCAGCGGGTGAAGAAGGCGGTCTCCGACATGGCGAAGGAGCTCATCCAGCTTTACGCCAAGCGCCTGCGGACCAAGGGCTTTGCCTTCTCCCCCGACGGGGACTGGCAGCGGGAATTTGAGGAGCGGTTTGAGTACGACGAGACGGAGGACCAGCTGCGCTGCGCCGCCGAGATCAAGGCCGACATGGAGCGGGAGAGCCCCATGGACCGGCTGCTCTGCGGGGATGTGGGCTTTGGCAAGACCGAGGTGGCCCTGCGGGCGGTCTTTAAGTGCGTGCTGGACGGCAAGCAGTGCGCCGTGATGGTGCCCACCACCATCCTGGCCTGGCAGCACTACCAGACCTTCCTGCGGCGGCTGGAGGGCTACCCCGTCACGGTGGAGCTTTTGAGCCGCTTCCGCACCCCCAAGGAGCAGCGGGAGATCCTGAAAAAGCTGGCGGAGGGGCGCATCGACGTGGTGGTGGGGACCCACAAGCTGGTGCAGAAGGACGTGAAGTTTAGGGACCTGGGCCTCTGCATCATCGACGAGGAACAGCGGTTCGGGGTGGCCCACAAGGAGCGATTTAAGGAGCTGCGGGCCAGCGTGGATGTCCTCACCCTCTCCGCCACCCCCATCCCCCGGACGCTGAACATGGCCATGAGCGGCATCCGGGATATGAGCGTCATCGAGGAGGCCCCCCAGGACCGGCACCCGGTGCAGACCTACGTGCTGGAGTACAGCGAGCCCATCCTCCTGGAGGCCATCCGCAAGGAGCTGCGCCGGGGGGGACAGGTCTTCTACCTCCACAACCGGGTGGATTCTATTGACAGCTGCGCCGCCCGCCTGGGGGAAAAACTGCCGGGGGCCGTCATCCGTACCGCCCACGGCAGGATGGGGGAGGATGAGCTCTCCGAGATCTGGCGGCAGCTGCTGGAGCGGGAGATCGACGTGCTGGTGTGCACCACCATCATCGAAGCGGGGGTGGACGTGCCCAACTGCAACACCCTCATCATTGAGGACGCCGACTGCATGGGCCTTTCCCAACTCTACCAGCTCCGGGGCCGGGTGGGCCGGAGCACCCGCCGGGCCTACGCCTACTTCACCTTCCGCCGGGGGAGGGTCCTCACCGAGGTGGGGGAAAAGCGCCTGGCGGCCATCCGGGAGTTCACCGCCTTCGGGTCGGGATTTCGCATCGCCATGCGGGATCTGGAGATCCGGGGGGCGGGGGACATCCTGGGGAGCCAGCAGCACGGGCAGATGGAATCGGTGGGGTACGACCTGTATTTAAAACTCCTGGGGGAGGCCATCAGCGAGGAAAAGGGGGAACCGGTGGAGAAGGCCGGGGAGTGCCTGGTTGACGTGCAGATCGAGGCCCACATCCCGGAGGATTATATCGCCGACCTGAGCCAGCGCATCGACGTCTACAAAAAGATCGCCTGCGTCTACGACCGGGAGGGCTACATGGACACCATGGACGAGCTCATCGACCGCTTCGGGGACCCCCCGGCGGCGGTGGCGGGCCTTTTGGAGGTGGCCCTGGTGCGCAACGGCGCGGCCCGGCTGGGCATCCGGGAGATCACCCAGCGGGGGCAGAACCTGCTCTTCTTCCCGGAGGCGCCCCCCACGGTGGAGACCATCGTCACCCTGACCCAGGGGATGAAGGGCCGGGTGATGGTGAGCGGCGGGCAGAAGCCCTACTTCACCGTCCGGCCCCAGAAGGGCCAGAAGCCCCTGGAGGTGATCCAGGAGGTCATCGGGGTGATGAAGGGGGAGGCGTGATTCCGATCTGGGCTGCCGCCCAAACCTGTCTTCTTTTTCTTCTTGCAAAAGAAGAAAAAGAAGCAAAAAGAAGAATGACCAAAGTCACCGATACAAAGGTGCAAAACCAAGACTCCGGGCACTCATTTACGCCCTGTGCAAAGGTAAGGAGCGGGGGTTATCCCCGCTCCTTAGGCTGTCTAAAAACCTTTTCCAGAAGCAGAGGGTGCTACCCAAGAGGGGGAAAAAGTGTGAAAAGGCTGCCTCCGCAGAGGCGTTTCGGAGCGCAACCGAGCGAAGCGAGGCTCTTAGCGCGGAGATGGGCCGAGAGGCCCCTCTTTTCGCGTAGAGCGAGTGTAGCGAGCGGATAACCCCGCCGCAGCGGCGCTCCTCAGCTTGTCGAAAAAGTTTTTTCGACAAGCTGAGGAGCGGGGATAGACCCTGCTCCGGGTTAGGCGGAAACCGGACGAAGTCCGGCTTTTTCCAGTATCCAGCCGAAGAAGCCGCCGGGGGGATCCGCCGGGGGGCGGCCGGAGGCGGGGGGTTCCGGCTCCGAAGAGGGCTCCTCCGGGGGCTGGCTCGGCTCCTCCTCCGGTCCGCCGGAGGAGGTATCTTCCTCTCCGCCGGGCTCTCCCTCCAGGTCGGGGAGGGGCGGGGCTTCTTCCTCCTGGCTGCCGCTCTCTTCCTCCGGCGGCAGGTCCCCCTCTTCCAGGATGGGGTCGGACTGGGGCGGGCCCATTTCCTCTTTGCGGCCCTGGCCGAAGACCCAGTAGCCGCTGTAAGCCTCCTCCCACTCCCGGAGGAAGGAGGCGGCGCACCGGGGCTGAGGCCATCCCTCGTCCCCCGGCTCCCGCGTCACCGAAAAGAGGGGCTCCGGCGGGTCCTCCTTCCCCTTTGCCGCCTCCCGCAGGAGGATGGTGAGGGTAAAATCCTCCCCCTCAAAAAAACGGCTGGCGATGGACCGGTACAGGTGATCGGAGTGGCCGTAGATGGCGTCCGGGGAGAGGGCGGCGCAGAGGGCTGCCGCCAGCTCCGGTCCGGGGGGGGCTTCCCCCTTTTCCGGGTCCCAGGTTCCGGTGACGGCGGCTTCACCATCCCCGGTGCGCTCCACCCGATAGGTGAGGCCGCGGGTCCCCTCCCCGCCGGAGAGGGCCTGTTCCACCCCCATCATCCGGGGCTGCTCCAGCCACCCCAGGAGGAAATATCCCCCCAGGGCGCAGAGGGCCACCGCCCCCACCGCCCACAGGTTGATGCCGGTGAGGAACCACCGGAGGAATTCCCTGGGGTTGGAAAAGGGCAGGCGAAAGCTGGGCAGCAGCCACATGGAGACGGGGACCGGGGAGGACCGGCGCCTCGTTTTTCTTTTTTGCGGTTTCCGCTCCGGCGGCCGGACGGTCTCTTCCGTTGCCATGGTCCATTTCCCCCTTTCCCGACCGAACGCGGCATTTTTCTTATTGTACCACGTCCGGGGAGAAATGTATACCGTTCCCTGTTTCTGGGGCTGGAGTTTTCCGGGAAAGTATGTTATAGTTATAACATCGACACCGAAGCGGCAGGGGCCCCCTGCAAAAACCCGACCTGTGTGTGAAGGAGTGGAGCGTACTATGACACTTGGCGAAGTAAAGACCATCCTGGATGCCCAGCTGCTCTGCGGCGAGGAGCTTTTGGACCAGGAGGTGCATACCGCCTGCGGCAGCGACCTGATGAGCGACGTGCTGGCCTTCGTAAAGGACCAGGCGGTGCTGCTCACCGGGCTTATGAACCAGCAGGTGATCCGCACCGCGGAGATGATGGACATCCTCTGCATCATCTTTGTACGGGGGAAGGAGCCGGCTCCGGAGGTGGTGGAGCTGGCCAAAGAAAAGGACCTGGCCATCATGACCACCACCCACCGGATGTTCACCGCCTGCGGCCTGCTGTTCCAATCCGGTTTGAACGGGGGGGTACATATCCAATGAAAGGGCTCCATTACCATTACCAGGTGCCGGGGGATGACTTCACCCGCGCCGGGGAGGCCTCCGGGGCCATCAAGGCTGCCCTCAAAAAGCTGGGCTTTTCTCCCCAGGTGGTGCGCAAGGTGGCCATCGCCATGTACGAAGGGGAGATCAACCTGGTGATCCACGGCGGCGGCGGGGAGATCGACGTGGACATCGACGGGGAGAAGGTCACCATGGTCCTCGCCGACCACGGTCCCGGCATCCCGGACATCCAAAAGGCCATGGAGGAGGGCTGGTCCACCGCCCCGGATAACGTCCGCAGCCTGGGCTTCGGCGCCGGGATGGGCCTGCCCAACATGAAGAAATACAGCGACGAGATGACGGTGGAGAGCGTTGTGGGGGAAGGCACCACCGTCACCATGGTGGTGAAGCTGGTCTGACCCGCCGTCCCGCTGCTTAGGAGTATTGCTATGGAAGAATATGTCCATTCGGTCACATTGGATCCGGACGCCTGCCGGGGCTGCATCACCTGTGTCAAGCGCTGCCCCACCGAGGCGATCCGGGTCCGGGGCGGCAAGGCCCGCATCCTCAAGGAGCGGTGCATCGACTGCGGGGAGTGCATCCGGGTCTGTCCCCACCACGCCAAGCGGGCGGTCACCGACCACCTGGCGGACTGGAACCGCTTCCGGTACAAGATCGCCCTCCCGGCCCCCGCCCTCTACGGCCAGTTCAACAACCTGGACGATGCCGAGGTGGTGCTGGAGGGTCTGCGGGCCATGGGCTTCGATGGGGTGTACGAGGTGGCCGCCGCCGCGGAGCTGGTGAGCGACGCCACCCGCCTGCTCCTGAGCCAGGGGGCCCTGGAGCGCCCGGTGATCTCCTCCGCCTGCCCGGCGGTGCTGCGCCTCATCCGGGTGCGGTTCCCGGAGCTCTTGGACAATGTCCTGCCCCTGGTGGCCCCGGTGGAGCTGGCCGCCCGCATCGCCAAGCGCCAGGCGGCCCGGCGGCTGGGCCTGGACCCTGGGGAGATCGGCTGCATCTTCATCTCCCCCTGCCCCGCCAAGATGACGGCGGCCAAAAATCCCCTGGGCACCGGCCGCAGCGACATCGACCTGGTGGTGAGCGTCAGCGAGGTCTACCCCGCCCTCTGCGCCGCCATGAAGACCGTCCCGGAGGCCGCCGACCAGGACCTGGCCACCGCCGGGCGCACCGGCATCGGCTGGGGCCGCAGCGGCGGGGAGGCCGCCGCCACCCTCCACGAGCGGTATCTGGCCGCCGACGGCATCGAGAACGTCATCCGGGTGCTGGAGGACATGGAGGACGAAAAGCTCCGGGGGCTGGACTTTGTGGAGCTGAACGCCTGCTCCTCCGGCTGCGTGGGCGGGGTGCTGAACATCGAAAACCCCTATGTAGCCGCGGTGCGCCTGAAGCGCCTGGGCCGCTACCGCCCCGTCTCCTGCAACCACCTGGGGGACAGCATCCCCCCGGAGGCCAAGTGGGACCGGGAGGTGGACTACGCCCCGGTGATGCAGCTGGACGCCAATCCCTTCCGGGCCATGGAGCTGCTGGAGCAGATGGGGGAGGTGGAGGAACGCCTCCGGGGGCTGGACTGCGGTTCCTGCGGAGCCCCCTCCTGCCACGCCCTGGCGGAGGACGTGGTGCGGGGATATGCGGTAGAGGATAGTTGCATCTACGTTCTACAGGAAAAGCTGGACGCGGTGATGCGCTCCATGCTGGAGCAGCATGACCTGAACGCTAAAACAAAGGAGGGAGCCGCCCCATGACCGGAAAGGAACTGGCCGCCGCCTGCGGCTTTACCCTGGCCTGCGGCAGCGGGGAGCGGGAGATCGGGGGAGAGATCTACTGCTGCGATCTTCTCTCCATCGTGATGGGCCGGGCCCCGGCGGACGGCCTGTGGGTGACGGTGATGGGGAACCTCAACTCCATCGCCGTGGCGGTGCTCACCGATTCCGCCTGCATCCTCCTGGCGGAGGGGATGGGCCTGGACGAGGACGCCAAGGCGCGGGGGGATCAGCAGGATGTCACGGTATTAAAGACCCCCCTGCCGGTGTACGAGGCAGCCAGAGCGGCGGCGAAGGCGCTGGGCCTCCCGTAAATCGGAATATCCGGCAGAATTTATACCATTTGTATTGTGCGAGGCTTGGAAATGACCTACTACTTTGAAGCCGTCACCACCTACGACAAGCGGAGCCTCCGGGAGTTCACCAAGTACCACTACCGCCATGTGGCCCCCGCCCTGCCCATCCTCCTGCTGCTCCTGGGGGCGGCGGCCCTCCCTTTGGGGATCTTCCAAAAGGGCGGGCTGACGATGGCGGTGGCCGGGGCGGTCCTGCTGGTCTTCGGGGTCAATCTGCTGCTGGGGCGGTTTTCCGCCGGGGCACAGGATGCCCAGGAGAACCGCATCCGCTTCTTTGACGACCGGGTGGAATACGCCGGACGGCAGGAGCAGGGCTACTACACCTACAGCCAGGTGATCCGCCTGCGGGAAAACAGCAAATACTTCTTCCTCTACGTGGCCAAGAACCGGGCCCTGCTGGTGGAAAAGGCCCGGATGACCCTGGGGAGCCCGGAGCAGCTTCGCTTGTTCCTCCGGGAGAAGCTGCCCCAATGCGGCGAGGAGGGATGAGCGGTGGAATATTACTTTGAGGCCGTTACCGCCTACGATAAAGAGGCGGTGCGCCATTACACCACCTACCACTACCGCCACGTAGACCGGCGGGGACCGCTGGCCTACCTGATACTGGGCGGTCTGCTGGCGGGCTTTTCTGTGTGGCGTTTTTGGGCGGGAGAGCTGCTGCTGCCCGCGGTCCTGGGCGCTTTAGGTCTGGGGCTGCTGCTGGCGGGGATCAATATGCTGACCGGCAAGGCCCCGGTGAAGGTCCCCGACCCGGTGGACGGCCGCCCGCTGATGAACCGCCAGCGGTTCTTTGAGGACCGGGTGGAGTACGCCGGGCCCCAGAGCGAGGGCTACCACACCTACCGCCAAATTTCCCGCATCGGGGAGGACCCGGCATATTTTTACATCTACGTCGGCAGCAATCAGGCTCTGGTGGTGCAAAAATCCGGGATGACTCTGGGCACCCCGGACCAGCTGCGGGAATTTTTGCGGCAGAGGACGGGGCCGGGCGTGATGCGGTAACGATGGGAAAGGAGGCGGCGGCATGGGGTTCTCCTACGACCTGCACATCCACAGCTGTCTTTCCCCCTGCGGGGATGACGACATGACCCCGCCCAACATCGCCAACATGGCGGCGCTGCTGGGGCTGGACCTCATCGCCGTCACCGACCACAACTCCTGCCGCAACGCCGGGGCAGTGATGGAGGCCGCCCGGATGCTGGACCTGCCCCTGCGGGTGCTCCCCGGCATGGAGGTGACCACTGCCGAGGAGGTCCACGTGGTCTGTCTCTTCCCGGAGCTTTCCGCCGCCCAGGCCGCCGGGGAAGCGGTGGAGGCCGCCCTGCTGCCGGTAAAGAACAAGCCGGAGATCTTCGGCCACCAGTGGATCCTGGGGCCGGGGGAGGAACGGCTGGGGGAGCTGGAGACCCTGCTCATCAACGCCACCAGCCTTTCCATCGACGATATGCCCGCCTTCGCCCGGCGCTATGGGGGGGTGGCCTTCCCCGCCCACATCGACCGCTCCTCCAACAGCGTCTTTGCAAATCTGGGGTACTTCCCGGACTACCTGGACTTTGCCTTTGCCGAGGTTTGGCGCCCGGAGGCATTCTTCCGGGACGGCGCCCACAGGGACATCCGGGAGCGGTACACCATTCTGAAAAATTCCGACGCCCACTACCTGGACAAGATGAAGGAGGGGGAGCCGGTGGAGACACTGGGGACCCTGGACGAGTTCCTGGCGCGGCTGTTTGGGGCGTAAAGGCCACCGGCTTGCCAGGGAGGAGGCGGGAAAAGACGAAAAAAAGGGGAAATTTACCCTTGCATTCCATCCGGGTGTATGGTATAATGGATAACGTTCCCACAAGATAGCGCGGAGTGGAGCAGTCCGGTAGCTCGTCGGGCTCATAACCTGACGAACACCTTGCAAAACCCGTGCATAAAAATTCAATACCGCGGAGTGGAGCAGTCCGGTAGCTCGTCGGGCTCATAACCCGAAGGTCGTAGGTTCAAATCCTGCCTCCGCAACCAAAAACCCGCTGATTTCCCTTGGAAATCAGCGGGTTTTCTCTGTCTTCTGGTTTTTCTTGCAACGGAACTTTTTCTTTTTGACCCAGGTTTTGACCCATACGGGGAAATCACCGGGAA